>CAZLJD010000001.1:0-40612 GCA_964559865.1 uncultured Synergistota bacterium
GAAAACATATCCAAAGTACTCTCCATTAGTGAACAGCAAACAAAGGAGCTACTCGCAAAGCTAAACAACAATCCCATGATGCTGCTAAATGCCAAAGCAATAGCCAATGCATCGGGGAAAAGCCTAAACGAGGTCGTGGAAGGATTAACGAAATACAACGCCTACTACTACATCACACAAGTGCTAAAACTAGATCAAAATAAGTTTATATCGGAAAAGGCAAAGATACTAAACAGCTTAAGATAAAGAAATTAAACCAGAGAGGCAGGTAATCTGCCTCTCTGTCTCTTACTTGCACCTCGCTTGACAGAGGTATTATAATTAGATTAGGCTTACTTTGTTAGTTTAATCTAATACAGGTGAACATCATGGTTAAAGAAATAAACACAATAAAAATAGAACATGAGTGGTTACAGAAAATACTACCTGATGGATTTCCCTACCCAACCTCAACTCTTATAAGCGGGCCTGGGGGCACGGGAAAGCCGCTGGTTGAACTTGCATTTGTCGTATCGTGGCTGAAAGCTGGCGGCTCTGCAGTTGCTATACCGTTACAGTATCCTGATACAAGATTCGTAGAAATCACCTTGCAAAAGCTGTACAACACAACGCTCGAAGCATATCAAGGGAAACTCGCATACATAGACTTTGAACCCTACATGAAAGGCTTCAAAGAGGTCAACACAAACACAATAAAGGCAAACCTGCTCGAACCAGAGACATGGGAAAAGAGCATAGAAGCAGCAGAAAAGTCTGTAGAAAAAAGTACTATTGGCACACTGGTCTTTGGCTCTGCACTAAATTTACTCTTATTCTCCCCAACCTATAAGGAAGCCATCCTTAAGAACATACACCGCATAATCAAAAACGATAAGAGCCGAACTTACATATTCTCAGTGAGCACAAGCGCATTTGTAAACGAAATTACCAAGTGGGAAGAGGCAGCAGATAATCTGATGTACACCCGTATGGAAAAACCTATGAAATTACTCCTCAGAATAGAGAAAATGAAAGGGGTAAATTATACCAAAGATGAAATAAGTGTTCCCATACCAAAAGAGGTAATGCTGGAGATAAAAGCCACAGCCGAAATAACAAGAAAACGCATCATACCCATACTTTCAAACATTTAACCCAGTGAACTACCCCTCATTAAAAAGAGGAGCTTCCCGCTTCAACGAGTGCAACCATACTCTCCACGGGCGTAAGTTCGGGCCGTTCCAGCCCTACCGCTCGTAAGGTAGGCGAACCCTTCAGTAACTTTAGCCCTTCTTTCAAGAGGTTTAATGTAGCATTATAGTCTCTATCGTGTTTTGTTCCACAATGAGGACATACCCATTCTCCATCAGACAACGTAAGAGTCTCATTCTTATATCCACAAACAGAACATAGCTTTGAAGAAGGATAGAAAGGATTTACCTTGATGAGATTCCTGTTGTAGAATTTTGCTTTGTACTCCAGATAAGAAATAAATTTCCTCCAGCTTGCATCTGCTATATGCTTTGAAATGTAGCTATTCTGAAGTAGTTTTTTAATATTTAAATCTTCTACTATCACGGCTTGGTTATCACCGATTATCCTCTTGCTCAACTTGTGGAGAAAATCGTTCCTTTGGTTTACTACCTTTTCGTGAAGTTTTGCTATCTTCCTCTGAAGCTTGCGGTATTTATTGCTGCCTTTCACTTTCCTTGACAATTTCCTCTGAGACTTTCTAAGCCTTCGTTCTGTTTTAACCAAATATCTGGGATTTTCTATCTTTTCTCCTGTTGATAGAGTGCAAAAGTGAGTAAGTCCTACATCTATTGCTACTACTTTGCCTATCTCAGGAAGAGGCTCTATTTCCCTGTCAACAAGAACATTAAGGTAAAACTTACCAGATGGAAGTTTAGTTATTGAGATGCTTTTAATTTTCCCCTCTATCTCTCTGTGCTTTTTGAATTTTATCCCTGTTTTGAGCTTTGGTATTTTGACTCTATCCCCCTCTATACCGAAATGTTGGGGTATTGACACGCTATTTACCCTCTTTTTGCTCTTGAACCTAGGAAACTTCGCAAGCCCCTTAAAGAAGTTCTTAAACGCTCTATCAAGCCACTTAACAGCTTCTTGAAGAGACTGACTGTTAGCTTCTTTGAGGAAAGGATACTCTTCTTTCAATTCAGGCAACAGTTTCTTATATTCGTAGTAGTTCCACTTTTTACCTTCTTCCTCATGGTTTTCTTTTGCTGTTTCAAGGAGCTTATTGTAAACAAATCTACAGTGGCCTATCTGTTTGTTGAGAAACTCCGTTTGTTCTTTTGTAGGATAGAGTCTGAATCTGTAAACGTAAAGCATGGCTATTCCTTCTTTTGAGTTTCTATGTATTTGCGAATTACCTCTTCAGATATTGACCCAATAGTTTCTATGTAGTAGGAAGGATTCCACAAGTGTCCTTTCCATAACCTCTTTTTGAGTTCTGGAAACTTCAAAAACAACTTTCTCGCACTTATTCCTTTCACCATTTTGACTATGTAGGAAGGAGATACTTTGGGGTGTGCTGATACAAACAGGTGAACATGATCTTCTTCTCTCACTTCCACCATAGCTACATCAAATCCTTTTTCTATGCCAGTTTCTACAATTACTTGTTTCAAGTATTTTTCTATTTCGGGAGTCAGTACATTTTGTCTGTATTTGGTTGAAAAGACTATGTGATAGTTGCAGTTATACACGCAAGTTCTTCCTCTTTTAAGGTTAGGTTTCAGGTTCACTTTTCCCATACATATAGTATATCACAAATGTGTGGTAGAATAAAGCAGTAACGCTTATTTACCATTAACGCATAGTCATGACAACGGCTTACGCCGTGTGCTGTATCTCCCCTTTAAAAAGAGAAGGATTAGCGCAAAAATTATACTAAAAGACCATTCTGCAGAAGAAGTTTCTTCGCCTCGATTATGTTGGTGCGATCCATTGCAGCCAGTGTGTGAAGGTGAATACCCCCAGAAAGCACCAAAAGAGGCCGAGCAGATGTACTTTTCATCTTTAAAAGAAACTTCTGAAGGTCGTCGTAGCTCCTTATATTGAGCATGCCTCTTATCTCCCCATACAAAGGGTGTTCAACTACTACATCAACTATAGTACAACCAGCCTTCAAAATCAGCGAAATCTCCTTTTCGATCTCCTCTACCGTATGGTTAACAGCTACCATTTCAGTAATCCTATCCTGCCTATCCAGTACATACCCCTCCGGAGTAGCAACAATATCTTTGCCCTCAGAACGCAAAACTGCAATTGTCTTAACCACCAGTTCCCTGCTAACACCAAGCCACTCTGCAAGCTCCTCACTTGCTACAGGATTAGGATAAGCACCTCTCAAGATGTTCATAACATCTCTGTAAATACTCATACCACCTCACCAACCACCCCAAATACACAAAAAATTATATCACATCTCTGCACACCAAGAAACCTAACAGAGACAGACATATCACCAAAAACTTGACTTTTGTCCTTCTTTGGAGTAAAACTATACTGTGAAGGCATCTCTAACAGGAGGTAAACCTCATGAACGAGAAAAGTATAAGCCATATACTCGGGCATATAGCATATTTCACTCTATATGTCTTTCTAATCGTATTCACCATCATTTACTATAGACCAGATATCATAACCAGCCTAATGTATGCTGGATGGGGAGTGCTAATAACCGGGGGTATTATGCTCGTAAGTGCATCTAAATCACGCAAAAAGGCACTCTTAGAGAATGGAAAAGAAACCCTCATAAAAACGGGACTTTACGGCATAATTCGACATCCCGAATTCCTTGGACATATTCTGGTGATTATAGGCTTAGTACTCATATCTCAACACATCATAAACACGCTAATAGGCCTTGGACTCATATCCCTGCTGTGTGTCGAAATGTCGGAAGAAGAGGAAATAAACATGAAAAAATTCGGCGAAGCATACAAAGAATACATGCAGCAGGTACCAAAGATAAACATATTTGCCAGCAGAAAGAAAGGCAAGGAAACGGGCTAATCCCTTTGCTTGTTAAGTGCTATAAGAGATATAAACTCAAATATAATATTTGCAGCTAATAGTGCTGTGATCAAAGCAGGGTCGTACTGTGGATAGACCTCCACCAAGTCAAAGCCAACAAACTTCAGCCCCTTTAAGCCTTCTCTCACAAGTTGCAGTGCCTCCCTGCTGGTAAAACCTCCCACCTCCGGAGTACCAGTTCCAGGTGCATAGGCAGGGTCAACAAAATCAATATCAAACGTCACAAACACCAATGCATTACCAACCACTTCTTGAATCTTCTGCGCAACAGCAGGTATTCCAAGCTCGAACACCTCTTCAGAGGTTACCACTTCAAAACCGAGGTCAATTGCCTCTCTTATACTTTCCTTCGAATACGTTGAACCCCTTATTCCAACTTGAATGGAGTGTTCCACATCAAGGATACCCTCTTCCACAGCCCTTATAAATGGCGTGCCGTGATTATACCTGTGTCCATAGTAGTCAGGATCCGTATCTGTGTGCGAGTCAAATTGAACCAAGGCAACTGCACCGTATTTTCTGGCAACTGCTCTGAGTTCCGCCAATGTTATGGAGTGGTCTCCTCCCATCGCAATGGGTATTACCCCTTTCTCCACCAAAGAAAAAATCCCCTTCTCTATAGCGCTATAGGAATCCTCAATAAAACCCGGGACTATGGGCAAATCACCATAGTCAATACCTGAACAGTGCTCAAACGGTGTTACACCCAAAACCGGATTGTGAGATCGAAGTACGAGAGACTGACTTCTAATAGCCTCTGGGCCATACCTTGCACCAACCCTGTAAGATGCACCCGTATCAAACGGTATCCCCAAGACCACAAAATCCACACCCTCGGGTATCTCCTTAGAGTAAGGCAAATGCATAAACGTCCGTATCTCTGAAAATCTTGGCACCTCAAGTGGGTTAAGTGGCTTATACTCGACCATTCTACACCGCCCCCTCTCCAAAAGAGATTATACACCCAAATACTACAAAACTCAAAATTAAGGTATCCATACGACAACTATTATGCTATACTAAGCTCTGGGAGGTTGCAATGACCAAAAAATCGGGGCTTTATAAAAAGGGCATAGAGAGTGTTTCTGCACCGGGTATCATCGTAAACAACGCCCTTATAATCGTTTGGATCCTGTTAGGTGCTATTGCATGCAAATATATAAGTATTTACGCCGCTTACATCTACGCAGCCTATTCAGTTACCATCGTATTCCTCGTCCTAAGAAAACTGGTTTGCACAAATTGTTATTACTATGATAAGTGGTGTTATCTTGGTTGGGGTAAATTATCCGCAAAGCTGTTCAAAAAAGGAAAAATGGAAGCATTCGACTCATCTGTCGGTATAAAGATAGCCCCACTCGTCTACGGCTCTCTCACGCTGATACCAATATTAGCGTTATCAATTTCTGCATACAATAAAACGATACAAACATCGACCTTTCTTTACATCTTCACAGGGATAGCTGTTCTCAGTATCTACGAGGCCCTCAGTAGGAAAAAGATATGCTCGCAATGTAAAATGAAATTCGTCTGCCCCGGGAGTGCCGCAAAAACGCACAATTAAACAAGAAGGGGGTAAAAGAAAAATGCAACAAAATGAAAGCCACCACTCCAAAAAGATCCCCGGGGTCGTGTGGACAGTGGTCTATTTTCTACCATGGAGTGTTTACTGGATAGTAAGCCCCATCAGTGCTTTGCTGGGAACTCTCTTGCCCTTGGCTATAAGTAGCGTCCTTGTGGTAATACAGATCAAAAATCACGAGAAAAATCCAATAAACATTGCATCATTCATCTACTTTTGCATAACCACCGTAGGGTTGATAGTATTTAACACAGACATTTTCATCAGAAAGAGTGGAGTCTTAGGGTTCTTTGCACTGTTCTTGATGGCACTCATCTCCCTGATAGTAAAAACCCCTTACACACTCGCAATCTCAAAGAAGGACTACCCCGAGCTCTATTGGAAAGATGAATCCTTTATTGCCATCAATAACATGCTAACAGGTGTGTGGGTAGCAATATTCTTAGTAAGTTCTATTCTACTTTTAATCCATCCCTCTCATACAGTACTACTCTTAAACAGCATTATTATCTCTGGAACAATAATATCGTTTGCACTACCTCCAAAGTTGCCGGCATACCTTGCCAAGAAAAAATCAAGGAAGTACGACTGGAAGATCAATCTTAACATCCAAAGAATGAGAGGAAAAGACGAATATGACGTCATCGTCGTTGGCTCCGGTATAGGAGGACTAACCTGTGCATCTATTCTATCAAAAGAAGGCTACAAAACACTGGTAATGGAACAGCATTACGTAGTCGGAGGATACTGTTCCTCTTTTTATAGAATGGGTTTTACTTTTAATGTAGGAGTAGAAAACATTAGCGGCGTGGACGATGGAGCTATGAAGTACATTCTAAGTGAACTAAATCTCAAACCAGAAGAGCTCTTCGTAAGAAACAGCATGAGATTCATATTCAACCAAAAGCAGATAGATGTAAACGGGTCTGATGACTTTAAAAACGCTTTACTAAAAATCTTCCCTGAAGAGGCTCAAAGTATACATGCATTCTTCGACGATGCTGGCAAAGCCCATGAAGAATGCTACCAAGAAGCCAAAAGGTATGGAGTACCTCTACCACCCGACCTTATAGCAAAGGTATCAGGCTCAAAAGCACTACTCAATTACCCAAAAGAACACCCCCACTTCTACGACTGGACAAAAAAGACATATAAAGAGAAACTCGATGAATATTTTAAAAGCAAAGATATAAAGGAATTTTTATGTGCTCTACTTGGGTATCTGGGCACACAACCTGAAGAGACTCTCGCAAGCAACGCACTAACGGCGGTGGTATCTTATTACACTAAAGGCGGATACTTCCCTTTGGGCGGGGCCCAGAGGTTAGCAGATACCTTGAAGGAAGTCATAAAAGCCAACGGCGGGAAGGTTCTAACACGCCACATAGTAAATAGAATATTAGTGGAAAGCGGGAGAGTTAAAGGGGTAGAAAGCAAGGGGAACAAATACTTCAGCCCTATCGTTGTAGCCAATGCCAACGCAAAGACCACATTCCTAAAACTCGTAGGTAAAGAACACTTAGAAGAAAATTTCGTAAGTTACATAGAAAATCTACCCATGTCTCCCTCCGTCTTTATGGTGTTCTTGGGTATTGAGGGCGAGCTAACAGAGTACCCCAACATCATCGAAGACATAGATAATGGCTTAAGCATAGTGATAAACTCAAATGCAGATCCACTGTTGGCTCCCAAAGGAAAAGCAAGCATAACAATCCTCACAGGTGCCAACTACCACTCCTTTCCAGAGAGAGGTACAAAAGAGTACATGGAAAAGAAGCGAACAACCACAAATCTTCTTATAGAAAAAGCTGAAAGGCTCATACCTAACCTAAAAAGTCGCATAGTCTTTCAAGATGCCGCAACACCAAAGACATTCGAAGCCTTCACATCTATGCCTGAAGGGGCAATATATTCCTTCGACCAATCAATCAGCGTCAAAAGACCCTACTTCAAAACACCAATAAAAGGCCTCTACCTCGCCAGCGCCTCTACATTCCCGGGTGGAGGTATTGAAGCCGTCGCTATATCCGGAACAATATGTGCAAAAGAGATAAGCAATACATGGTAAAACACACTGCCAGACCTCTACCTCTCAGTAAAGACTTGTATCGTCAAATTAGGGGAAGCCCCTCATTTGTGAGTTACAACTACGCTGAGTTAAAAGATCCAACCTTAACTCAGCAGCCCCTACTATCAAAAAAAAGATTGTGCTATAATTACACATAGACCAAAATCAAATTAGGAGGTGGGGTATTGATGAGGAAGGGCTTTGTAGGGATACTGGTAATTTCGTTGATGCTGTTTACAGTCGTACTTGGCGGAACAGCAGTAGCAAAGAAAAATTTCTCAGTAATAATCGTAACAGATGTTGGAGGACTGGGGGATAAAAGCTTTAACGATGCAGGGTGGCTGGGAGTACAGATGGCAGTTAAAAAACTCGGAATAAAGGGTAAGTTCATTCAAAGTATGCAACAAACAGACTACATCACTAACCTGTCCCTGGCAGCCCAGAGCGCAAATGTAGTAGTTGCACTGGGATTTCTGATGGCAGATGCAACAAAGAAGGTTGCGCCCTTGTTTCCGCACACAAAGTTCATACTAATTGACTTTCCCGTGAAGGGAATACCAAATCTTGCCACCTATCTTTTCAAGGCAGGGCAGAGTGCATACCTTGCAGGTATAGTGGCATCCGCTGTAACCAAGACAAAGAAGCTTGGTGTCCTGCAAGGGATGGCAATACCTCCAGTAGTAGCATACACTGCAGGATTCAGGTGCGGTGTAAAGACATGGAACGCAGCAACAGGCGACCATGTAAGCGTAATTGTGAAAACCGCTGGTGAATTCAACGACCCTGCAAAGGGTAAAGAGCTAACAATGGCAATGTTTGGACAGGGTGCAGACATCGTATTCAATGTGGCAGGCAATACTGGAACAGGCATATTTGAAGCAGTAAAGGCAATGAACAAAAAGGCTGGTATTACTCCAGAGGATGCAAAAGCAGGGAAGAGACCGAAATACTTCGCTATAGGCGTGGATATGAATCAGGATTGGGTCGTGCCAGGTGAGGTGTTGACGAGTGCGTTAAAGGTAATACCAAATGTAGTGTTCGAAGCCATAAAAGAGGCGTATGAGGGCAAGCTCAAAGGAGGAGTTCACGTAGTCGGATATACAGAGGGAGCAAGTGGTATTACAGACATGAAGTACACGAAGCAGTTTGTTCCCAAAAAGGCATTGGACATGCTGAAAAAAGCAGAATCCCTGATGAAAAAGAACGCAAAAGCACTGGACTTCCCACCATTCGTGAAAAATGATGTAGAATTTGCAAAGAACTGGCAGGTACCTGCATCAATGAAGTAAAATTGCTACAGGAGAGGGGTCTTCCCTCTCCTAATTTGAAGGAGGACAATCTCTTTGTACGCAGTAGAGCTAAAGGGTATAACGAAGAGGTTTGAGCGTGTCGTTGCAAACGACAGTGTAGATGTAGAGATAGAGGAAGGGGAGATCCACTCCATTGTGGGAGAAAACGGAGCAGGAAAGT
This sequence comes from uncultured Synergistota bacterium, assembly GCA_964559865.1. Classification (GTDB taxonomy): domain Bacteria; phylum Synergistota; class JAGHAJ01; order JAGHAJ01; family JAGHAJ01; genus JAGHAJ01. The sequence continues at coordinate 9,162 of CAZLJD010000001.1, forward strand.
CCACATTGATGAAAGTCCTTTACGGATACTATCCCAAAGACAGTGGAGTTATAAAGATATTTGGAAGAGAAATTGAAGAAATGACCCCTCACAAAGCAATATCCCTCGGGATCGGTATGGTGCACCAGGAATTCATGTTGATACCACCCCTAAAGGTAATAGAAAACATAATACTCGGTTCTGAGCCACGGAAGGGGTTTTTCATAGATGAAAAAAAGGCAAAAAAAGATGTAAGTAAGCTCATGCAGGAAATGGGCTTTAACATAGATCTGGATATCGAAACAGGCACACTACCCGTCGGCATACAGCAAAAGATAGAAATACTCAAGATCCTCTACAGAGGTGCAAAGATTCTAATACTTGATGAACCAACAGCAGTCTTAACGCCGCAAGAGGTAGAGGAGCTATTCTCCATATTAAAGAACTTAAAGAAAGCCGGGAAGACTATCATCCTCATAACTCACAAGTTACAAGAAGTTATAGCTGTATCAGACAGGGTCACGGTAATGAAAGAAGGAAAGGTTGTAGGAAAGAGATTAACCAGGGAAACCTCACCTGAAGAGCTTGCAGAGATGATGGTTGGAAGAAAAGTGCTTTTGAAGGTAGAAAAACCTCCACGCAGCAGAGGGAGAAAAGTAGTAGAAGTAAAAGACATTTGGGTAAGAGACGAAGTAAAAGACATAGACATAGTTAGAGGTGTTACCTTTGACATATACGAAGGCGAAATCGTTGGCATAGCAGGGGTGGCAGGCAACGGTCAAACAGAGTTGGTAGAAGCCTTAAGTGGTATGAGGAAAATAGAAAGAGGAAGCATAACGATAGACGGCATCGAGATGGCAAACTGTACGCCAAAAGAGGTAAGACTATCCGGTGTTGCCCACATACCAGAAGACAGAAAAGGTATGGGACTGGTAATGGAATACACAATGGCAGAGAACATAACCATGGGCAGACACGACAGAAAGCCGTTCTCCAAAGGAATTACAATGGACAAGTCCTACATGCTGAAAAAAGGTAAGGAGCTTGCAGAAGCGTTTGACATAAGGCCACCGGAACCTTCACTCCAAGCAAAATTCTTCTCAGGTGGAAATCAACAAAAAATAATAGTAGCAAGGGAGTTTGACTATCACCCAAAGTTCCTTATAGCATCACAACCGACCAGAGGATTAGACATAGGAGCAATAGAGTATGTATACAGGTATTTGCTAAAAGCACGAGAAGAAGGAAAAGCTATACTTCTCATATCAATGGAATTAGAAGAAGTGCTTTCGTTAAGCGATAGATTGCTCGTGATGTTCAACGGAGAAATCGTTGGAAGCTTCGATTCAAAGCAGGGTTTCGACATATCACTGATAGGAAACCTAATGATGCGGGGAAGGGCATACACAGATGTTCGGTAAAGGAAGGCTTGCAGGAGTCATATCCTCCATTATAGCGGTGAGCGTAGCTTTGATGGTAGGTATGGTATTCGCCCTAATTTCAGGGGGAAACATCGCAAACACATTCAAAGCAATATACATGGGCTCGTTCGGTACCCAGATGGGGCTTGCAAGTACCATAAATAACGCCGTCCCACTGATATTCACGGGACTCGCTGTTGCATTGCCCTTTAGAGCAGGATTGTTCAACATAGGTGGAGCCGGACAGATGTATATGGGAGCTATAGGAGCCGTCCTCGTAGGACTGTATCTGAACCTGCCTTCTATTGTAGAAATAATACTTGCAGTTGGGCTCGGTGCATTATTCGGGATGATGTGGGGCATCTTACCAGGCTACCTAAAGGCACGATTTGGGGTTCACGAAGTCATAAACACCATCATGATGAACTACATATCCATATACTTCGTGAGATACTTAGTATCAAATGGCCCTTTAAACGGCGTAATGGGAACCGCAAGGACGGTGGTCATACACAAAAGCGCATTCTTCCCTATATTGTGGGATTACCCAATAAAACCCGTAAGTATAAGTATAGTAATAGCCGTGGTGCTGTGTGGGATCTACTACTGGCTCCTTGAAAGCACAAAGATCGGATTTGAAATAAAGGCAGTAGGTTACAATCCCAGAGCTGCTGAATACTCTGGAATAAGCGTGAACAAAAACATCATTACTGCAATGGCACTTGGAGGGATTGCAGCGGGGCTTGCTGGAGCGTGCTTTACGCTCGGAGAGATGCATTTTGTATCAAACGATTTTCCCGTGGAGATGGCATTCACAGGGATAGCAGTAGCACTCCTCGGGAGAAATAACCCTTACGGCGTAATACCTGCAGCGTTCTTGTTTGCCGCACTTCAAGCGTCAAACCTCCAATTGCAGCTATTTGCCCATGTACCAAAGGATGTGGTAAACATTATACAAGGCGTCGTAATCATGTTCGTAGCACTGGACAGAATGATAACTTACCTCCTCACAAAGAAGAAAGGAGGGGTAAAAAGTGCTGGAGATACTTAACTATACGCTTCTGAACCAAACCATAGTCGCAGCAACACCTCTCGTTCTGGCATCTCTTGGAGGACTGTATTCCGAAAGAACCGGCGTAGTAAACATAGGTCTGGAAGGGATGATGCTCGCAGGTGCATTCTTTGCAGTCTGGGGTGACTACATAACCGGAAGCCCCTGGATGGGAGTACTATTCGCCATAGGCATAGGGGTAGCCCTCGGGCTCATACACGCCATACTCACAGTAACATTCAAGTCCGACCACATAATAAGCGGAACGGCTATTAACATATTCTCCTTAGGGCTAACAGGGTACCTATTGCTGGTACTTTTCCACACACACGGTAGTACAAGAGAGTCTGTAACCCAGCTACCCTACATAAACTTCCCATCGCTGACAAAGATACCAGTAGTAGGAAAGTTCATAAATGAAGTCTTCTTCAACCACACACCTATTGTGTACATAGCGCTTGGCCTCGTTATACTAACATGGTTTCTTATGTACAAGACACCCTTGGGTTTACACATAAGAGCAGTAGGAGAATACCCAGAAGCTGCGGACAACATGGGCATAAATGTAAACAGAATAAAGTACTTCGGCGTAATCGTGAGTGGAGCATTAGCGGGCATGGCAGGAGCACAGCTATCCATAGGGGTATTAACACAGTTCGTCCAGGGAATGAGTAGTGGCAGGGGATTCATTGCACTTGCCGCAATGATATTTGGAAAGTGGAAGCCCTTCGGAGCAATGTGGGCCAGCCTGCTGTTTGGGTTTGGAACAGCATTAGCAAGCAACCTACAGGGCACCAATGTAGCCATACCGAATCAGTTCTTCTTAATGGTGCCATTCATACTTACCATGGTAGTACTTGCAGGCATAGTCGGAAAATCCATCCCACCAGCGGCAGACGGCAAACCATACGAAAAAGAAAATAAGTAGGTGATATGATGAGCATACAAATCGGTGAGTTCGTTCACCCAACATCGGTAGAGGAAGCCTTAAGGTACAAAGGTAAACCAGGTGTGATGTTTGTTGCAGGCTCAACAGCAGTAGGGAGGGTAGAAAACCTGAATGCAAAGAAAATGGTAAACTTGCTAACCCTTCCCCTTGCATTCATCGAAAAAGAAGGTAACACTATAAGGATAGGGGCAACAACCCCGCTTGACGACATAGAAAACTCACCTGCAATAAAGAGGTACCTCCCCGTGTTAGCAGAGACAATAAAACATGTAGCTGCTTGGGGCATAAAAACGATGGCAACAATAGGGGGAGCAATTGCAACTGCTTTCCCGTGGTCCGATATAATTCCCACACTACTCGTGTTAGATGCGTCAGTGACGATGAGTAAAAGAGAAGGAAAATTCACACTTCCGCTGGAGGAATTTCTCCCCCAGAGGATACCCATAGTGAAAAACTCCATCATAGAGTTTATAGAGATAAAAATACCTCAAGTAGAGAGGTGGGGCTTTGAGAAATATGCACACAGCTCATTTGACATAGCAATGCTCAATGTAGCATACATAAAGACAGCAGAAAACTTAAAATTAGCAGTTGGTGCAAGACCAGGTGCTGCAAAGAGGCTAAGGAGCTTTGAAAAAACCAAAGATATCCAGGAAGGGATAAAAGAGGCAGAGCTAAAAGATGACGCAAGGGCATCAAAGTGGTGGCGGGAGCAGGTACTGTTATCCAGGCTCAGGGAGTTGATATCATGAAGGTAAAGATGACAATAAACGGAGAAAAGAAAGTCTTCGAGATAGAAGCATCCGAGAAGCTGGCAGATACTCTCAGAAGATACGGATACACAGAAGTAAAGATAGGTTGTCGTTCAGGAGATTGTGGTAGTTGTACTGTTCTATTCAACGGCAAACCTATTCGTTCATGCTTAAAGTTCACTGCACAAGCTGAAGGTGCTTACATCGAGACGGTAAAAGCTCTGAATAAAGATGGTATTCATCCACTACAAAAAGCCTTTATAGAAGCTGGAGCTGTGCAGTGTGGATTCTGTACACCCGGTATGTTACTAACTGCAAAAGCTCTCTTGGACTTCAAAAAGAAGCCAACGGAAGGAGAGATAAAAGAGGCGTTAAAGGGCAACCTCTGTAGGTGCACAGGATACAAACAGCAGGTAGATGCCATCATGAAGGTGGTGAACAACAAATGAAGTTCGTAGGAGAATCATACAACAAAGTAGATGCAGAAGCTCTGTCTAAGGGGAATCCCCTATTCACGGACGACATAAAGATAGATAACATGCTCCACGCAAAGATACTATGGAGTCCCCTTCCCCATGCAATCATAAAGGAAATAGATACATCTGAAGCAGAAAAACTCAAAGGGGTAAAGTGCATACTCACTTACAAGAACACCCCAAGGATCAAATTCACAACGGCTGGGCAGGGTTACCCTGAACCATCTCCTTACGACACATCTGTATTCAACAAAAAAGTCAGATACGTGGGCGACAGGGTTGCAGCTGTGGCAGGAGAAAGCCTGGAGGTAGTAGAAAAAGCTCTTTCCTTAATAAAGGTGGAATACGAGGAACTACCTGCCGTATTTGATCCAGAAGAGGCACTAATGGGAAAAGTGGTGATCCACGACGAACCAGATTCAACCGGAATAGATGATCCAGAACACAATTTAATAACACACATAGAAGCAACCGCAGGAGATATAGAAAAGGCGTTCAAAGAAGCAGACATCGTGGTAGAGAGCAGCTTTCAAACCCAGTACTCCCATCACACACCCATAGAGCCGCACATCACAATTACATACATGGACGAATACGATAGACTTGTAGTAAGGACTAGCACCCAAGTGCCCTTTCACATAAGGAGAATGGTCTCCATCATAACCGGTATGCCTGAAAGCAGGATAAGGGTCATAAAGCCGAGGATCGGAGGAGGATTCGGCGTGAAGCAAGAACTCATCCTCGAAGACATAGCAGCCTTGATGACATTGAGAACCAACAGACCCGTGAGAATAGAGTTCAACCGGAGAGAGGAATTCATATCCTCAAGAACAAGACATCCAATGAAAATAGACATAAAGATAGGAGCAAAGAGAGACGGCAGATTCACCGCAATACAAATGAAAGCATTAAGCAACACAGGGGCTTACGGTACCCATGCAAAGACGGTACTGTTCAACGTTGGTTCAAAGACATTGCCTCTGTACAATAAGGTCAGCGCGGTGAGATTCACCGGAGATGTAGTTTACACAAACCTGCCAGTTGGAGGTGCATACAGGGGATACGGTGCAACTCAGGGATACGCAGCACTCGAATCGACAGTAGACATAGTAGCCGAAAGGCTCGGAATTGATCCCATTGAAATAAGAAAGATAAACCACATAAAGGAGAATGAAACCTCACCGATATTCGAGGCTTTAGGAGAAGGAAAGAAGGGCGTCCAACAGGTTGTAAAAAGCTGTAAACTACCGTGGTGTATAGAAAAGGGTGCAGAAGCAATAGGCTGGAAAGAGAAATACGGGAAGCACAACGGCAGAGGTGTAGGCATGGCAATACTTATGCAGGGCTCTGGGATACCGCTTATAGATATGGGAGCAGCAACTATTCGAATGAACGACGACGGAACTTTCATGCTCCTCGTAGGTGCAACGGACATAGGAACAGGAAGCGACACCATACTGGCACAAATAGCAGGAGAGACCATGGGGGTATCACCGGAAAGGATATATGTCTACTCTTCAGATACAGACCTAACACCTTTCGATGTAGGTGCCTATGCATCGAGTACTACATATGTATCAGGTAGTGCAGTAAAGCGAGCAGCAGAAAACATGAAGAAAGCAATACTGAAAGAGGCAGGAAAACTCATGGAGATAGAAAGCGATAAGCTAAGGATAGAAAATGACAGAGTCGTGGCGAACGATAATTCAAAGTCCATGACGCTCAACGAACTTGGCAAAGTCATCACATACACAAAAAACCAGAAGCAACTTGAAGCATCTGCTTCTTTTGTGGGAAGTGAATCTCCACCACCATTTGCAGCACATTTCGTAGAAGTAGAAGTAAACAGAGACACAGGTTTCGTGAAGGTGGTAAAATACGTTGCAGCAATAGACTGTGGGACACCAATAAACCCAGAGCTCGTTAAAGGGCAAACCATAGGAGCTATTGCAAATGGTATAGGTTATGCGTTATTTGAGGAATACAGGTTCAATAAAAGAGGGAAAATGACAAACGCAGATCTCTTGAACTACAACATCATGAGCGCTGCAGACATGCCAGACATAGAAGTATTTATTGCGGAGAGCTACGAACCAACGGGCCCTTTCGGGGCAAAGAGCATAGCCGAGGTAAACATAAACGGACCAACTCCTGCAATTGCAAACGCAATAAGAGACGCAGTAGGCATAAGTCTGCACCGATCACCGTTCACACCCGAAAGGGTATTAAGAGCATTAAAGGGGATAGAAAGATGAAAGCAGTAATAGGAAAGCCGTTTAATCGTGTGGACGGAGAGATAAAAGTAACGGGCAGGCACATCTACCCATCAGATATGTGGGAGGAAGGCACAATTTTCTTAGGACTAAAAAGATCTACACATCCTCACGCACTTATAAGGAGGATCGATACGGCGGAAGCAACGAAAGTAGAAGGTGTTGTGAAGATATTCACACACAAGGACATAAAGGGAACAAACAGATATGGAGTAGTACACAAAGACCAACAAGTGCTTGCGGAAGATAAAGTGAGATACGTAGGAGATGCCATATGCATGGTAGCAGCAACAAACAAGTGGGCACTAAAAGAGGCAATAGAGAAGATAAAAGTAGAGTATGAACCACTACCTGCAGTATTCGACCCTATTGAAGCAATGAAAGAAGGTGCTCCAAAGATACACGAAGGCGGAAATATACTGCAGCACACAACGGTGAGTTATGGTGATGTAGAAAAGGGGTTTGCAGAGTCAGACATAATCATAGAAGACACATACACGGTACCCTTTATAGACCACACACCAATGGAAACAGAAGCTGGATTTGCCAAAATTCAGGAAGGAAAGATCGTCGTATGGGCAGGCACACAAACGCCTTTTAGGGATAAAAAGGAAATCTCAGAAGCACTCGGTATCCCTGAAGACAAGATAAGGGTAGTTGCACCGTTCTTTGGAGGTGGATTTGGTAGAAAAGACGGCATAACGGTTCAGATATACCTTGCACTTGCTGCCCATCTACTCAACAAGCCGGTAAAGATGTATTACTCAAGAGAAGAATCTGTGCAAGCCAGCTACCACAGACACGCTGCAATCATGCACTACAAAACTGGAGCTAAGAAGGACGGCACACTGACGGCCGTTCAGGCAGAGCTCATATTCGACACGGGTGCATACGCAAGTTTTGGTGGAGAGGTTATGTCACTCGGGGTAGAGCACTTTGCAGGTCCGTACAGGGTGCCAAACTCCAAGGTGGACGGATACGCAGTCTACACAAACAACATAATAGGTGGTGCAATGAGGGGGTTCGGCGTTCCACAGGTAACTTTTGCATTCGAATCCCAGATGGACAGGCTTGCAAGGGCACTAAACATAGATAGATGGGAGATAAGGTTCAAAAATGCGTTGGAGCGAGGGGAGAAAACGGCAATAGGACATACCCTTATATACAGCACTGGAATAAAAAGAACTCTAAGAAAGATAAAAGAGAGTAAGCTGTGGAAAGAAAAGGAGCGCATAATATCCAGAAGCACCAAACTTAAAAAGAGGGGTTGGGGTATCGCCTGTTCTTACCAGGGTGGTGGCCTCGGAGTGGGAATACCAGACTTTGCAGAAGCAAAGATAGAACTACTACCAGACGGCAGATATCGAGTATACGGCGGTATATCAGATATGGGGCAGGGAAACACGACTGGATATGTACAGATAGCATCTGCGGAGTTAAACACACCCGTAGAGATGATAGAGTACACAACTCCAGACACGGACAGAACATTGGACAGCGGGCCATCTGCTGCCTCGAGAACAACATATATATACGGAAAGGCTTTACTTGGTGCAATAGAACTTTTAAAGGATGAAATGCTACAGGTAGCCGCAGAGAGGCTCAAGTGTCCAAAAGAGGAATGCAGACTGATAGACAACAGAATAGAATCGAAAAGCGGTAGCATAACCTTAAAGGAGGTATACACACTTTTACCAGAAAACAAAAGGGTTTCTACCTTCTATGTAGACATGCCGGTGGCAAAGGACAGGAAAGACATAGGAAGTGGTCTGCCTCACATCGTGTATGCATATGCCACACACTTAGCAGTGGTAGAGGTGGACATCTTAACTGGCAGGGTAAGAGTGCTTGGATACTGTTCAGTAAGCGATGTAGGTAAGGTCATAAACCCACCCGTGTTTGAAGGCCAGGTAGAGGGTGCAGTGGCACAGGGGATAGGCGCAGCACTCATGGAAGGCATAAAGCTGAAAGACGGTGTTGCACTCAACAACAACTTCACCACATACATCGTACCGACTGCAGCAGACCTCCCCAAGATAGAAGTAATTGCGGTAGAAGGCAGAGAACCAACGGGACCATTTGGAATGAAAGGCACAGGTGAGATAAATGTGGATGCACCACCAGCTGCGATATGTAGTGCAGTTGAAGACGCTGTTGGCGTGAGGGCAAGAACCCTTCCAATAAGTCCAGAAGAGGTCATAAACTCCATAGAGGTGAAAGATGTTCTACCTTAAAGACGCAACTATATGGACGGGCAAAAAGCTGATCAAAAACGGCTGGCTCGGTATAGAAAGTGGAAAGATAAAAGAGGTGGGAACAGGTAAAATAGAACAAGGAGAATCTGTTAAAAACAGATTGATTATGCCAGGTTTTGTCAATCTTCACTCTCATCTGTACAGTACTCTATTCAGAGGTTTAGGGATAAACATAACACCAGTAACATTCGGAGACATCCTCTCCAAGATATGGTGGCAGTGGGACAAAGCAATGGACGAAGAAGCCGTATTTTACAGTGCACTCATCGGTGGCATAGAATCACTAAAAGCCGGTATCACCACTCTGATAGACCACCATGCAAGCTACGGATTTGTTAAAGGAAGCCTGAGTAGAGTAAAAGAGGCAATAATAGATACACTTGGCATGCGGGCAGACCTGTGCTTTGAAATCTCAGATAGACACGGCAAAGAAGCATCAAAGAAAGCCATAGAGGAAAACATAGAATTCTTGGAGAAGATAGGTAATACTCCTTTGCTTTCCGCACACATAGGGCTTCATGCGTCCTTCACCCTAAAAGACGATACACTAAGAAGAATAAAAGAGTTTGCCCCCAGAGGTGTAGGCTTTCACATACACATAGCAGAAGGTATAGAAGACGAAGTTATAACAAAGCAGATTTACGGAAAGAGCGTTGCCAAGAGGCTCGAAGATCACGGAGTATTGAATGAAAAGAGTATCCTCGTGCACGGCATACACCTCGACGAGGAGGAAAAAGAAACACTAAAGGAGTACAATGTGGTACTCGCACACACACCCCAATCAAATATGAACAACGCAGTAGGAGTAGCAAACATAAGAGAATTACTCCAAAAGGGCATAAGGGTTGTGCTTGGAACTGATGGCTACAGTATAAACATCCTCAACGAGTTAAGAACACTACCTCTATTGCAAAAACACACAAGAAGGGACTACAACGCCGTTGAATTCTCAGACATCACCAAAGTCTGGGAGAATGGATATAAGGTGGTAAACGACTTGTTTGGGATAAAATCTGGAATGATAGAGTCAGGATACACAGCTGACATTATCGTGGTGGACTACGAACCTTTTACACCTATGAACGAAGAAAACTTTTACTCTCACCTAATATACGGTATGACGGATCACTTCAGGGTAGTAGATGTATACGTAAATGGGGAGAAGGTGCTATCCAACGGAAATCCAACCCTCGTTGACTACGAAAGGGTTAGAAAAGACGCCCAGCGAGTAGCAAAGAAGATGTGGGAAAGGATGACTGCGTAATGCTCGAAGTGGAACTTTTCGGTTTTAAATTAAAAAACCCTTTACTGCCAGCAGCAGGACCAATGACTGCTGATGACAGGTGGGTAAAAAAGGTTTACGAACAAGGAGTAGGAGCAATGGTGTTAAAGACAGTATCAGTTACAGCAGCAAAAGTAAAGAGACCAGCCATCATAAAGCTACCTTACGGCGTAATGAATTGTGAATTGTGGTCTGAAGAACCTCCAGAGAGATGGACAGAAGACTTTCTACCAAAGATAAGAGAGTTCATAGACATACCCATCATCGGTAGCGTAGGATACAAGCCGGAAGAGTTGAAAGAAGTCATACCAAAACTTGAACCATTCGTTGACATGTTCGAAGTATCCACACATTATACAGGTTTCGACACGAAACCTGTATACCAAGCTGCCATCTCATCAAAGGAAGTAACCCAAAAACCCGTTATGATAAAGCTAAGTCCACATTCCACGGAGTTGGCTACGCTTGCAAAGGCTGCCGTGGACGGTGGGGCAGACGGTATAGTTGCAATAAACTCCGTTGGTCCAGCACTCAGCATAGACATAAAGCACAGAAAGAGCAAACTCGGTGCATTCTACGGCTGGCTCTCAGGACCTGCAATAAAACCAATAGCACTAAGGTCTGTTTACGAAATAAGAAGAGCGGTAAGCGTGCCAATAGTGGCAGCAGGGGGTGTGGAAACAGCAGACGATGTAATAGAATTTATGCTTGCAGGGGCAACAGCAGTTCAGATGCTTTCAGCAGCAATCATGCATGGTGTTGACCTATACAGCAAAATAATAAGGGAATTACCAGAAAGACTAAAGTTCTATGGCTTCAAAAGTGCAGAAGAGGTCATAGGAAGCCTAAAAGAGTGGTGAATTAACATGAAAGTTATCTCCTTTACCATCAACGGTGAAAAACGGCAGGTAATAATAAGAGGAGACGAGAGACTCATAGACCTGATCAGAGACGAGCTAAAACTCACAGGAACGAAAGAGGGTTGTGGGCAGGGTGAATGTGGTGCCTGTACTGTACTAGTAAATGGAAAGGCTGTGCCTTCCTGTCTCACACTGGCAGTAAAAGTAGATGGCAAAGAGATTACAACCATAGAGGGATTGGAAAAAAACGGAATACTTCACCCTCTACAGAGAGCATTTATAGAAGCAGGTGCAGTGCAGTGTGGCTTCTGCACACCAGGTATGATAATGTCCCTAATGGAGCTTCTATCAAACCAAGAGGAAGTTACCCCAGAGATGGTAAGAAGGCACCTTTCAGGTAACATATGCAGATGCACTGGATACGCAAAGATCGTGGACGCTGCCATGCTCGCACACAGAATGCTTAAGGAGATGAAAAGCCATGTCTAATGTGGTTACACCCCAAAACATCCACATAGCTACTGAGATACTCTCGAGCGAAAACGCAAAGGTAATAGCAGGTGGAACTGATCTAATGGTGAGGATAAAACAGGGTGTACTCAAGCCAGATGTAATAGTTGACATCACAAGGATAGAGTCTTTGAGAGGCATAGAATCAGCAAAAGACTGGATAGAGATCGGTGCTGCAACAACTCTCAGCGAAATATTAGGAAATCCCAATATCCCTGCACTTCTGAAAGACGCCATCTCTAACATCGGCTCCCCTCAGATAAGAAACTTGGGCACTATAGGAGGTAATATTGTAAACGCTTCACCAGCAGGAGATACATTAGTGCCATTGTACCTATACGGTGCAACCGTGACAACGACGGGATGCATTGAAAGAGAGATACCCATAGAAGAGTTTATTTTAGGTCCGGGTAAAACGGTGCTAAAACGCGGAGAAATATTAAAAAAGATCAAAATTCCCCTATTGGAAGGCTACAACCACATCTTTGAAAAGGTCGGTGAGAGAAGCGCAATGTCAATATCTATAGTATCGATGGGCATCCTTTACAAGCTGAAAGACGGCATCCTGCAAGACATAAAAGTTGCCTTCGGCTCCGTTCACCCAACTGTCATCAGAATAAAGGAGTTAGAAACGCTACTGAAAGGACAAAAGATAGAAAGTGAAACCCTCACAGAGGCATCAAAGATCATCGAGAACACCATCAAGCCAATAACGGATATAAGAGCAACTGCCACATATAGGAAAAAAGTTGCAAGCAGACTCATCTACAAGCTATTGGAAATAACACATCAAGGAGGTAATGCATAATGGAAATCAAAGTAAACTGGGAAAGAAGGGGCAAAGTATATGAAAACATAGCAGAGGCAGTCGGGTTCACTCCTCTGGTAAGGTTGAACAAGATACCCAAAGAAGAAGGAATCGATGCAAACATCATGGTAAAGATTGAATACTTTAGCCCAAGCGGTAGCCTCAAGGATAGAATACTATACAGAATAATCACAGAGGCAATAAAGAACGGAGACCTAAAGCCGGGTATGACAATAATAGAGGCAACAACAGGCAATACGGGTATAGCAACAGCCATGCTTGGTGCAGTATTTGGATATCCAGTCAAGATATTGATACCAGAAGGGATGAGCGAGGAGCGTATGAAAGTCATGAGGATGTACGGAGCAGAGCTAATATTTACACCAGGGGCGGAGAGCGATGTAGACATTACCTTACAAAAGCTAAAAGAGATAGTCGAAGAAGAACCGGAAAAGTATTTCGTGGTAGGACAGTACACAAATCCAAACAACCCACTTGCTCACTACTATACAACGGGTCCAGAAATATGGGAGCAGACAAATGGAGAAATAGAGGCATTTGTTCAGACGCAGGGAACAGGCGGAACCGTATCAGGCATAGGAAAATACCTAAAGGAGAGAAGCCCTGGAATATGGGTTTACACCGCAGAGCCTACAGAGGCACCTTTTCTATCAAAGATGAAGTGGGGAAGCCACCGCATAGAAGGAATAGGAGACGGATTTATACCTGAAAACCTGGACCTCTCTGTAATAGACGGAGTGATATTAACAACATCAGAAGAAGCAATAGAAATGGCAAAGAGGCTCGCAAGAGAGGAAGGCATACTCTGTGGAATATCCTCAGGACATAACGTCGCAGCAGCGATAAAGCTGGCAAAAGCACATCCAGAGTGGACACACATAGTAACTATAATAAACGACAATGGTCTCCGATACTTCTCCACTCCTCTATTCGGCGTGGAAAAGGAGATAAATATACCTGAAAGGGAACACGAAGTCAAACTTTCAGACAAGCAAAAGAGGGAACAGCACAAACTCGAGATAATAGAGTAAAGAGGTGAAAGAAAAGTGATAGACACTGAAGAGGTACTTGAAAGAGCATACGGATACACAGACGAAATAGCAAGCTTCCTCATGGATATCGTTGCAATACCGAGTCTGAGTGGGCAGGAAAAAGATGTAGTGGACAGAATAAAAGCAGAGATGAAGCAGTGCGGATTTGACGAGGTAAGTGTGGATGCATTTGGAAATGTAATAGGGAGGATTGGCAACGGCAAAACTGTCATAGCGATGGATGCACACATAGATGTGGTAGATGTAGGAGAAAGAGACTTGTGGGATTTTGAGCCATTTTCACCGTTCATAAAGGACGGAAAACTATACGGCAGAGGTGCGTCAGATCAGAAGGGCGGAATGGCATCAATGGTATACGGCATGAAGATACTAAAGGAGCTGGGGCTAATCGACGATTTCACCGTATACATAACAGGCACCGTTCAGGAGGAAGATTGTGACGGACTCTGCTGGCAGTATATACTCAAGGAGGGCATAATAAAACCAGAGGTGGTAGTTCTCACAGAGCCTACAGGGTTAAAGGTTTACAGAGGACAAAGGGGGAGAATGGAAATAAAGGTCACAACAAAAGGTGTATCCGCACACGGTAGCGCACCCGAGAGAGGAGATAACGCAATTTACAAGATGGCACCGATACTACTCGAGTTAAAAGAGCTAAATGAACGCTTGAAGCACGACGACTTTCTTGGAAAGGGCACACTTACAGTGTCCCAGATATTTTTCAAGTCCCCATCAGCGTGTTCAGTAGCAGATGAATGCTCAATAACGATAGACAGAAGGCTAACCGCTGGAGAAACCAAGGAGAGTGCTATAAGGGAAATAATGGAGCTGAAAGCATCGAAAGAAGTAGATGCAAGGGTAGAGCTTTATAGATACGACAAGCCTACCTACACAGGGCTAAGGTACCCAACAGACAAATACTTTCCCACATGGAGTACCCCAGAAGGACACAAGGCAGTAAAAAGTGCTATAACGGTATATGAGAACTTGTTTGACAAGAAACCCGTAGTGGATAAGTGGACCTTCAGCACAAACGGAGTTGCCATATCTGGTATGTTCGGGATACCGTGTGTGGGTTTTGGACCCGGATACGAAGAGCAGGCACACGCACCAAACGAATACACACCCGTTGAGCACCTCCCAAAAGCTGCAGCATTTTACGCACTGTTCCCTTACATCTATACGAAAGGTGGGATATAGATGAAAACTATGTTAAGGGGAAAACATCTCATTACGCTCGACGAATGGGACAAAGGAGAGATAGAGACGCTCCTCGAAACATCGTTTGAGCTGAAAAGACTCTTTGCTGCAGACATTCCCCACAAGTATCTGGATTCAAAAACCATATTTATGATATTTTTCGAACAGTCAACGAGAACGAGAAATTCTATAGAAGCAGGTATAACGCAGCTCGGGGGACATGCACACGACCTTACACCAGACAAGATTCAAATATCCCACGGAGAGGTGGCCAAGGACACTGCAATGGTTCTAAGCAGGTTTGGTCATGCTATAGCAATAAGATACTGCGACTACGGTATAGGAAACAGGTACTTAAGGGAAGTGGCAAAGTGGTCCTCCATACCTGTAATAAGCATGCAGGACGACATATACCATCCCCTACAAGCAATAGCAGACCTCATGACACTTCAAGAAAAATTTGGGAAAGACCTAAAAGGGTTAAAAGTAACTATATCGTGGGCATACGCAACCAGTCACGCAAAACCAATATCCGTTCCGATCTCCCAGATACTCCTATTTTCAAGATGGGGTATGGACATCACAGTTGCACATCCAAAAGAGTTCCCACTGCTCCCAGAGATGGTAGAAAAAGCAAAAAAGTACAGCCAAATACACGGAGGAAGTATCAGGGTTATAGACGACATGGACGAGGCATTTAACGATGCCCAGGTAGTCATACCAAAGAACTGGGGAGGGTTTGTGTACACTCAGGACAGAGATGAGATGAAGGCCAATCTCGAAAAGCACAAAGATTGGATATGCGATGAGAGAAGGATGTCCTTCACTGCAAAAGACTCCGTTTACATGCACGCATTACCGGCAGACAGGGGAAAAGAAGTGGTAGACGCAGTAATAGACGGAGAACACTCTATAGTATACGACGAAGCCGAAAATAGATTACACACAGCAAAGGCCGTGATGCTCCTAACGATGGGAGGTAGAGGATGAAGTACGACATCGTCATAAAGAACGCAGATATACTCACACCGCTGGAAAGGTTTTCGGGAGACATAGCCATAAAAGACGAAAAGATCGTTACCATAGGGACAATAGAAAAATATGCAGACATAGAAATAGATGCAAATGGGAGAATAGTTTTACCCGGCCTGATAGATGTTCATGTCCACTTTGACCTGAGGGTAAGCAATACCACCACTGCAGACGATTTTTACACTGGTTCGATATCAGCAGCATTCGGCGGGATAACCACCGTGATAGACTTTACAGATCCCCTACCTCACGCAACCTTGCCCGAGTGCATATCAAAAAGATTGGAAGTAGCAAAAAAAAGCTTTATAGATTATGGACTTCATGCAGTCATCGTAAATTGGGAAAGTTCAAGGAAAGAAGAGATCAAAGAAGCAGTAGAGATGGGCGTAGCAAGTTTCAAGTTCTTTACCACTTACAGCGAGTCGGAAAGGCGAACAGACACACCGGCACTTCTGGAGTGTTTCAAAGAGATAGCAAAGTATAAAGGCATCGCTATGGTACACTCAGAAGACGACGAGATCGTAAGAGAATTTACTCAAAAAACCAAAAAGTCCCCCGAAAACTACCCCTATGCAAGACCATCGATAGCAGAAGGGCTTGCAATCAGAACAGTATCTTATCTGGCAGAGAAAACTGGCGTAAAGCTACACATAGCACACCTCTCGTCCGAAGAAGGGGTAAACGCAGTTAAAGAAGCGGTAAAAAACAGCAAAATAGACATATCCGTCGAGACAGCTCCCCACTATCTATGGTTAACCAAAGAAGAAGCTGGGATATACAATTCGGTTTGCCCACCACTAAGAGAAAAAAAAGACAGACTCGCCCTGTGGGAAGCGGTAAAATCTGGTATAATAAGTATTGTTTCGTCAGACCACTGTGCATTTACAAAAGAGCAGAAGGACATAGGCAAAGAAGATTTTAGAAAGATACCTTACGGTTTACCGGGCGTAGAGACTATATGGCCGTTATTCTATACTGCTGGACACTTCTCTTACAGCATACCGATACAACAGCTGTTAAGCTTCATGACTATAAATCCTGCAAAAAGGTTTGGCATATATCCCAAAAAGGGGGTGATCGCTCCAGGAAGTGACGCAGACATAGTGGTCCTCTCAGAAGGCAGCAGGCTGGTAACATCAGGGGTCCTTCACTCTGCATCTGAGTACACACCGTACGAAGGAGCAAAGCTATACGGGTTCCCCGACATAGTAATATCTCGGGGACACATACTTGTGAAAGATGGCAGATTTGAAGGTAAAAGGAGTGGAAAGTTCATCAGGACGGGAGGGATAAGAGAATGAGAAAGATTTTAATAGTTGGACTTATGTTAGCCCTTGTCTTATCCGTTGGAGGCACAGGCATTGCAAAGATAAAAGTGGGATTCATATACATAGGTCCAATCGGAGATGCAGGCTGGACTTACGCACATGACAAGGGCAGGCAATACTTGGAAAAACATGTTCCAGGAGTTGAAACTGTATACTTAGAGTCCGTACCAGAGGGCGCAGAAGCAGCCACGGCAATAGAAAATCTCGTAGCAATGGGATGTAAAGTGGTATTCACAACAAGCTACGGCTACATGGATGCAACCCTAAGGGTAGCAAAGAAGTATCCAAAAGTTGTATTTGAACACTGCTCCGGATACAAAAGGGCAAAGAATGTAGGTACATACTTCGGTAGGATGTACCAGGCAAGATTTTTAACGGGCATCGTCGCCGGCATGATGACCAAGAAAAATCTCATCGGATATGTAGCTGCACATCCAATTCCAGAAGTAATAAGAGGAATAAATGCTTTCACGCTCGGCGTGAGAAAGGTGAATCCAAAAGCAGTTGTAAAGGTTGTATGGACAAATACATGGTACGACCCTGCAACAGAGAAAGAAGCAGCACTAAGCCTACTTGATGCAGGTTGTGACGTTATAGCGCAACATCAGGACTCTCCGGCAGCACAGCAGGCAGCACAGCAGAGAGGTGCATATTCTATCGGCTACAACTCAGATATGCACAAGTTTGCACCTAAAGCACAGCTCACAGCAGCCGTGTGGCACTGGGGTATAGTCTATACATATATAGTAAAAGAGGTCTTAAACGGCACATGGAAGAGTGAGGACATATGGTGGGGGTTAAAGAAAGGGCTTGTAGGTTTAGCACCATTCGGTCCAATGGTACCAGATAGCGTAAAGCAAAAGGTGAAAGAGTACAAGCAAAAGATTGTCAGTGGAGAGCTCAAAGTGTTTACAGGACCTATCAAGGACCAAAAGGGCAAAACAGTCGTACCTGCTGGTAAGGTCGCAAGCGATAGGGAGCTATTAGGGATGTCCTACTTCGTGGAAGGGGTGGAAGGTTCTCTGCCCAAAAAGTAGAAAAAAGAGGGCTAAGGGTTTCCTTTAGCCCTCTTTTTGAGGAAAGGGTGAACAGATGAAGATCGTTGAACTAAGGGGGATCACAAAACACTTTCCCAACATCGTCGCAAATGACCGGATAAACTTTGATCTGCAAGAGGGCGAAATACATGCGCTACTCGGCGAAAATGGTGCAGGAAAGACAACACTCATGAACATACTCTACGGACTGTATCAGCCAGACGGTGGAGAGATAAGGATAAAAGGGAAGCAGGTCTTCATTGACTCTCCCAAGAAGGCTATATCACTTGGCATAGGCATGGTGCACCAGCACTTCACCTTGGTGCCTTCTTTCTCTGTTCTGGAAAACATCATGTTAGGGCTTCCACGACAGGCATTCTCAAAACCATCAAAATTAAGAGAAGAACTGCAGAAACTCTCACAAGGGTACGGCTTAAGGGTTGAGCCTAATGCAAAGGTATGGCAACTCTCCGTTGGAGAGATGCAAAGGGTAGAAATCATGAAGCTACTCTACAGAGATGTAGATGTGCTGATACTTGACGAACCCACAGCAGTTCTCACACCACAGGAGGCAGAGTCTCTATTCAAGACACTGAAGAGGCTGGCAAATACAGGAAAGTCAATCGTATTCATTTCTCATAAACTCCACGAAGTTATGGAGATTGCAGATAGAATAACAGTCTTAAGAAGGGGCAAAGTAGTAAATACGGTCAACAAAAGTGAAACAAACATAGAGAAACTTGCAGAAATGATGGTTGGCAGGAAGATCGTCCTTAGAGTAAAAAGACAAAGGAGAAGACCGTCTGAAAATGTAGTATTGAAGCTAAAAGGAGTAAGATGCCACAACGACAAGGGGCTTCCAGCATTAAAAGGTATATCTCTGGAAGTCAAAGAGGGGGAAATACTGGGAATTGCAGGTGTTGCAGGCAACGGGCAGAGAGAACTCGCAGAGGTAGTAACGGGTCTCAGACATACGGAAGAAGGCAAAATCTGGCTAAGTGGTAAAGACATAACAAATCGGGGCTCAAAGGTTCTCATAGATCTCGGGGGAGGATACATACCAGCAGATAGACTGCGATTCGGCGTTGCACCAAACCTGAACATTTCAGAAAACCTCATACTGAAAAATTACAGAAAACCACCCATGAGCCATGGTATCTCTTTGAACAGGCAAGAGATCAGCAGCTTTACAGACAGACTCATAAAGGAATACGATATAATGGTATCAGACAAGAGTATGCCTGTAAAGTTGCTCTCAGGCGGGAACCTACAAAGGGTCATCATTGCAAGGGAGCTGCAAGGAGAAACAAAGCTCATCGTTGCGTTTAACCCTACAAGAGGACTCGATGTAAGCGCTACGGAGTTCGTTTACAACAGACTCATTGAGAGTGCAAAACAAGGAGCAGCTATACTCCTTATAGCAGGGGACCTTGAGGAGATATTTACACTCTCTGACAGAGTCGCAGTGCTATACGAAGGAGAAATTATGGGTTATGTTCCACCAGAAGAGCGTTACTTAAGAGAGATAGGATTGCTAATGGCGGGGGTAAGAGATGCTACGATTAAAACTTGAACCAAGGGAGAAGTCGAGTACACTCTTCGAACTGTATGTCATAATAACATCCGTCCTGCTGGCCGTCGTGGCGATGTCGATAGTACTCATAATTGAAGGTAAAGACCCATTCTACGCATACAAGATGATGGTGCTGTGGGCATTCACGAACCCCATAGGCCTACAGGGAACTTTGATAAAGTTTACCCCACTTGCCATCATAGGACTGGGCCTTGTGGTTGCGTTCAGAATGAAATTATGGAACATCGGTGGGGAAGGTCAGTTTTATCTCGGTGCAATAGGCTCAACCTACATCGCACTCTATCTGATGCCAGATGCACCCGCCTATATACTCATACCCGTAGCTATCATAGTAGGCTCATTGGCAGGTGCTATGTGGGGTGCGATACCCGGTATACTGAAAGCATTCATAGGCGCAGATGAAATCGTAGTAACGCTCATGCTGAATTATATTGGAATATTGTGGTCTGATTACTTGGTATACGGCCCATGGAAGAATCCAAAAGGATTTAACTTTCCAATGACTGCGATACTCGGGGAAAACGCATTTCTACCAATTCTCTGGGGTAATGTGCATATAGGTGTGATTTTTCCTATTGCAATAGCAATCGTGCTCTGGTGGATCTTAAAGCGAAGCAGATGGGGTTATGAGCTGAAGGTCATAGGTGACAACCCAGATGTTGCAAGGTATGCAGGAATGAATGTAAAGAAGATGATTGTAGTTGTAATGATGATAAGCGGGCTTATGGGGGGATTTGCAGGTTCTGTGCAGATACTGGGACTCCAACACCGATTACAGCACGGATTCTCACCCGGATACGGATATACAGCCATCATAGTAGCATGGCTATCAAGGTTAAATCCATTCACAACGATACTGGTAGCATTCTTAATGGGTGGGCTCTTTGTAGGAACAGAGATTCTTCAGATACTCATGAAATTACCCATATCTGCAACATACATATTCCAAGGACTGCTGTTTGTAAGCGTCCTCATAGGCGAAATATTCATAAGATACAGGATAAAAGCAGTTCGTATTTCGGCACACGGGGGAGTAAGAGATGATAGAAGATATCCTAACAGCAGCAGTTAGAGCTGGCACACCACTTCTGTACGCTACTATAGGAGAGATATTCGCAGAAAGGTCAGGGGTTTTAAACCTCGGCCTCGAAGGGCTTATGTTGGTAGGTGCACTAAGTGGATTCGAAGTTGCGAACAGGACATCCTCCGTATGGCTGGGTGTCTTAGGTGCACTAATAGTTGGAGGAATACTTGGGGTATTCTTTGCGTTTATCACCGTAACACTGAGAGTTAATCAGGTAGTAGCAGGACTTTCACTCACACTGCTTGGCATGGGACTAAGCGGATTTTACGGGATGCCGTACATAGGAAAGGTAGCACCTCACTTTCAAATCCTCGATATACCGGGTTTAACAAACATCCCATTCATTGGACACATATTCTTCCACCACGATGTGCTGGTGTACATATCATTCCTACTTGCACCGTTATCCTGGTACTTCATATTCAAAACCAGATGGGGCATGCACTTAAGGGCTGTCGGTGAAAGTCCAAGAACTGCAGACAGTAGTGGCATAAATGTATTTAGAGTGAGATACACATATGTCATCATCGGCGCCATGCTTACATCTCTTGCAGGCGCATACCTCTCGTTAGCCTATACATCTATGTGGATAGAGAACATGAGCGCAGGAAGGGGCTGGATAGCCATTGCCCTCGTGATATTCTCATCATGGAACCCCATGAGAGCAATGATAGCAGCTTACCTATTCGGTGGAGTAGCTTCGCTACAACTGAGGATACAGGCAATAGGCACTACCATACCTGCACACCTCTTAATGATGCTCCCATACGCACTTACAATAATAGTCCTTTCCCTGACTTCCAGCGAAACTATGAGAAAAAAGATAGGTGCACCAGCAGCACTCATGACCCCATATTCAAGAGACGAAAGAAACTAACACCCTAAGAAAGGAGATGATACCTTTTACATCAGAAAAAACTCCTGGTTGATAGTAAATATTATAGCCGTGATCCTTGCCATAGCAGTAATGCAGATATTCTTCTCAAGGATAGAAAGCAATTTTCACAAAAGTCTGATTAGCAAATCCATACTCATCTACAACAGGATCCTTTCACCTCCCATCTACCTGAAGTCCTCACTTATCAAATGGGCAGTAAAACACGCAGACATCCATATGATAAACGGCTTCTTCAAAATAATGCAAGCCAGCCGTTATTATAACGGCATAGTAGTCATAAGAAAGAATCACATAATATACGAAAAAGACGCAAACATACCAAAGGTATATATTGATCAGCTTCTAAAGTGGAATAAAAAGACACCGTTGGTGTTTAGACAAGGCAACAAACTAATAGGAACACATGTAATACACCTATATCCCGGTTCTGCCGTAATACTTACATTCTTACCTCAAAAAGCAGTAAAGCTGTGTCATTCTATCTTAATGTCACCAAGCGTGCAAAACATCAGACCCAAAAGCGCCCTTGCATCTTACCCATTGAGGGGATTCAACAATACAATAGAAGGCTACATCGTATTCAGACTGACAGATTGGGGAGAATACCTATACAAAGGGCTACATACACTCACATCGATGTACTACATCTCTATTGCAGCACTCGCACTGTTCATCCTGTACCTGTGGGGAAACACCTACAAGCTGAACAGGTACCTCTACGCAGCGTCAGAAACAGAAGAGGACAAAAAGACAGCCGTAATGAAGGAAGTAGCTGCAAGTGCAATAAAGTACAGAATCTATCGCCAAGCAATGATAACCGCCGTAAACAAAAAAAGTGCAAAAGAGACACTTTCAACCATCTGCAACCAAATAGCAGACATTCTGGACGCAGGCTATTGGACTATTATCTTCCTATCGGAGAACAGGAGCAAGTGGCGACTCTTCGCCCATTCATCAAACCTCGACAAAGAGTGCATATACAAATCCGTAGAGAAGATAAAGGAAACATCTAATACACACATAGATGTAACCCTGAACGCAAAAAGCGTAGTAGTGAGCAAAAGGCACATACCCGAACAGGAGTGTCCTATAAGGGAGACCGGTGCCCACCCAGAGAAGATAAAGATGGCACTTGACCTGCCTATAATCATAGGAGAAGAAGTAACAGCAGTATTTTCCTTCTTCTGGGGTCACGAAAAGAGAATAAAGAAAGAAGATATAGAAATCCTGCTTGACATTCAGAAGACAATAACTGAACTGATAACATCTGCATATGCGATACAAGACATACACTGGCAATCTCTAAAAGACCCGCTTCTCGGAATATACAACAAATACATAATCCAGTATAGCAAAAAAAATGTGAAAGGAAGCGTGCTCTTTATAGATCTGGACAACTTTAAACAGGTAAACGACAAGTTCGGACACAAACAGGGAGATGCGGTCTTAAAGACCGTTGTCACGCTGATAAGAAAGAGCTTAAGGAGTGAAGATACCATCATAAGGTATGGTGGAGACGAGTTCGTGGTGGTCCTCCAAAACACAGAGCCAAAATCCGCCACTCAGATAGCCGAAAGGATAAGAAAACTTATCGCAGATACCTTATCAAAGTTCAATGTAACAGCCTCCATAGGCATAAAAGAGATAGGAGAGGGCAAGAGTCTGGAAGATACAATAGCAGAAGCGGACAAGGTGATGTACAGGGCAAAAGAATTGGGGAAAAACCGTGTTATCTGCTGCTGAGCTTTTTGGATATCTGGTTATGCTTCCGTATAAATGACTCAAGGTCAACATCCAATAATGCCCCACCTTCTATCACAATCTTGCCATTTATCATAGAGAACTCCACACCTTTTGTATCACACAGCAATACGGAAGCCACCAAGTCGTCCTGTCCTCCTGCATGGTATATGTCATCTACCCTCACTGCAACGATGTCTGCTGCCTTTTGGGGTGAAATGCTTCCTATGTAGTCATCCATGTGGAGCACAGATGCACCTCCTACAGTCCCCATCTTCAGGACATCTTCGGGCATCAGCGAATCAGCACCATATTTAACTCTCTGCAACAGCAATGCATTTCTCATCTCCATGATAAAGTTGTTTGTATCATTGCTCGCACTACCATCAACAGCTATTCCTATCTTCACGCCTGTATCTTTCATCTTAACAACCGGTGCTATTCCAGAACCAAGCCTCATGTTAGAGCTGGGGCAGTGAGCCATACCAACCTTCGCATCGGAGAGTTTAACGATATCGGCCTCATTTAGCTGAACGAGGTGAGCAAACCAGACATCTTCCCTCAACCAACCAAGTCTTTGCATGTAATCAACAGGTCTTACACCAAATCTATCCATGCAGTAATTATCCTCGTCAACCGTTTCAGCAAGATGCGTATGTAGTAAAACACCATATTCATCAGCAATCTTTATGCTCTCCTTCATAAGGGTTTCCGTGACAGAAAACGGAGAACAGGGCGCAACAGCAATTCTCAGCATCGAATACTTAGAAGCATCATGGTACTTCTGTATCAAGGATACAGTATGCTCAAGGATTCTATCCTCTCTTTGAACTACAGACCTTGGAGGGAGTCCTCCGTCCTCAACCGACAGGGACATGCTACCCCTCGTAGGGTGAAATCTCACACCAAGTAGTCTCGCAGCTCCTATCTCTGCATCAAATATGGCTTCATTATCTTCAGGAACAAGGTAGAGGTGGTCTGTAGTGGTGGTAACACCGGAGAGCATCATTTCGGCAATAGAGACGACAGCACTTACATATACCGCCTCCTCGTCTATATTTCTCCACACACCATACAGAAACCTAAGCCAATCGAAAAGCTTAGCTCCAGATACCGCCCCAATAGACCTTGTCAGGGACTGATAAAGGTGGTGATGCGTGTTTACAAAGCCCGGTAAAAGTACTTTTCCTCTTCCATCAATAACTCTATCGACACTCTCCACTTCGGGCTCTACACTGCCAACATACTTTATAATGTTGTCTTCCACTAACACATAACCACCTTTTATATTGCCAAACTTCTCGTCCATCGTAACGACGAGGTCAAAGTCTTTAAACAACACTCTCAACACTACCACCTCTTTACATTACTCAAAAAGTAACCACTCCTTATCACCTCTTGATAAACTGAAAGCAGCCTTATGTCGTTCGTCAAGGAGTAGTCATTTACCCTGTTGCTCAAAGGTGCATTTCTAACAGTATTAACATCAAAATAGTATATTGCCTTCACCATTGGCAGACTCTTTAATCCTTCATAAAGCTGTCTTATCTTTATCGCAGAGAATCTTGCAAGGTCTTCCATGGACTTAGCAGCATAGTGAGTTGCCCCATACTCACTTACCATAAACGGTTTTCCAAAGTGCCTTAACTTGTTGTAAGCATACCTCAACATGGCAAGCGGATGCTCATTAGTAGCATCGAATTTTGGATTGCCGTTGTGATACTTTACGCTATAAAGGTTTATACCTATCCAATCCACATATCTACTTCCAGGATAATAAGGAAAAGCTTTAGCAACGAGAGCTTTCTCAACTGCGGATATTGCCCACACCATTGCCACATTTGGAGCTTCCCTCCTCATAACGCCCCACAGAAGTCTCCATTTGGAGCGGTAGAGTGCAGGATTACCGTGATAGCGCACCCAATTACCGTTCATCTCCGAAGCAAATCTCAAAAAGATAGGTACCCCACTGGCAAGCGCATCGGCAGCAAACCTGTGCAGATAAGCATCGTCCTTCACTTTGTCTAATCCCCAGTTTGGTTCAAGCGATATTTGTGGTACGGCACCAACCTCTTTTACCCTTTCCACCCACTTCTTCGGGAACGGCTTCTTCCCATAGCCCACATACTTAAAGAATGTAGCATGCTTTTTCCCTGCAAGACGGTTAAATATCCGCATACTATTGTTTATAAAGTCGTCCTGCAAGACATATGCCCCAAGATACACACCATTTCGTGGTTCAAACTTTGCCCTTGCCTCACACACACCAACCATATAAACTAAAAAAAGGACTACAATTCCATATTCGAAAGCCTTTCTGATATAAATCTTAATGCCTCCTTTAAAATCTTTTTGTTGTCGTAGTTGTTCACGATCTCAACCAATTCCTCTTCACCTGCATGCTTAAGCTGTCGCACCTTCTTGGTCAAAAGAGGCAAACACCTCACAATATTGTCAACGATCGTGATGTCCGCAAACCTCGCACTCCTCGAAAGAGGATTCAAATCAATAGTTATAACATTCTTACCCATATCCCTAAGCTTCTCCGTTCTATCGCCATCCTCAAGCGGAACAAGAACCACATCTGCCCTCGCTATACCTCGAGGGTCAACAAGTCCCCTGTTGCTCTCAAGGCCGGGGATCTTATATGTAGCATCACCCGGTCCTCCAAGAATCCTCATCCCACTGTCAATCTCCTTCAGCTTCTCATAAATAACCCTTTCTCTCTCCGTCGTTCTGTAAAATAGGTTTACCTCAACTGCTGTATCAAGCTCCTTTGCCAGTGCCACTGCCTCACCAGGAACAAGAGCAGCAACATTACCGTTCACTGAAACGATGGGATAATCAGCAATCAACAGGAGTGCAGCTGCTGCCTCCACAGCCTTTCTGGCAAAGCTCTGCGTTCTTTCTCCAATAAGATAGTCAAATGCCTCTCCCCTACCATGCGCTATAAGGCCAGTCTTGACCACAACACCTTCCTCAAGCCCTCTCTCCAAGAGGTGTCTGTAATACAAAGAATGATACCTCGGATGATTTTTGGGAACTTCAAACTCCACCTTAGAGCTACCCCCTTCAAACTATCGTAGATATTACACTATTTATGTCTTTGGCAAAAATCACCCTATCTTTATACTTTTTATCTATCCTCGAACCCAAAGGACAAAAAACTCTTTCAAAGCCAACTCTTACAGCCTCTGCAACCCTCTGCGCTATGTAAGGAACAGGCCTTAATTCGCCTCCAAGCCCTATCTCACCTACGAAAGCCACTTCTGTTGGTAACTTCACATCTCTCAAACTTGATAGTATTGCTACTGCCATAGGTAAGTCCAACGCCGTATCCGTAAACTTCATACCACCTACTATATTAGCATAAATGTCATGTTTTCCAAGGTATATCCTTGCCCTCTTCTCAAGCACTGCAGTAATAAGATAGAGTCTGTTGATGTCAAATGCCGTTGCCACCCTTCTGGGGAATGTAAGGTAACTCCTCGTAACGAGAGACTGCGTCTCAACAACCATGGGTTTTATCCCCTCTGCAGCCACCCCCACCGTTGCACCAGAAGGTCTATCAGAAGACAAAAACACCTGATAAGGATTTTCAACTGAAATGAGTCCCTTTGATGTCATCTCCAGAATACCAACCTCGCTTGCCGCACCGTAGCGATTCTTAGAAGAACGGAACATCCTGTATATACCCTTTCTATCACCCTCAAGAGTAGTAACAACATCAACTACATGCTCGAGTGTCTTGGGACCCGCAATACTTCCCTCCTTCGTAATGTGCCCTATTATAATAGAAGCAATACCTTTCGTCTTAGAGATATCCGTTACTCGGGAAGCGATCTCCCTCACCTGAAACACGCTTCCTGCCATTGAGCTATAGTTAGAAGAAGCGATCATCTGTATCGAGTCTATAACGAGAAAGTCTGGTTCAATGGAATCCACCGCAGAAACTATCTTTTCCAATTCTCTCTCAGACAAAAGGTAAAGCCTCTCAGAAGAGATACCTATCCTCTGGCCCCTCCTCTTTACCTGAGCAACCGTCTCCTCCGCAGATACATAGAGCACCTTATAATCTCTTGATATATTCGCTGCTACTTGAAGCGCAAGTGTAGACTTTCCTATACCCGGCTCACCGCCAAGCAAAACAACAGAGGCAGGAACAATTCCCCCACCTAATACCCTATCTACTTCCTTAAGTCCCGTAGGAACAGCATCAGCCACATCCACAGAAACATCGTTGAAAGGACTAACAGCAGGTGGAGGCACCTTCTGATCTTTTTTGTCTTCTGTCCTCACTTCTACAAAGCTGTCCCAACTACCGCAGTTGGGACAGCTTCCAAGCCATGCAGTACTCTTGTAACCACAAACTTTACAAACGAAAAACTTCTTAGTCTTACTCATTATTTCCCTTAGTTTCCTTGTGGTAAGGGAGCGGTATATACTGGACAGACGGCCTTCTCTGTGTTGTCTGAGGATACAGGTGCATAAGGGCATAAATCTCCTCTGGGAGATCCGTGGACACATTGAGGCCCAGTCCTTTCAACTCCTTATATGTAAGAGGATAGTCATGCGTCCACCTGCCCTCAGTAAGTGCATCTGCCACCGTATCTGCAGCCTCCTTGTCCATCTTATCCTCAAGCAACTCGTAAACGAAACTCCTTACCTGTCTTATCGCCTTTTCCGATATGTCTGCCAGTATCAGTGTCTCATCGCTAACCTTATCTACCCCTTTTTCCTTCACTGTCCTGACGATGGATGCCGCTGGATAATTGCCTATTTGAGGATCAACTGGTCCAAGAACAGCATTCTCGTCTACAACAATCTTATCGGCAGCAAGTGCTATCAATGTTCCACCTGACATAGCATAATGCGGCACATAAACAGTTACTGGTGCTTTGTGTTTCTTGACTGCGTTGGCTATCTGTTCAGCCGCTAAAACCAGTCCACCAGGGGTATGGATTATGAGGTCTATAGGCATGTCATCAGGTGTAAGCCTTATTGCACGGATAACCTCTTCCGAATCTTCTATATTTATGAACCTCGAAAAGGAAAATCCAAAGAAGCTGAACGACTCCTGCCTGTGGATAAGGGTTATGACCCTGCTACCATGCCTCTCCTCCAGTTTCCGCATGAGCCTCAGCCTCGCAGACTGCAACTGCCACTGCTTCAGCATCGGGCTCAATACAAAGTAAATAAATACCAACCAGAATACCATATCCCACAACCCGTAGTACAACTTTTACTCACCTCCCTTTTTCCTAAAAGATACACTTCCATCATCCGTTATGTAAGCCTCAACTGTATCTCCCTCTTTAAATTTACCTTCGAGCAAAAGGTCCGAAAGCGGATCCTCTATAAGCTTCTGTATAGCTCTTTGAAGGGGTCTTGCCCCATAAACAGGGTCAAATCCCTCCTTCGCTATGAGTTCTTTCACCTCACCACTAACCTCTATGGATATACCTCTTTCCCTTAGTCTCTGATTGACTCTGCCTAACATTATATCTATAATCTTCCTGACCTCCTCCTCCGTAAGAGGCCTGAATATAATGATGTCGTCCAGTCTGTTCAAGAATTCGGGCCTAAATGTCTTTTTCACCTCATCCATAATCATGTCCTTCATATCCTCATAGCTTACATCTTCGCCACCAACACCAAACCCAACTCTCATCTGACTCTTTATGTACTCTGCACCAACATTGGAGGTCATAATTATAAGCGTATTCTTAAAGTCAACTGTCCGCCCCTTCCCATCTGTAAGCCTACCATCATCCATTATTTGCAAAAGGACATTAAAGACATCCGGATGCGCCTTTTCTATCTCATCAAACAGTACAACAGAGTAAGGCTTTTTCCTAACTGCCTCCGTTAACTGCCCTCCCCTCTGATAGCCAACATAACCCGGTGGCGCACCTATAAGTCTCGACACCGTGTGTTTTTCCATGTATTCAGACATATCAAGCCTTATCATAGCATTTTCATCACCAAACAGAAAATCCGCTAAGGTCCTCGCAAGCTCAGTTTTACCCACACCGGTGGGTCCAAGAAAGAGGAACGAACCAATTGGCTTTTTCGGATCTCGTATGCCAGAACGAGAGCGTCTTATAGCACGGGCTACAGCACTTATTGCCTCATCCTGTCCCACTACCCTTCTGTGGAGGATCTCTTCCATTCGTTTCAGCCTCTCTGCCTCCTCTTCCTTTAACCTCGTAACGGGTATTCCAACCCACTCAGAGACAACAGCGGCGATGTCATCTTCCGTAACAGACGGCTCTTCTCTGCTCTTTTCAGAAGTCCAACTCTGTTTCAGCCTTTCAATCTCTGCCTTCAACTCCCTTTCCTTATCCCGCAAGGTAGCAGCCTTCTCAAATTCCTGTCTATTCACAGCAGCTTCCTTCTCTTTAACCAATTGCTCAAGCTCCTTCTCGAGTTCCCTCACCTCGTCAGGTTCAAATGTAGTTTCAAGTTTAACCCTTGCAGCAGCCTCATCTATCAAGTCCACTGCTTTGTCAGGTAAAAACCTATCGCTTATGTACCTTGCAGAAAGCCTCACAGCCGCTTCTATCGCCTCATCTGTAATCCTAACCCCATGATGCGCCTCGTACTTATCCCTCAAACCTTTCAACATAAGTATAGAATCCTCTATAGATGGTTCTTCTACCATTATTGGCTGGAATCTCCTCTCCAGCGCTGCATCCCTCTCTATGTACCTCCTATACTCATCAAGTGTTGTAGCACCTATTATCTGAAAGTCCCCCCTTGCAAGCGAAGGCTTGAGTATATTAGAGGCATCTATTGCACCATCAGCAGCACCTGCACCTATGACAGTATGAACCTCATCTATAAATATGATTATATCTTTACTTTCGATGATCTCCTTCAGTATAAGTCTCATCCTCTCTTCAAACTCCCCCCTGTACTTCGTACCTGCTACAAGGTTCGCAAGATTGAGCTGAATTATCTTCTTACCCTTTAGCAACTCCGGAACATTGCCCTCCACTATTCTCTGAGCAAGCCCCTCTACCACAGCGGTTTTCCCTACACCGGGATCACCGACCAGTACGGGGTTATTTTTCGTCCTCCGCGAGAGCACCTGTATTACTCTCTTTATTTCCTTATCCCTCCCTATAACTGGGTCAAGCTTATTTTGATAAGCAAGCGCCGTAAGGTCTATACCAAACTTATCAAGCAGGGGGGTCTTTCCTTTGCCCTTACCGGGGGGCTTCGTCCTGCCACCACCTCTCTTCTCCTCCTGCAAAATTCTGTAAATCTCCTTCCTCACCTTGTTAAGATCTGCACCAAGGTCTGAAAGTATTTGGGCAGCAATACCATCGTTCTCCCTCAAAAGGCCAAGAAGCAGGTGTTCACTATCCACATATCCATATCCCATCATCTGCGCTTCTGACATGGCAAGCTCCAACACCCTCTTTGCCCTCGCTGTAAACGGTAGTTCATAGTAGGTAACACCATCTCCCACACCAACGAGCTGTTTTACAGCATTCCTTATGACATCCACATCTATACCTATGGTAGAAAGCACCTGATAAGGGATTCCATCCTCGTCACGCAAGACGCCAAGAAGCAGGTGCTCAGTACCTATATAGTTATGCCCCATATTCCTCGCTTCTTCCTGCGCATACAAAACTGCCCTTTTCGCTCTTTCGGTAAAGTATTTAAACATCATCATCACCTTCTCTCACGCCGTTTAATACCTCCCTTATTAAGGAAGCCCTCTTTTCTTCCACCTCTTCCTTCGAAAGCTTCTTGTCCTCACCCAGAAGTACATGAGCTGGTTGAATTACCAGAAAAAGCATGTTCAACAACCCCATGTCTATTCCCGGAAGTATCC
>CAZLJD010000002.1:0-2539 GCA_964559865.1 uncultured Synergistota bacterium
AGAATAAAGGAGCTGCTCGTTGTTGCAGACACTCCGGAACCTGTGAGGCCTTGTGGAGCATGTCTGCAGGTTGCATATGAATTTGGTGGAGAAGATCTCGAAGTTGTTTTATGTAATTTGTGTGGTAAAAGTGAGACTTACAAATTAAAGGAGCTTTTACCACTTGCGTTTGGAGGTAGTGAGATATGAAGAGTGGATATGGAGTTGTTGTTGGCAGGCCTAATGTTGGTAAGTCTACACTTCTAAATGTATTGGTTGGAAGCAAGGTTTCCATAGTTACTCATAAGCCACAGACTACAAGGTTTACCTTAAATGGAATTGTGAATCTGGATGGTGGGCAGCTCGTATTGATAGATACTCCTGGTATATTTCAGCCAAAGACACAGTTAGATAGGTATATGGTGAAGAGTGCAAGGGAGTCAATAGAGGTAGTTGATATAGTGCTTTACATGGTTGAGGCAACAGACAAGGAGGTCTCAGATGCAGACAGGGTTATAATAGAGGTACTTAAGGATGTAGGTGTACCTAAGATACTTGTGTTGAATAAGATAGATACATTGAAAAATAAAGCGGAATTCTGGGATGCTGTAGAATGTTATCAGAAATACCTTAGCTTTAGTGAAGTAGTTCCCATATCGGCAGTAGCGGGTACGAATATCGATGTTCTGAAAGAGAAGATATTACAATACTTACCTGAGGGAGAGCCACTTTATCCTGATGATATACTCACAGATAAGAGTGAGAGGGAGGTAGCAGCAGAAATAATTAGAGAGAAGCTGGTTAACCTGTTGAAACAGGAGCTGCCTTACTCTACTGCTGTTAAAATAGAAGAGTTTAAGGATAGAAATGAGAGGCTTTCCTACATAAGAGCAGTAATTTATACGGAAAAGGATAGCCAGAAGGGTATAATCATAGGAAAGAATGGGGAGACATTGAAGAAGATAGGGAGACTTGC
Organism: uncultured Synergistota bacterium; assembly: GCA_964559865.1. GTDB lineage: Bacteria > Synergistota > JAGHAJ01 > JAGHAJ01 > JAGHAJ01 > JAGHAJ01. The sequence continues at coordinate 956 of CAZLJD010000002.1, forward strand.
AAGGGAAGAGTTGGAAGCTGTGCTTGGTAGGAAGATATTCCTTGACCTATGGGTGAAGGTTCTACCGAACTGGAGGAATGATATTCAGAAATTGAAGATGTTGGGATACAAGTAGTCTTGAGGATAAGGACATACAAGGTAAAAGGAATAGTGCTTGGTAGAAGGAGTACAGGGGAAGAGGGCTTGATTGTAAATATCTTGGGGGTGGGGGTTGGAAGGCAGACCGTGGTGGTAAATAAAGGTGAGTTTACTTCTATGGTTGAGCCTTTAACGGAAGGGGTCTTTGTGCTCTATAGGGGTTTGGGTTTACCGCACCTTCAGGAAGCGGAAATAGGGTGTTATTTTGCAAGCCTAAAGGGGGAGTACAGTAGGCTGAAGTCAGCATTGAAAATTGCAGATATGGTAAACAGATATACAGTAGAGGGTGTTCCAGTGCCTGGGATTTACCGATTGCTCCACGATGTACTTGATGCTTTGGGTAGGCAGGATGCTGATGTAAAGGGACTGGAGTTGCTGTTTAAGTGGCTTCTCGTGAGAGAGATGGGGTACAGGCCAGTGTTGAACAGGTGTGCGAGGTGTGGTGGTGAGTTGGGTGTAGGTAGAGTGTTTGCTTTTAGTGTTGAGGATGGTGGTATAATTTGTAGGGAATGTCGAAAGGGTGTTGTTTTTGAGATGCTCGGAATCGAAGAGGTAAAGGTGCTGGATTTTATCCTGTCTGCGCGGGATATATATGTGGCCAGCAGGTTGAGAATATCGAGTTCTGTAATGTATGAGCTGTCTGAGCTTGCGAATAGATACATAGATTTTTATATGGGTAATAAAGGAGGATGATGAAGTTGGATTTTCAATCGGTGATACTTGGTTTGCAATCTTATTGGGCAGAATATGGATGTGTTATTCACCAGCCTTATGATGTGGAGGTAGGGGCAGGTACCATGCACCCTGCTACTACTCTTAGGTCTCTGGGACCAGAGCCTTGGAATGTAGCGTATGTGCAGCCGTCGAGGAGGCCTACTGATGGTAGATATGGTGAGAATCCTAATAGACTACAGCATTACTATCAGTTTCAAGTTATTCTTAAGCCTGCACCTGTTGACTCACAGGAGATCTTCCTACGGAGTTTGGAGAGCTTGGGTATAGATCTGGGTATGCATGATGTTAGGTTTGTGGAAGACGACTGGGAAGCGCCTACGCTCGGTGCATGGGGACTTGGATGGGAAGTTTGGTTAGATGGGATGGAAATTACTCAGTTTACTTACTTTCAGCAGGTTGGTGGCATTGACTTGGATGTGATACCTGTTGAGATTACTTATGGGTTGGAAAGGATAGCTATGTTTATACAGAAGAAGGAGTCTCTATTTGACCTGACCTGGGTGGGTAACATACAATATAGAGATATACATTTGCAATCGGAAATAGAGTTTTCTAAGTACAATTTTGATGAGGCAGATGTGGAAATGCTCTATGGACTTTTTAATATGTTTGAAAGAGAGGCAAACAACCTTATTGAGAAAGGTTTGGTGCTACCTGCGTATGATTATGTGCTTAAGTGTTCACATACATTTAACATACTGGATGCAAGGG
>CAZLJD010000003.1:0-60246 GCA_964559865.1 uncultured Synergistota bacterium
ACATTGTAGGAAGGGCTACACAAAAAATAGCTTGTATCACCATCCGCATCAACGAAACCTACCTTCTTATACTCTGGGTGACCCAGTATATTCTGTGAAATCGTAATTGAAGAGGCCTCCGCCATCCTCAGTTCTGTCACCATCTTATTCATCGCAACTCTGGCATTTTGAATTACATCCACCTTCCTGTTCACAAGGGAGCTTACAGAAAGTCCCCCAGTGAAAAAAACCATTGCACTACCTATGGTCACACCCAATACAGCAATAACTAATAACAACTCCACAAGACTAAAAGCCCTTTTAAGCATTTACTTCCTCCTCAGAGTGTACACATCGATAAACCTTTTAGGTCTATCTTTGCGCTCTACATGGACCTTTACGCACATCATATGGTCAGAAACAGAGCATGTCGGGGTATCCACCCATGCAGGAACAGATGTAGTAACCACAACGTGATACACTACACCGTTGAGGGTAACATCATAAGGCGAAGGTACAACCCCACTATCCATAACTCTCTCCATCACATCACGAGAAAGATTGATCATACAGACCCTATCCGATATTCTACTGGTAGAGATCAAAGCACCATAATAGGAACTTATAAACCCACTTACACCTATCACCAAAACAGCAATCGCAATAAGGACAGAAATCAAACCAAACGCCCTACCCATACACCTATTATACCATATTCTCACTTGTCACTTATATCTTCCTTCGTTGTCAAGATCATCTTATCTGGATTTTCTCTCAAAAACTCCAAGTATTTACCCATATAATCATCTTGCTTTTTTGGTTTCTTTTCAGGTAAAATATAGGAGGTTACACGAGAAAAGATAGACTTCTTAGAGGGGAGAGAGGAAAGGGTGCTATCTATCTTCTCCAGTGTAAGGAGAATATCTTGTTGCCTCTTTTTAATCTGTTTTATATCCATCTCAATAAGATCTATTCTTCGAAAAAGCAGTTCGATGATCTCCCTAAAGGAAGAAAGGATCGTTGATATCTTTTCTTTATCATTCTCCATAGCACCAAATCGCTCCTAAAAATGATAAGGAGGTAAAAGGGTATTGATAGAAACTTTTGAGAAAGAGTTTGCTATAGGTAATGTAAAGAAACTCTTAGTGCGTAATCCATATGGAAAAGTAGAACTAAATCTATGGAACAAAGAAAAGATAAAAATAAGCGCTACAAAAGAGGTAAACGGTAAAAATAGGGAGCGTATAACCAAAACGTTGGAAGACATAGAGATATTCTCTTCCACAGAGACTGACATCTTGGAAATCAAGACATTAATACCTCCCTCTGTTCATATTTTAAATGGATTGACTATCACTGTCAACTACCTCATATATGCACCAACAAAGATAGAGGTAGAGATAGATACTACAGAAGGAGTTGTGAGTTCTTCTAACGAGGTAGAAGAAGCAGTGGTAAATTTAATAACATCCGGAAAAAGAAGTATAATTCATGACTACAGCGGCGAACTGTCCACAATATCCAAGGCAGGAGACATAATTGCATACAGGACACAAGGCACGCTGAATCTAAGAAGCCTTAGCGGGAACATAATAGTAAAAGAGGCAAAAGGAGAGTTGAAAATTTATTCAAATAGCGGTAATATAAATGTTGATTCGTGTGAGGGGAGTATTGAAGTATCCTCCAGGAGTGGGAATGTAACTATCACGAATGTAAGGGTGGATAGACTAACTGCCACATCTACAAGTGGCAACATAGAATTGGTAGGTAAAAGAAATGTTAAAGAGGCATGTCAATTAGGCTCAAAAAGTGGTAATATTAAGTTAAAAGGCCATGGGATACCCACTTCGCAGCTAAAGGTAAAAACCATCTGCGGCAGGATACAGTGCAGAGGAGGAAGTGTATTTAGCCTATCAAAGGATGTACCAGTATCTGTGGAGACTTTGAGCGGAAACATAACCATAGATTGAGATGGGAGGAGTAAATGGGGATATTTAGTAGGCTGTTCGGGAAAAGGAAGGTGGTTAAGGAAAGAGAGACCCCAAAGGTTACAGAAAGGCAACCTGTCTCTGTTAACACTGTTTCGAACAACAGTGATAAAAATAGATTAGAAAACACATCAACTTATGTAAGAAAAGGAGGAGATGTTATGAAAAGTGAGGTTATAGAAAGGGTTGAACTTACTGAGTACTCTGAACCCTATGAGAACCTCTTATTGGTTCCCCCGAATAGTAATCTGTCTTTATCCAATATTGCGGGTGATATTGTAATAAATTCGTGGGACCAGTCCTTGCTAAAGATAATAGCAATAAAGCACTCATGGGGAGAAAACAAGCGGGTAGCGAAAGAAAAGGTCAAACAGATAGAAATAAAAGTAAATCAGCAGGAAGACAATGTAAAGATCCTAACCATCTTCCCAGAGGTGGAAGAAGGGACAAAAGTAGAAGGATATGTTAGCTATCGGTTGTTTGTCCCCAAGGAGATCAGCCTGAACATTCAAACAGAGAGCGGAAACACATTCATAAGAGACATTTATAGAAATGTAGCCGTAAAGGCAACAACGGGCAGCATATTGGTGAGAAACATCCTTGGGAGTGTGGACGCTACATCGACGGTGGGCAACATAGAAATATCCAATGTAAGAGAGAACATAAATGTGGTTGCAACATCGGGAAGAGTGATAGCAAACAACATCAGCGGAAATGTGGATATAGAGACCTCTTCAGGAGAGGTCAGAGTATCTAACATTGAGCAGAATGTAATGGTAACCACGGAGCAGGGTAACATTATCATAAATAATATACAAGGGAATGTAGATGCAAAATCCTCGACAGGGAATGTATCCATCGACACCATCGCAAGTAATGTAAATGTCATAGTAGAGTATGGAAACATCCTTTTGGACAACATACAGGGAAGTATCACAACGAGATTTAATAGGGGTTCCTTAAATATAGTAAACAAACACGCTCCCATGATACATGCAAGCACAACGAGTGGGGACATAAACCTCAACACAGTTGTGCATAATGGTGGAAAATATCTACTTGAGACGACTATAGGCACCATTAACATGAAAATTCCAAGCAATTCGTCCACAGCCATTATAGCAAAGACGATAAAGGGCAACATCTCATGTGAACTTCCACTTATCATCACGCGGAGCGGAAACGAAGAGTTAGCAGGTATCCTCAATCAAAACAAGGCAATAATCAAACTAACAACCACAGAAGGAGATATAAATATCCGAAAGAAGTAGTCTCGAAGGACCGAAAATTGTCCAACAACAGGTACAAAGCGCTCATTATAGACGGGCATAGTTTGGTTTATCGTGCGTTTTATGCACTTCCTGCTTTTAGCAATTCTCGGGGAGAAGTTACCTCTGCAATCTACGGGTTTCTAAACATGATTCTCAAGCTTATAAAGGACTATTCTCCCCACTACATTTGTGTTTCCTTTGACCTTCCTCAACCCACATTCAGACACAAGATTTACAGAGACTACAAGAGCGTGAGACAAAAAATGCCTGAATCTTTAACGCCACAGATCAAAAAGCTAAAAGAGATATTACCTGCACTGGGCATCTCCTTTCTGGAAGCTGTGGGATTTGAAGGAGATGACATCATTGGTACCATATCGCAAAAGTTCGAAAATCACAGGATACCAACTCTAATTGTAACTGCAGACAATGATCTTCTGCAACTCGTCACAGAAAATACAAATGTAATGAAGAACCTCAAAGGAGTTACCACATTCAAGATATATACCCCAAAAGAGGTAGAAGAGGAACTGGGCATACCTCCCTACAAGATACCAGACTTAAAAGCCATAATAGGAGATAAGAGTGACAATATATTAGGCATACCCGGTATAGGAAAGAAAACAGCACTCAAATTGCTAAACGGCTTTTCTTCTGTGGAAGAGCTGTACGAAAATATAGACAAGATCCAAGAAAAGAAACTAAGAGAGAAACTCACAAATAACCAAGAAAGGGTGCTCAAAAACAAAGAGATAGTAAAGATAAAAAGAGACATAGAATTAAACGCAGGATTAGAAAATCTAGTACTAAAACCTATTGAGGCAGAAAAACTATTACCCATGCTACAAGAACTTGAGCTTCACAGCTTGATCAAGAGATTAAACCTCCAGAAAGAGTTACCTACTGAACTTTCTGCAAATACTCCACTTCACTCCATAGAAGAGGTGGTAAAAGAGGCTAAAACATCAAAGATCTTAGCAATAAAGGTTAACAAGAAAGGAAAACTCATACATCTGTCATCAAAAACGACGAATTGCACAATCTCAGCGGAAATGACAGACACGGTAAAGGAAATATGCGAAGACAAGTCCATCAAAAAATGCGGAAATAACATAAAAGAAGAATACATATTCCTATCAAAACATGGCATAAGATTAGAAGGAATCTACTTTGATACAGCAGTGGCATCTTATCTATTAAACCCATCTAGAAAGGTGCACTCCACAAAAAGCATCAATGCCTTTTTATTTAACAAAAACGAAGCATCAGAAATTATCACAAGCGACATCTTAAAATCCATTCAACCACTGAGAGAATCGCTGGAAAAACACAATTTAATCCGCCTCTTTGACGAAATAGAGATCCCTCTGATAAAGATACTTGCCGAAATGGAGATAGCAGGGATAAAGATAGATATTCAAACCCTTCAAGAGATAAAGACAAATGTAGAGGAAGAAATCAAAACAAAAAGCAACTACATCACAGAAAAATTGGGTATCGAGATAAACCTAAACTCCCCAAAACAACTATCACACCTATTATTTGGTATTCTTAACTTACCACCCATTAAAAAAACAAAGACAGGTTTCTCAACGGACTTTGAAACACTACACACCCTCTACCAAATTACCGGTTCACGCCTCCTAAAACACATAATAGAATACAGACAGCTAACAAAGATACTAAACAGCTACATAACCCCCCTCCTGGAGATGGTAGATCAAAAGACCCACAAAATACACACATCCTTCAACCAAATGATCACTTCAACAGGGAGGTTAAGCAGCAGCAACCCAAATTTGCAAAATATCCCGCTGTACTCGGAGTTTGGCAAAGAACTGAGAAGAGCATTCATTGTCTCAGAGCCCGGAAATGTATTTCTATCCGCAGACTACTCACAAATAGAGTTAAGGATACTGGCACACTTCTCAAAGGACGAACTACTCATAAAGGCTTTTAATGAAGGTGTAGATATCCATTCACTTACAGCTCAACAGATATTTGGGGTAAAAATGCAAAACATAACAGCAGAGATGCGCCGAAAGGCAAAAGCGATCAACTTCGGAATAATATACGGCATGTCTGACTACGGGCTGGCAAAAAGCTTGGGTATAAGCAGAAAAGAGGCAAAGAGATACATAGAAAACTACTTTAGCAAATACCCAAGGGTAAAAGAGTTTATAGACAAGACCATAAAGAGTGCAAGAGAGAGTGGCATGGTAAAAACCTTACTCGGGAGAATAAGAATGATACCAGAGGTAAACAGTCGCAACAAGACCATACAAAAAGAGGGTGAAAGGCTTGCAATAAATACCCCCATACAGGGAAGCGCAGCTGACCTGATAAAGATGGCAATGGTAAAATCTGCAAAACTCATTGAAGAGTTCGGCTTCCATGCCAAACTGCTACTACAAATACACGATGAGCTACTCTTTGAACTACCTCAACACGAGCTAAAAGAGTTTACAAAAAAGATAAAACACACAATGGAACACGCCATAGAATTAGATGTGCCACTGAAGGTAAATACGACAACAGGGAAAAACTGGGGTGAACTTGATAAATAGGACATTTTGTGATAAACTATATCCCAATCTTCAAGAAGGTAAGGTGTTAGCATGAGTTCAAAACTCTTAATAAAAGAAGGTATAAGTGAATGGAGAAAAGGACATACCGTACATGCAGTAGAGTTACTGAAAAAAGCAATAAGTGACGATCCCTCTTCCGAAGAGGCACATATACAATTGGGAAACATATACCTGGAGCTAAACAAATACAAGAAAGCAGAGCTGGAATTCAAACAGGCTTTGATGATAAATCACAACAGCGTGATGGGTAGATACTTTCTCGGAATGAGTTACATGATGCAGGATAAAGAGTCACAGGCACTCAATGAATGGTATAAAAACATAGAAGTCGCACCAAACCACACTCCCACCCTTTTATCCTTAGGAGATTTTTACTTCACGAGAAACTACACGGAAAAGGCAAGAAGTCTGTACAGTAAAGCACTATCTATAGAGCCAGACAAGTGGGAAGCAAAACTCAAATTGGGTAAAACCCTATACAGAATGGGTAAGAAAAAAGAGGCAAAAGCCTTATGGAAAGAGGTATCCAAGATTGCAAAGGATAACATAGAAGCTCAATACATGCTTGCAGAAACTTATGTTCAGATATTTGAAACGAAAGAAGCAGTAAAAGTGTTCAAAAATCTATTACAACAGGAAACAAACGAAAAAAACAAAAACGACCTAAAAGATATGATACTGGCATTCAGCAACTTCGTAGGTGAAAAGCGGACCATACTCAGCGTTACAAAGTATCTATATAAGCAGTTTCCAGACAATCCAGAAACACTCTCAAGTTATATAAATGCACTGATAGACAACAATAACCTCAAAGAAGCCATGAGTATAGCTGAGAAGCTACACAAGATAAATCCGGCCATAGGGATGTTCTATAAGGGATTGATACATAAGGAGTCAGGAGAGACAAAATTAGCCGTACAGATGATGGAATCAGCTTACACACAAGGATACAGAGAAGTAGAAGTAGTTGCAGAGATAGGGAAGGTGTGGTTTGAGCATGGGGAATACCAAAAAGCAATAAAGTACTTGGAAGAAGCTGCAGAATTAGACCCATTTAACCAGACTACGATGTGGTACCTTGCGCTCTCATATCAGCAACTTGGAAGTCTGGACAACGCAATAGAAAGATGGCTTGATATGCTAGCAATAGATCCAGAAGATGTATTCGCACAGGGAAATATGGCAATCTGTTATCTTTACAAAGGCGAGTATGAGACTGCTGTAGAGCTCATACAAAAAGCTGAGATGATTTACACAAATGACCCATTGATACTCTTTCTAAGAGGGATACTTTACCTCTTGGAGGGTCAACCAAACCTAACTCTCAGAAAGTGGAAAAAAAGTTGGAATGAAGATCCAAACATACTCGATAACTACTGGCCTGTGGTTAGGGATCTCGTTCCATCTGCACTACTCGGAATATTAAAAGCAAGCGTATCAAAAAGTAAGTATGTAACAGCGTTTAAAAACAAGGTTATGTCGATATTCTCTATAGACTGAGGAAGTGTAACAATGATAGAATACGAAACCCTGTACGATGTAATCGTAGTAGGTGCAGGACATGCCGGATGTGAAGCAGCTTTAGCACCTGCAAGGATGGGTTTTAAGACATTGTTGTTAAACCTGTATCTTGACAACATAGCACTTATGGCATGTAATCCTGCAGTTGGAGGTTCCGCTAAGTCCCACATTGTAAAAGAGGTAGATGCACTTGGGGGAGAAATTGCCAGAAACACGGACAGAGTGACACTAAACATAAGGGTCTTGAACCTCAGCAAAGGACCTGCTATATGGGCTCTTCGGGCACAAGTTGACATGAAAGAATATCAGATTGAGATGAAAAGGGTTATCGAGAACCAGCCAAATCTGGAATTGAAACAGGCACTGGTGGAGGAAATATTGGTAAAAAACGGCAAAGTTTATGGAGTAGGCACAAGAGAAGGGTTGGTTTACAGGGGTAAGGCCATTGTCGTTTCAACCGGAACATATTTAGGAGGAAAGGTATTCATAGGGCTCGTAAGCTTCCCAAGTGGACCATTGGGCCAACAACCCTCTTTGAAATTAACAGATTCACTCAAAAGGCTGGGCATAAAGATAGCCAGATTGAAGACGGGAACATGCCCACGGGTACACTCAGACACAATAGACTACAGTAACCTTACCATACAGGAAAGCTCCGATACACCTCTTGCGTTCTCCATATATTCGGAAAAGAAGGTCTATACCGGTTATCCGTGCTGGCTAACAAGGAGCACCAACAAGACACACAGTATCATAAGAGTAAACTTGGATAGATCCCCCCTATTTACAGGGGTAATAGAAGGCGTAGGACCAAGATACTGTCCCTCAATAGAAGACCGGGTAACCAAATTCCCCGACAGAGAGAGCCACCCTATCTTTCTCGAGCCAACAGGAAGAAAGACCAAGGAGATATATCTGCAGAATTTCACTACAAGCCTGCCACTTGATGCACAAGTAAAGATGGTTAGAAGTATACCCGGCCTCGAAAGGGCAGAGATAATGCGTCCAGGATACGCAATTGAGTATGACTTTTCACCACCCACACAATTAAAGCCATCCCTGGAAAGCAAAATTGTAGAGGGGCTATTCCTGGCAGGACAGATAAACGGCACATCCGGATACGAAGAAGCTGCAGGTCAGGGCATAATAGCAGGTATAAATGCAGTCCAATACATAAAGGGTGAACCCCCATTCATACCTAACAGGTCAGAGTCTTACATAGGCGTCATGATAGACGACCTGGTAACAAAAGGAGTAAAAGAACCTTATAGGATGATGACATCTCGTGCAGAGTATAGATTACTCATAAGACAAGATAATGCAGACCTCCGAATGGTGCCTTACGGCTACAAATTAGGTATTGTACCGAGATACATATACGAAAGAGTTTTAAGGAAGAAGAAACGCATAGCAGAAGAGATAGAGAGGCTAAAAGGTACAAAGATACCACCTACAGATAGGGTAAACGAAGTCTTAAGAAGTAAGGGTAGTAGTCCCATAGGTGAAACAACAACAATCTATAGGTTGTTAAAGAGGCCAGAAATAAGCTACAAAGATTTAAGAGAACTCGATCCCAACCCTTCCAACTACGAGGAAGATGTATATGAAGAGGTAGAAATAGAGATAAAATACGAAGGCTACATACAAAAGCAAAACAGACTCGTAGAACAGTTTAGAAAACTGGAAGATAAGCTCATACCTGAATGGATAGACTACGACAAAGTCCCCGGCCTACTTACAGAAGCAAGGGAAAAGTTAAAGCTTATACGACCACGCTCCTTAGGTCAGGCTTCCAGGATAGAAGGTGTAAACCCAGCAGATATATCTGTGTTGATGGTCTATCTATCTGCCTCTAAGAGGAAAACGGCTTAAGTTCATGTACAGTTAATCCCACCTTAAAGTTTTTGCCCTGATACATATCTTGGCGCACGAGTTCGTCTTCTATCGCCTTTCTAACCAGCTGTTTGTTAGAAGTCCACTGTGGAGCCACAAGCATCCCCGAAGGTGCTTCACCCGTTAACCTCTGTATTATTACCGAGGGAGGCAGAATAGATATAGCCTTTACTACCGTATCAACAAACTCCTCCATAGAGATCGGCTCGTATTTCCCTTTTGATACCCACTCATGAAGTACAGACCCTTCAACCACATACAGGGGATGTATCTTTATGGCATCTATACCAAGAACAGATATTGATCTCACAGTCTCCAGCATCTCTTCTTGTGTTTCCATTGGGAGGCCAAAAATTACATGTGCACATACCTTCAAACCCCTTGCCTTCGCTCTCAATATACCGTCTATTATCTCTGCAACACCGTGCCCTCGATTTATCAGTTTCAATGTCCTATAGTGAACAGATTGAACTCCAAGCTCCACCCAAACCTCCATCTGTCCATGGTACGATGACAGCACATCTAACACTTCATCTGGAACGCAGTCCGGTCTCGTTCCTATCGATAATCCAACCACCTTTCCATACTTAGATGCTTCATCTACGGCCTCACTATACACAGACCTAAGGTAAGCTACCGGAGCATATGTATTGGTAAATGCTTGAAAGTACACTATGAAGTAATCTGTTTTATACCTTCTATGTGCAACCTCTGCTCCCCTCTTTATCTGCTGCTGTATAGATTCACCCCTCAGAGAAGCACCAGAACCAGAGCCAAAAACATCACAATATATACACCCCCCAAAGGAAAGTCTTCCATCCCTATTGGGACATGTAAAAGCAGCATCGATGGTTATCTTCTGAACCCTCTTACCATACTTTTGCCTCAGATACTCATTAAAAGAACGGTATCTACCCATCGCACCTTATAAACAAAAAGATTTATCCCTGCATAAATTAACGATAACGCTCCTCCACAAAAGATTACCATAAAAAAGAAATGGAGCGGACAACGGGACTCGAACCCGCGACCCTCGGCTTGGGAAGCCGATGCTCTACCAACTGAGCTATGTCCGCTCTCCATAAACTATTATAGCAAAGGAAACTATTCTTTTCAACAGTCTAAACAGAACCCTCTACTTCAACTCCGCTAAACATCTACTGCTGCTCTACATTAACCTCCTTCTTCTCTTGCTCAGGCTTCTTATTCTGCTCTTTCAAGGTAGAAATTTTTCCCTCCAAAGACGAAATCTCCTCCTTGAGCTTCTTGTTCTCTGCACTAAGAGTGGCAACCTGCTTCTTCAAGGTAGTGTTTTCAGCCACAAGTTCAGAGAGTTTCTGCTCAAGCTCTTTGTTACGGAACTTTAAAAGGTTTACTTTCTCTTTTAAGTTATCACGGTCGAAGAGTAGCCGCTTGAGTTTCTCTTGCATCATTTGGGTCTCCTTGGTAAGCTTATCTTTAAGCCTGACATTTTCCGCACTGAGTCCAGACAACTTTCTTTTTAGAAGCACCAACTCCCTGTTTAATTTATTCCTATCATACATAGCACCCGAAAGCTTCTCCGTAAGTCTGTTGTTTTCAGCTGCTAACTCTTTAATACCTCGTTTAAACTCCGCATTCTGGAAATTAAGTAGCGCCAATTCCTCTTTCAATGCATAATTTTCAGAAGCAAGGGCAGAAATCCTTTTCTCCACTGCTACTTTGTCCTTCAAAAGCCCACTTAAACGGGAATTAAGCCTCCTCACCTTTTCATTCAAAGAGGTTATCTTTTTCTTTAACAGGTTATTGCTCTTCAACAAAACCCTCGCATTCTTCTGACTTTTTGAGAGTTTTTCCTGTAACTCTCTGATACTAAGCCTTAAAAACGCAGTCATATCTCCCAAGGAAAGTGCCTTTTTCTGGTAGTAACTCAATCTGTCCTCTACTGCCCCAAGCTTGCTCTTTAGTAACTCATTTGCCTTCCTGAAAGCTGCAACATCGCTCTGCAACCTTCCACTAGTCTTGTTTAACGACACCAATTTGGCCTTCAACTTATCAAGCTCAGAAGCAAGATATTTAACCCTCTTTGTAAGTTTATCTCTCTGAAGCTGCAACATTTCAACCTTTTTCTTCAACTTCCCATTTTTACCAGCAAGCTCTTTATTCTCACGAGTAGTCAAAGCCAACATCTCTTTCAATCTATCATTCTTCTTTTTCACACTTACAACAGCCAAGTGTTCCTTCTCTTTTTCCACCTCCAAAGAGGCAATTCTCTTCTTCAGCGCTACATTCCTCGCCTTAACACTGGAAAGCTCCTTTGTCGCCATATCATACTTCGTCCTTATAGAAGCATTCCTCTGTAGGATCTCAGATATTATAGAGCCCCTTTCTATAACCACACCTACCGATAAAACCAGACCAAACGCCAGCACAATAATTAGTACACTCCACTTCTTTTCCACTCCCATCACCTCCTGTCTCAGTCTCGAAATTCCAGAAGACACTACTCTAAAAAAGATTATACCACAAAACACGCAAAAGAATTAAAAGCAGTATGGAAAATATCTATTAAAAGACTTGACACAAACTCCCTGCCAGTATATAATTAGTGTTGTCTAATAAAGTTAGACTAATCTAACTAAGGGGTTGTATAGATGGACGAGATTATAATGGGTATCGTAGCAAAACGAAGGGCTACATCTATTCAGGAGATACAGAAACTTACCGGATTTAAAAAGGACGAGATAAAAAGGACACTATCTCAGCTTGCCGCGAAGGGTAAGATTTACTACGACAAAGTATTACCACTTGCACCTTTCTGCAGGTCATGTCCTTTAAGAAACCTGTGCAAAGTAAGGAGGGAGTAGCATGAGTAGTGTATTGACCGAGAGTCTGGAAGATTACTTACTCGACATATTCCTAATAGGGATGAGAAAAAAAGTTGTAAGATTAAAGGATATAGCACAGAGTAGAAAAGTGAGCTTGCCTTCTGTAACTAACGCCGTAAGGGTGTTGTCCAGTAAGGGGCTCGTGAGTCACGAAGGCTATGGACATGTAGAATTGACAGAAGCAGGGATAGAAGAAGCAAGACGGGTATATGAAAGACACAAAACCATCTACAAATTTCTTCACAATATACTCGGCATAAACGAAGAACTCGCTGAGAGTGAAGCCCACAAGATGGAGCATGATTTACACGAAAGGACGCTAACCCTTCTACAAAAGTTTACTGAATTCGTAGAAAAGTCGCCAGTAAAAGAAATCCCACTGTGGCTTGAGCACTTCAGGTACTTTGTAGAAACGGGTGAGTTTCCCGAATGTAAACATGCTGAAGGAGGTAAAACAAAGATGAAGCTGAGTGAAATGGAGGTCGGAAAAAGCGGAAGAGTTGCCTCTATTCAGGCAAAGGGCACACTAAAAAGAAGGCTACTGGACATGGGAATAATCCCGGGAACGGTTATAAGGGTAGAGAAAATAGCACCTCTTGGAGATCCAATAGACATCGTAGTAAAACACTACCATCTTTCCCTAAGAAAAGATGAAGCATCAAGCATAACAGTGGAGGTAGGATAAATGCCACTCATATACGCAAAACCTGGAGAAGTGCTTCACATTAGAAGCATCGGTGGAGGAAGGAACCTGTCAAAAAGACTTGCAGAAATGGGGCTATATCCTGGGAGCACAATAAAGATCATATCAAATCAAGGTGGACCTGTAATCATAGCAGTAGGAGAAACGCGTCTTGCCATAGGTAGAGGTATGGCAGCAAAGATATTCGTGAGATGAAAAGGAGGTAAAGACATGCAAGCACAGGCACCTATGCTCTTAGTGGAAAAAGCCAAAAGTACAACGATAGCCATGGTTGGAAATCCAAACACTGGCAAAAGTGCGCTGTTCAACGCTCTAACAGGCGGAAATGCACATGTAGGAAACTGGCCAGGCGTAACAGTCGAAAAAAAGGAAGGCAAATTCCGACACGGAGGATTAACATTCAATGTCATAGACTTACCCGGGACATACAGTCTAACAACACATTCCATAGATGAAAGGATTGCACGAGATTTCATCTTATCAGGTAATGCAGACATAGTGATAAATGTGGTAGATTCAACAAACATCGAAAGAAACCTATATCTAACAGTTATGCTACTCGAGTTAGGGATAAAAAGTGTAATAGCACTGAACATGTCCGACATAATAAACAGAGAAGGAATAAGAATTGACACCGAGAAAATGAGCGAAATGTTAGGTGGAGTTCCCATCGTTATGGTATCGGCAACCAAACGGGAAGGCATAAACGAACTAAAAGACATACTAAGAGACACTTCATCTCTCAAACATCCAGAATTTAAAATACCTTATGGAGATGTTATAGAAACGGCAATATCAAAGATAGAAACAGCTGTAAAGAAGCTCCATATAGGTTACGACACAAGGTTTACAGCCACAAAACTCCTCGAAGGTGATATAGAAATCACAGAAACGATAAAAAACAATGGGGGACAGGAAGTAGTCAAAGTTGCTATGAGAGAAGCTGCGCAAATTGAAGAAAGCATCGGGTATGACATAGAAACCGCCATGGTAGAGAAAAGGTACGCCTTCATCGATAAAGTAGTAAGAGAATGTGTAAAAGGAAAAAGCTACAACACGGTGTCCCTCTCTGATAGATTAGACAACATCTTAACTAACAGAGTGGCAGGCATACCAATATTTGCAGCTGTGATGTGGGGAGCGTTTCAACTAACCTTCTCTATAGGCGGCATATTCGCAGACTACATAGATAGCCTCTTCGGTACATTATCAGAAATCGCCACCTCATGGTTATCAAGCATAGGCGTACCACACCTAATAGTCTCTCTGCTCACAGACGGCATAATAGGAGGAGTTGGAACCGTTTTGGTATTTCTGCCAAACATAATTATACTCTTCTTACTACTCGCATTCCTGGAAGATAGTGGATACATGGCAAGAGCAGCATTTGTTATGGACAGGATTATGTATGCAGTTGGACTACCCGGAAAATCTTTCATACCTATGCTAATAGGTTTTGGGTGCAATGTTCCCGCAGTAATGTCTGCAAGAACAATATCTTCTGAAAGAGATAGGTTGTTGACAATCCTAATAAACCCGTTTGTTTCGTGTTCAGCAAGGTTGCCAATCTACATCTTGTTTACTTCCATATTCTTCCCAAAACACCAAGGATTAGTTGTTTTCTCGTTGTATGCACTTGGTATTATCATCGCTGTATTGTCCGCAAAGTTGTTCAAACTCATAATACCATCACTAAAGGGGCATGTCTCTCCCTTGGTAATGGAGCTACCACCATACAGGTTTCCAACCCTTAAGAGTCTACTTGCACACACATGGGAAAGGACCAGCTCTTTTATCAAGAAAGCTGGCACCATAATCGTTGCAGGGGTGACGCTCGTGTGGATACTCTCCAACCTCCCAGCAGGTGTAAAATACGCAAGCGAATTCACATACATGGGCAAAATTGGATCTATAATTGCTCCAATAATGAGGCCCGCAGGCTTTGGTTTCTGGCAAGCAGGTGTAGCCCTACTGTTCGGCATAGTTGCAAAAGAAACAGTGGTAGGTACAATGGGTACACTTCTCGGAGGGGAAGAGACCCTATCATCTGCCATCGCACACCTTTTCACACCCCTGTCTGCATACGCATTTATGGTAATGAGTCTGCTGTACATTCCTTGTATCGCTACCATAGGCACAATATATAGAGAAACAAATAGCCTCAGGTGGACACTCTTTTCAGTGCTTTACAGTATCCTCGTAGGGTGGGTGGCAGCAGTGGTTATATACCAAACAGGACTACTATTTACTTAGGGTGTCTTCTTGAGACACCCTTTGATACAAATGATATAATACACCTATGGAGTTCACAAGTGCGCTGCTATGCAAACTCGTATACGAAATAAACTCCTCTCTAAGAAACAGGAAGCTTTATGAGGTGTCAAAATACAAGGACACTTTCTACCTAAGCTTCTATCCTGGCAGAAAGACACTGTGTTTTTCCCTAAATCCCACATTCTTCAGAATACACCTGTGTAACAACTTACAAACGACAAAAGAATTACACCCATTCCTGTTGATCCTACGGAAGTATATCACTGGAGCCACTCTACAGTCTGCAAAACAACTAAACTTTGATAGGGTTATAGAACTAACCTTTACCACAAAGCTAACACCTTACACGGAGAAAACCTTTTACCTTTACATAGAGCTCATACATAGATACAGCAACGCAGTATTAACAGACGAAAGAGGCATAATACTGGGTACATTCAAAAACATAGAGGGCAACAAAAACAGTGCAAGAATCATCGTAACAGGCATAAAATACGAACCACCTCCTATCGGAAAAAGATTAAACCCTCTGACCATAACGAAAGAAGAGTTTCTCTCCGTCGCAACGAGTAATCCAAAGTGGAAGAAGCTATTCACAGGTATGAGTAAAGATGTTGTAGAACTGCTTGATAGTGCAGGTTCTGACACAGAAAAGGCATGGAAACTATTTAAGGAATGGATAGAAAAGGTCAAAAGCCCACCTTTACACCCCATATCTCCCGAAATAGAATCACACTACAGGACAAAAGAAGAAAGATCAACACTACAAATAGAGTTCTCTCGTGCTACGAAGTCCATTAAAAAGGGAAAAAACCGCCTTGTAAAAAAGTTACACAGTATAGAGGAAGAGTTAAAAGAAGCATACAACTTTGAACACTACAAACAACTTGCAGAGAGTCTACTCACATACAAAAACCAAGTCAAACACGAGGAGGGGAAAATAACTGTACCCAACATATACAAGCCAGGGGAGACATTTACCTTAATCCTAAACAGAGATACAAACTTAAATAAGGAGGCAGAAAGGCTCTTTAAACACTACAAAAAGCTAAAAAGGAAACTCGAGATACTACCAGATGTAAGGGCAAAGCTATTAGAAAAGCTATCCTCAATAGAAGAGATGGAAAGAAGGCTCCCAGAGATGTCATTAGAGGAGCTAAAACAGGTATCAAACACCGTAGAAAAGGAAGTAGAAGATAGTAAAGGCAGGTTACCGTATCGGAGGTTTGAAGTGGAAGGATGGGATATATTGGTAGGTAAAAACAGCAGGACAAACGATATTCTCACATTCAAGATAGCAGACAGGGAAGACCTATGGTTCCACGCAAAGGACATCGGCGGCTCACACATAGTCCTAAAAACAAGCAGAAAAATCACCCCTCCAGAGAGGATAATAAGGATTGCAGCCGAAATAGCTGCTTTTTACTCAAAAGCACATACGGGGACAAAGGTAAGGGTAGATTACACAAAAAGGAAGTATGTAAAGAAACCTCCTCATTCTCCCGAAGGATATGTTACCTACAAGAAACACAGATCCATTCTGGTAAAGAAAGCCCAAGTACTGCAAGACATTCTACAAAGTCCATAGGGAGGCAGGAGACAAACTCCATCTGCTTCCCACTGCGTGGGTGAAACACCACAAGCCTATATGCATGAAGGCATAACCTATTTATCCCCTTAGGGCTACTCTTCCCATAGATAGCGTCTCCAACAACATGATGCTTTATATAAGAAAGGTGAACCCTTATCTGGTGTGTCCTACCAGTATGTAATCTCACCGACAACAGGGAAAAGCTACCACTCTTACCGATCACCTTGAATGTAGTCCTGGCATACTTTCCGCTCTCAACTACAGCCATCTTCTTCCTATCATGTGGAGAACGGCCAATAGGAGCAATCACTTCGCCTTCTCCTACGCTAAAACTTCCTGACACTGCTGCTATATATTCTTTCTCTACCCGACGAGATGAGAATTGCTCTGCAAGGTTCACATGCGCTTCATTATGCTTTGCAATAATAAGCAGACCTGAGGTATCCTTGTCAAGACGATGGACTATGCCAGGCCTTATCCTACCACCTATGTCTGAAAGTCCTCCAACATGGTAAAGAACAGCATTTACAACTGTACCAGCAGCATTACCAGGGGCCGGATGGACAACCATACCAGCAGGTTTATCTACAACAATAATGTCATCATCTTCGTAGACTATAGGAATATCTATAGGTTGTGGCTCTGAAACAAGCTCCCTTGTATCAGGTAAACTATACTCTATAATATCTCCTTTGCTCAAAACAAAGGACTTTTGCACTCTCCTACCGTTAACAACCACAAGACCATCAGATATCATTCGTTGGGAGACCGAACGTGATATATTCAGCTTCCCAGCCAGAAACACATCTACCCGATCACCATTATCCACATCAACTACAATCCTACCCATAATCTCAAATGTTTTCCTCTATCATCTTCCTTATGTGCCCTATAGAGTAAACCCCTACCATCTGGTCTATTACATTACCATCTTTGAAAAGTAGAATGTTAGGCAATGCCCTAATCTGATACTTAGATACCATAGCAGGAGACTCGTCTACATTGGCTCTAAGAAATTTCACATCTTTAAATTCTTCCGAAAGTCTATCCAACATGGGAGATATTTGCTTACATGGAGCACACCATTCTGCCCACATCTCAAGCAAAACAACCCCCTTGAAGTTTAGGATCTCCCCAACGAGTTCGTCATCTGTTATAGACTTAACTACCACATCAAAACCCCCTTTTCACATACTTCGTCCTCCCACCAACAATGGTAAAATACACATCAAGATTGTTATCAAAAACTACCATATCTGCATCCTTACCGATAGAGAGGCTACCCTTACTTACAAGACCCATGCTCCTTGCAGGATTCAAGGTAGCCATAGAGACAACTTCATGCAAAGGCAGAGCCGTTGCTCTCCAAAAATTAAATATTGCCTTATTCAATGTAAGTGCACTTCCAGCAAGCGTTCCATCTTCAAACCTCACAGAAGTCCCATCGTAAAATACCTTTCTACTTCCCCACAGATCGTAAGTACCATTGTCTCCAAGTGCAACCTTCGTAGAATCAGAAACAAGTACAATCCTTTCCTTTCCTTTGAGTCTGACAACGAAATTATAGAGATCAGGTGAAACATGAACATTATCAGCTATAAGCTCACAGTAAACTAAATTACTCATCAGAACTGCCCCTACTACACCAATATCCCTATGATGAAGTGGCTTCATTCCGTTAAACAGGTGCGTTGCACGGTTTACACCCATAGATATGGCCTTCATTGTATCCCTGCAACTGGCCTCGGTATGCCCCACAGAGAGATATATACCATCCACAAGTGCTCTTTTGGTAAAATCCATACCATCATCCATTTCAGGTGCATATGTAACTATCTTTATCAAATCTTTGTATTCCACTACGAGACTGTAGTCAGGACGGATAATGTTAGCCCTATCGTGCGCTCCTGCCCTTTGGGGATTGATAAACGGCCCTTCCAGATGAACACCTAATATGTTAGCACCTTCAACATCCTCCTTGACCAACCTTACATTATCCAAAACACCTTTCACAGAATCCCAGTCTGCAGAAACGGTAGTAGGTAGAAATGAAGTCACCCCTACCCTGCTAAGGGCTACGCTCATAGCTTTCAAAGCCTCTGGAGTAGCATCCATGGTGTCTTTTCCAGCTATGCCATGAATATGAGTGTCTATAAAACCTGCAGAAAGATACATACCACGAGCATCTATTACATTCACACCATCCAGTCTAAGCTCTTTGAGATCTACCACATCTCTTATCTTTTCATCAAATAACACAGCCTTATTCTCAAGGATAGCATCCCCGACAACAATCCGAGCATTCACCACAGCATTCATACAGAATCCCTCAATCTACGAGGTTTAATCTTCTTCAAAACAGCCATAAGCCCCCCAACTACGATAAGAATATCAGCAACATTAAAAGTATACCACCACTCCACATATATAAAATCCACAACATAACCATAAAAAAGCCTGTCAAATAGGTTACCAGCCACTCCAGAGAGCAACATAATATACTCAAACCACAGTCCTCTATCAAAACCAACCACCAAAAACACTATCACAGCAAAACCTACTCCTACAATCACAAATGAGGGGACACCCTTCATACCAAAGGCTATCCCCTCATTGTGTACAACAACAAAAGATACAACACCTCTAACAACCCTATCATTGATACCTGAAAAGAAAGTTATGGCAATATACTTTGTCAACCTATCCAAAAGAAAGAAAAACGCAAAGAGCAAAAGCCACTTAACTCTCAATCTCTCTGACAATAGCTGCACATCTCGCACACAGGTGTGGATGTGCAGCATCTTTCCCAACATCCGGCGTCCTTCTCCAACACCTCGCACACTTTTCACCTTCGGCAGGTAGAACCCCAACCACTATGCCATTTTCCTCATCTTCATAGCGCACTTCAGCGTCAACTACATCTCCAACAGTAACAGCAGAAACTATAAGAACATCTTCAAACTCCCTTTGTGTAATGGAATTCACTGCATCAAGTATGCTACCCTCTTCTATCTGTAATTGCACACCGGCCTCCAAAGAATGACCTATTATCCCCCTATTTCTGGCCATTTCCAATGCCTTTAAGACCGCCCTCTTCACAAGAACGATCTTCTCCCACCTGCTCTCAAGTTCACTGTCTTCATACTCCTCCTGAGGGTAAGGCATATCTTCCATAAACACAGATTCACTTCCCCTTTCAGGTATGTAGCTCCATATCTCCTCTGCAGTAAAGCTCATCAAGGGCGCAATCATCACTGTCAGTTTCTTCAGAATATCATAAATCGCCGTCTGAGCAGATCTCCTCTCAAGAGAATTTGGCAAAGAGACATAAAGCCTATCTTTCAAAATGTCCAAGTAGAAAGAGCTAAGAAATGTCGTACAAAACTGATATATAAGGTGATAAGGTAGATGAAATGCAAATTCCTCATATCCACCCCTTACCCTCTTTACAAGTTTGTTGAGTTCTATCAACGCATACCTATCAAGTTCAAGCATATCCCCATACTTCACCGCATCCCTGGAAGGCAAAAAGTCGTACAGGTTACCAAGGATAAAACGAGATGTATTTCTTATCTTACGGTATGCTTCTACAAGCTGTCTTATAATGTTATTAGATATAGATACATCATATCTGTAGTCCGAAGAGGCAACCCACAATCTCAATATATCAGCACCATATTTGGATATGACCTCCTGAGGGACAATTACATTGCCAAGAGATTTTGACATCTTTCTCCCCTGCTCATCTACAATGAAACCATGAGTCAAAACCGTATCGTAAGGTGCACGCCCCCTTATAGCAACAGATGTTAACAGAGACGTTTGGAACCACCCTCTATGCTGGTCACTCCCCTCAAGGTACATATCGGAAGGCCACCTTAAATAGTCCCTATCACCTTCAAGAACTGCATAGTGACTCGAACCAGAGTCAAACCACACATCAAGAATGTCCATACCCTTCTGTATGTTGCGGCTCCCACATGCTGGACAATAAGCAAGGTCTCCCAATATCTCCTCCGGCGTGTACCTGTACCACCCATCTGAACCTTCCCTCTCGAAAAGATCTCTTACTCTATCTATTGTCTGAGGGGTCATTATCTCCTTACCACAATCCTTACAGTAAAATGCTGGTATCGGCACCCCCCAAACCCTCTGTCTGGATATACACCAATCTGACCTATCCCTTACCATGCTCGTTATACGCTCTTCGCCCCAGTAGGGAACCCATTTGACCTTCTTTATCGAATCAAGCACCTCGTTCCTGAACTTATCCACATCCACAAACCACTGCTTGGTAGAACGGAATATAACAGGTTTTTTGCACCTCCAACAGTGAGGATAGGAGTGCTTAATCTCCCCACTGTAAAGGAGCATACCGTTTTCTTTCAAAATCTCTACCACCTTACTGTTTGCCTCATCATACCTTAAACCAGCAAGGTACGGAACCTCTTCCGTAAAAACACCTTTGTCATCCAAGGGAGACATGGTATCAAGGCCATACTTAATTCCTGTCTCATAGTCCTCTCTACCATGCCCAGGTGCAGTATGGACACAGCCTGTACCTTCATCCATTGTCACATATTCCGCCATAACAATAGGCACAACTCTATCAACAATCGGGTGTTTCAACTCAAGCATCTCCAATTCTTTTCCCAGTACAATCCTACTTCCTATCTCTCCCGAAAGCTCCAACTCCGACATCAGTTTATCCCTGATATCAGCAGCTACTATTATGTATTCCTCTCCAACCTTTATCCATCCGTACTTGAAGTCTGGATGTAGTGCCACTGCCATATTAGATGGTATAGTCCACGGTGTAGTAGTCCAAATAAGCACATACACATCTTTTTCCTGCAACTCCGGAAACACTGACGAAACCTCTCCAACCACCCTAAACTTCACATATATAGAAGGAGAAGATTCATCCCAATACTCTATCTCCGCTGCAGCCAACGCAGTCTCGCAGTTCGGACACCACAAGACAGGTTTTTCACCCCTGTATATATAACCATTTTCAACCATCTTCTTGAAGACTTCTATCTCCCTCGCCTCATATTTCGGCAGAAGCGTAATGTAAGGTTCATCCCACAACCCAAGCACACCTAACCTCTTAAACTCTTCCCTCTGAATATCTACATACTTCAATGCGTATTCTTTGCACTTCGCTCTTAGAAGAAGGGGGTCCATTTCCCCCTTCTTTATACCCTCTTCTTTTGTAACCCTATGTTCTATAGGGAGTCCATGCGTATCCCACCCCGGAACATAAGGGACATAATAACCTGACATAAGCTTATACTTTACAATAAAATCCTTCAGGATTTTATTAAATGCCGTTCCCATATGTATGTTGCCGTTAGCATAAGGCGGGCCATCGTGCAGTATGTATGCTTCAGCCCCTTTCCTCTTATCCAAAGCGTTTTTGTAAACCTCATTCTCTTGCCAAAACGCCAGCAACCCCGGCTCCTTCCTTGGCAGATTAGCTTTCATAGGAAACTTAGTCTTAGGAAGGTTCAAAGTATTCGCATAATCATCTTTCAAATCTACCATCTCCTTAATATAGTAGTTTCATATATTCAGAAACATCTCCTATCTCTTCAAAGTGGAGCGTCTTTTCCACTATCTCATCTATCCTATCGTTCGATATTTTACCCTTGGCATTGCTCTCGAACTTAGATATAACTTCCTCATCACTCATTGGATTTTCAGGCTGTCCCTTTGCATAATCCTCTTGCTTCTTGAACTCCTTTCCATCCTTCGTCTTTATAGTAACTATTGCCCTCTTAACCTTAGGGAACAACGCATCTATTTCAGGGTTTGCGACAACCTTTATCCTCTTCAGCATATCTCTCACAGCAGGGTCAAATATCACATCCTCGCTAAAGTGCTCTGGCAAAACATTACCCTTCACAACAGCAACTGCAATACAGTACGGTAATGAGTGGTCCGCAGTTTCCTTTGTGGTAGGATTATACTTACTCGGATCGGAGAGTATATCCGCTCCCCTGGTAGTAGTCTCAATCAATATGCTCTCTACACTTTCATAGCTTATAGATTCACCATGCACAAGTTCCAAAACAGCAGTTATAGGCTGGTGAGTCAGTGCTTCGGTCGGAAACGCCTTATAGCCACACTCTCTGGTAATGAACTTCTTGCCAAGACCATCAAGTAACACATCTTTATTCCACTCCACATCCTTTATAACTTCAAAGAGCCCCTCCTTACCCTCAAAGACCTCAACAGGACCAGTATATCCCGTACTCGCCAACATAGCCGCACGGACGCCTGCCTCCACAGCCATTGGATCTGCAGTATTCTTCATGTTCGTTAGATGCCCTGCAACAACCCCACCAAGGGTAAAGTGACTCGAACCACTTATACCTATCGCAGCCGTAAGCTGTTCCTCATTAAGTCCAAGCACCCTCCCCGCAACAACTGGGCTAACAAACTGTGTCAAACTTGCATGGTGCCATCCGATCTCCCGAATACCAGGGTGAGCTGCCATACACATTCTCAACTCGAGCTCATACGCTATAACCATCGCCACCAGAGCCTCTTTACCACTGACCTTTTTATACTCACCAGTGCTCAATGCCGCCGGGATAATATCAGAAGGATGAGAAGGATCCTCCTTCCAAAATATATCGTTGTAATCTAACGCTCTTATGAGTAAAGAATTCATCAAAGTAGCGTTAGGTAGATTGGTTTTCGTCCCATAACCTATGACTGTAGCTTGTTCCCTTCCACCCAACTGTTCAATATACTTGTGTGCATTATCCATATCCTCATTTTTGAACGCTGCCAGAGCACAACCAACACTATCAAGCAAAAACCTCTTCACCTCTTTAATTACATCCTCGGGTATCTCTTCGTACTTCAATCCAACAGCAAACTTTGCCCACTCTCTGCTTACAGACGACATAAAACAACCCCCCTTAGTGAGATTTTCTAATCTGTTCACCGTTCAAAAGGTTTGGTGGAACCTCACCTTCAAAGGCTGCCCTGATATTCTTTGCAACGAGCTTCCCCATCTTCAGCCTTGCATGATAGGAAGCACTTCCTATGTGAGGTGTTAACACTACCCTCTGCAAACTCAGTAGCTCTGGTGATACATACGGCTCCTTTTCATACACATCAAGCCCAGCTCCTCTTATCTTCCCGTTCTTCAATGCACGCACCAAAGCTACCTCATCTATAACTGGACCTCTTGCAGTATTTACAATAATAGCCGAAGGCTTCATCAAACTTAACGCTCTCTCATCAACAAGGTGGTGAGTCTCCTTGGTGTAAGGGACATTTAAAGAGATAAAGTCAGAATCTCTAAAGAGGGTATCAAGGTTAACATACTCTGCCCCAAGCCTCTCTACCTCTTCATGCCTCCGTCTGCTGTAATATAACAGCCGCATGTCAAAGCCAACTCCTCTGCGCATCACCGCCATCCCAATCCTTCCAGCACCAACTACTCCCAATGTCTTACCGTATACATCTTCTCCCAAAAGAAGCAAAGGATCCATCCCTTTAAATCTACCCTCTCTAACAAACCTATCACCCTCAACTACCCTCCTCGCAACCGCCATCATCAGCGCCCATGCGAGGTCCGCAGTTGCTTCCGTAAGCACGTCTGGTGTGTTGGTGACGAGTATCCCCTTCTCAGAGGCAGCATCTATGTCTATGTTGTTGTAGCCAACTGCATAATTCGCTATTATAACGCATCTACGCATACTAAATATGATCTCCTTATCAATACCTACACCAGGAAGAGGCACAACAGCATCTACATCCTTAACCCTTTCTATCAACTCCCTCTTAGGTATAACCTCACTTTTTTCATAGATCTCCACATCTCCCAATGTACGAAGTTCATCCAGTATCTCATCCAACAATCTCCTTACGACAAATATCTTACGACGCACCCTTACTTCTCACCTCCGCACCGGTCAACTCCTCATAAAACCGGACTATAGAGCTGTGATCATCCCCTCCACCACCATCAGATATTACCTTTTTCATTATCTCTCTCACCGTACCCGTTAAAAATAAAGGCACACCAACCTCATCTGCAGCCTCAACGGCATTGTTTATGTCCTTTAGATGAAGAGAGAGTTTAAATCCCGGCTTAAAGTCACCCCTAAGTACATGGGGCATCCTCAAGTCAAGCGCCCTACTGCCTGCCATTCCTTCTCTTATAGCATCGTATATTACCATAGGGTCTATCCCAGATTTAACTCCGAGTGTAAATGCCTCAGAGAACGCAGCGATGTTAAGTGCAACTATAATCTGGTTCACAAGTTTCACCGTATCCCCACTACCGACACTGCCTACATATGTAACCTTTGAACCCATTACCTCAAGTAAAGGTTTTACATATTCAAAATCCTCCCTATTACCCCCAACCATTATAGCAAGCGTCCCATCTACCGCCCCTTTTTCTCCACCACTTACAGGTGCATCAAGCACATGAACACCTCTACTTGCCATCTCTTCCGAAATTCGTCTTATAACAACTGGAGATATAGAGCTCATATCTATGTAATAGGTGCCACTTTTTGCTCCCTGTATGATACCATCTTCTCCTAAAGCAACCAACTCCACATCCGGCGAATCTGGTAGCATAGTTATTATGACAGAGCTTCTCTGTGCAACCTCAGCAGGAGTATGAGCCTCCTCTGCACCCAGAGAAACAAACTCTTTCACTACATTTCTACTTCTATTGTGAACGACAAGATTATAACCTGCCTTCAAAAGATTCTTTGCCATTGGTTTGCCCATTATACCCAATCCAATAAAACCAACTTTCTCAATGCCCATGCACGCTCACCCCCATACGAACGGCATCTTCGACCTCTCTTCTTAATACTTTCCCAACATCAAGACCTGCTGCCCTTATAGCTTTCGGTACAAGGCTTGTTTCCGTCATGCCGGGCGAGGTATTTACTTCCAAAACATAAATATCATCTTTTTTCTGCGAAACCAACATATCCACCCTGGCTATCCCACGACAACCAAGCACCTCGTAAGCACGCATAGCATACATTTCTGCCCGTTGTCTAACATTCTCATCCACACGAGCAGGTATTATGTAATCTGTCATCCCTTTGGTATATTTGGCCACATAGTCATATATACCACGCTTAGGTGCAATCTCTATCAAAGGTAAAACTCTGCTACCTACAATGGCGGCGGTAATCTCTACAGAAGGTATGAACTCCTCTACAATCACAAGTTTACTGTATCTC
This sequence comes from uncultured Synergistota bacterium, assembly GCA_964559865.1. GTDB lineage: Bacteria > Synergistota > JAGHAJ01 > JAGHAJ01 > JAGHAJ01 > JAGHAJ01. Next base: position 25,909 of record CAZLJD010000003.1, read on the forward strand.
CCTGCCTCTCGTAAAGCATCACCGAGTCCTGTACATTCCCTAACAACCGTAACTCCTATGGTAGATCCCTGATCTTCTGGTTTCACTATTACACCATTGCCTCTATTCAAGTTACCCCATATCAACTTCGTATCCACATAGTCCAAACTCTCCGTTTTCAGACAAATGTGGTTTGGTATAGGTATCCCTTCCATCGAAAATAGCTTCTTACTTAACTCCTTGTGTAGAGCCAAGGCACTTGCTACAAGGTCTGACCCAGTATAGGGTATTCCCCTTATCTCCAGCAAGCCCTGTATTGCACCACTTTCCCCCCACCCTCCGTGTAGTGCTATATAAACAACATCTATCTTCTCCTCTTCAAGCCTTCTGGCAACATCCCTATCAACATCTATTAAAACTGCATCCATCCCCTCTTGCCTCAAAACACTAAAAACAAACTCCCCCGACCTTAAGGAGACCTCCCTCTCAGGGGATATACCCCCATAAAGCACACCAACCCTCACACCACACCACCCCCCAAACTTATCTAATTATACACTATCCTTAAGGCGTAAGGTAGAGTAGAAATCTATCCTACATTAAACCTAAAATCTATGATATAATCAAAACAACGGGAGCGTGATATTAGCATGTCTGTCAAAAAAGGCGTTGTACTTTTTCTGATCATTACCGTATCAGTCGCACTATTTATAATCGTAAAAACTATAGATAAAGAGACATGGCACATGATAGCCCACCTCCATCCACGGGTCATAGTCATGACACTTCTATGGGTGCTTTTAACATGGACAATGGATTTCCTCACATTAAAAGTGCTTGCAAAATCCACAGACGGCAACTTTACAGTAAAAGAAGGCATAGACATAGTCTTAATAAACTATTTCGGAGCTGCTATAACCCCCCTACAAAGTGGAGGGGGACCGTTCCAAGTATACCTGCTCTACCGTGCAGGCATACCCATAGGCAAAGGCATAGCAATAACCCTCATGAGAACAATCTTACTCCTGATAATACTCAGCATAGGAGGACCAATAATATTACACTACTATCCAGACCTTCTTCCAGGTATATGGGGTAAAATCGCTTACTACTATGTAATATCTTTCGTGGTAGGTGTGTGGGTTATTATCTTTTTCAGCATATACAAACCAAGAACCATAAAGAAAATGGCCTTCTGGCTCGCCAGAAGGCTCAAAAAGAGAAGAATCATAAAGAAGAAGTACTATCATGGGATATTAAGATTCATAAGCAGAGAATTAGACAACTATCACAATAACTTAAAACTCCTATTCAGCGAGAAGAGAAAACTGCTCTTCTTAGCCATACTGTTCTCAATGATAAGACTATTCTCCTACTTCATGGTACTACCAACTTTAATATACGGTTTAGGCCTCCATGTAAGCCTCATAAAGATTCTATCACTACAGGTAGTGTTTTTCTTTATTCTCTTCTTTGTTCCATCTCCCGGTGGTAGCGGAGTAGCAGAAGGTGGTGGAGCTATACTGTTGAGCACCCTTGTGCCATCGAGCATAGCAGGAATACTCTCCGTTGGATGGAGGTTTTTTAACGAGTACATAGGCATAATATTAGGAGGTATAGTTGCACTAAACATTCTCAGAAAGGTAAGCACTGAAGAAATCCTAAACATAACAAAACAAACAAAGTGACAAAAATGGAAGTAGACTATGTCAAGTTTGAATTAGGTTACATAGAAATATGCACACATGGTGAAATGGTAAAATACATCAAATACACAAAAGAGCATAGATTCCAAAATACTACTCCTACCACATATCTTAGCATGCTGAAAAAAGACCTAAATGCATATCTACACGGCGAACCCGTAAACTTTAACAACTACAAACTCGACTTAAGCAAAGCAACACACTTCGAAAACATGGTATACACGGCAACATCTTCTATCCCATACGGTAAAACGAAAAGCTACAAACAGATAGCAGCTTCTATTGGGAAACCTAAAGCCTTTCGTGCCGCAGGGAATGCACTACACAAAAACCCATTCCTCATAGTAATCCCATGCCACCGAGTATGGAGAAACAATGGAGAAATGGGAGGCTTTGGTGCTGGAGTGGAGCTCAAACGCTACCTCTGTGAATTGGAAGGGATAACAGTTTAACCACCTAAGTGTACCTCACCCTTGTATATAACCCCTCTTTTGCCATCTATGGTAACTTTCATGCCATCTTTCATCATCTTTGTCGCATCCGATACCCCAACGACAACAGGCTTTCTACAGCTCAGCACAGCAGACGCTATATCTATATCAACCTTGCTTTCCTCCACAATAACGGCTTTTACATATCTTATGAGTGGTAGAAAGTGGCTGTTCAACTCCTTAATTACCAGTACGCTATCCTCACCAACCTTTGCATCTGGTTTATCAACTACAACTACCTTTCCTGAAGCAACCCCTCCTACGACTGGCTTACCCCTTGTAATTATTCTTCCAGCACTGTGGACCTTTATGAGATTTGTCGTCCCGGGTGTTCCTATAGGCACACCTGCCGTTATCACAATCAAATCTCCTTCGTTTATCCAACCTTTCTCCAACAAGGCCTCCACTCCCACAGATATAGCATCATCTGTAGAGTACACAGCCGGAACCACAAATGGGTATACGCCCCACACAAGGGCAAGCTCATGCTCCGTCTTTGGAGACGGAGTAGCAGCAAAAATAGGGGAAACGGGCCTATATTTTGCCACCATTCTCGCGGTAGCCCCAGAACTCGTAGATGTAAGAATAGCAGCAGCAGAAAGGTCATCCGCAATCGTACAGGTGGCATGACTAACGGCATCAGGTATAGAACTAAAGGCTAATCCAGAAACCCTCGGTGTCTTGTAGCTCTTAAGCATTTCACTCTCAGCCTTCTCTATAATACGCGCCATCATCTTAACGGATTCAATCGGATACTTACCAGCAGCTGTTTCACCCGAAAGCATAAGTGCATCACTGCCATCAAAGACTGCATTGGCTACATCGCTCGCTTCAGCACGCGTAGGTCTCGGGTTAAGCATCATACTTTCGAGCATCTGTGTAGCTGTTATAACAGGTTTCCCCTTATCATTGCACTGCTTTATGATACTCTTCTGTATAACAGGCACATCTTCAGTAGGAAGCTCTACACCAAGGTCTCCCCTTGCAACCATAATTCCGTCAGAGATTTCAAGTATGTGAGCAAAGTTGTCCACGGCCTGTTTTGTCTCTATCTTAGCAATAATCTTCGTACCAGCAGCACCAAGCTTGGACAATACATCTCTTATCTCCATAATATCTGATGGTTTTCTAACGAAAGAAACTGCAACATAGTCTATATTGTTTTCCACACCCCATCTAAGGTCAGATACATCTCTATCCGTTAAAACAGGCAAAGATATATCCGCACCCGGGATATTTATTCCCTTTTGTTCACCAAGCTCTCCCCCATCTATAACCGTACATACAATCTCATTGCCCTTTATCTCCTTAACCTCAAGCCTGATCTTCCCATCATCGACAAGGATAGACTGTCCCACTTCAACTTCCGCTGGAAGTTTTTCATAATCCACATAAACTACTCTTTCATCTCCTTCTACTTGCTCAGTCGTCAGAACAAACTCGTCACCCACCTGCAAATCTACAGGTTTGTGTTCCTTAAGGAAGCCCGTTCTTATCTCAGGTCCCTTAGTGTCGAGTAGCACACCTATAGGCACCGAAAGCTCCTCTTCAGCTCTTCTCACCATCTCCAACCGCTTTTTGTGTTCTTCATGGGTACCATGAGAAAAGTTAAATCTCGCAACATTCATCCCCGCAGAGACTATAGACTTAACAGTTTCGTAATCATCCGTCGCTGGTCCAAGCGTGCATACGATCTTTGCTCTTCTCATATGCTCAACACCCCTGCAAGTGTGTAAAGTTCCTTATCTATTGTATGCTTATGCTTCCAGGAATACTCCAATGTGTGAGACACAACCCTTTCATTCTCCCAACCCACCATTTTGCCCACCTCTCCATTAAGCAGGAGGTCAACAGCACCAGCACCTAATCTACTTGCAAGCATTCTATCAAATGCAGTAGGACTACCTCCCCTCTGAATATGCCCAAGCACTACAACCCTCATCTCAAAGCCCCCAGCATCCCATATTTGATCCTTGATTTCGGATGCGGAAGCAACACCCTCCGCAACAACTATAAGGCTATGTGTTTTACCCCTATTCCTACCCCTTCTCAACCTAACAAGTATCTCTTCTATATCGTACCCTATTTCTGGTATCAATATTGACTCTGCCCCACAGGCAAGTCCGGCAGTCAAGGCTATCCAACCAGATTCTCTCCCCATAACCTCCACGATAAACATCCTTTCGTGTGAAGATGCAGTGTCTCTAAGCTTATCCAACGCCTCTATAACAGTATTGACTGCTGTGTCAAAACCTATCGTAAAGTGGGTACCACCTATGTCATTATCAATAGTAGCAGGAACACCAACAACCGGAACTCCTCTCTCAAAAAGGGCAAGCGCGCCCCTAAAAGAACCATCTCCACCAATAACTACCAAACCATCTATCTTTTCCTCTCGTAAGTTATTTATGGCAAGTTGCAACCCTTCCTCCGTCTTAAACCTCTCGGAGCGCGCCGTCTCAAGGATCGTCCCGCCTCTCTGCAATATACCACCAACAGCCCCAAGATCCAGTGGAATAAAGTCTTTCTCCAACAATCCAGCATATCCTCTCTTTATCCCATACACATCGATCTTATTGTAGATAGCGGTCCTCACCGTAGCCCTTATAGCCGCATTCATACCAGGAGAATCTCCCCCACTCGTAAGAACGGCTATCCTCCTCAACATACCAAACTACTCCTTTTCACTCTCAGACATAATTTCTCCCAATTTTGTAAGCACCTGTGCCTTGCCCCTTATCTTCATTGCAGAGGTATTCTCAGTAAACTGCACCAACATTACCTCTCCTTTATCCAACTTCTCCGTATGATGAAACTTCGTCTCCTCACCCCTCGTCAACCCTATAACCGATACCCCATTTTCCAATGCTTTAACAACAATATAATCTGCCAATACCTCTGTCTTATCTCTCTCCATCTCTTTCCCTCCCAAGTTTCACATTTTCCAAATAAATGGAGCCATCTGCCCCAATCTCCTCTATTGCCCTGATGAGCTCTTCATCTACACTAAACTCACTTCCTACATCGATCAGTGCCTCTCCTCGAACACTAACAATTTTTAACAAAACCTTATCTCTTCCTACACGAGAATGAACAATGTGGTAAAGTTCATCTAACTTACCCTCGTCAACAACATCACCATTGATCACAACCCTGAGTACCTTTGGAAGCCTTTCGCTCACCTCCTCAAACCCGTATATGTTCCTTGCCAATATTCTACCACTTCCATTGCTCTTGTCAAATCTCCCATCTATGACCACAATCCTTCCAACATCCAACAACTCTTTATACTTCTTATATGTGGAGGGGAAAACCACTACCTCCACTGAGCCTCTCATATCCTCCAGCTTAAATACAGCCATCTTCTCCATCTTTCTTGTGTTTCTCTCCTCAAGCATCTGAACTATTCCACCTACGACCACCACTTTATCCTTAACACAGTAGGGCAAGTAGTCTATACCCATGTAGGTAAACTTTGCAATTTCTGACGCCTTTCCCTCAAGAGGATGTCCCGAAACATAAATACCAACAATCTCTTTTTCCATAGCAAGCATCTCTTCAGTTGTAAGCTCCTTATATTCACCCACATCTATATCCTGTGTCAATCCGTTCTCCTGTCCAAATATACCTTTGTACACAACCTTTTTTCCCTTGCCCTTTTGCCCAACCTTCATAAGCTTGGGCAACGCAGCAAGTGCATAACCGCGGGAAGGCACGATGCTATCAAAAGCACCTGCCTTTATAAGGCTTTCTAAAACCCTCTGGTTGACCTTTCTCAAGCTGACTCTCGTGCAAAAGTCATACAACGAGGAGAACTTCCCTCCCCTTTCTCTTGCCCTCACAATGGCCTCTATCGCCGATATCCCAACATTCTTCAATGCGGCAAGACTAAACCTTATCTCTCTATCACCAGTCACCTTGAAGTAAGCACCACTTTCGTTTATGTCGGGTGGTAATACCCTTATACCCATCTCCTTGGCTTCATTAATGTAATAGGCTATATCTTCAACCTTCCCACCTATTTTACTCGACATAAGAGCTGCCATGAACTCCGCTGGATAGTGCGTCCTCAGATAAGCCGTCCAATACGAGAGCATGGCGTATGCGGCACTGTGAGACTTATTAAATCCATATCCAGAAAAGTAGTGGATAAGCTGAAATATCTCCCGTGCCTTCTTCTCAGAAATACCACTGTGTTCAACAGCTCCCTTAACAAACGCTTCTTCCTGCTCATTCATCATTTCTACTTTCTTCTTTCCCATTGCCCTCCTAAGGATATCTGCCTGTCCCAAGGAAAATCCCGCAAGCACATTTGCTATTTGCATGACCTGTTCCTGATAGAGTATTACTCCATAGGTGCTCTTGAGTATGGGTTCAAGCGTGGGATGTGGGTAAGCAACTTTCTGTTTCCCATGCTTCCTGTTAACATATTCGTCCACCATTCCACTACCCAGTGGACCTGGCCGGTAGAGGGCAAGTGCTGCAATTAGGTCGTCAAACCTTTCTGGCTTAAGTTTTATCAACATCTGCCTCATACCAGAACTCTCCAACTGAAATACACCAGTCGTGTCTCCCCTTTGTATGGTTTTATAGGTTGACTCATCATCTATAGGGACATCGTATATATTGATCTCCTCTTTCCGATACTCCTTTATATTGTTAAGGGTGTTGTCTATAACACTCAGCGTCCTAAGGCCCAAAAAGTCTATCTTCAACATACCTATATCCTCAAGTGGTCCCATAGAATACTGAGTTATTACCTCACCCTCAGGACCCTTCTGTAAAGGCACATAGTTCACCAAGGGTTCCGGCGATATTACAACACCTGCAGCATGCTGAGAAGAGTGTCTCGCTAAACCCTCAAGCCTCGACGCAATGGAGAATAACTTACTTATCCTTTCATCCTCTTCCACAACTTTCTTTAGATCTGAATTTAACTCAAGTGCCTTCTTTATGGTAATATCAGGGGTTCTTGGTATCATTTTCGCAACCCTATCTACTTCTCCATAGGAAAGTCCCATAACCCTACCAACATCTCTCACAACAGCCCGGGCTGCCATGGTACCAAAGGTAATAATCTGTGCCACTTTGTCTGCCCCATACTTCTCATACACATACCTTATGAGTTCTGACCGTTTCATGTCGGATATGTCCACATCTATATCAGGCATAGATATCCTCTCCGGATTCAAAAACCTTTCAAAGAGGAGGCCATAATCCAAGGGGTTTAACTCTGTTATCCCAAGCACATAAGAGACAATGCTACCTGCAGCCGAACCTCTACCGGGGCCAACCGATATACCGTGTGATTTCGCATATCCAATAAAGTCAGACACAACAAGAAAGTAACCCGGATAACCCATGCTATTTATAACATCAAGCTCATACTCCAACCGCTTCACCACATCCTCAGGAGGGGTATCACCAAACCTCTTCTTTAACCCTTCCTTGCACCTCTCCTCCAAGTAACTGCTTAGGGTATATCCATCAGGTACCTCAAAGTTAGGTAGATGAAATTTGCCAAACTCTATTTCTACATTGCACCTATCCGCTATAGCAAGCGTATTTTCCAATGCCTCCGGAATATCAGAAAATAGCTCTATCATTTCTCCTGTGGTTCTGAAATAAAACTCATCTGAAGGGAATTTTAACCTTTTAGAACTATCTATCAACGAATTCGTCTGTATACACAGCAAGGCATCATGTGCAGTTGCATCTTCCCTGTTAAGATAGTGAACATCGTTGGTAGCCACAACGGGTATCCCAAGCCCCTTAGAAAGGTCAACAATAACTTCGTTAACTGCCTGCTGATCCGGAACTCCATTACGCTGTATCTCAAGAAAGAAGTTATCTTTACCAAATATATCCACATACTCAAGCACTGCCCTCTTGGCAGCATCCATGTCTCCTCCCTGAATTAAAGACGGGATTTCACCCGACATACATGCAGAGAGGGCTATCAATCCCTTACTGTGCTCACGCAGAAGTTCTTTGTCAACACGGGGTTTATAATAAAAACCATCTATGTGCGAAAGCGTGACAAGTTTCATAAGATTCCTATATCCCTCTATGTTTTCTGCAAGTAGTATGAGGTGATAGAGTGTATCCTGCTTTCTTTCAGTGTGCCTTCCTGATGTCACATACACCTCGCATCCTATTATGGGTTTTACTCCCCTCTTTTTACACGCCTTATAAAACTCTATTACACCATACATAACTCCATGATCCGTAATGGCAACTGCTCCCATACCATCTGCAGCAGCTTTATCAACAACTTCATCTATCTTACATGCGCCATCAAGTAAGCTGTATTCAGTGTGTAAGTGAAGATGAACAAAACCCCTACTCATCCTCTTCCCCTTCCTGCAAGTTTCTAAAGGCTAATAGCTCTCCCCCAAAAATAGATATAACTTCTCTTATTACATTACCCGTCTTCATCTCCTGCTCGTAAGGTTCCTCACTTCCCTCTATGCTAACATTTAGGCTAATCTCAGAGGAAAAAAGCTCACTTAACACCGTTTCAACTTCAAGCCTATTCTCACTTTCAGCAAGAGATTCATAGGCAAACCTGTACCTCTCCTCAAAGACAACATCAAGCACACCGTTAGAAAGCTCAGCACTCTTCGCAACACCTAAAAAGGCATACAGTGCCACATTCCTCTCCAGAAGGGCATTCATTAGCTTCTTTAACTCCAACTGCTCAGTTTCGCCAGTTTTTTCCTCTTTCTCGACAGACCTAATCACAACTTCCCCAGGACCGTATTCCGAAACAGCCAGCAGCTTTACCAAGGACGCCCATACCACTCCTAACACCACAGAAGGGTCATCTCCTCTATACAACCTATCGTAGTTCTCATCAAGCAAACCAACAGCACTCCAGAGTGCCCCCTCTTCCCAGGCAGACTTAAATTCCCTCATCATTTTCGACTCTTCTTCCATCACACTCAATAGCCCATCAGCCTCAACTACATGACGAGAAATCAACAGATACCAAAAGGCAAATCTTAATCCCTTAATAAAGGAATAAGGAGAACCTCCTTTTCTAAGAAAACCATCTATAAACTTCAATCCAAAAGCCCAATCCCCTGCCCTTAAGTGTTCCAACAGTGGTAAAACAGAGCTTACAGAGAGGGTACTCACCAGCCTATCCACATCCTCTGGTTTAATATCACCGTCCGAATAAGTGGCAAGCTGTTCAAGGATGACAAGGGCATCCCTCATCGAACCGTCTGCATCTCGTGCTATCCTCATCAAATCCGAGTCTGATATGCTTATATTCTCCTCTTCTGCTACAAATCTAAGTCGTGGAAACATTTCCACAGGATATATCTTAGAAAAGTTGAACACCATCGCCCTCGATCTAATAGTTGAAGGTACCTTAAACAGATCCGTAGTTGCCATGATAAAAACAACAGCAGGAGGAGGCTCCTCCAGTGTTTTCAGGAGGGCACTAAACGCCTCCTGTGTAAGCATATGGACCTCGTCTATAATGTAAACTTTGTATCTGGACTGTGCGGGCTTGAGATTTATGCTGTCCTTCAATGCCCTTATCTCATCTATGCCCCTATTTGACGCACCATCTATCTCTACTACATCCAGAGATGTTCCACTGGTAATAGCAATACAATTCTTACACTTATTGCAGGGAGATGGCGTAGGACCCTTTTCACAGTTTAGCGCCTTCGCAAATATCCTTGCCAGCGAGGTCTTTCCTATCCCTCTTGGGCCAGAGAAAATATATGCATGAGATACCTTTCCCCGAGCTATCGAATTCCGAAGTATAGATACCCATACCCTTTGCCCTACAACTTCATCAAATGTCTGTGGTCTGTACTTCCGGTACAAAGATATGTATTCCATTCGCACCTCAATATATGGGAACTCTCAGTCTCACCCTGTTTATAGCCATGAGTATTTTCTTCCTCACACCCCTCAGCAAAGAATACGGATTTTCCTTACCTAACTTGGTATCCGCATTACTTACCTTCAAGGCAACATGACTCCGTATTTTGAGAAGGGCTTCACCTCTTTCCGACGAAACCACAATCTCGTAAGGTTCTACATCCACCCTAAGTGCCCCATCTAACTCCTCTTTCCAACACTTAAGCCTCTCCTCAGCAGTAGCCTTAGAATTAAACGGTAAACTGAAAAGTACCTTGTTATCAAGCAATAGGTCTGCATAAAAACGGCCACTCTCTTTAACTACACTCCCACTTACAACAAGAACCCTGGCTGTCTTTCTCCTGTTTATGGGTATACCTAAGGCTTTTATCTTCTCCTTTATATACTTTATTCTATCAGTAAAAGAGGGATGCGTCTGTAAAATACCCAAGTCAGGGTGATCGTGCTTCATATATTGTGCACGAAACCTCTCCATCACGGTGAGTAAACCCACTGGATCGTATCCCGCACTCACCATAATGTCTATAGCCTTCAGGTCTGCCTGTTTCTCAAACTCTCTACTGTAGTGGGTGAGGAAGGATATCTTCAACAGATTGCTAAAGAAGGCAACAGAAGGTTTCTTGACCACGACCGCAATGAGAAGGGCATAAAGGCTAAGTCTCTCATTGTTAGCAGCTTGCTTTATAGGATGCCTTAACAGACAGTGAGACATCTCGTGTGCAAGGACAGCCGCAAGCTCGTCTTGAGATCTAACCCACTCAAGGAGTTTTGTCGTCACAAAAACATAGCCCCCAAGGATAGCAAAAGCATTCACATCTTTATCCTTGATTACAATAAAGTGAAAGCTATACGGCAATTTCCTAATAGCCTTTTGCAACCTATTACCCACAAGGGTAACCTGGGCAACAACTTCTGGGTCAGTAACAACCTGATAGTGCTTTTCGATCCTCGCAGCAAGCTGTCTGCCCGCTTTTACCTCGTCTTCGACCGACATGGCAAAAAGCGGCGTTACGCAAAGGAACAAATAGACAGAAAAACAAACTAAGGCTAATAGAAGATTACCTCTTCTTGTCAAAGAAGCGAGGTTCAAGTCCCTTAGGTATCTTATAGTAGCTTTCAATTATCTTTCTCCCAGCACTTAGATTTTCAAGCTCACCCTTTACAGAGCTCAAGTTCGTCTTCAACATATCAATAGCTTCGTCTTCCTTTTCTATAATAGACCTTATACGCTCCTTCATCTCCGTAAACCTACTAACAAATGACTCTTTCTCGGAATCGAGGTCAATACTATCTAATACTTCCTTAAGGTCCGTAAACCCTAAAGAGGAAAGCATAGCATCTATACTCCCGTTAACAGAAGCATACTTTTGCAATAGTACACTCTTCCTCTCAAGTAGTTTCAAAACCCCATCTATATTACCTTGCTCCACCAACGCCTTCTGCTCCGCTTCTATACCTTCAAGTTTCCGTAAACACTCTATCTGTATATCCAGATACTCAAGTATCCCAGATAAACTATCCTGCAAGGTTTATACCTTCACCCCCGCTCGTGGACATCCGCTCCTTCTGAAGTTTCTCCATCGCTTCATCCCAAGCAGATTTTAATGTCTCAAACATACCCTTTACCTCGAGTATTATCTCCTTATCCTTAGATACATTAGCCTCTATAGTTCTGTAATTCATATATTCGTATAAAACCATCAAGTTCTTTGCTATCTCTCCACCTGCTTTCATATCCAAAGAGCTCATCAACTCAAACAAAATGTCTTCAACCCTCATCAGGGACTTGTGAGCAAGTTCTATATCCTTCCTATCTATAGCATCCATAGCTCTTTCCAAAAAGAGAATGGCACCCTCATACAACATGGAAACAAGCTTCTCTTTTGAAGCCGTTTGCACTTGCAACTCCTTATATCTGTCATACGGTGTACCCATCCACTCACCTCTTTAACCTTGACAAAAGGTTTTCTACCAGATTATCAAGCAGGTTTGCAACCCGTTCGTAAACTTCCTTTTGTCCACCAAAAGGATCCTCCACATCTACAATTTCACCAGTGGCATATTCACCAATATTGTATATTTTAGTCCTTTCCCTCGGGAATACCCTCCTTAGGAACTCCGCTTCTTCCCCTGTCATCGTCAAAACGAGATCGCTCCCCTGAATCCTTTCCAAAGTGAGAATAGAACTCCTATGCCCCGAGATATCAAGTCCAAACAGTTCCTTCATCACAATAACGGCATTTTCTGAAGGCCTTGACGAATCATTGGCCCATATTCCTGCAGATGAAACTTCTACATTTTCAACACCCACTTCCTGAAGCCTTTTTCTCATCAGCGCTTCTGCCATCGGGCTCCTGCATGTATTGCCTTCGCACACAAACACAATCTTCATCATAAAACCTCTTCATAAAGGAATTCTCTATCACCAATATTCACCACATCACCCGCTTTCGCACCCAACCTCTGCAATCTCTTCTTCAAACCCATTCTCCTCAATCTCCTAAGAAGATAGCTAACCGCCTCCTCGTTTTCAAAATCCGTCATACGACACATCTGCAAGACCTTTCTACCCGAAACCACAAAACCTCTGTCACCTTTCTCTACTATCATATCAGGTTCAAACCTGACAGTCAATCTCTCTGCTCCCTCTTCCTCTACTGCAGTTGACTCCTTTATTCTATCTACCACTTCAAACAAAAACTCCTGCAGCTCCCTCACACCTTCACCCGTAATAGCTGAAATCATAAAACTTACAGGGGCTAACTCCTTCAACAAATGCAACACATTCCTTCTCCCGTCTGGACCAATTAAGTCTATCTTATTACCAACCACTACATACTCTTTTTTCTCAACTCCCTTACCGTAACTCACAAGCTCCTTTTTAAGACTATTAAAATCCTTTCTTATCTGCTCAACATCTGAGGAAGAAACATCAAGCAAAAGCAAAAGATATCTTGTCCTCTCTATGTGCCGAAGAAACTCTATACCCAACCCTTTTCCCTCTGCTGCACCTTCTATAAGACCTGGGATATCAGCAAGGACTACCGATCTCTCGATATCCTGCATCACACCTATGTTAGGATAAAGCGTAGTAAACGGATAAGAAGCTATCTTAGGAGTCGCATTCGACAGCTTGGACAACAGAGTTGACTTCCCCGCATTAGGCAAACCTACAATACCCACATCTGCCACTATCTTGAGCTCCAGCTCAAGATACCTCTCCTCTCCTAAATCGCCTTTCTCTGCCCACTTAGGCGCCTGATTTGTAGAGGTTCTAAAAGAAGCATTTCCCCTTCCTCCCTTTCCACCCCTGGCAACAACTACTTGCTGACCATCTCGCAGCAAATCTGCTATCACTTCACCCGTAATAGCATCCCTTACCACCGTCCCAACGGGAACCTCTATAAAGGCATCTTCACCTTTCCTGCCATGTGCCTTTTTTCCACTACCACTCTTACCGTCCTCCGCTTTTACATAAGGCCGATACTTCAAGTCCAAAAGAGTGAGGAGGTTTGTTCTCGCAACTACTACTACACTGCCACCATCTCCACCGTTACCTCCGTCAGGTCCCCCTCTCGGTACATACTTTTCCTTCCTAAAGCTTACAGCACCATCTCCTCCCTTTCCCGCTTTAACACGCACCTTTACCTTATCAACAAACAACCTTTACACACCTCAATAGACACTAACCCTCTTCTTTCCCTTACCAAATCTTTCAAATTTCACCTTCCCATCCTTCAAGGCAAAAAGTGTATCATCTTTCCCTCGTCCCACATTGACACCGGGGTAAATCTTCGTTCCTCTCTGTCTTACAATGATATTTCCTGCCTTCACTACCTGTCCATCAAATATCTTCACACCAAGTCTCTTAGCATGGCTATCTCTACCATTTACCGAACTGCCACCGCTCTTCTTATGTGCCATTATTCCACCTCCTCCACAACCCTGAGAAAGTTCGGATACCTCTGCGCTATCCCCTCTATTCCATATCCAATAACCCTCTGTAGCAGTCTTAGTTTCTCCCTATCTTTCTCCCCTACACGACCGTAAAAGAATCTTAGATTGGCATAACCGTTTCTCAACGAATACGAATATGCTTCCCGAGGAAGCTCTTTCTCCAACGAAAAGATAACCGTTTCAAGCAGTGCCGAAACCGCTGCACACACAATATCTCTTCCTTTAAAGCCAAAACCCGCATGCCCCTTCGTCTCTATTTCGTGCAGGTCCTTATCCTTTTTACGAAACACCACCACCAACATTTATACCCTCAACCCTCACTTTGTAGTAAATTTGTCTGTGACCCTTCTTTCTTCTATACTTCGTTTTAGGCTTATACTTAAAGACAATGATCTTCCTGTCCTTTACCACATCCTCAACCACAGCATTCACTTCCACCCCTTCCACATAGGGCTCTCCTACCCTAATATCCTTACCATCAGAAAACAGCAGGACCCTATTAAACCTCACCTTACCATCTACACTCTCAGGTATGCTATCCACATAAAGTATATCACCAGGACTCACCTTGTAGTTCTTACCCCCATTTTCCACTACCGCATACACTCTCTAATCCCCCCTATAACATTATTCGAACACGAAGATAATTATATTAGGTATCACAGTTCAAGTCAACATTCAATCAGCTAAAATCTGTGCTTCTACTCCAGTTCAACTCCGTTCAGGGTTATACACATTCCAAATCTCAACCAGCAGAGTTACACACAATCCAGTAAGGCCTGTTACCTTTCACCTCAAGCTTCAATCTGCCAGTACCATAGAGATAGCTAAGATAAGCTACAACCGTAGTATTCGCCAAATGGTACTGAGAAATCGTAGTAATCTCCATGCCGCATGCCTCAGCGACACTTACGACCAACTGCTCCGTGCTCAGAGGCCCTCTCCCTAAAACGGAGAAAATAACATCAATAACACCTTCAATAGCATCCATATTAGCGCCTACAAGAGCAGAAACATCTTCAGTAGGTTGCGCATGTGAGGGTACACACATATTATAGTCAATCCCGGTAAGCAACTTCAGTGTATCCAACTGCTTACCAACATCCACCAAAAATGTCACCTTATACTTTTCTATAATCTCCTCAGAAAATACAGCATCTCCACAGAACAGCACACCATCAACCAAAAAACCAACATGATTAACCGAATGCCCTCCCAAAGGTATCACATCTATAGTAATATCCTCCACACTTATCCTCTGTCTCCCTGCAGGTATAACATAGTCTACAGTCACACCTTCAGCCATGAGAAACTTTATCATCAGATCACGAGGAGGTGATGCACCAGAAAACAGCGAAAACGGCTCCAAGTATGGATATTCCACGAAGGCATCCTCTACCTCAGGGACATATACTTTTGCTCCCAGTCTTCTTTTTATGTGGAGATTTCCTCCACAATGGTCTGCATGCGAGTGAGTGTTAAACACAAAGAAATTCCTACCCTTATCCTTTACTTTTCCAACAATCGCCTTTGCAGAACTTTTGTCTATCCCAGAATCAATTATAGCAATTCCATCGTCACCAAACACGATACCCACATTGGTAAATCCCGGCAGATAAAAGACCCTATCTGTCAGTTTTACAAGCTCTTTCACACCGATCAAGCCCTTCTCAACCTGAACACAGGCATCATCTCACCAACATTCATACCTCTATGATTATAAATCTTAACATCTGCATATCCAACAAGAGCTGATAACATATCATCGTCAATCAGACCCAGCTGCTTTAACACTTCCACCACTACCACAGATATCGCTCGCGAGCTACCATCATATATCTTAACGACTATTCCCACCTTTCTATCAGGAACAGCCATAGTGAAAAGTCCTTCAGCACCACTCTTCGCTATAAACCTACTTTTTCCCACCCTTATCAACTCTGTAGTAAAACTGCCACTATATGAAACCATCTCCGGATACCTGAGCATCGCCTCTCGCACAAGGGAAGCCGGTTTACCATCGTCCACAGACAGTCTCGCATACATATAACCGTATCTCCACAAAGGAAGAGAAAATGTAACAACACTACAACCATCTACACCTGTTGCAATGGCATCTTCATTCACCGAAGCATACCTTGCAACCATCTTCTTAGCCAACACTTGAACAGGGTGATCTGGCATCCAATAGTCACCCAAATTCCACCTGTTAAACTTGGCAACTGCAAGCATACCACTGTGTTTACCAGAGCAATTGTGCATCAAGGGTGTAGGCGACTTTCCAACTTCATAAAGCCTCTTATTTGCCCTCCTATCAATAGGCCTATGTATGCCGCATCTCAGATAACTCTCATCCAAACCAATTTTATCCAGTATACCCCTCACAACTTCTACATGTTCATCACTCCCGCCATGAGAGCCACACATAACGGCAAGCTCTTTTAAAGAAAAGTGGTAGTGTTCAAATGCACCGCTTTCTATGACCACCATTGCCTGAAAAGGCTTTGCAGAAGACCTCATAAAGAACGACTGAAATATATCTCCGTAGGAAAACTGCACTCTACCAAATTCATCTACAACAGCTATTGCTCCATAGTGGATTGCATCTATTCCATCACCCCGCCTTACCTCCACCAACTCATCCATTCAAACACCCTCCCACCTTATTCTGAGGATAACTTTAGTACCACTATCCTCCAAGGGTAATATGCAAAACTCACCCTCCATATCATTTTTCACTATTTCATTTACTATCTTCAAACCAAGGTGAAAAGAAAAATCTCGAGATATCCCTACACCGTTGTCGGTAACCTCAATGACCATGTGAGTACCATCTCTATGATAGCTAATCAATATCTTACCATCTCTCGAATAGCAGAAACCATGCTTTATCGCATTCATCACAAGCTCGCTAACAACCACAGAGAGGTGTACAGGGTTAACAGAAGAAGGTATCGTTAAGTCATCGCCCTCCACATCGTACTCTATCCTCTGGCCTGGCATAAGGGAAAAGGCAACATGATCTTCGAGTATCCTCTTGAGAAGCAACCTCAAACTAACGCTACCCGTAGTCGACATAAGGTCATAGGATATAGATAAAGAGGCAATACGCCGTATTGCCTCCGACAGTGATTCCTTCGCAAAGACTGACTCCGTCTCCCTCATCTGCATTCTGAGCATACTGCATATCATCTGTAGATTGTTCTTTACCCTGTGATAAACTTCGGACACAAACGAAGCATTATCCATACTTCCGTATGATCTCCTCCGCTATGGACTTCATACTTCTACCGGTATCCATGGAAAGCTTCTGAAGATATCTATACGCCCTATCCTCACTAACAGACAGCTCTTGCATTACTATACCTTTGGCTCGTTCTATAAGTTTCCTATTCCTAAGCTTTTCTTTCGTTATTCTGATCTCTCTGTAGCTATTTGTAGCTATCTCAATTGCAGTGTAAACATCTTCTTTACTAAAAGGTTTAACCAGATATCCAACAACCCCCGATCTCTTTGCCATATCAACAAACCTTCGATCTGCATAAGCTGTAATTACCACCAGAGCTACCTCTTCAGCAATATCCTTTGCTACAGTCAAAGCATTACCATCTGGGAGATTTATATCCATCAAAACAACATCAGGCACACTCCTCTTAACAACCACCAACATATCCCTTATAGTAGAGGCTTCACCCACTACCTCATATCCAAGCTCCTGTAAAAGTTCCTTTAAATCCATTCGTATAATGGGTTCGTCATCCACTACAACAACCCTCAAAAGCACCCCTCCAAAGCCGGATCACAATAGCGGCAAGTATCTGTCAATTTCGTACTGTGTAACATGTACCCTATATTTGTCCCACTCTATAAGCTTATTGTCTATAAACTGCTTAAATGTGTGCTCGCCCAAAGCCTCCTTTACCACCTTACTCTCCTTAGCAACATATATAGCTTCTATAAGACTACCCGGAAGACAGTCTATCCCATAAGAACGCCTTTCTTCCTCTGACATTTCGTAAACATTCTTCTCCACAGGTTCGGGAGGCTCTATACCATTCTTTATTCCATCAAGGCCAGCAGCCAACATGACTGCAAACGCAAGGTAAGGGTTAGCCGCCGGGTCAGGACTCCTATACTCTATCCTCGTAGCAAGCTCCTTTCCAGGTTTGTACATGGGCACCCTTATCAGGTCAGATCTATTTCTCCTTGCCCAAGAGATATACACAGGTGCCTCGTATCCCGGTACAAGCCTTTTGTAAGAGTTTACCCACTGACAGGTAACTGCTGTTATCTCCTTGGCATGTGCAAGCATACCACCTATGAAGTGTATAGCATCGTCTGACAGCATTCCGTACCTGCCATTTGGGTCGTAAAAAGCATTGCTACTACCCCTAAACAAAGACATGTGAACATGCATACCCGAACCATTTTCCCCAAATATGGGCTTGGGCATAAATGTTGCATAAAAACCGTTAACCCTTGCAATCTCTTTGACCGTGAGCCTCAATGTCATGACAATATCCGCCATCTTCAAGGCATCTGCATATCTTATATCTATCTCGTGTTGCGAGGGGGCAACCTCGTGATGCGTATACTCTACTTCTATACCCATGGATTCAAGTGCCAATACTGTCTGCCTCCTAAGGTCTATCGCCTCGTCCCTGGGTATTAGGTCAAAATACCCACCTCTGTCAAGCACCTCCGGGTTCTTGCTATCTTTAAAGTAAAAATACTCCATCTCAGGGCCAACCATAAAACTCGTGAAGCCAAGCTCCTTCGCCTTTTCAAGGTTTCTCTTCAATATGTACCGTGGGTCTCCTTCGAACGGTGTGCCATCCGGTAAGTATATATCGCAGAACATTCTCGCAACACCATTCTTGCCTGCCCTCCAGGGTAGTATCGCAAATGTAAATGGGTCAGGTACAGCCACCATGTCACTCTCATCTATTCTGGTGAACCCAAGAACAGATGAACCATCAAATCCCATACCTTCAGAAAACGCATCTTCAAGCATCTCCTTCGGTATGGTAAAGCTCTTCAGGAATCCAAGAATGTCAGAAAACCATATCTCTACAAACTTTACCTCCCTCTCTTCAACACTCCTCAGCACCCTCTCGATCTGAGCATCTCTGTGCACTACAAACCCCTCCTAAATAAAATTAGGGCAAAGGTTTAGGCACCTTTGCCCTACAAAGATTATATCTCAAGTTTACACATGTGTCAACCATCTACATAAAGATCACTCCACTATAAGCTCAGGCGAGTTCCTGTCCTCCGTAGCCATTAGAAAGTCCTCACCCATCTTTATACACTTTACAGGACATATGTCCACACACATCGCACAGAAAGTACACCTCGTCATGTAAAACCTTACCTTTTTACTATCCGGTATAAACTCTATTGCATCAGCAGGACAAACACTTATACACATCTTGCACCCTATACACTTATCTCTATTGTACTCAATCTTACCTCTAAACTCCGGAGGCACTGGTACCGGTGGATTTATAGATGCCTCTCCCTTGGAGACCTTCCGCAAATAATCCGTAACCGAATCTGGTTTATACTTTGCAGGAAACAGATTCGTAAAAGGTTTACTAAATAGTTGCTTCATTATCTGACCCCACACTCTCATACACAATCACCTCACAGCGCCATATCCACGGCGAGAAGTCCAAGACCTACGAGGCTGAGAAAGAATACAGGCATCCAGTAAGCAGTTGTAACCTGATTTATCTTAAACCTCGCAGCTGCCACTCTGATAGATGTAACATCAAATATCATAATGCCAAGTACCTTCACCCAGAAGAATAGGAAATCCACCACATACGCCAATCCACCAGATATACCGAGAACGCCAGATATCCCGTAGGGGAAAAACAGAACAACAACGAGAGAAGCCATCACAACAACCTTAACTGCATCTGCAATGTAAAAGAGTGCCAGATTCCTACCAGAGTATTCGGCCAGCAAACCACCAGCTATTTCGGTTTCAGCTTCTGGGAGGTCCATCGGCAGTTTAGATAGTTCCGCAGGCGTAACCATAAGCAATACAACAAGAAGTATAAGTAATCCCAATCCTCCCAGGAAGCCCGTATAACTCCACAAAGGGTATCGGACAAAGGTCAAAAGAGAAAAAGCTGGCAAACTCGTCAGCTTTGATATCCTCCACGCAAGAGAAATAACTACCATCACAAGAGGAAGTTCATAGCTTATCATCGTTACCATCTCACGCTGAGCACCAACTGCTGCATAAGGAGAACCAGAAGAAGACCCTCCTATTACCATTGATATACCAGCAATCGTAAGCAGATACACAATTACTATCACATCTCCACTGCCAAACAACACCGGCGGCAACCCACCCATAGGTATGTACATCATAACCGTAATCGTAGATATCAACGCAAGAAACGGCACACTATTAAACAGCCACACCACTGCATTATCCGGAACGATGTTTTCCTTCTGGAGTAACTTACCAACATCCCAGAAGGGCTGCAGTATAGGAGGGCCAACCCTCCCCTGCATGTGAGCCGCCAATTTTCTGTCTATACCCTTGTAAAGCAAACCCACAAACACAGAGAGAAATGCCACACCGACTACACCCAACACTTTAATTATGATGAGTAATGCCATATTCATTTCCTCTGCAACCTCCTCGTTTTTTCTACACTCAACCGATGCAAGTCATCATACACAAGGACATTCTCGCTCTTGGTTCGCCTGTTAACGACCGTAACCCTATCCATACAACCTATGCACGGGTCTATAGATGCAACCACTATCGGTATATCTGCTATCTGCGTGTCTCTGAACATCGGAGGCCAAGTCATTAGATTACCGTAGGTAGATGCTCTAACCTTCCAGCTATCCAAATTATCCTTACCAGCCTTTAACCTGACAAAGTGCACAACCTCTCCTCTGGGCGCCTCATGTCTCCCAAAACCATCTCCCTCAGCCTTCTTCAACATCACCATAAGCTTGGGGAGTTTGGGTTCACTGGTTATCTCTCCCTCTGGCATCTTTTCCAGTGCCTCCTCTATAATGTCAACCGACTGATCTAACTCCAAAAGCCTCACAACAAATTTATCGTACAGGTCACCTGTAATCTCGCCCGTATAGGCATCTGGTAACACGGGTTCTACATTTAGATACTTGTAACCCGCATACGGCTCATCATGTCTCACATCTATTGCAAGGCCAGAAGCCCTCGCTGTGGGACCAACCGCACACAGCTTGAGCGCCTCATCATAGGTAAGGATACCATACCCCCTTGTCCTCAGCTTTATAGTTGGGTCTTCAAGGAAGAGCTCTTTCAACCTATCGCTATTCCTTCTATAGTAATTTATCATGTCAAACAGTGATTCCTCTCTTTCAGGGGTAATGTCCCTCCTCACTCCACCAAAGACCATCATACCATAGTTCACCCTGTTGCCCGTAACTATCTCCAGAACATCCATAACTTTCTCCCTCAACTGCCAGCTATAGTGCAAAAGTGTATCAAATCCCAACTCATGCGCAGCCACACCCGCCCACAACAGATGAGAGTGAATCCTCTCAAGCTCACCCACTATAGATCTAATATACAGTGCTCTCTCCGGAACAGGAATACCAGCAGCTTCTTCAACTGCTTGAACAAAAGATATAGCGTGAACAAACGAACATATACCACAAATCCTCTCTGCAAGGTGTATAACCTGAACAGGGTTTCTCTCCATGCCCATAAATTCTATACCTCTGTGGTTCCAGCCAGGTTTAACCTTTACATCTACAATCCTTTCCCCCTCTACCTCAAATGTAAGACTTATAGGCTCTTTTAACGCTGGATGAATCGGACCTATAGGCACATTATAAGAAACGCTTATATGCTCTGCCACCTCTATCACCTCACATATTTAACCATATCGTCCTTCGGACCAGTTTCATCTCTACGCCACGGATAGACTCCCTCTGGGAAATCCCAGGGTAGAAACAGCCTTTCTTTGGGGATACCTTCAACATCTACACCTATCATCTCTTGCTTCTCTAACTCGGTAGAAAGGGCACCCGGTATAAGGTCCGTAATAGTAGGTATCTTTGGATCATTCTTGGGAAGCCTAACCTTTATGTTCACATAAACTTCTTTAAACTTTTTACCCTGAAACAACGACATATGATATATGAGCTCTATCTCATCACCCATGTCCTCAGCAGACGCAACTGCTAAGTGAGGAAAATCAAACTCCATCAGGAATTTAACCAAGTCTCTAAAGTCCTCTCTATCCACCCTCACCCAGACTCTTCTTATCGGAGGTGGTGCGTCCGTCATTGCACGCTCCTTAACCTCTGCCTCTTTGAGTTTATCTCCAAACCTTTGCTGTATCCTCTCAAGGAGCTCATCAGCAGACAATACATCCATAACTACCCCTCCTCACCAACAACAGCCTTCTCACCCTCTACAACCTCAGGCTCTCCTGCATCCTCACCAGCTCTCAACCTCTCCAATTTCTGCCATGCCTTAACAACACCAAATATTATAGCCTCAGGACGTGCAGGACAACCTGGGACATACACATCCACAGGTATTACATTATCCATAGGTCCCACCATATTGTAAGAGTGATAAAAAACTCCACCTGTAGCAGCACAATTTCCAACAGCAACAACAACCTTAGGCTCAGGTACCTGCTCATAAACCCTCTTTACATAGTCAACCATGTTCCTGTTAACTCCCCCACTGACGAGAAGAACATCCGCATGTCTGGGGGTACCAACAAGCTTTATACCAAACCTCTCTACATCGTATCTCGGTGTGAGTGCAGAAACTATCTCTATATCACACCCATTACATGATGCCCCGTTTATGTGAAACACCCATAAGGATCTATCAAAACTCTTTTTCAACATCACCTATACCCCCTACGCAATTATAAAAGCAACAAATGTCAGTACCATAACAGCCATAAACCACACCACATAATCATTTATAATCCCAGTATGGCAAACACCTAAAAATCTATAGTAACCACTCATAGCCTTTGTAAATCCCCAGTATATGTTACTTGCCTTAACTTGCATTGCCTCCTTGCTCGCCTCATCCCACCCAGACAGAAATGGCTTCATCTTATCAGGTGAGTACTTTGCCTTTACCTCTTTACCAAAGAAATTATACACAAACACAGCTACTATGATAAAACTCACCAGCCACCATATAGGGTTCCAAAACCCGCTACCGGTAGTTATATATGTCCACATTACATACCACCCCCAATAACACTGCTAATGTAAGCTGTATGGTTCACCAAAGATGCAGCTGCAGGTCCTGCAAGGTACTTAACCACCATTCCAGGGAACAACCCAAACAAAACGCATATCACAGCCATAACACCCATACCTATAACCATCGACCTCGGCACTTCCCGAACGTTTTTTACCTTCGAAATCTCAGGACCAAGGAATGCACTATGAAACACCTTCACAAAAGATGCCAGTGTGAGTACACTCACCACCATAGCCACAACTGACAGCAAAGGATTAAACTTGTAAACCGACTCGTATATTATAAGTTTAGAAGCAAACCCATTGAAGGGTGGTAGACCTGCAATTGCTGCAGCACCGATTATGAAGTATATTGTGGTGTACTTCATCTTTCTTGCAAGTCCTCCCATTTCATTTAAGTTGAATGTTCTCAACCTGTAGAATATCGCACCCGCTGTGAGAAAGAGCAAGCCCTTGTACATAGCATGGTTCATTATGTGGAATATGCCACCGGTCATAGCAGCTAAGCCGTAAGACTTAAGGGCAACAGGATTGTCCAGCACAGCCAACCCCACTCCTACACCAAGTAGCATATAACCTGTCTGAGATATAGCGTGATATGCCATTAATCTCTTTATGTCTTTTTGCACCATTGCCATTGTAACACCTATAAACATGGAGAGTAAACCAAATATAATAAGCATCCATCCACCAAAGTGGTTATTCATAGTTACCCCAAACATGGAAAACATCACTCTGAACAAACCATAAAGGCTTGCCTGGCTGACACTAACAAGCGTAGCCGTCACAGCAGCAGGAGCCCTACCATAAGCATCAGATACCCACATATGCATCGGCACTGCCCCTGCCTTCATCGCAAGCGAGACCACCAAAAGGACAAATGCAACCCTTTCAACAATACCTAACTTCATATGTTTTGCTATATATGCCATATTCAAAGCATCATACCTGCCATACAGAAATCCTATGGCTACCAATACGAATATTGCACCTATTGTACTCACTATCATGTACTTAAAAGAGGCTTCAACTGATGCCGGATCCTCTCTCCTATACGCTATTAACCCAAAGGAAGCAATCGAAGCTATCTCCAAAAATACAAAGAAGTTAAAGGCATCTCCCGTTAACTCCATACCAAGCATACCAACTGACATCAGAAGAAACAAGGAATAATACTTACCAAGGCCACCTTCCTTTTCCCTTATAAACGCCCAAGAGTATATAACGCCAACAGTAGCTGCTATGCTGCCCGAGAGCGCCATAAATGCACTCATATGGTCTATCTCAAACATAATCCTAACCGGAAACTTAAAGCCAGATGGCAACGGCAAGAACGCAGATTTTGCACCAAATACATAGACAACAGGCCCACTTACCCATATCTTGTGCAGTACAATTAACACCATCCAAATAGAAAATACAAGAGAAGCAACCGCAGCAGCGTTTCTCACACGGTAATCTATCCTCTCAAGCAGTGGGATAGCAAAAGAAACCAGAAGCGGAGCAGCTATTATAAGTATGGGTGCATGTTCTGTCCAACTCATCCTTTTAGCCTCCTTATCTCTCGTGTATCAAGGGTACCATAGTGTCTGTAAAGCATCACGATCAAGGAAAGCATCAGTGCAGTTGTAGCCAGACCTATAACTATTGCCGTTAGAGTCAATGCCTGCGGTGTAGGTAACACCATGGTCTTCCCCTGTGGAGCCATAGTGAAAATAGGTGCAACTCCACCGTTTCTGTATCCCAACACAATGAGCAACAGGTTAGCGCCACTCTCCAATATGTCTATCCCTATAGCTATCTTGATAAGATTATGCTGAAACATGACAGCATATATGCCCAAAGCTATAAGAAACACTATAGTAATGTAGTGAAGATCGTAGAACATCAGGCATCTTCCTCCTTCTTCTCGTTATCCGCCAGACATGTACCTTCTCTCACTTTTTTTGTCCCATAAAACATGGCAAAAAGTATAAGGCTTATTCCTGCAAGAACTTCCATCCCTACGCCCATATTCATAAGAGGTATAACACCTGCGCTATTAAAGATCCCAGGATTTATACCTACCGGCAGAGTATCCCCAAACAAGCCACCCTTATTAGCCAAAAAGTTGAAAAAGAAAGTTACTCCCAGAAATGCCCCCCCAAACGCAAGCAAAATAAAGGTAAGCAATCCGGCACTCTCGAAGACTGGCAATCTCTCCTTTCTCACACACTTCTCTGCACTCCAACCTCCATACGCCACAATCAGTAAGGCAACACCCGTTGCCATCACAGCTCCACCCTGAAAACCTCCACCAGGCGTAAGGTGTCCGTGAACTATCACATATATCCCAAAAACAAAGACAAACCATCCTATCGATGCCGCCACAGTCCTAACTATTTTAGACATGGGCTTCATTTCTTACCAGCCTCCCTGAAGATCATCACAACGCCCAAAACTGCCGTAAATAAAACACTTGCCTCTCCAAGGGTATCAAACCCCCTATAATCGAAAACTATAGAGGTCACAACATTATTTGTAGCTGTCTCTTCCTGTGCATGTTTTATGAAGTAATCATCCATGCTACTCTTTAAAGGCACACCGTACTGGTGCATAAAGCCCAAGCCCATAAGCAAAAAGGAAAACAACAACAACACTATTGCAATTTTAACACCTATCTTCATCTTCCTCGCTCCTTTCTTATGCTGCTCATCGTCATGATGTATATTGCAGTAACCAGAGCCGCTCCTATACCTGCCTCAGCAATCGCCACATCGGGTGCCTGAAGTATATAAAACTCCAGGGCCAACACCAAGCTCATAGCAGAAAGTGCAATGATAGATGCCAACAAACTATGGAAGTACACAGCAAGGAAGGAAGATGCGATTATCAACAACAGCAAAATTATTTCTCCCAAGCTGACCACTATTTAGTGCCCCCTCTCTTTTTGGCTAAGTTGTCATTAAACAGTTCATCCACGACAGCGCGTACCGGCATTACTTCACTCCTATGAGCAGCCCTCGCAATAGCGTGAGCGCTAACAGGGTTCGTAATTAAAAGAAAGGCAATAGCCACTATAGCATGAACTGCCAGTATCACATACTTGGGATTACCGTCGTAGTACCAACGTGTAAAACCATACACGATAACAGCCAGCGTAGTGAAAATGGAACCAAATGTAGTAGCCTTTGTTGCACCATGCAATCTGGTATACACATCTGGAAACCTCAGAAGTGCTATAGAACCCAATGCATTAAAAGCAATCCCTATTATAGCTGCTACCCACACAATTGCCCCCATGAATCACACCTCTCTCTCCAAGTACTTAGCGATGAACAGAACCTCAATAAAGGAAAGAGCTGCGTACACAATAGCAACATCGACATAGATAACATCATCATAAGCAGCTCCGAGAACCACCATTGCTGCCACTACTATGGTATTTATAGTATCCAGTGCAACCACCCTGTCCGGCGCAGACGGTCCCCATAAAAGTCTCCAACCAGAAACAACTGCAAAGATAACAAGAGAAAAACCAACCACCATAAAAAAGTGTTCCCATCCACTCATTCTGCAATCCTCCTTACCCACTCAGGAAAAGTCCCACAAATATCCTCAATCTTTGCAGGTAATTCCTTTGCATATATCCAATGTATGTAAAGCTCGTTCGTATCCTCATCAATGTCCACTGTAAGTGTCCCAGGAGTGAGTGTTATAGAATTAGCAAGCATAGTTATACCAAGATCTGTCTTGAGATTCGGAGATATTTTCACAATAGCAGGATTTATCTTGCCCGTAAAAACTCGTACGGCTACATCAATATTAGCCTTCGCCATGGCAATAAAAAAAGGTCCAAAGGCGTAAATCAAAAACAGAATCCACCTAACGGGGTTCAGCATACGGTAATTCCTATAACAACAAAATAACCTCCTACCAATAGCAGCCGCAATCACACCCGCAACGATACCAAAACCTATTTCAGGTTTACTCCAGTAACCCAAGGTACTACCTGATGGAAATGTTAAAACGAGATAAGCCAAAAAACCCACGATGGAAGTAAGTATGAAGGGCATTCCTACACCTCCCAAAGTTAATTTTATCACAATTCAGCAGATACTATTATAATCCTACCTCTCTCAAAAATCAACAACCAATACCCATTCTCTACAAAAATTGTTCACCTTATACACAAAATTTATAGAAAACAACTAAATTATTAACCACAAGAAAAGGCATTAGTCAATGATATTTTTCCGTGACTTCACAAGCCAAGAAGTTTTATAAATTCCGATAACCACTGCGGATGGCCAGGCCAAGCCTGAGCAGTTACCAGATTACCATCAACCAAAGCTCCATCAATACCAACATCTACCCACTCTGCCCCCGCATTCCTAACATCCGGAGCAACAGCAGGATAAGATGTGCACTTCTTACCACCAAGTACTCCTGCAGCAGCAAGCAACTGCGGACCATGGCAGATAGCAGCAACAGGCTTCCCTTGAGCAAAGAAGTCTTTCACAATCTCAATAACCTTAGGATTCAGTCTTATGTACTCTGGTGCCCTTCCACCCGGTATCAGGAGTGCATCGTAATTAGATGCATCAACAGTATCGAAGTCCGCATTGAGTGTAAAGTTGTGCCCCCTCTTTTCAGAATAAGTTTGATCACCCTCGAAGTCATGAATTGCAGTTCTGACAAAATCTCCCCTCTTCTTGTCAGGACAAACTGCATCTACCTCACAACCTACCACCTGTAAAGCCTGAAACGGCACCATAACCTCATAGTCCTCCACATAATCCCCTACTAACATCAAAACTCTTTTCACAGGAACACACCTCCTAATACAATTTAAGGATGAGTATCACTTATGCGTACTCTTCCAGTAACAGCAGCTACCACAACATAGATTCTCTTGCTCTCCCCCTCAACACCAAGCGTAATGGTAGTCCCCATATTAGGCGTACCAAGATAGTTAAAGTATATAGGATTAACACTGGAAGATAGGAAAACAACTCCTGCAGGTAGCTCAAATCTCTCCATACTCGTAATGTCAAAATAGACATACGCCTCTGAGGTTCCAATATTAGCTCGAAAGTAACAATTTCTATCAGCCATAATGGCCTTTTGTTGGGTATAAGCTATCTTTGAAGCTACCATGTAAGCAGCGCCTTGCAGCTTACCGTAGCGTAAGCCCCCAATTGCAGAAACAAGCACAAAAGAGGAAACTATCGCAATTACAGAGACAACAATTAGGAGTTCAACAAGGCTTGTGCCTCTCTTTATTCTGCTATCACCTCCTCTTAAAGGCACTTATCACATTCTCTATGTTGTACCTGAGCAGGTGGACATAATCATGTGTACCGGGTACAAGATTCAGAAACGGAGAAAGCCTTATCTCCTTAACCCCAGTTGCCTCCTTTATGACCTCTGTCACAGGAATCATCGTTCTTTCACTAACCACTATATACTTTATGTTCTCCTCCTTTATTTTGTTAACAAAGCTGTCTATCTTTTTATTGCTCACATATCCACCCTGATAACTAAGCAACACTGCCTCCTCTTTTATACCGAGAGCAACAAACAGGTAACTAAACTCTGGAGAGATGCTAACTACCTTTCTCTCCGAAGCTGCAACAGAAGAAAGCGAACGCCTACCGGCGTCAAACAGCCCATCAATGCTCATCTGGTAATGTTCCATATTCCGTTGAAACATAGAAGCATTTTCAGATGACACCTTCGTAAGCGCCCTTCTAATCTCGTTGAGAGAGTTAGAGATAGCTGCAGGGTCAAACCATATGTAAGGATTCCTGTTCATCAAGGGAATACCTTTTGTTAAAATAATAACCCTCAAGTGCCTATTATTACACATCTTGAGGAGTTTTGGAGCCCAGACTTCCAAATACCTTCCAATATTCACGAATATCTGTGCTCTTTGCAACAACGAAACATCGTTTTTGGGGTCATACCTCATAATATCTGTCCTCGGATCTGTGATGATACTCCTCACCTTAACCCGATTTCCTCCCACCTTTTCAACCCAATCGGAAAGGACATTTATCGTAGTGACAACACGGATTTTCTCCTCGTAGGGAGAAGCATAAGCCCTGCTCTTGTAAAAGAACAAAAAAGAAATAACCACACCAAAAACTATTAGGAGAATCAAATTACCACCCTCTTTGCCTGCATCTCGCCTAAGCATCTAAACCATCACGCTGCGCCCCTGAAGTAATAGTTACATAATTAATTATAACATTATAATTCGGCAAATAACAACCATAATTATTCAAATTATGATATAATCCTTATACGGAACAGATCACATCTACAAAGGAGAGAAGTAATATGAAAAAGTATCTCGTATTCTTTTTGCTGTGTGCAACCTTAAGTATCCACAGTATTGGATACGGCGCCATACGACTGACAAAAAAAGTACCAGGGACTTTCCTTGATCAATACTATTATACATACACAAAGCAAGAAGACAAAACAACATTCATAAAAGAAGCGTTAAAAGAAGTAAAAGGCAAAAAACATTGGATAGAGATATGGAACCCAACCAAGGAGAAACTTGCAGTGGGAGTAGACAAAAAAATCGTAGTTGCAAACAGTATATTTGATAGCAAGAGGAAGATCATGGGAAAGTTCGTACTGAAGCTAAGAAGAGTGGTGAACAGCTATTACCCAGTATTTAAAGGTGCAAACCCAAAGAGTGGTGTATACTGGTGGGAAAATAACAAGAAAAAAGCAGGGAAGAATTCACCTTACATGATGCTCCTACGGGGAAAGAGAATGTTAACTCTCCACATTCACGAAGTAATAAATCGTCACGCATACCCCTTAGCCCTGGTAAACAACAAGAAGGACAAAACATTATCAGTAACATTCATGTTCAAAAACAAAGTAATGCTGCTAAGCCCGTATTATGCCATCTACATTCCAAGGTATAACTGCACAATAATAGAAAGTTTTTATGATACCTTTTCAACGAATGGGTTCAAGTACATACTGAAAGATGCAGCAAAAAGGGGGTTTATAGGTCCCTCTGATCACAAAGGGGGCTAATGGAGATGAAAAGATTCAAACTAATCATCCTTATAGAAATTATAGTGTGTCTTCTGTGCGCTTCCCCATCTGTTGCCTTTCACGGGACAATAAGAAAGGACACTACCTTACACGGGAGAGTGCTAATAGACGGAGACATCGTTGTTCCACACGGGAAAACCCTCACCATTGCACCGGGAAGTATCATAATTTTCACCCCCAAAGAAAGCAAGTATGAGGTGGTAAAAGATGGGCTCTGCAACATAGTGGTATATGGCAGGCTCATGTGTATAGGAGAAACATCCGCAAACATCTGGATAGGAACACCTGCATACGAGAACGGCAAACAGATACCCGGGTGGGGTGGTATCATGTTCTATAACACTACGCCATCTACCATACAGTACACCAACATCAGATACGCAACAGTAGGTATTGGAGTAAATACAGCTTCTGTGTTAAAAATCCAACATGTCCATATCTCAGATAACGAAATAGGGATATACCTAAAGCGTGCAACCCAGACACACATAAAGTATTCAACCTTATCTCAGAATTTCAAGGGAATCATAGTAAGCACAAACAAAACATTGCCAATACAATTCAACGAAGTAAAAGAAAATACCATCGGAATCTTACTAAGAGATGCAAACTACACTCACATACTTCAAGACAAGATAAACAAAAACGGTATAGGCATAGCCATAATTGACAGCAGAAACACAAGTATAGAGAAAAGCACATTCAAGCACAATGTGTGGGGAATAGCCATATCTAACAGTAGGGAAAATCTGACCAACATCTCAAAAAGCCTCTTCATGTTTAACTACATCGGCATAGTGGGATTTGAATCTTCCCAGATAAACTCCACTGGCAACGAGTTTCAGGTGAACAGCATAGCAATTGCACTCACAGACAGGGCAACAGTCAATGAATCAGAAAAGAGAAGTAACTTTATTGGAAACAAAAAGGGTATCTACTATTACAGTAAGGGCTACTACATTCCAAACACAA
This sequence comes from uncultured Synergistota bacterium, assembly GCA_964559865.1. Taxonomy (GTDB): domain Bacteria; phylum Synergistota; class JAGHAJ01; order JAGHAJ01; family JAGHAJ01; genus JAGHAJ01. Next base: position 57,242 of record CAZLJD010000003.1, read on the forward strand.
AATATTGACCAAAATCAAATACTGTCCTTTTTGCAACTTTCCTGATATAATTATTACACCAACACATACCCTAAGGAGGTGCCTCAATTGGTATTAAACCGTTACTTAGACACCATCAAGCCCTCAGGAATAAGGAAACTGTTTGACTTGGCACAAAGCGCTAAGGATGCAGTGAACTTTGGCATAGGTGAACCAGATTTTGATACTCCCAAAATCATCAGAGAAGCTGCACAAAAGGCAATGGAAAACGGTATAACGCACTACACCCCCAATGCCGGTTTTAAAGAACTCCGGGAAGCTATATCCCAAAAACTTCAAAAAGACAACAACATAAATGCAAGCACAGACGAAATAATCGTAACTGCAGGAGGTACTGCATCTCTACTTATCTCTCTTTATACGCTCATAAACCCTGGAGACGAAGTCATCATACCTGACCCAGGCTTCGTAGCATATGAAAACCAAGTAAAACTTTTCGGTGGCATACCAGTTCCATTTAGGCTAAGTGAAGATAATAACTTCCACCCAGACATAGAGCTACTGAAGTCTCTCATAACGCCAAAAACAAAAGCAATAATAGTAAATACTCCTTCAAACCCTACGGCAGCCGTATATACCAAAGAGGAATTAGAGGCTATAGCAGAAGTTGCATTAAAGAACAATATTTACATAATAAGTGACGAACTCTATGAATACATCCTATATGATGGAAGAAAACATTACAGCATCGCCTCTTTTCCAGAGATGAAAAGACTAACAATAACGATAAATGGGTTCTCCAAAAGCTACGCAATGACAGGGTGGAGATTGGGATACATAGTAGCAGACAAAGAGCTAATAAAGGCCATGTTGAAGTTCCAGCAGAACTCTATCGTATGTGCAAACTCTATCACACAAATGGCAGGGATAACTGCGTTAAAGGAGGCTGCAGAAGACGTAAACAAGATGTTAAAGGAGTACACAAGGAGAAAAGAATTCATATTTAAAGCCATAAACGAGATTAAAGGCCTTTCATGTAAACAAATAGAAGGAGCATTTTACGCCTTCGTGAATATAAAAGACACAAACATGTCATCAGAGGAAGTATCCATGTATCTATTAAAAGACTATGAGGTAGTTACTGTCCCCGGTAATGCATTCGGGAAGTATGGTGAAGGCTATATAAGGCTATCTTTTGCCACATCGATGGAAAAGATAAAAGAAGGGACAAAGAGGATGAAAGAAGCCATAGAAAGCCTAAGATGACAAAGACAAAACTGGGTAAGCATCTCTTATTCACTTCGATATTAGCTGCTCTTATATTGATTGCACCAATCAAATGCTATGCAGTCATTGGTGTAAGTGACATTGTAACACTCACGCTTAAAAACAATCGAAACATAAAGCGTGCAGAAGAATTGCTAAAGAAGGCGACCTTTGACTTTAAATCACAGGTCGCCTCCGTAATGCCTTATGTATCCCTTTCGACAAGGGTCTCCAAGACAAACGGGGTCTCACTCTACCACAACATAGGTATTACACTTACCCAGCCAATCGATGTAAGCGGAAAGATATCTGATGCATTAAAGCTGGCAAATCTTCAAGTAAAAATGGCAAAGGCAAATCTTCTCGAAGTAAAGAGGAAAACCGTCTTTAAAGCAAAATCAATATTCTACCGTATACTACTGGATAAAAGCTTAATAAAAGTGGAAGAAATGCATATTCACAGTCTCAAAGAGAGGTATAAAACGATATCTGAAAAGTACAAGAAAGGAATGGTTTCCTACCACGACCTCATAAGGGCGAAGGTTGACTTATCCAATGCGTATCCACACTACATAAGCCTGAAAAACACTCTCAAATCAGATACAAACGGTTTATGCCTTTTAGTGGGAAAGTCAATTCGGAAAGAAACTCTACCCAAAAGTCTCCCATACAAACACTACAATCTCCCACCGGAATCTCTAATAGAAAAGCAAGCTCTAAAGAATAGACCAGACCTGTTACTTGCAAAACTAAACGAAGACTTAGCAAGATTGTCTCTCCTATTAAAGAAGAAAGAGAACTCCCCTCAGCTCACATTCTTGGCAAACTTCGTGCTCCACAGCTCTTTATCGAAGGAAAACCACAACTTTACACTCTCTTTGAACCTCAACATCCCAATTTACGACAGTAACAAAAACAAGTTCGACATAAAAAGTCAGGTAGCATACCTAAAAAGCATATCACTGGCAAAGCTCCAGCTCATAGAGGAGATAAAAAAGGAAGTCAAGGATGCCTACAATAGTGTAAAGAAGGCAGAGAGCACTATAAGAGCAATAAAAGGCACTATACAACAGGCAAAACTGGGACTTAAGATAGCCACAACACGCTACAAAGAAGGGTTAAGCACATACTTAGACCTCATGAACAGCGAGTTAGCCTTGCATACAGCAAGGGTCAACATGTCTGAAGCAATTTACTCTTACCTAACCTCAATAGCAAATCTAAAACTGGTGGAAGGGGAAACACATTGAAGAAAGCAATAATCACCATATCCATACTGCTCATTATAGGTGGTGGTCTTTTCTACTACAAAACTCGTGTGCCAAAAGTGGCAAAAAAAAGGCACATTCCTACCATAGAAGAGATACAAAGAGCAAAAGGTATTCCTGTAGAAGTTTACAAGGTCCAATACAAAAACGTAAAGATATACCGGTCATTCATCGGAACAGTAGAACCAGAAAAGGTAATAAATATCACTGCAAAAGATAGAGACACCATAAAAGAAGTATATGTAGATGTAGGAGACAGGGTAAAAAAAGGAGATAAACTCATAAGGATAAACAGAAGTACTATTAGCGCCCAATTGAGCGCAACATTAGCCAAACTGAACAAGGCGAAAAGGGATCTTATAAGGCTGAAGAAATTGTTGAAAAAAGGGGCAGTATCAAGATCAGATGTCGAAAATGCAAGGGTTGTATACGAGAGCATCTACTCTCAATACAAAGTGTTAAAGACACAACTATCAGACAGGATAATAGTCT
>CAZLJD010000004.1:0-2473 GCA_964559865.1 uncultured Synergistota bacterium
TTACCCACTTCCCAATTGTAAACGCTAACCTTCTCTACTCCAAGCTTCTTTGCCAACTCCTCCTGCGTAAAACCCTTCTTCAACCTCAAGTCCCTTATCATATTCAACACAATCACCTATAAGATTCTAAATGATAACACAAAAAAAATCAAGATAAAAGTGACTAACTTATACTTCCGCTCTGCTTCCACTCCACTAATCAATATTCCGATAAAACTACACCAAAATAATATTAGTCGAGCAATTTCAAATACAATAAATTTTACGAATAAACTGTTGGTCCACTCACAATCTTGAAAAATCAAAGCAAAAGCTGTAAACTATACAAAAGCTACACAAATAACAAATTTAGGAGGTGTAAAATGGACTTCAGGAAATGGATATCGGAAAGCAAGGAGATAGACAACGCACTTAGGCGGTTCAGCGAAATATTCGACATATCTACATGGATTGCAAGTCCAAATGTAGAAGTTGTAGAAAGAGTTTCAAATCTATGGGGTGAAAAATCAGCAAAGAAAGAACTGCGGAGAGTTGGATTCCTCAAGAAAAGATGCCTTCCCGGAAGAATAGAAATGAGAAAAGAAGCACTGGAGAAAAAAGAGGGAGTAGTGCGTCTCTGCCCTTTAAAAATGCTAATATTCACTGTACCCATATACTATAAAGGCGAACTGGTAGGATTCTTCGAAGGAGACGGAGCCAAATCAAGGGAGTTTGACGAGGCATATGAATCATTTATAGAAGAGCTTGGTGAAAAAGAGGGATTTCGCACAGATATAGTAAAAGAGTGTGTGTCAGCTGGCACGCCCAAAAAGGCAGAAGACCTCCTTGGTATAGCAGGCATAATGACTAACATGGTAGAGCTATACTTAGAATCACGCAACCGCCTTGAGATATTCTCTTCTACTATATCTGAGGTGAGCAATAACATTAGAAGAGTAGCCAAAAACTTACAGGTACTTGGTATAAATATATCCATAGAGTCTGCAAGATTGGGAGAAAGTGGTGCAGGTATAAATGTAATATCTCAAGAAATCAAGAAAGTAGGAGATTTTGTGTTCGAACAGATGAACCTGGTAAACACTCACCTAAAAGCCGCCAAGGGAGAAACCTAAAGGGCAAAAATGCAGAGCTCGTTGTTCTGAGAACCGAAGTTAGAAGGATCCAAAATGACCAAAGAATAGAAGGTAATTTTTCGTTATGTATGGTCTGCACGCTACAACTATTCCTCATAGATGTTGAAGGCAAACACACAGTAAAAGCAAACACAACATCAAACTTTACCAAACTATCAAACACAAAATTTGACAGATAATAAAATTTGTGGTATAATTCAATAAATAATTCTAAGGAGATATGCGTATGGCAGTTGACTCCTTAGCAAAGATAAAAAGGACATTAGAGAACTACATAGGTGAGGATGTAAGGATAAGGGACTTAAAGGGGAGAAGGAAAAAAGAGGAGAATCGAGGAACAATCCACAAGCTCTACACCCACTTTTTCATTGTCCAACTAAACCAGAAAAATAGGAGGGTATCTTACAGATACACGGATCTGTTCACAGGAGAAATCGAGCTTTACCTGTGCTCCGAAGAAAGAAGAATTTTCTAAGCATCAGGTCCTTCGCAAAACTCAACCTCTTCCTCAAGGTACTAAACAAGAGGGAAGATGGGTATCATAATATCTTCTCCTTGGTAGTTAAGGTATCTATAGCAGATACCATTTATTTTGAGTTATTGCCTTCCTTGAACAGGGTAGAACTTTTCACCAACCACCATGAATTGCCAACGGACGAAAGCAACACCATAAAGCAGGCTGTATTGTTGTTCAAAGAGCTCTTTTCCATAAATAGTGGGATACGAATCTTCCTACACAAAAGAATCCCCGTAGGCAGTGGAATGGGTGGAGAAAGCAGTAATGCCGCATATACCATACTTGCGCTAAAAGAGCTATTCGGCGTGAACATCAATCAGGAAGAGCTATTCAAAATAGGAGAAAAAATAGGTAGTGATGTGAATTTCTTCTTGAATGGTGAAGCTGCAATTATATCTGGCAGAGGAGAGTATATCCTACCTCTTAAACTCACAAAAAGGCTGTGGTTTGTCTTGGTATTTCAGGAATTTGGTATCTCTACGAAAGAGGCATATTCGAAGATAGACAAGGTTAATACCTTACCTGAAAAAAAACTTTGCATCCTACACAATGACCTCGACTTTTACCAAACCGAAACACAAATGCTAAAAGAAAAGCTACTAAAGTTAGGGTGTATAGCCGCAGGTATAACTGGAAGTGGTCCTACTATCGTAGGCATGTGTCAAAACATGCAAGCAGCAAAGCTAATATCCTCTACACTCAAAATGGAAGGAATAAAAAGCACAATTACATCTACCCTTTAACAACACCAAGTGGCGTCATCGTAGCTACTTTTCTTTATATCCTAACCGAATCCACAACCTCGTCTTTGTCATCAATATCC
>CAZLJD010000005.1:0-34295 GCA_964559865.1 uncultured Synergistota bacterium
TTTTATGGGCTTACACGTGCGATTGTGAATAATATGGTTATAGGAGTCTCTCAGGGTTTTTCTAAAAACTTGGAGATTATAGGGGTTGGTTACAGGGCGAGAGTAGATGGTAAAACGCTTGTACTGAATCTTGGTTATTCACACCCTATAAACTTTCCTATACCTGATGATGTAAATATCAGCGTGGAGGGAAATATTATAAAGGTAGAAGGTATATCCAAGGAGAGGGTTGGACAGATAGCAGCTAACATTAGGGCATTCAGGCCACCTGAACCGTATAAGGGTAAAGGGATAAGGTATGTTGGAGAATACGTGATAAGGAAGGTAGGTAAAGCTGCTACTTAGAAAGGGGGATAATATAGGGTGACTAAGAATAGATCTCGAAATGCTATGCGCATAGTTAGACACAAGAGAATAAGGAAGTATATCAGCGGTACAGCTGACGTACCAAGGGTTTCGGTGTTCAAGAGTCTGGCGAATATACATGCTCAGGTGATAGATGATGAAAGAGGAGTTACTCTGTGCTCTGCTTCTTCTCTGGAGCTCAGGGGTGAACTTCCTTATAGAGGTAATGTAGAAGCAGCCAAGCGTGTTGGTAAGATTTTGGGTGAGAGGCTGCGCAAACTTGGAATAAAGAAGATAAAGTTTGACAGAGGTGGAAGCAAGTATCATGGTAGGGTTAAGGCACTTGCAGACGCTTTGAGGGAGAGCGGAATTGAATTCTAAGAAGGGGAGAAGGAAATGGTGAAAGGTATAGAAGTTGAAGGGATAGAACTCAAGGAACAGGTTGTTAGTATTAATAGGGTTACGAAGGTTGTTAAGGGTGGCAAGAGGCTGAAGTTTAGTGCTCTTGTCGTTGTTGGTGATAAGGAGAGGTATGTAGGTGTTGGACTTGGAAAGGCGAGGGAAGTTCCTGAAGCAATCAGAAAGGCGGTTGAGGATGCAAAGAAGAACCTCATAGAGGTTAAGAAACATGGTAGTACCATTCCTCACGATGTTGTTGGTGAGTACAGTGCAGCTGAGGTTCTTTTGAAGCCTGCATTTAAAGGGACAGGAATTATAGCAGGAGGTGTGGTAAGGGCTGTTCTTGAACTTGCGGGCATTAGAGATATTTTGGCAAAGTCTATTGGTAGAACATCCAATCCTATAAATGTAGCAAGGGCTACTATTGAGGCATTAAAGCAGGTGAGGACCAAAGAAGAGGTTATGGCATTAAGAGGTAAAGCTGAATAGGGGGAATTTAGTATGCGGCTGAAGATAACCTCGACAAGAAGTGTGATAGGATATCCCAAGGATCAAAGAGATACTGTAAGGGCACTTGGATTACATAGGTTGTGGGATAGCAGGATTGTTGATGATACGCCTCAGATAAGAGGTATGATAAACAAAGTCATTCATCTATTAAAGGTTGAAGAAATTTCGTAGGGAGGAATGAGGTATGAAACTTTCTGACATTTATCCAGCACCTGGTAGCAGGAAAAAGCCTAAAAGAGTTGGTAGAGGTCCTGGTTCTGGGCATGGCACCAGAGCTACGAGGGGAAATAAAGGACAGAAAGCGCGTTCTGGTGGTGGCGTAAGAAGGGGTTTTGAGGGAGGTCAAATGCCACTTTACAGGAGGGTGGCGAAGAGGGGATTTAATAATGCAAGGTTTGCAAAAGTCTTTTCTGTTGTCAATGTTGAGGATTTCAACAGATTTGAGGATGGCTCTGTAGTTGATGTTCAGGTGTTGTTAAAAGAGGGAATTGTAAAGAAGATAAATGATGGTATAAAGGTATTGGGTAGGGGTGAATTACAGAAGAAACTTATAATAAAGGCTCATGCATTTAGTAAGTCGGCTGTGGAGAAAATACAAAAAGCTGGTGGAAAAGCTGAGGTGGTATAAAGTTGTTTGAAGCTATAAGAGACCTTTTTAGAATACCGGATCTGAAGAACAGGATAGTATTTACCCTTATAATGTTGGCTATCTATAGGTTTGGTGCGCACATACCAACACCTGGAGTTGATACTGTTGCACTTGGGAAACTCTTTGCTCATGGGGGTGTGCTTGGTTTCTTAGACATATTTGCTGGGGGTGCCTTGAGGAGATTTTCAATAATGGCACTTGGTGTCATACCGTATATCAATGCCTCTATAATAATGCAACTCCTTACGGTTGTTGTGCCTGCCATAGAAAAACTCTCTAAGGAAGGGGAGGAAGGCAGAAAAAAGATAACGATATATACGAGGTATGCAACCGTTTTCTTGGCTGCGATACAGGCATTTGGGATGTCTTACTGGTTACAGCACCTTGGTGTTTTAAGAGATACATCGATGTCTTGGAGACTGATGATGGTTGTTACTCTGACGGCAGGTTCTGTCTTGCTTATGTGGATAGGTGAGCAGATTTCCGATAGAGGTGTGGGTAACGGTATATCCCTTATAATATTTGCTGGTATTGTGGCGAGAATGCCGAGTGCTATAACAAGAACTGTTTCCCTGATAAAGGTTGGGGAGATGAATTCTATCGTGTTTATCCTATTCATTCTTGTTATAGTTGCCGTTGTTGCTGGTATTGTTACCGTAGAAGAGGCACAGAGGCGAATACCTGTGCAATATGCGAAGAGAGTTGTGGGGAGAAAAATATATGGAGGACAAAGTACTTTTATACCATTAAAAGTAGATCAGTCTGGTGTTATACCCATTATATTTGCATCTTCTGTGCTGTTATTTCCTGCTACTGTATCTCAATTCTTCACTGGTGATATGGCAAAGAAGATTGCATATCTTTTTAGTCCCTCAAGTGTGGTTTATGTTGTGCTTTATGCAGCATTAATTATATTCTTTGCTTACTTCTACACGGCGATAATATTTAATCCAACGGAAATGGCAGACAATATGAAAAAGTATGGTGGCTTTATATTGGGAATAAGACCGGGTAGGCCAACAGCAGAGTATATAGATAAGGTGTTAGCAAGGATAACATTGGGTGGAGCTGTCTTCCTTGCAGGTGTTGCCGTTTTACCGTTGATACTTACACGTGCGGCTAACATCACCACCTTTTATTTTGGTGGAACATCCCTGTTAATAATGGTAGGTGTGGCACTTGAAACTGTACATCAGATAGAGGCGCAGCTAATCATGAGGCATTATGAAGGGTTTATGAGGAAACAGAAAGGAAGGCCATTATTTAGAATATAGGTAGGGGTGTGATCTATGGTTAATGTGATCTTTATTGGACCGCCGGGAGCGGGTAAGGGTACGGTTGCCTCTATGTTGCACGACGATTATGGGTATGTGCCTTTGAGTACTGGTGATATATTGAGGAATGCAGTGAAAGAAGGTACAGAGCTTGGTATGAAGGCAAAAAGTTATATGGATAAAGGTGAGCTTGTGCCCGATGATGTCATTATTGGTATAGTGAAGGAATACATGTCTGCTAACAGTGCTGCAAAGGGGTTTGTATTTGACGGTTTTCCAAGAACCATAGCACAAGCAGAAGCCTTGGAAAAGATGACGCACATAAGCTGTGTTTTCTTGCTGAATGCATCAGAAGATGTCGTAATTGAAAGGCTGAGCGGGAGAAGGGTTTGTAGAAAGTGCGGAGCTATCTATCATATAAGGAATCACCCTCCCAAAGTTGAGGGCGTGTGTGATATATGTGGAGGAGAGTTGTATCAGAGGGATGATGATAAAGAAGAGACTATAAGGAGGAGGTTGAAGGTATACCAAGAGCAGACAGCTCCACTTATAGGATTTTACAAGGAAAAGGGCTTGTTGGTGGAGATAGATGCAAATAGAGGAGCTGTTGAAAATGCGCGCGAGATAGCTGGATACATTGAGAGTCATTGCTCTAATTGAGGTTTTAAAAGTATGACAGCAATTGTTATAAAGACAAAGCAAGATATAAAGCACTTAAGAGAGAGCAATAGGATAGTGGCATTGTTGTTGCAGTATTTGGCGAGCATCATTAGACCGGGAATAACGACTGCGTACCTTGACCATCAGGCGGAGAGGTTTATCTATAAACATGGGGCTGTACCTGGTTTCAAGGGGTATATGGGATATCCTGCAACGATATGTATTTCTATAAATGATGAGGTGGTTCATGGCATACCTTCTCCTGAAAGGGTGATTAGAGAAGGGGATATTGTGAGTATTGATGCAGGTGTTATATTGAAGGGATTTTATGGTGATGCAGCTTTGACAGTGCCGGTTGGAAAGGTTTCCCCTGAGGCTGAAAAGCTTTTGCGAGTGACAGAGGAGTCTTTATATAAGGGGATAGAAGCGGCTGTTGTGGGTAATAGAGTTGGTGATATAGGGTATGCAGTTCAGCAATGGGTTGAAAAGCACGGTTTTTCGGTTGTCCGTGATTATACAGGACATGGTATAGGTAGAAAACTTCACGAACCACCGCAGGTACCGAATTATGGTGAGAAAGGAAAAGGGCCTCTTTTGAGGCCAGGTATGACAATAGCAATAGAGCCAATGGTGAATGCGGGAGATTTTAAAGTTATAACTAAAAGTGATGGGTGGACAGTGGTTACAGCAGACCATAGCCTTTCTGCCCATTTTGAGCATACTATTGCTATAATGGAAGACGGGACTGAAATATTAAGCAGGCTGTGATGCATAGTGAAAGATGTAACTGTGGGACAGGTAGTTAGGTCTATTGCGGGCAGGGATAAGGGTAGGTTCTATGTTGTGATGGGGTTTGAGGGAAAGAGAGTGTTGTTGGTGGATGGTTTCAACAGGAAGTTAGAGAGACCAAAGAAGAAAAATATTTTGCATATACAGTTGACAAATGTGGTAAATCCTGATATAAAAGATAAGTTGCAGAAGGGAGATTTGGTCAGAGATGAGGAGATATACAAGTTTGTCAAGAAACTGTATGAAAAGGAGGGATAGGCTGTTATATGTCCAAATCGGACTTTATTGAGGTTGTGGGTACTGTAGTGGAGACGCTTCCTAATGCTATGTTTAGGGTGAAATTGGACAATGGTTATAAGATTCTAGCTCATATATGTGGTAAGATGCGGATGAACTTTATAAAGATTTTACCAGGAGATAAGGTAAAGGTAGAGATATCGGTATATGACCCATCTAAAGGAAGAATTGTGTATAGATACTAAACTGGATGAAGGAGTGATTGACTTTGAAGGTTAGGAGCTCTGTCAAACCTATATGTGAGAAGTGTAGGGTGATAAGGAGAAAAGGTGTTGTTATGGTCATTTGTAAGAATCCCCGTCACAAGCAGAGACAGGGATAACTAAAGAATAAGGGGGTATTTATTTAATGGCTCGTATTGCGGGTGTTGATTTACCAAGGAATAAACGTATAGAGATTGCGCTTACATATATCTATGGTATCGGGCTTTCTCGGGCAAAAGAGATCATAGCAGGTACGGGGATAGACCCAGATAAGAGAGTAAAAGACCTTACAGAGGAAGAGGTTGCAAGATTGAGAGAGTATATAGAGGCTAACTATAAGGTGGAGGGTGACTTGCGGAGAGAGGTCGCTATGAACATAAAGCGTCTCATAGATATGGGGACATATAGAGGGTTGAGGCATAAAATGGGTCTCCCTGTTAGAGGGCAGAGGACAAGGACTAATGCTCGTACGAGAAAGGGACCGAGAAGGACTGTAGGTGCAAGACGGAAGAAATAGCAAAAGGGAGGTTGACTGATGGTAAAGAGAAAAGCAGCTGGCAGGAAGAAAAGGAAAGAGAAGAAAAATGTCGCTTATGGGGTAGCTCATATTCAGTCTACATTTAATAATACTATTATAACGATAACCGATAAAGAGGGCAATGTGGTCTGTTGGGCTTCTTCTGGGACGGTGGGTTACAAAGGCTCAAGGAAATCCACACCGTTTGCAGCACAGTTGGCTGCCACACAGGCTGCTAACAAAGCGATAGAGAATGGTATGAGAAGTATAGATGTGTATGTAAAAGGACCGGGGGCTGGCAGAGAAGCAGCGATAAGGGCATTGCAGTCTGCCGGTTTGCACATAAATCTTATAAAGGATGTGACACCCATTCCTCATAATGGGTGTAGACCACCTAAGAGAAGAAGGGTTTAAGGAGGATTGACGATGGGTAGATACACGGGACCTGTATGTAGATTATGTCGTGCTCAAGGCGAAAAGCTGTACTTGAAACATGATAAGTGTTATACAGATAAGTGTCCATTTGAGAGGCGATCTTACGCACCAGGTCAGCATGGACAAGCAAGGAAGAAGCTTAGCGATTATGGGATTCACTTAAAGGAGAAGCAGAAAGTCCGCAGGATATATGGGGTTATGGAGAGGCAGTTTAGAAGGTTCTTTGATATGGCTTCCAGAGAGAAGGGTGTAACAGGAGAAACTTTCTTACAGATACTTGAGAGAAGACTGGATAATGTGGTTTACAGGTTGGGATGGGCTTACTCAAGGAAGCATGCAAGACAGATAGTTTCGCACGGACACATTACTGTAAATGGGAGAAAGGTTAATATCCCTTCGTTCCTTGTTAAGGCAGGAGATGTGATAGAAGTTAAGGAGAGTAGCAAGTCTAAGAATCCATTTAAGGAGATCAGAGAAAAGGATAGTGTCCCAACTGTTCCTGGGTGGTTGGACTTGGATTTTGCGAGTTTCAAAGCCAAGGTGTTAGGTTTGCCAACCAGAGATCAGATAGATGTTCCTGTTGATGAAAGCTTGATAGTAGAGTTCTATTCCAGGTGATTGAGGAGGATTAATAATGAGTGGTAGTATTAATCCTACCGTAGTGTTTGAGGAGCTTACCGAAACCTATGGGAGGGTAAGCGTTGAGCCGTTAGAGGTTGGCTTTGGAGTTACACTTGGAAATTCTCTGAGGAGGGTTTTGCTTTCTTCAATAAAAGGTGCTGCTGTTGTTGGCTTGAGAATAGATGGTGTGTTGCATGAGTTTTCAGTTATAGATGGTGTGGTTGAGGATGTTATAAATATAATCCTGAACATTAAGCAGCTTCATGTTTCAGTTTTTACTGACGATTTGGTTGTTCTTAAACTACATGCGAAGGGACCTAAAGATGTGACAGCAGCTGACATAGAACCAAACCCGGCAGTAGAGATCAAGAATCCAGAGCTTCATATTGCTACCCTTGAGGATGACGGGGAGCTCAGCATGGAGATATATGTTAAGACTGGATACGGTTATCTGCCATGGGATAGGGAAAGGCCTGCAGATTACCCAGTGGATGTGATACTCATAGATGCAGCATTTTCTCCTATCAAGAAGGTTAGCTATAAGGTCAGTGATACAAGGGTTGGAAGAGTTACCAACTATGATAAGCTTACACTTGAGGTCTGGACCAATGGTTCTATAAAGCCGGATGATGCTATAAGTGAGGCAGCTAATGTACTTATAGAGCATTTTGGCTTGTTTATAAATAAGCAGTTTGATAGGGAAAATGTGAAAAAACCGGAGATAAGATATAGCACCGATGAGGAGAGTGTGAGGTTAGAGAGGTTGAATATGTCTATAAGGGAACTTGACCTTTCGGTTAGAGCAGAAAACTGTCTTTTGAGGGCAGGAATAGAGACTGTTAGGGACCTGTTGAAGAAGAAAAAAGAGGAGTTACTCAAGATAAGGAATTTTGGTAAGAAATCTCTGTCTGAAGTTGAGAAAAAGATAGAGAAACTCGGGTTTAAACTTGGAGAGAACGCTTAAGAAGGGGTGTTTGCTATGAGGAAACTTCGCAGAAATAAGGATCATAGAAGACTTATGTTAAGGAACATGGCAATCTCTTTGATATTAAATGAGAGGATTATTACTACGGATACGCGAGCTAAGGAGCTAAAGAGGATGGTAGATAAGATAATAGACAGAGCTGCTAAGAACAATGACCTTGCAACGCGTAGGTGGGTGGTAGAGATTATTCCCTCGAAGCAGGCTGTTAGAAAGCTTTTTGATGAGATAGCGCCTAAGTATAAAGGGAGTGCTCGCGGGGGATATACCAGAGTGATCAAAGTAGGTTTCAGGAAGGGTGATGGTGCACCTACATCGTTGATAGAACTGGTGTAGTATGATCCGCGTGACTAACCTCTCCTTTAGTTATCATAAGGAAGGTAAGAAGGTTTTAGACAACATCAATCTGCATATAAAGAGGGGTGAGTTTTTTTCTATTATAGGCGTTAATGGTTCTGGTAAGTCCACACTTGCAAAGCATTTCAATGCAATTCTTCTTCCTTCTAAAGGAGAGGTAGTGGTGGATGGTATTGATACCAAAGATAGATCAAAGCTCTGGGAGATAAGGAAAAAAGTGGGAATGGTATTTCAAAATCCAGAGAACCAGATAGTTTCCTCTATTGTTGAGGAGGAAGTTGCGTTTGGTTTGGAAAATTTAGGGTGCCCCTCTCATGAGATAAGAAGTAGGGTGAAAGAAGCATTAAAGGTTGTTGGATTGTCTGAGATGGGGAAAAGGCCTACATATGCCCTTTCGGGAGGAGAAAAGCAAAGGCTTGCCATCGCAAGTGTGCTTGCGATGGAACCGGAATGTATAGTCTTTGATGAACCTACAACTATGTTAGACCCTGTTGGGAGGAGAGATATAGCTAATGTAATCCGTCATTTGAGGGAGCGTTTGGGTATCACGATAGTTTACATAACACATATTATGGATGAAACAGTGTTTTCCGACAGAATTGCTGTAATGGATGGAGGAAGGGTTGTTATGAATGCCTCTCCATATGAAGTGTTTTCAAGTGTGGATGCAATAGAGCGGGCAGGTCTTGAGCTGCCTGTAGTACCGAGGCTTGCATGTATGCTTGCTGATATGGGACATGATTTTAATAAGCTACCTTTGACGATAGAGGATCTGATGGTGGAGTTATGTCCATAGAGGTTAAGTCTGTTAGCTATGTTTACATGGAAGGTACCCCTTTTGAGTCTAAGGCGCTGGATAATGTGAGCCTTAGCATTCAAGAGGGGGATTTTTTTCTGATAGTTGGCTCTACTGGTTCTGGTAAGTCCACTTTGTTACAGCTCCTGAATGCATTGTTGATACCCACATCTGGCAAGGTAGTAGTGGATGGAATAGATACGGGGATAAAGGATAGCAGGCACGAGGTTAGAAAAAAGGTAGGGATGGTTTTCCAATACCCTGAAGACCAGTTTTTTGAGGATAGTGTGTACAATGAGATTGCATTTGGTCCTAAGAATGTAGGGGTAGAACCCGAAAATGTGAAGAGACTTGTGAAGTGGTCTTGTGAGATGGTAGGTATAGAGTATGATAATTTGAGAGATGTATATCCCTTTGACCTTAGTGGAGGTGAAAGGAGAAAGGTTGCTATAGCGTCCATACTTGCTATGAAACCGTCCTATCTTGCTCTTGATGAGCCGTTGGCAGGATTAGACCCTGTTAGCAGGAGGGAGCTCCTGGCGAGGTTGCGTGATATAAGAGAAAGTGGGACTACGGTAATTATAGTTACTCATGATGTAGGGGAGGTAGTAGCAGAAGCGAATAAAATGATAGTCCTTGATAGGGGGAGAGTAGTAGCGCAGGGTAGCCCGCAGGACATCTTTGCGAGGCTTTACTATGATGGAGGTAATTTGGGTATAGATTTTCCGGTTACATTGAAGATAGCCGATGCTGTGAGAAAGAGGTGTGGGGTGGATATTCCATTTCCTATCTTTGATCTACACCGGCTTGCTTTGGAGATAGCGGGAGTGTTGAACAAATGAGTATATTTTCCAATATCTCCTTTGGACAGTATGTTCCAACAAATTCTTTTGTCCATCGACTTGACCCTCGGGGCAAAATTTTTGCCCTTTTCCTTCTGATGGTAGGTGTGTTTCTTACGATGCGAATTGAGTTTTTTATTTTGTGGGGAGGGTTGCTCGTAGCTCTTATCGTTTTGTCTAAGCTTTCTGTGAAGTTTGTGTGGAGAGGACTGAAGCCGGTCGTATTTTTGGTTGTATTTGCATTTGTTCTGAATATATTTCTCACTCCTGGCAGAGTGCTATGGCAATGGCATTTTCTTAAGATAACCGAAGAGGGGTTAAACATGGGAACAGTAATTACACTTAGGATATTTTTCCTTGTTGCATTTGCCAGCCTTCTTACTCTTACTACATCTCCAACTGAACTTACCTCTGGTATAGAGTATCTGCTCTCTTTCGTTCCTTATGTTAGAAGTAGTGCCCAAGATATAGCGATGATGATGAGTATTGCCATAAGATTTATACCTACGCTTGCCCAAGAGACGGACAAGATAATAAAAGCACAAATGGCAAGGGGTGTAGATTTCGAGTCTGGTAATATCGTTAGGAGAATGAGAAACTATATCCCCGTTTTGGTTCCCCTGTTTGTTGGTGCGTTTAGAAGGGCAGATGA
Organism: uncultured Synergistota bacterium; assembly: GCA_964559865.1. Taxonomy (GTDB): domain Bacteria; phylum Synergistota; class JAGHAJ01; order JAGHAJ01; family JAGHAJ01; genus JAGHAJ01. Next base: position 10,329 of record CAZLJD010000005.1, read on the forward strand.
GCTTGCCATTGCCATGGAGTCGAGGTGTTATGGTAGCACAAGTAGGAGGAGTAAGATGAATGAACTTAGGTTTTGCTTTGCAGATTTTGTGTTTACAGTGTGTATAGCTTTATATACGATAGGTGTGATAGTTCTCTCGAGGTCTTCTGTAAAGGTATTTTAAGTGTATTAGAAGGGAAGTGAAGTTTTGGATGTAACGATGCCATCTTTAAAAATAGGGGATTTGGTTGTTAGGCTCCCCATAATTCAGGGGGGTATGAGTGTTGGTATATCGCTTTCGGGTCTTGTATCAGCGGTAGCCAACGAAGGTGGTGTGGGTGTAATAGGTGCTGCAGGGATAGGCATGCTGGAGACTGATATTGGAACTAATTACAAGGAGGCTAACCAGAGAGCTTTAAGAAATGAGATAAGAAAAGCCAGGAAAATGAGTAAGGGAGTTATTGGTGTAAACTTGATGGTTGCGTTATCGGATTACGATGAGCTGTTGCTTACTTCTATTGAAGAGGGTATTGATGTTTTATTTGTCGGGGCTGGTTTGCCTCTTAAGTTTCCCAAGGTGCTTGTTGAAGAAGGGATGGATACGATTAAGACGAAATTTATGGTTATAGTTTCTTCCGGGAGAGCGGCTAAAATAATATTTGACTATTGGGCAAAACATTATAATAGGGTACCTGATGGCGTTGTGGTTGAAGGCCCACTTGCCGGTGGGCATCTGGGTTTTAAGAAGGAACAGATAGACGACCCAATGTTTTCACTTGATAAGTTGTTGTTGGATGTGATTTCTACCGTTAGGCGGTTTGAGCAGAGTTTTGGAATGAAGATCCCAGTTATTGCTGCTGGAGGTATATACACGGGCTACGATATATACAAATATATGAAGATGGGCGCCAGTGGAGTGCAAATGGCCACAAGGTTTGTGGCTACTCATGAGTGTGATGCTGATGTAGCCTTCAAGCAGATGTATGTAAATTGCAAACAGGAGGATCTCATCATAATAGATAGCCCGCTGGGATTACCGGGCAGGGCTATAAGGAACAAATTTCTGGATGATGTTGCGAAAGGGATTAAAAAGCCGTTTAGGTGCTTTTGGAAGTGCCTGAAGCCGTGCGATTATCATAAGGCGCCTTATTGCATAGCGTTTGCATTAGCGAATGCTAAAATGGGAAGGATGGACTATGGCTTTGCATTTGCTGGTGCTAATGCCTACAAGGTAGATAAGATTGTGTCTGTAAAAGAGCTGTTGAGCAGTCTTGTTGCAGAGTATGTAGAGGCTCAGTGCGATGATGGGCACGCTGATAGTGACGAGTAAGATGTTTGACGGTGGCTGTGAGTTGTTGCACCTGTTGCTACTTTTGACTACCTCTTGATTTTGAGTTGTGACCCAGGAGGCTCTTTGCGTTTGGAGGAATTTGTGTCTTTTAGTCGTTTGAGGTTCTGCTGTAAGATTGCTTTGATAGTATTGCTGGTTTTCTGGTTTACGTTTGCTCTTCTTTCTGGTGCTGCTAAGTTTGGAGGTGGAATAAGGGGAGTTTTGCTGAATGTGCCTAATGCAGTTCCATGGGCGATTTTGGTTGGCATAGTGGGTGCTACTTGGAAAAGAGATTTTTTTGGTAGTGTGGTGATTTTAGGTATAGGTATTGGTAGTGTATTTATCCTTTATAAGACAACTTTTACTCTAATTGGTATATCACTTCCTATTACAGGTATAGGCGTACTTCTGCTCTTAAGCTGTTTTATTGAACATAAGTGAGCTGTAATTTAAGGTTGTAGTTGACTGAGTTTACTATAAGTGCTATACTGTTCAAGGACAACTTAATATAGTGGACAGATTAAGGTGCCTGATGGCTTAATAGGGAAGCTGGTGAGAATCCAGCACAGTCGGGCTACCGTGTGTGGGGACGAAAACTACAATAATGCCACTGGGGTTTCCCCTGGGAAGGCGTAGTGAGTAGGGTGATCCACGAGTCGGGAGACCTGCCTTAATCGGGGTGTTAGTGCTTCTTCCCGTGAAAGAGGCATGAATATTTGTTTTTATGGGGGTATAAATGGAGAAAGATCCTTTGCTTATACAAAAAGAGAGTTTCCGCATAATAACAGAGCTTTTAGCTAAAAGGGGTTTACTTGATAGGTTTAGTGGGGTGGAATTGTCTGTTGTTAAGAGAGTTGTTCATGCTACGGGTGATGTTTCACTGGCTGAGCGCTTGATCTTTTCGGAAGGGTTTTTTGAATCCTTTTGCAGAACTATATCTATCTCGAAAACAGTGGTTGCAGATGTAAAGATGGTTTCTGTTGGAATATCCAGGAGAGCGTTAGCCGGTTTATTGGTGAGGGTGTATGTGGACGATGAGGATGTGGTAAAGGAATCTGTAAAGTATGGAGTTTCTAGGGCTTATGTTTCTATGGATAAGGCTTTAAAGAGGAATAGAAACGCTGTATTTGTGATAGGAAACTCACCTACGGCACTATTACGCATTTTAGAGGATGAATGTGTAGGATTTGTGGTAGGAGTTCCTGTGGGGTTTGTTGGTGCGGCAGAGGTAAAGCGAAAGCTTCTGAGTTCTCGTATTCCCCATATCACCCTTTTGGGAACGAGAGGTGGAAGTTCTGTGGCTGTTGCCGTAGTTAATGCATTACTTATGGAGGCTGTAGATAGTGGATTGGTATGTTGAGGTGAATGGCAAGGTGCTTAGAAGGGGTATCACGACTGGTACGACTGCCACAGCTGCGCTGAAGGCTTCTATTTTGTATAAGAAGTTTGGATGTGTGCCGAGATCTGTTGCTGTTAGTATACCTGCTGGTTGGGTCTTAAGTGTGCCTATAGAGTGTTGCAGCATCGTAGATGGTCTTTATTTCTGCTCTGCTAAAAAGGATGCTGGCGATGATGCTGATGTTACCAATGGTGTTTTGATATCTGCTGCGTTTGAGGAAAAGGAGACCGGAGATGTATTTTTTAGGTCTGATGGGGGTATAGGAATAGTGACACTTGATGGTTTGGGTATAAAGGTTGGAGAACCTGCGATAAACCCTGTTCCCAGAAGTATGATGAGAACTGTGTTGAGGGAATTTGGGCTGAGAGAAGGGATTGTCCACCTGAGGGTGGACAAGGGGGAAGAGATAGCAAAGCACACACTGAATAGCCGTCTTGGTGTTAAAGGAGGCATATCCATACTTGGAACTTCCGGAATGGTGGAACCTATGAGCGAGAATGCATGGAAAGAGTCTTTGTTACCGGAAATGGAAGTTATAAGGCGGAAAGGGTACGATTGGATAGTTTTTGTACCAGGGGGGAAAGGAGAAAAAAATCACAAGAGCTGGTTTGGGGAATCAGATAACATAGTTTTGTGTGGAAACTTCTTTGGATTTTGTGTTAAGGAAGCTATTCTGCGTGGTTTTAGGGGCATTCATCTATCTGGCAGTTTCCAGAAGCTGATCAAACTTGCGGGAGGTAATTTTAACACTGATAGCAGAGTTGCTGATTCGAAGGCAGAGATACTTCTTACACATATAATACTTGTCACAGAGAGATATGACAAGAGGTTATCAAATGAGATTATGTCTTTGTCTCCCTTTAGTAAAGTTATTGATCTTCTTCAGGAAAACGGTGTGGATGTGAAAGCTGTGTTTACTTCTGTGGGAGATGCTGCCATAAAGAGATTGAAGCAGCTTGGAGAGGCAATGTACAGGGTTACAATGTTTTATGGTGAAAGGTTACTCGTGGATAGGGTGGGTTAAGGTGATCTTTATCATTGGGACAGGTATAGGAGATAGTGGAGATCTGGGTAAGCGTGTGGTTGAGGTTTTGGAATCTGCAGATTTCATAATGGGTTTTAAACACTCATTGTCGATTCTAAGATCATTTACTATTGGTGCAAAGATTTTGGAGCTTGATATACACGATGTCTTAGATGAAGAGGGAATAAGTGGTATTGTTTCCGAACTGCGTAAGTATGAGAGTGCTGTTCTTCTTGTTTCTGGAAATCCGCTTCTATTTAGTTATGCTAAGAAGGTTATGGATAGTCTGGATACAAGTGAGTATGAGGTATTACCTGCGGTGTCTTCTGTTGTATATCTTGCATCTAAGGTGGGTGTAGACATAAATGATATATGTATGGTCAGCGGGCATAATGCCCCTGACATTCGTTACTCACATGCAAGGGTTTTGTCTCTACTGCATGAGGGATGTATAATCGGCTATTTTGTTAAGGGAGTAGACGATTACTATATGTTGTGTAGGCGGTTGTCTAATTTTGATGTTACTATAACTGCAGGTTTCGAACTTGGAACAGCTGGGGAAGTCATTCATGTGTTTAGTCCTTCCGATGATACCCCTCCTTACGAAGGTAGAAGGTGTGTCCTTATTGTAAGAGGAAGGGGTTTTTGTTTGAGTAAATTTCCTGGTAATGAGGAGTTAGAATTTGATGGAATTCCTATTTCACGATGGTGGTCAAGATCTCTGGTGGTGCATGCGTTGAATCCGGTTAGAGGCGAGATCATTTGGGATCTTGGAGCGGGAAGTGGGGCAACCTCTATATGGATTTCTTCACTGGTTGGTAGTAGTGGGAGAGTCTATGCTGTTGAAAGGGTTAAAGCAAGGTATGAGCTTCTGGAGAGAAATGTCTTTGCGTATCCTAATATCGTACCCATTTTGGGCGATGTGCTTGAAGTTTTGGGTTTACTCCCTCTGCCGGACGCTATTCATATTGGTGGTGGGATGCAGAAAGAGATCTTAAGGAAAATATTCTCTGAGTGCTCTGGGGATACCCGTTTTGCGTCTGCCATTGCTACTGTGGATAGTTTGGGTGAATTTTCTGCTATTACTGATATTATCAGCTTTGATGTAGAGATGTACATGCGTTTTAGTTCAAGGCTTTTGGGCAAAAAACGAGCATTTGTTGGTGAGCATGTTCTTTATGTTTTGAAGGGGGTAGTGTTGTGATTTACATTGTTGGATCTGGTCCGGGAGATAAGGAGCTCTTAACTGTGAAAGGAAAGATGCTTCTTGAATGTGCAGGTGCTGTAATGTATACGGGTACGACTGTTGATGAGGAGATTTTGGAATATTGTAAGGATTCTGCGGAGATTGTGAACAGTGCGGGTATGAATTTGGAGAGGATAATGGGAATTTTGAAGAAGTGGGTTGATCAACACGATGTAATAGTGAGACTCCATTCGGGTGACCCTGTGGTATATGGTGCTATAGGAGAGGAAATGGAGGCATTTCGGAGGGAGGGGATTCCCTTTGAAGTTGTCCCAGGAGTGTCCGCTTATAGTGCACTTGCTGCAAAGGTCCGGATGGAGCTCACTGTCCCGGAAGTTGTACAGTCTGTACTTATTACCCGATTGCCCGGTAGAACTATTGTACCTGAGGATATAGATGTATTACTTTCTCAGCAACCTACGGTTGCTATATATCTTTCTGGTGCAAGAGGTGAAGATTTGTTAAAGAAACTTAAAGAGTTTTATCCTGAAGATGCAGTATTGACTGTTGGTCATAGGGTGTCCAGATGGGGGGAGATTATAGTGAGTAAAAGACTATCTGATTGGGAAAATATCTCCTTTCCGGAGAACCTTACGTTGTTTCTTATAAGGAAGAGTGCTGTCAGTAGGAGATCCAGGTTGTATTCGGATGAGCGATGAAATATGCACTAATATCTGTTAGAGGAAACTGTGAACTTTTAAAGCATTTCTTCCCGTTTCTGGTGGAGTTAAGGGGCACACTGAAGGAGAAATTGGAGAAGGCATTTAGGTACTACAATGTTGTGGTCTTTGTTGGTAGTATCGGTGTGTTGTTCAGACAGATAAATGAGATGATTACCTCTAAGTTTGTTGACCCCGCTGTCATTGTAATAGATGAGATGTTCAAATTCTGTATACCCGTTTTGTCTGCTCATCTTGGTGGGGCTTCTGATATATGCCTCGAGCTGAACAAGAGGGTAGGCTGTCAGCCTGTGTTTACTACTGCTACGGATGTCAATGGTGTCTTGGGTATAGATAGGCTTGCGAGGAGATACAATTTTGCCTTTCTGTATAGAGAAGGTATAAGAGATGTGAATCGAAAACTTCTTGAGGGTAAGGGAGTTACTGTAACTGGCGATGTTGGTAAGATGAAAATCCCTCGAGGATATAGATATGTGAGTGGGAAAGCAGATGTGGGGATAGGAAGAAGGGGAGCAATGGTTACACTTATTCCGAGGGATCTGGCTCTTGGAGTTGGCTTTCACTCGGGAGTAGATGTGTCTGATATATACAGAGAATATATAGATCTGTTGCCGTTAGATTTGCGGCTTCGTGTTAGTGTGGCTGCTACTCTCAGAGATAAGTGGAAGACTGCAGTCTTCCACGAGTTCTCTAAGCTTATTGGAGCATTACACACGAGGGGATATACCGTAGACGAAATAAAGAGATCAGAGAAGTTAATGGGAATACCTTTCAATGAGGTAGTTGAGGGATATATGGGGGTATCCGCTGTAGCCAAACCCAATGGATATATGGCTTCGCAGATGGGGACGGAGGTTCTCACAGTAAAAGGCAAAGTCTCTAAGTTTTCTCTCTTTCGGATAGAGAACTTGATGTGGCAGGAAGGGATATTTGATAGTGAGGAGGTGCCGGATCCCATAAGGTGAAGAGGATATTTGTGGTTGGAATAGGACCTTCGGGAAGGGAACACATGACAGAATTGGCTGTGCAGGCAATAGATGTGTCGGATGTGGTAATTGGATACAGGGGATACATAGAACGGATTAGAGATGTGATTTGTGATAAGGAGAGTGTTGTTTATGGAATGGGAGACGAGATTGAGAGGGTCTTGCATGCTGTTGAGAGAGTTAAACAAGGGAATACGGTAGCTATAGTGTCTGGGGGAGATGCAGGGGTATACGGTATGGCCTCACTTGTGTTGGAGGTTGCGCCTCCAGATGTATGTGTTGATATTGTTCCCGGGGTTACTTCTGCTGTTGCTGCAGCTTCTCGCCTTGGTGCCCCTATTTCCTTGGACTTTGCTGTTATTAGCTTGAGTGACTTGCTCGTGCCGTGGGATCAGATAAGGTATAGGGCTAAGTGTCTTGCTGAAAGTGGAATTACCACTGTTATATACAACCCAGCCAGTTCTAAAAGAAGGTGGCAATTGTCAGAGATTTTTAGAATGTTTATTGATGTGAGACATAGTTTTTATGTTGGCATTGTGAGGAGGGCTTTCATGGATAATGAGAGGGTATCTGTCTTTAATAGCAGTGAGGCTGAAGATGATTGGGTAGAAATGATAGATATGCTTTCTATAGTCTTTTTTTGTGATACCAAGTGTATTTTGAGAAATGGGAAGCTTGTGTTGCCGAGAGGGTATAGATTATGAGGCTTTGGGTTATCGCTGGAACCACGGAAGCTCGAATGTTTTGTGAGATGGTGCAAGCTGTAAAAGATGTAGAGCTATACGTGACTCTACTGCATGAACCTTTGGTAAGATATCCTGTCCCGGTTGTTGTTAGACAAGTTACTTCTGTTAGGGAGTTTGATGGATGTATAGATGTTGAAGGTGTTTGTGTGGATCTCATAGCAGATTTTTCTCATCCCCACGCAATTGGTATAAGAAGACTGTTAGAGAACGTGGATGAGGAAAAAGTTATAGCATATCAGAGGAAGGAGGTGGTGAAGCGGGGGGATAGGTTGGTTGGTAGCTATGTGGAGATGGCAAAGTGGCTGAAGAGGATGGGAGTTGGAAATCTCCTTGCATTTCTTGGTGCTAAAGGAGGTCGAGAGCTCCTTAGGAGTATGATGGTTGTTGGGTATAGAGCAAAAGTGTATCTTCGCTCTATACGTAAGGTAGAGGGTACAGTGCATATACCATTTGTAATTGATACCTTTGAGAATGTAGAAGATCTTGTTGTGAGTTTAAGACCGGATGCAGTAGTTTTCAAGGATTCTGGGGTAGAAGGAGGTACTATGGAAAAAGTCTCTGTATGTGAGAGATATGATGTACCTTATGTTGCCTTGAGTATGCCAAAGAAGTTTGGTAAGAATGTGTTTTTTAGTGTAGATGAGATTGTAGAATTCTTGCTTAGGAGGTTGATTAAATGAAGAGGTTTGTTGTTGCCTTGGTAGTGTTTTCCCTTTTTACAGGTGTGGCATTTGGTATGGGTATGCATGTGAACAAGAAAGCAATAGTGGTGGCTGCTTTTGGGACAAGTTATCCTACTGCACTGAAGGCGATTTTGAATGTTTATGGTAAAGTGAAAGCAGCGTTTCCCAAGGTAGATGTGAGGCTCGCATTTACTTCTTCTATTATAAGAAGGATATGGCATAAGAGAGCTACCGATAAGCTGTTCAAGAGAGAGCATCCGGATATTCCAAAGGACATCTACAATGTAAGGTCTCCATTAGCTTTGCTTGCTGACATGTCTGATAATGGCTACAGAACGATAGCCGTTCAACCGCTTCATGTGACTGCAGGCGAGGAATACAACGATCTTGTTAATGTAGTTGAGGGGCTTGTCTCCATTCAAGCACTGCAGCTTAAGAATAAACCTTTTAGGCGTATAGTTCTCGGTAGACCATTATTGGGGAGACCGGGGATATATGAGGACGGCAAGACATACCACGAAGATTTGAAGATAGCTGCAGAAGCACTTAAAGCAGATGCGGAGTTTGCGATGAGAAAACATGCTGCATTGGTGTATATGGGACATGGAAATGAGCACAGGTCAACGGGGTTGTATTATGAGCTCCAAGAGGAGATGAGTGTTATGTACCCCAAGGTAAGAATATTTGTAGGTACGGTAGAAGGGCACCCTACACTTGAGGATGTAGTTTCTGCTCTTAAGAAAAACAAAGTGAGAAAGGTTGTACTTAAACCGTTGATGGTAGTTGCAGGAGATCACGCAAATAACGATATGGCTGGAAATGATAAAGATAGTTGGAAAATGGTTATGAAGAGAGAGGGTATAAGGGTAATGCCTGTAATCAGGGGTCTTGGTAGCATGAATGCCGTAGCGAACATATATGTACAGCACCTTAAAGATGCTATAAGATGGGCAAAGTTGAGCTTTTAGTAGAGAATAGGAATAGGAAGTTCAAGGTATCGATTGCTTTGCTCACTGTACTGCTTGTGGGCAGCATTATTCTATATTCGGGTATGGACACATAGCCCATACCCTTCACCTCTGTTGGGGATATAGTTCTGAAGACTATTGTGGGGGAGTCTGAACTTGCAAAGCGGATCTATGGGAAGTGGTGGTATGTTGTTGTGCAGGTTAGACTTCCGAGGGTACTTTCTTCTGCTGTTGTGGGTGCAGCACTGTCCATCTGTGGGGTGGTGTTTCAGGGGATACTGCTAAATCCACTTGCAGATCCTTATACTCTTGGTATATCTGCAGGGGCATCGTTTGGGGCGGCAATATCCATTGTCTTTCCGCTTGGTCTGTTTGCCTTTTTGTCCACACAGCTCGTGTCTTTCATGTTTGCTATTCTTACACTATCGTTTGTTATGAGAATGGCTACATTCAGGGGTGTTATATCTCCAACATCTCTGATATTGTCTGGTGTGGTGATTACTGCATTCTTTTCGGCTGGTTTGAGTTTTATTAAGTACATTGCGGGTGAAGAGGTTGGCTCTATAATATTTTGGCTTATGGGTAGTTTTTCCTCTATGGATTGGGACAAGCTCCTTCTAATGTCTGTATTCACCGTTGCAGGTTTTCTGGTTTTCTATCGTTATGCCGAAGATATAAATATACTTTCCTTTGGTGATAGGGTGGCTATTTCTTTGGGTGTAAATCCTACACTTCTTAGACAGGTCTTGCTTATAGTGGCTTCCTTTGTTGTGGCGATTACCGTTTCAGCATGTGGAATAATAGGTTTTGTTGGTATCGTTGTTCCTCACCTCTTTAGATTTTTGGTGGGTGCAGACAATAGACGCTTGCTGGTTGTCTCGGCAATAGGTGGTGCGATATTTCTTTCTACTGCAGACAATATTAGTAGAGTGTGGTTACCCATTGAAGTTCCAATAGGTGTGCTTACAGCCTTAATAGGGGGTCCGTTTTTTGCAGTTATATTTAGAAATAAAATGAAAAGGGGATATTCGTGGAAAAGGTAGTGGAGGCAAGTAACATAAGATATTCTGTAGGTAGCTGCACGATACTGGATGGTGTGGATATTAGCGTGCAAAGAGGTGTTTTTTACTCTGTTGTGGGACCCAATGGCTCTGGAAAGACCACACTTTTGAATGTGCTTTCAGGGGTGGTTAAGCCGCAGGAGGGAGAGATTAAACTTATGGGAAGAGACATATTCAGTATGTCTAAAAGAGGAGTTGCAAAGAGGGTAGCTGTTTTACCACAGAATACGGAAGTACTCTTTGACTTTTGCGTATTCGATGTATTACTCATGGGGAGACATCCGTATAGAGGTGCAATTGGGTCTATTACAGATGAGGATTTGAGGTTAGTGGATAAGGTGGCTGGTGCGCTTGGATTGGAGAGTCTATTAGACAGACCGATGACGCGAGTTAGTGGAGGTGAAAGGCAGCGCTGTCTGTTAGGAAGAGTTATTGTGCAAGATACACCTATTGTATTTCTTGACGAAGCAACATCGAATTTAGATCCATTTTACACACATGAAATTTTGGGTAGGATGAGGGAAATGGTTACCAAGGACAATGTTACTGTGGTATCTGTGTTTCACAACCTTAATTTAGCGGTAATGTACAGTGATTACATATTTTTTATGAAGGATGGAAAGATCCCGTTTGAAGGAGATGTCAGAAATGTGGTTGTTCCTGAAGTAGTGGAGAGTGTGTTCTCTGTGAAAGTAAGAGTATTGTTGGACAAGGAGTATCCATATCCTATAGTAATTCCAGATTTGGGAGGTAGATTACCGTGAAGAAGCTAATTGTTATTTTGGCGATAATGCTTTTCGTATGTGCTTCTGCAAGTGCTCAGCCCTATGGTAGAATAATATCCTTGTATGCTGCGCATACTGAAAACTTGTTCTCTCTTGGCTTGGGTTCGCAGATTATAGGCGTTTCTCCATCGGAGGCATTTCCACTTGAAGCCTTGCGGAAGCCGGTTTTTAGCTACAGGGCAGATCCGGAAAGGGTTATTGCTGCAGATCCCGACCTTGTTTTGATAAGACCTTTTATCCAGAGAAGGCATCCGGCCTTTGTGAAGAAGTTGAGGGATGCAGGTATAAATGTGGTATCTCTTCAGCCAACTACATTTGAGCAGATGTTTTCTTACTGGATTAGACTTGGAGAGCTTACGGGTAGAGTGAGAGAGGCGAGGTTTATGGTAGAGAGGTTCAAAAAAGGTGTTGATAAGATAAAGAATATAGTGAGGAGGATACCAGAATCTCAGAGGAAGAGAGTCTTCTTTGAATCCATTCATAGAGGCCCTAAGACGGTAGCTCCTACATCTATAGCTCATACGGCACTTGAAATTGCGGGTGGTGTAGATGTAGCCACAGATGCCGTAGTTGCTAAGAAAGGTTCGAATATTGCATACTATTCCAAGGAGAAACTTTTGTCACATGCGGATGAAATAGATGTGTATATAGCACAGAAGGGTGCGATGAACCATGTAAGGCTGAGGAAGATATACGAGGAGAGTGGATACGGAGCGATTAGGGCAGTGAAGGAGCATCAGGTGTATATTATTGATGAAAAGATAGTTTCAAGGCCGACGATGAGGTTGCTGTATGGAATTGAGGAGTTAGGCAGGATAATGTACCCAGTGTATTTTAATGATGTGTCCAAGTATGATAACAGTAAGCCGATTGACAAGATACAAATGGCAGAAATAATTATAAAGTTGACTAACATGAGATATAAAACGCCTAATTATAGGAGGTATTGGGAGCGAGATTATATTACTACACCTGGAGGAAGGCATTTCTATGGGTATTTTAAGGACATAGATTACAACACTCATGAACATCTGTATGCAGAGACTGCGGTTTATCACTCCTTTGTTCCTTTGGATTCTCCTTACTATTTTTGCCCCAAGAGGCCCGTGACGCGGAAGGAGCTTGCGTATGCTATCTTTGTCATTTTTGACCTTCCCGAGCGGAAGTATGTGCCCATAAAGGATGTATCAGAGAGCAGTCCATTCTACAATCATATAGAATCAGTGGTCTCGAATGGGATAATAGGTTTGAAGAATGGCAGATTTTACCCTAATGGTGTTGTTTCGGGAAAGGAGACAATAAAGTGTATAAAGAGGGCAATGGAGATCGTAGGGAAATAAAGGTGTCTTTGATTGCAGGACTTTATACAGGAGTTGGAAAGACAACATTCACTCTTGGCTTGTTAGAGCTGTTCAAGACTCGAAATTTGGTGTCTTTTAAGGTAGGACCTGACTATGTAGATCCAGTATACCATGAAGTAATTACTGGTAAGAGAAGTCCATCACTTGATAGCTTTTTCTTGCCACCGGAAGAGCTTAAGAGACATTTCTGCAGGTGTTCTTGGAACAGTGAGTTTGCTATTGCCGAAGGTGTTATGGGGTTACTTGATGGAACTATCGGTGGAAAGCCTTCTACCGATGATGTTGCATGCATACTTGATCTGCCTGTGGTCCTATTGGTAGAGAGCATTCCAAGTGTTCAAACCTTGGCTGCTATGGTGGAGGGCGTTGTAGATCATGCAGATTCGAGGATAGTGGGTATTGTTTTGACAAAAGTGCGTTCTGCTGATCTCCTTAGAAAGCAGATGGCTGTTATGAAATCTGTAACAGGTGTAGATGTAATAGGTGGTATTCCATATGATTCTCGGTTGTTTATGCCGTCCAGACATTTGGGGCTTGATACTGACTTTTCTGGTGTAAGGGAAGTAGCTTCTGCTTCTGCTGAATTGATAGATAAGTATTGTGATGTGAATAGGCTTTTTGGTAGTGTAGAGATAAGAAAAGTTGAAAGTGTTTTTTCTGGGTTTGATAAGGTAGTTGCAGTAGCAAATGACGAGGCATTTCTATTTTTTTATCCTGAGAACTTGAAATGGTTCGAAGATGCTGGTTACAGGGTTGAATTCTTTTCTCCTTTGCACGATGAGGTTCCACCTCAAGCAGATGCTTATTACCTTCCGGGTGGTTATCCTGAGGTGCATGCAAGTCAGCTCTCTGGTAATACTGCTATGATCGATGCTGTGAGGGAGATTGCAGAAGAGGGTGTACCTGTTCTTGCTGAGTGTGGTGGTTTTATGTATCTTACGGATTTCATAGGAGATGAGAGAATGGTTGGTTTTATACGCGGAAAGGTGAAACTTTCTGATAAACTTCAGGGATTTGGTTATAGAGATGTGTGCGTATTAAAGGAGTCTTTTTTGGTACTGGTTTACACTTTAGGGCTCACGAGTTTCACTATAGTAGGGTGATTCTTGGGGAGGAACAGGATGCGTTGAGGGTGAAGATACCATTTTCGAACGAAGCATTTATATCGGGTGTTGCTAAGAAAAAGGTGCTTGCCTCTTATATGCATCTTTATCTTCCATCTATGAGGAAGGGGGAGGACTCTTGGCAAAATTTCTGATGGTGCAGGGAACATCTTCAGGAGTAGGTAAGAGCCTTGTAGTTGCCGCACTATGTAGGCTATTTGCACGCAGGGGGTGGAGTGTTGCACCTTTTAAGGCACAAAACATGTCTTTAAATTCGGGTGTTACACCTGATGGCTATGAGATTGGGAGAGCCCAAATAGTTCAGGCTATTGCAAGTAATCGTCCACCGGATGTCCTGATGAATCCTATATTGCTTAAGCCTGAGGGAGATACGAAGAGTCAACTTGTAGTTATGGGGAGACCTTTGGGTAGCTTTTCTGCTGGCGAATACTATGACAATAAACTTAATCTATGGGAGGTCGTAAGAGGTGCAATTGCAGAGCTTTCTCGAATGGTTGAACTTGTAATTATAGAAGGAGCTGGTAGCCCTGTTGAGATAAACCTTATGGACAGGGATATAGTGAACATGAGGGTTGCAAAGCTTGTTGATGCTCCAGTCTTGCTCGTTGGTGACATAGAGAGGGGTGGCGTATTTGCGTCTATATACGGGACAGTAGCTTTGCTAAATGAGGATGCCAAGTATGTAAAGGGTGTCATTATAAACAAGTTTAGAGGGGATACGGATATACTTTCTCCTGGTATTCGTGCCCTTGAGAACATGATCGGTATACCTGTTTTGGGTGTTATTCCTTACCTTAGGCACTCCATAGATGATGAGGACAGCATATCCGATAGGTTTTCTCGATTTAGGGATAGGGACTCTACACGAGATGTTCGCATTGGCGTTGTGAAGTTGGCATTCATGTCTAACTACACAGACATCCTGCCGTTGGAGGAAGATGTTGATGTAATATATTTTGATCCTGATAACCCCCCGTTAGGTCTGGATGCGGTGATAATTCCGGGTAGCAAGAATACCATTCAGGACTTACAAATACTCAAAGATGCTGGTTTTTACGAGTGGTTGGTGTCTTTTAGAAGTAGTGGTGGGCGGGTGGTAGGTATATGTGGTGGTTACCAGATGCTTGGTGAGTATGTAAGCAATCCTTATGGTGTAGAGACAGCTGTAGATGGTATAAGGGGTTTTGGTTTACTTGGAGTTGAAACCGTTCTTGAGAAGCAAAAATCTGTTTATCTCGTGCGTGCTTTTGCTGAGGGGGGTGTGTCTGTAAGTGGATATGAAATCCATATGGGTAGGACTGTATTGAAGAGGGATGTTGTGCCGTTTTTGAGGATAGTGGAGAGAAACGGTAAGAGGGTAGATGTGAGAGATGGTGCCCTTTCCTCTGATAGGAGAGTGTGGGGGACTTATGTTCATGGAATATTTGATAGCGGTAGTTTCAGGAGGTACTTTATTAATCTCATTCGTGCCGAGAAAGGGCTGAAACTGTTGGAAAAAGAGCCGTGTTCGTGGATTCAGAGGTTGGATAAAGAGCTTGACAGATTCTCTGATGTTGTAGAGCGTAATGTAGATATAGAGAAAATAGTGGAAATACTATCCTTTTGAGGAGGGTGTTTAGGAGTGAATGCTGTTTTGATATTCGTGATTCTTATTTTGGCTTCCTTAGTAGGCGTGGGTTACACTTATGTACTTAATCCGACTGTTGTAACTGCGAGCAGGATGGCGGAGAGGTGGTTTGAGAGTAGCTCGTCGATTGATGTTCTCACGTCGGAGCAGTTAGAGTCTATGGGTGTGAGAAATGTTGGTGAAGCACTTCAGTTTCTTCCTGGATTGATGTTTGGTGCAAATGGGCCTTTTGGTATGGATAGCTGGGTGGAGATAAGAGGTGTTAAAAAGGAGATACTCGTTATGGTAGATGGTGTTCCTGTAAATAATCCAAAAGGTAGCTCTGCAAGGTTTTCTTTTAACCTATCTTTGTTACCTGTAAGTTACGTAAAGAGGATAGAAGTAGTTAAGGGTGCAACATCTTCACTTTATGGGGATTCGGCTTTTGGAGGAGTTATAAACATTATTACGAAGGGTGTCCCTGAGCGTGGAGGTGCCATTTTAGAGTATGGTTCTGACGGGCATAAGGGTTTCCAGGTGGAGGTTGCTGATGGGAAGCAAAGGCAGAATTGGTTATTTTCTCTTGAGAAGGACCAAAGTGGTGAAGTTCGGAAATTTCACACATATAGGAAGGGTAGCCAAATTTTTTATGACGACTTTATTGGCTCGGATAGGAAAACGGCGTTTATTAAATTAAATTGGGGGAATTACTCCGCTTTATATGTTTATGGCAGAGTATCTTCAAGTTACTATTACAGGGGTGTTTATACTACTGCTGACCGCTGTATGCATCTTTATCACTTTTCCTTCAAAGACCCATTGTGGCAAGGGATACTGTACTATCACAGGTATGATGATGGCTATAGTAAGAAGGGATACTCGACATCCAGCAAGGTTGTAGATAAAGGTATAGATGTGAAAAGGAACTTCGTTTTCTCTGATAGTGCTCTATTTGTTACTGGCTTTAGTTGGAAGAATGAGTATATAGATAGTTCTACCGATGGCGTGCACTCCAGAGATGTATCATCTTTATATGTAGAGTACATACTTGCCAATGGTCTTGCTGTGTGGAGCTTAGGTGGGAGGTATGAATGGATAAGCAGAGATGACGGCAGTTGTCGTCTTGAGTTTATCCCTCGTGGAGGGGTAACTTTTAAGCTATCTGGTAATACGAGTATCTTCTTCAATGTGGGCAGGGCGTTTAAATTACCGACATTTAACGAACTTTATATGAAGTTTTATAATGGTTCTGGCAACCCCAAGCTAAGACCAGAGTATGGATGGACATATGAGATGGGGATTAAGAGGCTTTTGGATAATGGTAGTGTTGGCATTTCGGTGTTTTATCAGACACTTTCCGATTATATAAACTGGGTGCGGCTCGAGTCAGGTGAATACAAACCCTTTAATGTGCAAGATTTCCGTATGATGGGAGTAGAACTTTCCTTTGCGCATTACCTCTCAAGATGCTGTAAGGTTGAATGGGGATTTACATACGAGCTGGCGGAGGATAGGGGTAGCCCAAGATCTGTAGATATGTCAAAGTGGTATGAATGTGGGGTGCCCAAGTGGCAGGCAAGTTTTGGGTTGTCTTACCGAAAGGATGGTTATTTTGTGGGACTCTACTACAAATATATTGGCAAGAGGAGTTATAAAGATGTCACGGATCCTTATGAGTTATCCGGCCATGGAGTATTTGATCTTTCGTTGAGGAAATGCTTCTCCGATGGGGTTGAAGTGGAGCTTGATGTGAGGAATCTCCTTGACAGCAGATATGAATTAAGAAAGGACTTTTGGGGAGATGGGAGGAGTATATACTTTTCTCTGCACTACAACTTTTAGTGTGTCTATCTTATACTAATGGCACTCGTAGGACATGCATCGACACATAGACCACAGTAGTCACATGTTGACAGCGTATTCGTTTTTATTGTAAGGTTGTAGTTTTTATCAAAGAATATCCTTATATCCGATCTCTCTGGGTTAAAACAGTTGCAGTGATGAAAGGAACAAGTAAGTTCACATATACGACAGCCCACACATCTTTTGGAGTTTACGATTAGTTTCATTCTGTTTTGTCTCCCTTTTTGAGTAGTACGCCACTATTTTTTAATTTATTTAGGACGCAGCTTAGATCTAACTCCTTAAGGATTTTTTCCGTTGGGCGACCACTACTTATATCCCAATTGTGGATCTGGTAATACCTATCTAACATCTTTTCCCAGTTTTCCAGTTCTAATCTTTGTCCTTTGTATATGCCTTTATCTACCGGAATATCTATGAGTTTTGCAGGTGGGTAGTCGTCTTTTCGGTCGAATCCTGCGTGTAGCAGGTTAAATGCCCTTTCTATGTTCTGTATCTTTGATCCCGTTTGCATTAGTTCCTCACCGGATGTCTCTCGTCCGGTGAGGGCATAGTAAGTTTCCGCTATGTCTTCTGGCTGGAATAGTTCTATATCCTGCCACATACTCGGAAGGCTGCAAATACCCATGGAGTCAATTACTGCTTTGTATTTTTCCTGCCATACAACAAGCTCTGCTTTGTTTTCGTATTTCGTAGGATCTCTAATGTCGTTTATCCCGAGTATCTTTTTACTTACTTCCGGAGGTATTTCACAAGACTCTAAGCCCGGTGCCCCCCTGGTATGTCCACCTCCCTTTGTGCTTGTTATTATTCCTAAGGCCCATGCTTTGTGCGAGCGCATGGCAGCTTCCATCAGGTTATTCTTCTTTACAATAAGGGCAAACCTATCTGAACCTCTACCTATTGTTCTGGATGCTTCGTACACGCCATTAGCAAGTATATCTCCAAAGCCTTCTCTATTGGCTATCATGTCTATAAGTTTTAGGACAGAATTGTAGTTTCCCCACCTTAACTCTAACCCATCCGCATCGTTTTTGTCTATAATGCCGTTCTCGTAGCACTCTATTGCCCAAGATATAACTGCTGAAGTGTGATCACAGTCGAGTCCGTAATTGTTTACTTTAATGTTGGCCTTTAAGACAGCTTCTGGGTCCTTGACATCCACGTTTGTAGCAAATGCTCTTACCATGTTAGCTTGAACACCTTCACAGTACTTACCTTCTACTTTGTATATGGCGCTGCAGTATACAGGGCAACTGAAACAAGAATGTCTTCTTACCATGAATGGGTTGTCAAACTTATCCCTTGTTATTTGTGATATATCTTCGTTGCTCCAGAATTCACTTGACATGTTTCTTACACCATGTCCTCTGAGTTCTCCTGTTATTGTGTATGCATGTAGTGTTCCACCCTCTTGGTGTATCTTTGCTACCTTACTCTTTTTGAAGAGTAAATTGAAATGCTTTACCTTTTGCATAAAAAGGGTAGGATTGTACACATGTATAGAAGCCTTGCCTCTTACTGCTACTGCCTTTAGCTTTTTGCTACCAAACACTGCTCCGCTACCCCCATACCCTGGTGCTCTGCCTCTGTCAATCATCACACACGCAAACTTTACAAGGTTTTCTCCGCCTTTACCTATGATGGCTGTGCGTAAGTTTGTATCTCCTTCTACTTCTTTTATCATGCTGTCTGCTTCCCACACACTTTTCCCCCATAAGAAAGATGCATCTCTGAAGTGCACTTTCTTATTGGTGATAAAGAGATATACGGGGTTTCTTGAGGTACCTGTGATTACCACACTATCGTATCCAGCATACTTTAGCTCGGCAGCGAAGTGTCCACCAGCGTTACCTGAACCCACTCCTCCCGTCATTACGCTTTTGAAATCTACGGATAGTCTCGACGCAGAGGGTACAGCTGTTCCACAGAATACACCAGCTCCAAGGATTATAACATTTTCTCTGTCTAAAGGTTGAACATCTTTATCTACCGTATTGAACAGTATCCATTGATTTATCCCACGACCACCGATAAAACTCACATACTTTTCTGTAGGTTCAGTGTGGTACTCCCTTGTAGATAGGTCTATGAATAGTATTTTCCCTCCATAGCCAAACATTGAATCACATCCTTCCCCTACCTAATTATATCATGGTGGCTGTGATACATAAAACTGATTTTCTGTGTTTATTCTAATATGGGTATCTGACTACTGGAGTGGAAGCGGAGAGGGTTAGTAATGTTGTTTGGGTTTTATTAGATTGTAGTGAACTTGACACCTCTTGCGTTAGGGGATAAAATATGAACGAGTGGTAGGCTTTTATTAAAATTTGGGGGGTGGGAAGATGAAAAGGTTTTGGGCGGTAGGTCTGGCTGTCTCTCTTGTGTTTGGGTTGCTTGTCTTTCCTGCAGTGGCAAATGTTGTGTGGAATGCTAATTCTGTTTGGCCTCTAAAGAATCATCACACTATTGGCCTCATGGAGTTTGCGAAGAAAGTGAAGGAGAGAACTCATGGGAAGTTGGAGATAATAGTCCAACCGGGGGGTGCACTTGGTTTTAAGGGACCTGAATTGCTCAAAGCTGTCAGGGATGGTCTTGTTCCTTTGTCTGATATGCTTATGAGTGGTGTTGCAGGTGATGAACCTATATTTGGTGTGTCTACACTTCCATTCTTGTTTAGGAGTTATAAAGATTCCCAGTTGCTGTCGAGGAAGATCGGGAGACCCTATTTTGACAAGGCGGCAAGAAAGTGGAATCAGCTTATACTCTACATTGCACCCTGGCCATTTGCTGGTTTGTGGACTAAGAGGCCAATAAGATCCGTGAAAGACATGAAGGGTTTGAAGACGAGGACATACGATAAAAACGGTGCATTGGTTGTTAAATATACGGGTGGAACACCTCATGCACTGCCGTTTAGTGAGGTGTACTCTGCACTTGCAACGGGCCTTGTGGATTCTGTTATAACTTCTACTCCTACTGCTGTGGATGCCAAGTTCTGGGAAGTACTGAAGTATTTTCAGAGGTTGAACATTGAGCAAGCTGTTGATATGGTAAATGTTAATCTTGATGCATTTAATAAGCTTGATAAGGAAACGCAGAAGATACTGATAGAAACGGGTAAAGAGATGGAAGATATCATGTGGAGTAGGGTGCAGAAAATAGACAGAGAGAAAGAGGCAGTATGTATAAAGCATGGTATGGTAAGTGTGCCGGTGTCTTCAAAGTTTATAGAAGAACTTATAAAGGTGACTCACAGGATTAGAGCTGATTGGTTAAAGACTGCCCCTCCGGATGCAAAGAAACTTTATCTGCAATTTATGGCAGCTGTTGGTAGATAGGGTTTGGGACTCACCTTAAGGCTACAGAGCTTGTCTCTGTAGCCTTATTTTACTTGTTAGGGGGATGCGATGGTGGAGATTGTGAAGTTTTTCGATAAGCTTTCTGATTTTGGAGGAAGACTTGCTGGTGTACTTATGATTGTTGGGCTTGCAATGATAGTTATTGAGATACTCTTAAGATCGCTGTTTCATGGTACCCTTTACATTACCGAAGAATACACGGGATACCTTATGTCTGCTCTCACATTTATTGCTTATGGTTATACATTGAAAGAAAAGGGACATATACGGATGACATTGGTAAGACAGTCACTTTCTCCTAAGACAAAGGTTGTCGTTGACGTTTTTTGTTATGCTGTCGGGATAGTCTTTTCTGTTGTACTCCTTTATGTTACCTTTGGGTACTTCTGGAGCTCTGTGCTTAGTGGGACGAGATCTATGCAGATCTCGAGGACTTATCTGGCTATACCGCAGTTTTTTATGCCGTTCGGTTCTCTGTTGTTGTTGCTGCAGTTTGTTGCTGAACTTCTGAAATCTTGTAGGATACTGAGGACTGGGAGTTACAAAGAAATTGTAGATGAATCTGCAGAGCTTGGGCGCTGAGAAGGAGGAATATGTAATATGGAGTTGTTTACTGTAGTGTCAGTGTTGTCGATATTTCTCGTTGCGTTTCTTGCAAGTAGCGTGTGGATAGGTATATCCCTGTTTCTTGTAGGATTCATAGGTATATCTGTATTCACCACGATCCCTGCGGGAAAGGTAATGGCTAATGTAGTATGGAACATGACGAGTGGAACCACAATGTTTGCTTTGCCTCTGTTCGTCCTCATGGGTGAGATACTATTCAGGAGTAGGATATCTGAAAATCTATTTAAGGGGCTTACACCGTGGTTATCCAATGTACCTGGGAGGTTATTGCATGTTAATATATTTGCAAGTGCGCTCTTTGCAGCGGTGAGTGGATCCTCTGCAGCTACTACTGCTACAGTTGGAAAGATAACCTTACCGGAGTTGCATAAAAGGGGATACAACACAAAGCTCTCTATAGGTACACTTGCAGGTTCGGGTAGTTTGGGTTTTCTCATACCTCCAAGTATGATGATGATCGTATACGGAATACTTGCAGATGTCAGTATAGGTAAACTCTTTATAGCAGGTATCATTCCTGGTATAATAATTGCTCTTATGTTCAGTGGATATGTTGCGATAAGGGGTTTGATGGATCCCAGTATTGCTCCCACTGAGAAAACCAGATACACATGGGGGGACAGGGTAAGAGCCATACCTTTGCTTGCACCAACAGTGATCTTGATACTATTGGTGTTGGGTAGTATATATGCAGGTTGGGCTACACCGACTGAGGCGGCTGCTGTTGGTGTCGTTGGTAGTGTGTTTTTCGCTTACATTACCAAAAGTATGAACTGGCATGTGTTCAAGGATGCACTTATGGGTTCTGTTAAGACGAGTGCTATGATTATGTTTATTGTTTGTGGTGCCTCTTACCTTTCTGTTGCTGTGGGTTACCTCGGTATAACGAGGCAGCTGTCTATGTTTATAGCTTCACTTGGTTTGTCGCCATACCTTTTGATTGCTATTCTGTCTGTAATGTATATAGGTATGGGGTGTTTACTCGATGGATTTTCTATGATAGTCATGAGTTTACCGATAACGCTGCCTCTTGTGAAGATGGCTGGTTTTGACCCGCTTTGGTTTGGAATCTACCTTGTTATAATGATAGAACTTGCTCAGATTACCCCTCCGGTTGGTTTTAATCTTTTTGTCATAAAGGGACTTACGGGTTATGACATAGGTACGATAGCGCGTGCAGCTATCCCCTCTTTCATTATGATGATAATTGCAACTGCCATATTTACTGTGTTTCCGAAGGTAGTGCTTTATCTTCCGAATCTTATGATAAGGTAGGTCTTTATGGAGCAGCTCTTTGCATACAGGATAGTGGTTAAAGGTGTAGTGCAGGGTGTAGGTTTTAGGCCTACAGTTGCTAACGTGGGTAGGACACTCAATCTGACCGGCTGGGTGAAGAACACTACTAATGGGGTGGAAATCTATGCAGAAGGCACAAAGGACGCCTTAGATCAGTTTGTGTATCTCCTTAAACATGAACCGCCTTCTCTGTCCATGGTGGTGGTGGTTGATGTACTTTCCTCTAAGGAGATTGCTTCCCGCAAGGATCGTGATTTTCAGATATTGAGTAGTGAGAAAAAAGACGATGTCTTGACGCTTATACCTCCTGATGTATCCATTTGTGATGAGTGTTTAAGAGAACTGTTTGACCCTAAAGATAGAAGATATAGATATCCGTTTATAAACTGCACTCATTGTGGACCAAGGTTTACCATTATAAAGGCACTTCCCTATGACCGTTGCAATACGACTATGGAGAGGTTTAAGATGTGTGAAAAATGTCTTGAGGAATACAATGATCCCAGTAATAGGAGATATCATGCACAGCCGAATGCTTGCGCTGTGTGTGGCCCTTCTGTCTGGCTTGCGGACAGAGAAGGAAACAAGATAACTTGCAGAGATCCAATAACGGAGGCAGCAAGGCTCCTGAAGAGGGGCTATGTAGTTGCGGTTAAGGGATTGGGTGGTTTTCACCTTGTTGTGGATGCTACCATTGATTCTGCTGTTCAAAGACTTAGAGCCAAGAAGCATAGGCCTTATAAGCCTTTCGCTTTGATGAGTTCCAGTGTGGATAAAGTTAGGACTTTTGCAGAAGTAAATACCTTCGAGGAGAGAGCGCTTAAATCCCCTGTTAGACCTATCGTCCTTCTAAGAAAGAAGGATTGCTCTTTGCTCTCTGATGGCGTAGCACCTTTCAATGGATACATCGGTGTTATGCTCCCTTATACACCGTTGCACTACCTTTTGTTGGAAGATCTACTTGCTGTTGTAGCTACGAGTGGAAACAAGCAGGACGAACCTTTATCAAAGGATAACGAGGAGGCTGTGGAAAAACTTTACGGTATAGCAGACTACTTTCTTTTTCACAATAGGCCTATTCATGTCAGAATAGATGATTCTGTCCTATTTGTTCATGAAGGGGAACATTACTTTTTCAGGAGGGCAAGAGGATTTGTACCTCTGCCGATTGTTATGAAAGACGAAGTTCCGTCTGTTCTTGCCTGTGGTGCTGAAGAGAAGGCTACATTTTCTATAAGTAAGGCTAATTATATATTTTTGAGCCAATACCTTGGTGATATAAAGTATCTGGAAGCTTACGAGAATTATGTTTATGTTGAAAGACACTTTGAGAAGCTCTTTGAGATAAAACCTGAGTTAGTGGCGTATGATATGCACCCTCTTTACAACTCAACACGGTATGCCATGGAGTATCCTGCTAAAACTAAGATACCTGTTCAGCATCACTTTGCACATTTTTTAAGCTGCTTGGGGGATAACAAGTTTTATGGTGAGGCTATAGGGGTTGTTATGGATGGTACTGGTTATGGGGCGGATGGAAATATAT
Organism: uncultured Synergistota bacterium; assembly: GCA_964559865.1. Lineage (GTDB taxonomy): Bacteria > Synergistota > JAGHAJ01 > JAGHAJ01 > JAGHAJ01 > JAGHAJ01. The sequence goes on from CAZLJD010000005.1 coordinate 34,004, forward strand.
GGGGAGCTGAGTTTCTTGTGGGAGATTATAGTGGTTTTAGAAGGGTAGGGCACTTTGACTATATACCTATGGTTGGAGGTGATGTGTCCGTAAAAGAGCCTTGGAAAATAGCAATTAGTTATTTGTGGAACTATTTTGGTGATGGTTTTTATAAGGAGAGAGGGGTGGAGGATATACTGTTGAGTGGTTGGGAACTGCTCTTGAGTGCATTACAAGGAAATCTCAATGTGGCTAAAACATCAAGTTGTGGGAGGCTCTTTTCTGCGGTTTCTGCTTTGCTTGGTGTGGTGAA
>CAZLJD010000006.1:0-42087 GCA_964559865.1 uncultured Synergistota bacterium
ACACAGGGTTTAGTAACCTTTCCACCTGCACGAGAAGGTTCACGGGAAACATATTTTTTCGGTGCTACAATGCTTTCTTTCGGTTCTACTGAAATCTTTTTTTTGGTAGCAGCCTTCCTCTTAACCTTAACTGTGCTCTTCGCCTTGTGTTTTCTTTTATAGCTAACACGAGCACTAAATCTTCTCGTGATACCAACAAACCTCTTAGGAATAGGCTTAAGCACCGCTTTCACACACAGTCTTTTGATCACTTTCTTTTTTGGCTTTGGTATCGTAGCTACAAAGTGTTTTACATCTGTCTTACTTGGAACCTGCGGATTCAACACAGCTTCTATCTTTGGTTTTAACAGCTCTTTCATCGCCTTGGACAAATCCACAGCAACGCTTCTCTCATATACCGTAGAAGAAGAAACAAAACTCATCGAGACATCCAACTTCGAGGGGGGAGGAAGACTTACCACTCTGACAGCTAAGTAATGCCTTGTCTTGTCCTTTATACAACAGTTTAGCTGACTACCAAAGAGGGAGAATGCAATCAAATGCATTCCCACAGATGTGGTTACAAACAAGACCCACAATCGCTTTTTCATTGACTCTCTTCTGGAATAGTAGCAAGCCAGAATCTATCTATCCTATTCTTGTGTAAAGCATCGATAAGTCTTATCACAGCACCATAAGGTGCATCTCTGTCTGCCTTAATGATAACCCACGACTTATCCGTTGTAAAGCCCCTCTTAGCCTTGATAGCATCGATAACACCTTCCAAGTCATACCGTTCCCCTGACATATAGTAACTTCCACTCCTATCTACAGAAACAAAAACACGGTTTTTTGTAACCTGGGGTTTTGGAAGAGAAGATCTTGGTAGCTTGATCGTAATACCATTGTAATTTTGGATAAATGTGGTGGTCAACACGAGAAATATTATCAGTTGCAATATTATATCTACCAGTGGAGTGATGTCTACAGAAAGTTCTTCTTCCTGTTGACTATCTCTGAAGTCTATCATTTGCCCACCTTCTAAATATTTCGTACATCTGCTTTAATGCAACCACCGTCCTTGGACCCGTCCTGAAAAGAATGTCTGCATCCATCTCGTATATGGCATTATACTTTACAGCATTTATCTTCAAACCACAGAAGAGTGCCTTTATCCTCTTCTCAGACAACCCCATGCCACCCTTACCACCAGCAAAGAGTATTATATCTGGATTATCCACCAAAACTTTAGATCTGCTGTAAAGTGGGAAGTGTTCGGGCAGATCTTTTGTGATACATATTCCACCAGCCATCGTTATAAGGTCTGTAACCACAGACTTTCCACCCACTGTCTCAAGTGGGTTATCCCACATTATAAAGAACACACGAGGTTTCACAGGGAGCATCTTTGCTTTTTTCCGAATGTTATCTATCTCTCTACGAATCTTCTGCAGCAGAACCATGCCTTTTTCTCCTCTGCCAAGTATGAGAGCAACATCTCTTATTTCTCTGTAAACTGCATCTATAGAAGCATACAACCTAAAGGCAAATGTCTTTATACCAAAACCGTAAAGGTATGCAAACAATTTCCTATGAACATCGGCTAATCCAAACACAAGGTCAGGCTTCATGTAGACGATTAGCTCCTTATTTGGGTTCCAGACACCACCTATCCTCTTTTTTTTCAAAGCAGCAGGTGGATAGTTCGCATAGTTGGTAACAGCTACAAGTTTGTCCTCTCCCCCAACTGCATAGATGGTCTCTGTGATACTGGGGGCAAGCGATATAACTCTCTTAGGTACCTTATCAAAACACACATTTCTCCCAAGATCATCTCTCAAACATACATTAAAGGCATAAGAGCGTGAGCCCCAAGAAACACATAACAGCACACACAAAACTACTACGAACTTCTTCCTAAGCATCTTTGCCACTAATCCTTTCAATAACACCCTCTTCCAGTGAGGTCCTTGCCCTATCCACCAAGGAAGAGAAGTAGGAATGAAACAGTATAGCAGGAATAGCCGACACTAATCCTGCAACAGTCGTGAGCAATGCCTCCCAAATGCCAGACGCAAGGGCGTTAGGGTTTCCTATGTTTCCAAGAGACACTTGTTGAAATACCTTCACCATACCAAGCACAGTACCTAACAAACCCAACATGGGAAGCACTTTTCCCAAAACATACAGGAGCGTAAGTCTCTTCTTCACAGCGAGTAACTCTTTTCTGCCACGCATGTTGATGATACTAAACTTATCCTCGCTATCACTTACGCCACCCACAATCCTCTCTATGGCACCATGTATTCCTTTTTTGTTAAATCTGTAAAAAAACCACAACCTCTCTAAAATGACAGTCCACACTAAGATAGAGCACCCCGCAATGACATACATCACGGGGCCCCCAAGTTTAAGCCACTCCATAACTTAAAACTCGTAGGAAAGCATTAGATACACTCTCCTGCCTTCCCCCAAATAGCCCTTTCTCACTTCATAAGAAGCATCAAACAGATTACTAACATCAATGCCAAGTTCTAAACCGCTGGAGAATTTTCTATGTAAACTGAGGTTCACCACACCATAACTGGAAAGGGTATACGGAACATATAAATCGTTAAACTCTCTCTTACCCACATACTCATAATGGAGCGAAAAGGAATTCTTACTATCCCGATAAAAGATTCCAACTTTGGCTTGCCATTCAGGTATCCCACACTTGTACCATTTCGAACTATCCTGTGCATTGGGATTTCCCTTATCCTCCGCCCTTTCGTATGTCAACCCAACAAAGTAACCAAAATGGTCGCTAACCTTATACCTCAAGGAAAATTCAACCCCACCCATTCGGAAGTCCTGAACATTTGAAGGCGTCCAGATGAAAGGATTATCCTTCTTAGGCGCCCAGCTTATGTAATCGGAAAGGGTTTGATAAAAGAAAGACAGCTTATATTCAATCCTGTCACTTACCCCCTTTACACCTGTCTCGTATGTCCACCCTCTCTCAGGTTCCAGATTCGGGTTTCCCGGGGTCCAAGGGTTGTTGAAGTAAAGGTCGTCAAATGTAGGTAACTTAAATGCCCTGCCAACATTTAGAAACCACCGCCGCCCTTTACCAATTCCCACAGACACCCCAAATCTCGGCAAAAACTCCGTGTAGTCCTTTGCGTCACTTTGATCTATGGTTTCGTATCTGCCACCTATCGTCCACTCCACACCACTGCTCAATAACCTATCCTCAAAATAGACGGACTTCAGGTCCCTACTATGGCTGTCATCAGTAGTGCTATCTATACTCTGCCTCTCCAAGTTTACACCCACAATCAGCAAATTGTTATCTGAAAGTATAAACTTCCTTCGTATGTCTAACCCCTTAACCACATCTTCGTGGGAGTTATAGGGTGCCGAAAATGGATTAGTCGTGATGTATTCCTTATTATACTTGTGGTAATAAAGGTTGGCACTCCACAATCCGTAATCAAATAAAAAGTGGTAAAAGTTGGTCTTGGTCGTGCTGGTATTAGCATACCCAAGATACTGATAATCACAGGATACATTCGCATACCCGTAGTAGAAAGTCCACATTTTACCACCAATCTTAAAATCTATAAACTTACCGTCTGAGCCGAGAAAGTCATCGTAATAGTAAGTGTTTTCTCCAAAAGGTATATATTTGTGATACCCTCTGACTTTTCCCATACTAAACTTGACACCACTAATAAAGTATCCAAGACCACCTTCATTGCCAGAGGCACTAAAGCTATAGTGTCTGTAGTCATTATCACCGGTTTGAGCACTAAGACTCGCTCTCTTCTGCTTGGTGCCCCCCTTCGTTATAATGTTTACCACCCCACCAAATGCTGCATCTCCATAAAGTGAAGAAGCAGCACCCTTTACGATTTCTATCCTTTTCACCTCAGATATGGGTATCAATCCCAGATTGAAGGAAAAATTAGCAGACTCCCCTTGAGGATTATTCACAGGGACACCATCTATCATAACCACTATCTCTTTGGTTACCCCTCTTATGGTAAGCCAATTATCCATACCAACAGGACCATTTGCCCCATATTCCAATCCAACAACAAACCTCAGCGCATCAGCGAGCGTAACTGCCCCCATAGATCTTAACTCATCACCAGTGACAACTTCCACCGAAGCAGGAGAGTTAAGCCACTTCTCAGCCAACCTACTCGCAGTGACAACAGTCGGGTTAAGTACATAACCGTAAGCACCTCCTATAAATACCAACAGTAATAGCAACGCTATAGCAACTTTTCTTATCACTTTAATCCCCCCCAGGAAAAAACTTTTTACACCCCTTACCCGCGTAAGGGCATGTAATCCACACTTCCGAAGGCATCGGTCTCCTGGCTGAGGGGTCATCCTACTTTGCTCTGCCTTCCCAGAGGCAAAACCTCCAGTGGCTTCATGTGAGCATTTCGTCACCCATCACAGTGGCGGGGCCGCACCAGATTCTCACTGGTTTCCCGTGCATGCCCGACGTGCAAATATACAATTGAAAAAGACAAGTCCTTATTAACTCAAAGTGTTTCTATCTTGAACCCACTATAAACTTGATAGCCGTTCTCTCCTCCCCATCAATCTCAATCTTGGCAAAAGCGGGAACACAAACGAGGTCAATACCGTTGGGAGCAACAAAACCCCTTGCTATTGCAATTGCCTTCACAGCCTGATTAACTGCACCAGCACCTACTGCTTGAACCTCTGCTTCATTCCTCTCCCTCAGTACAGCAGCCAAAGCTCCTGCAACTGATTTTGGCTTGGATTGCGCCGACACCCTCAAAATTTCCATGCTTTAAAACCTCCTCCTTACAAAGGGATGTAATTAAGTACAACAAGATAGAAGACACCTCTTATACTATACACGAACACTACAGGAAAATCAATACCCAATTATGCCACTTTTTTATAATGGATTATGAATTTTCCTCTTTCTACTTCCTCACTTTTGACGATGTTTACCTTAATCTCTGGATACCTATCCCTTAGCTTCAAAAGGTTCAAGTTGTGCTGGCCCCTAAAAATACTCTCGTCTCTCGGATTTACAACGATGGAAACCTCCCCAGAGGTAATCCCTTCAAATCTATCCACTAACTCGTCGTAAAAGACAGCAGATTTCACCAGTTCACCAAAGGCAGGGTGATACGGACCCGACAGTATCTCTATACCCCACCTCATCGTGGGAATATCCTGCAAACCTATCCTAACAACTCCTATACCAGCTTCTCTAAACCTCTTATAAGCGTACTTGGCAAGGTCAACAGCTTCCCCAAGCGTAAGTGGGTTATACCTTCCATCTAAATACATATCTGCAAGTTCCGAGTCTTTGACTACCAAGCAGGGATATATTCTAACAAATTCAGGTTTAATCTCACTTACGATCAGGTTTACCGTATGGTAAAATTCCTCTCCCGTATCACCGGGAAGTCCTAACATTATCTGCAAACCAAGTGTCAAACCAGCACTCTTTACCCTCCCAGCAGCTTCTACAGCGTCTGCTGCCGTATGACCCCGCTTACTCTTTAACAGAACATTATCATCAAGAGACTGCACCCCTATTTCAACAGTTTTCACACCGCTATTCTTAAGAAACTCTATCTCTCCCACTGACAGACAGTCTGGCCTCGTCGAAAGCCTTATCCCCCACAAACCTCGCAACTCTACATACCTATGAGCAACCGCCAACAGCCGTTCTTGGAGTACTCGTGGCAAACAAGAGAAGCTCCCCCCATAAAAGGCAATCTCCACCCTCTGCACATCTTGAGGCAGAGTGGAAAGGCTTTGTGAAATGTGAGAGCTAATAGACTGAATGTCAACTTCCCCTTTATATCCAGTAATTTTCCTCTGATTGCAAAAGACACACCTGTGAGGACATCCCATAAACGGGATAAAAACAGGAATGACCTTCTCTCTAAATACCCTCATTCTCCTTCAACCACTTCATTGCAACCCCAGCCGCACGCTGAGATGCCAGCTTCTTGCTTCTACCTTCACCCTCTCCAACCACCTTACCCCCAATCTCCACAACCACCTTAAACGTTCTCCTATGAGGGGGACCTTTCTCAGAGATTACTCTATACTTCGGAATCTCCTTAAATCTGGATTGCACTATCTCCTGCAATCTACTCCTATCATCGTATATCTCATCCTCATCAAGATCCTTAAGCAGTAATCTCTTTATAATAGCCCTGACAGGCCTCATACCGCCATCCAGATATATGGCTGCTAACACCGCTTCAAGTGTATCCGCAAGTATAGATATATTTTCTCTGTACCCGTCCCTCTCACCCTCTTTGCCAACCATGAGGTACTCCCCAAGACCCTGTTTCTTTGCAACATTCCCAAGTGATTCTTCTTTAACAAGGTATGCCCTCGCACGGGAGAGCATACCTTCATTCCAATCAGGATGCATCCTAAAGAGCTCTTCTGCAACCACAAATCCAAGGAGGGCATCTCCTAAAAACTCTAAAACTTCGTTATTCTCTCCCTGTCTTGCAGAAGAGTGCAACAACGCTCTCTGCAGCAGGGATTCATCCTTAAAAGTATAACCTAAAACCCTCATCCTTCATACTTTTTGAAAACAAATACTATGTTATGCCCCCCAAATCCAAACGAATCTTTCATAAATGTGCGAATATCCTTCCTTAACGCCTTATTGGGTACATAGTTCAAGTCGCATTCTGGGTCTGGAACCTCATAGTTGATGGTTGGGTGTATTACACCCTCCTCAAAGGCAAGCAAAGAGGCAATTATCTCCACTGAGGCAGCTGCACCCAGGAGGTGACCTATCATGGATTTTGTGGAACTGATGGGTATCTCGTATGCCCTATCACCAAAGACATTCTTTATAGCAAGTGTCTCTATTTTATCATTCAAAGGCGTAGATGTGCCGTGAGCATTTATGTAGTCTATATCATTCACAGTAAGCCCTGCACGGGATATCGCCAACCTCATAGCCCTTGCAGCCTCTTCACCAGAAGGAAGAGGAGCAGCTATATGATAGGCATCACAAGTAGCAGCATACGAAACCAACTCAGCATATATGTGAGCTCCCCTATTTATCGCATGCTCAAGCTCTTCCAATACAAGAATACCAGCTCCTTCTCCTATAACAAAACCGTCTCTTGTCTTGTCAAATGGACGAGACGCCTTTTCTGGCTCATCGTTCCTAACAGAGAGTGCCTTCATTGCAGAAAATCCCGCAACACCTATAGGAGAGACCGCCGCTTCAGAACCACCAGTTATCATTATATCTGCGTCTCCCCTTCTTATAACCTCGTAAGCATCTGCAATGGAGTGTCCGCTGGTAGCACACGCAGAAACCACTGCATAATTCGGTCCCTTAGCCTGATATTTAATCGCAAGATAAGCAGAAGACATGTTTATAATCATCATGGGTATAAAAAACGGGCTTACCCTTTTTGGACCTCTTTTTAACAGAACTTCTATCTGCTGCGAAGACGTGTGTATACCACCCTCCCCACTACCTACTATAACCCCAAACCTCTCATGGTCTATCTTTTCCATATCCAGAGCTGCATCTTCAACTGCCATAATCCCAGCAGCCATAGTAAAGTGAATAACCCTATCTAACCTTTTAACCTCTTTCTTATCAGGTATATATTGTGATGGGTCAAAACCCTTGACTTCTCCAGCTATTTGAGAAGGGTAATCACTCGGGTCAAAAGCCTCTATCCTCGCAATACCATTCTTTCCCTCTTTTACTGCCTGCCAGAACTCCTCTTTACCAATCCCTATCGGTGATACTACTCCTATACCTGTAACAACAACCCTTCTGTCCAAGAGCCATCCACCCCTTAACTAAAGATGAGTAGAGGGCAAAAGCCCCCTACTTAATCCTCAATACCCAACTTTTCTTTAACATACTCGTAAGCCGCTCCGACAGTGGTCAACTTTTCAGCCTCTTCATCGGGAATCTCGATATCAAATGTCTCCTCCAGTGCCATAACCAGCTCCACTATGTCGAGCGAGTCGGCACCCAGGTCATCTACAAAAGATGCCTCCGGTTTGATCTCCTCCTCATCTACTCCTAACCTATCAACCACTATCTTTTTCAGCTTTTCCATGAGTTCCTCACTTGTCATATTTTCAGCCACCTTTATCACCTCCTCCCGATAAGTTAGCTCATTCCACCATCTACATGAATAACCTGCCCAGATATATAAGAAGCGTCATCACCCGCAAGAAAGACAACCACTCTTGCGACATCCTCTGGTTTACCCGTCCTTCTGAGAGGTATCATAGATTTAAATGTCTCTTTCACTTTATCGTTCAGCACATCTGTCATATCTGTCTCTATAAAACCAGGTGCAACTGCATTAACCGTAATATTTCTACTACCGACTTCCTTAGCAAGTGACTTGGTAAACCCTATAATAGCTGCCTTGGTAGCCGCATAGTTAGTCTGTCCAGCATTACCCATCTCTGCAACAACAGAAGACATGTTTATCACTCTACCCCACCGCTTTTTCAACATATAAGGTATAGCCTCTTTGGTACACAAGAAAACACTGTACAGGTTCGTTCTCATAACAACATCCCACTCTTCTGGTTTCATTCTGACAAAGATGTTGTCCTTGGTAATACCTGCATTATTCACAAGTATATCAACTCCTCCAAACTCATCAGCTACCTTAGAAAACATCATCCTAACCTCTTCCTCATCCCCCACATCCGCTTTAACTGCAATTACATTCCCTCCAAAACCCCTGATCGCAGCTACAACCTCATCCGCCTTTTCCTTGCTTCTGTTGTAATTAACCACAACAGAAGCCCCCGCTCTCGCAAGCTCAACTGCAATTGCCCTTCCTATGCCTCTTGAGGCTCCAGTAACAAGGGCTACTTTTCCAGATAGAGACATTTTACTGACCTCCTCTAAAAAAATCAAGGGCAGATTTGATAGTATCCACATCGCCTACATTCACAACTGCCACCTTCCTGTCTATCTTCTTAATGAGCCCCTTCAAGACCTTACCTGCACCCAACTCCGCAAAGCTATCTACACCATCTCTAATCAATCTCAACACACTATCTTCCCAGAGAACGGGTTTATACATCTGTTGAACGAGCAAGGAGCGTATCTTCTCTGCCTCCGTAACATAATCCGCAGTAACATTAGACACAACAGGTACTTTACTATCGCTAAAGCTAACCTTACTTATTTCATCTGCAAGTCTTTCTGCCGCTGGTTTCATGAGAGAGCTATGAAACGGTGCAGAGACGGGAAGCATAACAGCCTTTTTTGCCCCTGCCTGTTTGGCAAGCTCAACTGCCTTTTCCACCGCTCCCACATGTCCAGATATAACTATCTGCACAGGTGAGTTATAATTAACAGGTTCTACAACTCCAAAAGAAGATGCCTCATTACAGATTTCAACTACTTTTTGTCTTTGGAGTCCCATAATGGCTGCCATCGTTCCCTCACCAAGGGGCACAGCGTCCTGCATAAACTCCCCTCTCTTCCTCACCAACCTCACCGCATCCTCAAATGATATAGCTCCCCCCACTACCAGCGCTGTATACTCACCAAGACTATGTCCTGCTAGTGCAAAAGGATTCAAAGCAGCACCAAGCTCCTGTCTCAAAACGGTATACACAGCGTAACTGACCGTCAATAGCGCCGGCTGGGTATTATACGTTTTCTTGAGCTCCTCTTCAGGCCCATTAAAGCACATCTCCGTTATAGAGAAACCAAGGGCATCATCTGCGTCTCTGAAAACCCTCTTTGCCACATCAAAGTTATCGTAGATGTCTTTCCCCATACCAACATACTGAGAACCTTGACCGGGAAAAACCAACGCAAACCTACTTGCCATTCTCCTTAACCCCCTAAAGCAGGTTGTAAAGCTTCTTTATAGTCTTTTCTGCATCTGCCATGATCTCTTCGATAATCTCCTTAACAGGCTTTATATCCTTAATCATACCAGATATTTGTCCCGCCATCACAGAACCCCACTCAACATCTCCATCCTCAACAGCTGCACGCAGTCTACCAGTACCAAGCTTTTCATACTCCTCAAAAGGTGCACACCTCTTCTCCAGCTTCTCGAATTCTCTCGAAAGCCTGTTCCTTAAAGCCCTCACAGGATGGCCAGTAGCCCTTGCAGTAACAACTGCGTCTCTATCTCCAGCCTTGATTATAGCCTCCTTGTACCTCTCGTGGGCAGGGCTCTCCACAGAGCATACAAATCGTGTTCCCATCTGTATTCCCTCCGCTCCGAGGGCAAATGCAGCAGCAACACCCCTTCCGTCTGCTATGCCACCTGCAGCAATAACAGGGATACTCACTGCATCAACCACCTGAGGCAACAAAGCCATCGTACCCAACTCACCTATATGCCCCCCACTCTCCGTGCCTTCAGCGATCACAGCATCTGCTCCCTGCCTCTCAACCCTCTTTGCATGATAAACAGATGCCACAACCGGTATAACCTTAGACCCTATCTCCTTAGCACGACTTATGACCTTTTGTGGACTACCTGCACCCGTCGTTATCACAGGTACCCTCTCCCTCATAGCTATCTCTATTATGTCGTCCACAAATGGGGAGAGTAACATGATATTGGCACCATACGGTTTGTCAGTAAGTTCTTTTATCTTCCTTATCTCCTGCTCAAATATCTCGGGTGGCATGTTTCCAGCTCCAACTATGCCAAGTCCACCAGCATTAGACACAGCAGCAGCCAGCTGCGCTTTTGCCACCCATGCCATACCCCCCTGAAGAATAGGGTACCTTATTCCAAGAAGTTCATTAACCCTCGTAGGTTTCAAACAGTTCACCTCCTACCACTCAAATATTATTGCGCCATATGTCATACCAGAACCAAAACTTACCAGAAGTATCTTATCACCCTTCTTAACCCTTCGGTCTCTCACTATCTCGTCAAGCGCAATCGGTATAGTAGCTGCAGAGGTATTCCCATACTTGTCAAGATTCACCACAACTCTGTCCATCTCCTTTATCTTTAACCTTTTAGCCACACTATCTATTATCCTAATGTTTGCCTGGTGAAATATAAACCAGTTTATATCATCTATCTCCAAATTGGCACCCTTTATGACCTCATTCAGAAATGGAGGGATCTCTTTCAAGGTAAACTTAAACACATCGTTACCTTTCATAAAGACAAAGTGCTTTTTCTTTCTGAGTGTCTCCTCAGACGCAGGCATCTTAGCAAGCCCTGCAGGAAGCTCTATAAGATCCGCAAAATGACCATCTGCTCTCAAATCAACTGTGATTATTCCACCTTCCTCCACTGGCTTCATAATCACCGCACCAGCACCGTCACCAAAGAGCACACAGGTATTCCTGTCCTCCCAATTTATAACTCTGGACAGTGTCTCAACCCCTATAACGAGGACATTATCCCACATTCCAGTAGCTATTGCTTGAGCAGCTACTGCCATTGCATAAACACTACCAGTACAGCCAGCCTGTAAGTCGAATGCTGCTGCACGCTTCTTCATCCCAAGGAGTGCCTGTACCCTACAGGCTGTAGCAGGAAAGAGGGTATCTGGTGAATTCGTCCCCACAATTATAGCATCTATATCATCGGGTTTCATACCAGCCATCTGGAGCGCCTTGCTCGCAGCTTCTGCAGACATAGTGGAAGAGACTTCATTCTCAGACGCAATCCTCCTCTCCTTTATCCCGGAACGCGTAGTTATCCACTCATCAGAGGTATCCACCATTTTCTCCAAGTCAGCATTAGTAAGCACCTTTTCAGGTAGATAAGAACCTGTTGCAACTATTCCCACTCTTCTCGGAAATGTCAACATCAATTACCATCTCCTTCCGAAAGTCTTCTACCTATCTTCTCAACTCCACCCTGCTCATGGAAGTACTTTGCCACCTTCACAGCATTACTTATAGCAAGTGCCTTAGACTTTCCATGCGCTATGACTACAACTCCATTTATGCCCAACAAAGGAACTCCACCATACTCCTCATAGTTAAAATCCTTCCAAAGGTCTTTCAGCATTGGAAGCATAAATATCATGCCTATCTTCGGCCAGAACCTATAGGATATTTCCTCCTGAAGCAATTTATACAATCCTTCTGCAACACCCTCTATAAACTTGAGCATAATATTGCCAACAAACCCATCACATACCACTATATCCGCAGCACCCGCCGGAACATCTCCACCCTCTATATTCCCTATAAAGTTAACAGGTGCTTCCTTCAATAGCGGATACGTATCAAGGACCAGCTTGTTGCCTTTCTTTTCTTCCGACCCTATGGTAAGAAGTCCTACAGAGGGTCTCTCCTTATGCAGGATTGTCTCCATATAAACAGTCCCCATTATCGCAAACTGAACCAAATACTCAGGTTTGCAATCCACATTGGCACCAACATCTATAAGCAGAGACCTACCCTTCAATGTGGGCATCAACACACCAAGAGCAGGCCTCAAGACACCCTTTATTCTACCTATCTTCATCAGTGCAGTAGCTGAAACAGCACCGGTATTACCAGCAGAAACAAATGCCTGCACATCACCTCTTTTCAGCATCGAAAGACCCTTAGAAATAGAGGAGTCCTCTCTTTTCAACGCCTGCGTTGGCTTTTCGTCCATAGAAACCACATCTCTGGCATCCACTACATCTATAAACTTTTTATCCCCTTCAAGGCTGTCTAATATCTCCCTGACTTTATCCTCGACACCCACCAACACAACCTCATCACCAAGCTCCTCCGATGCCCAAAGAGCTCCCTTTACAACCTCAAAAGGAGCATAATCTCCCCCCATAGCATCAACCGCTATTCGCATTGTATTCGCCTCCTCCATCGTTGGAAAAAGCCATCAACGATACAACAATAAACCTACCAACAAACACTTCCCTATTACCAACTCTCGTGTGGACGGAAACGAGATACTTATTACCCTTCTTCTTAGCTACCCTTGCCTTCGCTATAAGCCTCTCACCACCCGTGACCGTCCCCTTATATCTAACCCTTGCAGACCCAGTCACCACCACATCTGCCTCTATAAGCGCTATAGCAAGAGAATTTGCCTGTGCAAAGATGTACTCTGCTCCTACCACATTGCTCTTGCTCAACACCATCTCCGGCGTCGTCTCAAGGATAGAGATCCCCCTGACATTCGGCTCTAAATCTACCAGTTCACCAATGAGCTCCTCCTCCTCCAGAGACTTAAGCCTCTTATGTGCCGCAGACGCAAGGTCTTTAAGTCTCTGTCTGAGTTCTGGAATACCAAGACGAGAGCGATACAACCTCACAGTAGCTACGCTAACCCCCAACTCTTCCGCCAAGTCCCTATCCGTATACAGAGGGTTTTCATCAAGTAACCTCTTTAATGCGCTCTCCTTACGCCTGACACGACTATATGCCACAACAAACCCTCCTACAATTTATTACCACCTACTAATAGTATCAGGTGATAATTTACCACGACGAGACATGATTGTCAAGGTAGAAATTTACCTGTCCTAAGAACCTCAATTGCCCTACACACCCTTGACAGCAATCCCATCAAGTCTTATAATTTATATAGAGAATTGAAATTTCACATATAGAATTAAGGTGAAGCAGATGAAAAAAGAAACAAAACAAGAGATTAATAGGGAGTATGTGCTCAATTCAGTGGACAACGCACTGGCTCTCTTGGAGTGCTTCGAAGAAGGCAATCATGAACTAAGCGTCCCGGAAATAGCAGAAAAGTTAAAACTATCAAAGAGCAGTACTTACAGGATTGCCTATACACTGTGGGTACGAGGTTACCTTGTAAAAAACGAAGATACTCACCGCTACAGGCTCGGCTACAAGATATTAACTCTCAGTGCTGCAATGAGAAAGAGTTCAAACCTAATTCAAGAGGTACGCCCCTACCTGAAGAAACTAATGGAAAAAACTGGAGAAACTGCACACCTTGCCGTACTGTACGACAACATGTCAACATTCATAGAAAAGATCGAAAGCCCAAAAACGATACAGATGAGTTCTGCTGTCGGAGCAAGACTACCCGCTTATTGCAGTGCCACTGGCAAGGTATTACTATCTGGTATCTCCGAAGAAGAACTGGAAAGATATTTAAAGGAAACAGAGTTAAAGAGATTCACACCAGCCACAATCACTAATGCAGAAAAACTAAAAGAGGAAATCAAAACCATTAAAAGGCAGGGTTATAGCATTGACAACGAAGAAACAGAAGAAGGATTAATGTGTATCAGTGCACCTATAAAAGATCACAAAGGAGATGTTATTGCTGCTATCAGTATTTCCGGCCCTGCAACAAGACTAAAAAAACGCAAGAAGGAACACATCAAAGAAGTAACAACAATCGCTCACCAAATCTCCTCAAGCATCACGCTATAGAAAAGCAAACAACCACAAACCAGTCCACAAAGAACCTAAAGTTCAGAAGATAAGGAGATGAATCGAATCATGCTGAGACTAAAGTTCTACGGATTAGGAGGACAAGGGGTGGTAACAGCTGCTAAACTGTTTGCTACCGCAATCTCACTGTACGAAGGCAAATACGCTATTACCGTTCCCTCATACGGTTACGAAAGAAGAGGAGCACCTGTTACAACAAGCGTTATCACAGATACTAATCCTGTACTGCTAAACTCCTTCGTGTACAACCCAGACATAGTTGTCGTGATAGATCACCGAGTAATCCAAAGAAACATAGACATTACTGAAGGGATAAGCAAAGATACCATACTTATCCTCAATACCGATGATCCCGATATCCTCAAATCATACAAAAAGTACGGCTTCGGCAGTATATACTACGCAAACGGCACCAGAATCGCCATCGAAAACACTGGTAAAGGCATACCAAACACTTCTATGCTGGGTACTCTTGCTGCTACCAAAATCGTCACAATCGAATCAATAAAGGCGGCTATAAAAGACAAATTCAAAGGCAAGGCAGGTGAGGTAAATGCAAAAGCTGCAGAAGAGGCATACAGACAAACCAACAAGGCATAGAATATACGGTCCGGTTGCCACAATCTTCGACAGCGAGAAAACAGGGACATGGAGGTTGGAAAGACCTGTTATAAACTACTCAGAGTGTATTAAGTGTGGGATATGTGAAATGTTCTGTCCCGGAGAAGTAATCACCATCAACCGCAACCAAAAAGAATGTATAATAATAGATTTAACCTACTGTAAAGGATGTGGAATATGTGCCAATGAGTGTCCTCAAGGCTGTATCAAAATGGTCCCCGAAGGAGGTGCTGTGTAAATGGTATTCAAGATGTTAGATGGAAACGCAGCAGTAGCCGAAGCCATGAAACTGGCAAGGGTCGAGGTAATAGCAGCCTATCCTATTACTCCTCAAAGCCCCATCTCAGAGATACTTTCTGAGATGGTAGCCAAAGGTGAGCTAAAAGCAGAGTACCTCCCCGTTGAATCTGAGCATACAGCCCTATCAGCGGCAACAGCTGCCGAACTCACAGGTGCCAGAGCTGGCACTGCCACTGCATCAAACGGATTAGCTCTAATGCATGAAGTACTCGGAATGACTTCAGGAAATAGAGTCCCTCTTGTGATGGCCGTAGTCAATAGAGGTATAGCAGGACCATGGACACTGTGGTGTGACCATGGAGACGCTATGGCTCAAAGAGATATGGGATGGATGCAATTCTATTCTGAGAATGTCCAAGAAGTCTTAGATATCCAAATCATGGCTTACAAGATAGCAGAGCACAAAGATGTCTTACTACCGGCTATGGTCTGCTTAGACGGATTCTTTCTCTCACACTCAATGCAAAAGGTAGATGTTCCAGACCAAAATGAGGTAGATCAATTCATAGGCCAATATACACCTCTAAATGCTCGATTAGACCCAGCCAACCCTATGTTCCTATGCAATGTAACGCTACCAAATGAGTTTACGGAAATGAGATACCAACAAAAGGTAGCCATGGACAATGCCCTAAAAGTCATTGCAGAAGTTCAAGAGGAATTTCATGCAAGATTTGGTAGAAGATATTCTTTAGTAGAAGGATATCAGACCAGAGATGCAGACGTAGTATTAGTCACAATAGGTTCTATGAGTGGCACTGCAAAGTATGTGGTAAACAAGTTCCGCATGGAGGGGAAAAAAGTAGGGGTAGCGAAGATAACCGTATTTAGACCATTCCCTGCTGAAAGCATAAGCAAGATGCTAAAAGACAAAAAAGTCATAGGCATACTCGACAGAAGTGCAGGATTAGGAGGAGATGGAGGACCTGTCTGGTGTGAGGTAACAGCAGCTCTGAAGAAAAGCAACTGTGATGTCAGATCCTACATAGGGGGACTAGGAGGTAGAGATATCTCTGAAGATACCATAGAAAGTATCTTTGATGAGTTATTGAGCATTGCTGAAGGAGTAAGGAAAAGCCATACTCAGTGGATAGACCTAAGAAAAGATGCCTTAAGCATCAGGGAGGTAACAGAGTATGTATGAAATCAGACATCAATCTAAGGGTATTGTTTCCCACGGTGTTAGCACATGTGCCGGCTGCGCACTTGAGCTGATAGTCAGAAAAGTTACTGAAGTATTAGGTGAAAACACCATCGTCGTAATTCCTCCAGGGTGTGCTGCTTCATTTGCAGGTGTAGGAAACAGGACAGCGCTGAAGATACCTGGATTTCTATGCAATCTGGAGAACTCAGCGGCGTTTGCTGCAGGCATAAGAGCTGCATTAAACATCAAGGAAAATTACAAAACAACTGTTCTGGTACTTGCAGGTGACGGAGCAACAGTGGACATAGGTATCCAATCACTATCCGGCGCCATAGAGAGAAACGACAAAATACTGTACATATGCTACGACAACGAAGCATACATGAATACAGGCATACAGAGAAGTGGTTCAACACCTATGTATGCAAGCACTACCACCACCCCAAAAGGAAAAACCAGAGACAGAAAAGACATTCTACAAATAGCCATTGCACACAAAATCCCTTATGCAGCTTCCGCTTCCGTGCACAACATCAGAGACTTACAAAGAAAAATCCTAAAAGCCATGAAAACAGAAGGGACTTCCCTCATTCACATACAGAGTCCCTGTCCTACAGGTTGGGGCTACGACCCATCAAAGACCATCGAAATGGCAAGATTGGCTGTACAAACCGGTTGCTGGATACTTTACGAATACGAAGGTGGCAAGACGACGATCAACTACAAACCTAAAAAGTTAAGACCACTAAAAGAGTATCTGAATATGCAAGATAGATTCAAGAACCTTTCTGAGCAACAAATAGAAGAACTCCAAACAAGAGTCATAAAACGCTTCAGCGAAATAACTGGGGAGTCACCAGAAGTAAAAATAAACTAAGGGGAATGCAAAAATGCCGTATAAAATACTTATCCTAAACATGGGGTCCACTTCAACAAAGGTAGCAATTTATTCCAATCTTGACGAACAACTAAAAGTGTCCGTGAAACACTCACCAGAAGAACTGTCCAAGTTTCAACAAATATGGGACCAGAAGGAATTCAGAAAATCAATAATCAGGAGGATACTTAAAGATAACGGATACAAACTGACGGACTTTGATGCCATATCCTGTCGAGGAGGAGTGATGAAACCCACACCAAGTGGGATCTATCTCCTGAACGAAAAGATGATAAAGGACATACAAAGTGAAAAGTACGGAATACACCCCACAAACGTAGGAAATGTCATAGCTTACGAACTGGGCAAGGAAGCTGGAATACCGGTCATAATCGCCGACCCACCAGTATCAGACGAACTCTGTGAATTGGCCAGATTCTCCGGCATAAAGGAGATTAAAAGGATAAGCAAATACCACGCACTCAATCAAAAGCGGGCAGCAAGACTGGTCTCAAAGAGGCTAAATAGAAGATATGAAGAACTAAACATGATAGTTGTTCACCTTGGAGGCGGGATCTCCGTAGGCGCACACAAAAACGGAAAAGTAATAGATGTAAATAACGCCTTAGATGGTGATGGTCCGTTTTCCCCCGAGAGTTCCGGAGGCCTCTCTGTAGGTGACTTAGTGAAAATGTGCTTCTCAGGAAAGTACACAATAAAAGACATGCTAATAAAGATAAGAGGGAAAGGCGGCCTCATGTCCTACTTGGGAACAAACAACGCCCTCGAAGTAGAAAGAAGAATCAAAAATGGGGACAAATATGCTGCTCTGGTATACGAAGCCATGGCCTACCAAGTCGCAAAAGAGATTGGTGCAGCAGCAACGGTCTTAAAGGGAAAGGCAGATTGTATAGTTCTAACTGGCGGTATGGCAAACTCAGAGAGGTTTACCACCTGGATTAAAGAGAGAGTGGAGTTTATCGCTCCCATCTACATCGTCCCCGGGGAAAACGAAATGCTCTCCCTTGCTGAAAACACAATAAGATATCTTTCTGGTGAGGTATCTCCAAACCAGTACTAAGTGTGCTAAACGGCTACAGCCTTTTAAGGGCTGTAGCCGTTTGATCACTTTTCTATTACTATTCTCCCATCAACCTTAGGTGCTATACTTCCGCCAAGGTGTTTTATATAAGCATAGAGCACATCTGGTAGCGTAACCGTAGTGTCATAACCCTTTTTAGACTTGAAGACGAAGTACTTATCTCCACCATGTGCAAGCCAACTATTCGTAACCACCTTATACACCTTGTTAGGCAAAAGCGGCTTCCAACCTGTTTTCGTCTTTACTTCCACTTTCACTACCCTATGTCCCCAAGAGATCAGCTTTCCATTAGGAGAAATAAGCGTCGGCTTCTTCCTGAGGTCGTAAACAACCTTTATACCAGAGACCTGCAAGAAACCACCCGTAGGTGTCCTATTCGTTCCACTGTAGTGGTCTCCAGGATAAGGTACCGCAGATGCAGATATCTCCAGTATTTTTAGGATATCAGAGCCTTTAAGCTTAAACACAACAACTGTGTTACCAAATGGATGCAATGCTAACAGGGTAGCGTAAGAAATCTTTCCTGCAGGGTATATTCTATCCCCTCTTATTCCCCCACCATTAGTAAGCGCTATATCCGCATCAAATTTCCACCTCATAGCATCAGCAAAGAAATCTCCTATATTTGCCTCTTTCCTTCTAACAGATTTTTTCCTTGCATCAAGGGGAACCTTGCTAACACCCACAGGTGTTGACATCTTTTTCTTCATCTCTGCAACAAAAGGTTTGAGGTAAGCCATAACTGTTGGATCTTCTTTTATACGCTTATCCAGAAGCACCAGATCCCACACTGTCTTGTCTATAACGGGCCTACCATCTTTAATCGGTAG
The DNA here is from genome assembly GCA_964559865.1 of uncultured Synergistota bacterium. Taxonomy (GTDB): domain Bacteria; phylum Synergistota; class JAGHAJ01; order JAGHAJ01; family JAGHAJ01; genus JAGHAJ01. The sequence continues at coordinate 19,255 of CAZLJD010000006.1, forward strand.
GTACAACCTTCCTGCATACATTGCCCTCGCACCAGCTTGAACCACTACTGTTTTCCACCCTCCAGGGCCAGTAACCACATGGAAATCTCTAACAACTGTATGACTATGTCCACCCAGTATAGCTGCTATTCCACTTACATGCTTTGCCAACATAATGTCCCTTTCAATACCTATGTGCGTTACTGCAATCACTACATCTGCACCCCGTTTTTTCAAAAGCTTAACTGCATCCCGAGCAACTTTAACGAGGTCAGTCTTCACCTTCACGCTATCTCCAACATTGCTGATAGTAGGTAGTTCTGGCGCCATAAGACCAAAAAAACCTACCTTCAATCCGCCAACCTTCAGTATCCTGTACTTATGTATTCTCCCTATAAACGGTGGGTAATCCAACTCCATATTAGTGCTTATCACTGCAAACCTTGCATGTTTCAAGGCCTCTGCATATACCTTTGGTCCAAGGTCGAATTCGTGATTTCCAGGTGTAACCACATCATAACCAACCAGGTCCATCGCTTCGTATTCGGGTACTCCATGAAACGCGAGGTAAAACGGACCCATAAGGTCATCTCCACCAGACACCACAACCAACTTGTCCCCATAGAGTTTCCTCATCTCTTTTACCACTGTAGCGACCCTCGCCAGCCCCCCTACCATCATCTTCTTCCCACCAATCCTTGCCTTAAATGGCATCACCTGACTCTGAAGATCATTAGTCTCCACAAATACTAAGAGCCCAGATCTTGCCATAACCACCTGTGGTACGAAGGCAAGAACCAGCGAAAAGATGACAACAGCGATAACATACCTCCTCATACAGAGACACCCCCTTTAAGAAATCTTTGCCTTTGCCTTGGAATAAAGCTCCTCATACATACCCGCTGACTTATCCCACGAAAAGTCAAGAGACATAGCCCTCTTAACCAACTCTTCCCAGGCTTCCTTATCACCGTAAAGGGACAAAGCCCTCCGAAGAGCATCCATAAAAGCTGAAGCCTTATACTCCTCAAACACAAAACCATTGCCGCTGGAGGGACTTTCCGTGTAATCCACAACAGTATCTGCAAGCCCACCTGTCTTGTGCACAACAGGTATACTTCCGTATCTCAGGGCTATCATTTGCCCTAAACCACATGGCTCAAACTTGGAAGGCATAAGGAATATATCACTTGCTGCATATATCCTGTTTGCAAGCACCGGGTCAAAACCTATCTTAACAGCAAACTTACCCTCATATCTGTTAGAAAGGTCTAACATCATATTTTGATACCTCTCTTCACCACTGCCAAGAACTACCACACCGATTCTATTAGCCAGCAACTCATCCACAATTACGGCAAACAAGTCAAGTCCCTTTTGGTCAACAAGTCTCGAAATCCAACCCACTAAAGGTATATCGTCACCTACCTCCAGTCCCACCTCCTCCTGAAGCTTGAGCTTGTTCCATGCTTTTCCTTCAAGCGTGTCAACACTATACTTCCTGTATATACTCTTGTCATTTTCAGGATTCCAGAATTCCACATCTATACCATTCAAGATACCGTAGAGGTCATCCCTGCGAGAACGCAACACACCATCCAAACCAAATCCATATGCAGGTTCCTGAATTTCTTTACTATATGTAGGACTCACGGTATTTATAACATCAGAAAACACAATTCCACCTTTTAATAAATTGATATTGCCATAAAATTCAAGCATATCCACGGTAAAAAGATCCCAAGGAAGTCCAAGCCTCGGTAGCACATCCTTTGGGAAGATACCCTGATAGGCAAGGTTGTGTATGGTAAGAAGAACTGGCATTTTTTTACCATATATTCGTTTCAAAAAGACAGGAACGAGAGCGGTTTCCCAATCATTACAATGAACAACATCAACATTCCAGGTATTTGATGCAATAACTTTCACAACTGCAAGTGAGAAAAACCCAAACCTCTGAGCATTATCTGGGTAATCACCCTCCGGCGTGGAATAAACTTCTTCTCTATCAAAGTAGTGAGGATTATCAACAAAATATACGCTCACTCCCTCATAATCTAAATGAAAAAATCTCGCTATCCTGGAACTACCGTCAACCCACACATCCACAGGAGGCAAACTCTCCTCAAACTCATACCTACTCCTATCTACTACCCTGTAAAATGGGACAAACACACTAACCGTATGACCCCTTCGTACCAAAACCTTCGATAAAGAACCAACTACATCCGCAAGCCCACCTCTCTTGACAAAAGGAGCCATCTCTGACGACACAACAACAATGTTCAAACTTTATACCTCCTCTATCTTCCATAATCCAACATCTACATCGCTGAAAATCTCATCTCTCGAAAGGACTTCCCTACAAAAACTCATATCCTCTTGATCTATAACCCCATTGGCATCAAACCTATCCAAAACCTTTGCCAGTTTAACAACATTATCGTAGTGGTAAGCCGCCCGTCTCTCTGCATAATCTCGGGCACTCCATGTAGTTATAAGAAACGGCCAATCGGAGGATTCAAGCAACAGTAGCTCCCGCAACATCTGATTAAAGACCACCTTCGTATTCATGTTGCAATAAAACTTTTCTGCACTCGGGATCCTCTGTCTCACCACATCTTCTGCTTCGTATATCCTCTCCCACACCCAAGATGTCCATTCATTCAGCCACACGTAGTGAAAACCACCCTCACCCCAAGAACCTTCAGGTAAAGAGACCACATCTACAGGTGGATTCTCCTCTATGTAACGAGCAGGGATAGTAGCAGATATACCTTGATAATCAAACACTCTGTCAAACACCTTTTCAATCCACTGCACACCCTCAAACCACCAGTGACCAAAAAGCTCAGTATCATACATGGCAACCACAACTCCAGCATCTGTGTCTTTGAATGTATCTCTCAAGAGCGATACAAAGTGGTCTGCATGGACATTTAAGACATTATCAACCTTGTGCCTATCATACGCATCTTTACCACCTAAGTCCACATCCGCCCCGGTGACACGCCAGTACCTCAACCCACTGGGGAATCTCTTCTTGTGAAACTCAAGATAATTTGGGTCCCCCGGATATCCATGTTTACCACTCCAAACCTGCAAGGCAGTAACAGGATCTCTCGTAAAAAACGCAACTGAAGAAGAGGCAACATAGTAAGGCTGGTACGGTGAAAGTTGCCTGCTCTCAACTTCGTGTTCCTTAGCTATCCTATCCCACAAGAGCCTTAAGCCCTCAAATCTGTCAATGTAAGTACCAACTGCTCTACCACCCTTCAACAGATGTGTATCAACGAAGAAATACTTTATACCATGCTTACTAAGTATCTCCTCTATCCCAAGTCTATTAGTTATTTCACCCCTCCCAACAGGCGGAGACCACTTATATCCGGGTCTATATGCACATTCAGGCAACCAAAACCCCTTTGGTTGCCTGTTGAAGTACCTCTCGTAAGTTTCTACACCTTTCTTTACTTGTGCATTCACATCTTCATCGTATTTCAACAGAGGGAGATAGCCATGTGTTGCAGCAGAAGTAATTATCTCTATAACCCCCTCATCTTGCAAGTAAGAAAATCGACTGAGTATATCACCACCTATACTATCAAAGTACTGGAGCTTCTCAGAGTAAAAATCTCTCCAATAAGTTGCCATATCCTCCAGCTTCCGGTTTCCCACACTCGAGAAGTACTCAATATCCTCCACAGCCGCATTTATCCTCTCATTGAGATACCTCCTAAAACCAATCCTAAAAGTATTGCTACTCAACTGCTCAGCTAATACAGGCGTTACACTCACAGCAGAAAGACCTCTCCTGCCTTTTTGAGCCTGTCTCTCAAACATACGAATCAACGGTATATAACTCTCTGCTGCAACTTCGTAAAGCCAGTTCACTCCATGGGGCCACGTCCCATGTCCCAATACATATGGTATATGAGAATGCAAAACAAAAAAGAAATCTCTGCTCATATCTTTACATCTGCCTCCCTAAGGTACTTTGCTGCCTCCTCTGGCGGTGTTGGATTGATGTAAAATCCAGTACCCCACTCAAACCCTGCAATAGTAGTAACCCTTGGTATCAACTCTATATGCCAGTGGAAATCATATTGCAGTGTCCCCCAGTACGACGGCTTCCCGGGTCTCGGTGCAGTGGAAGGTGCAGTTATAAGTACAAAGTTATAGGGAGGATTATTCAGGACTACTTTCAATCTCAGCAACATATCCTTCAACGCATAGGCAAGCTCTGGTAATTCTTCATCAGGCACTGCAGCAAAGTCATGGGAGTGATACCTGGGATAAAACCTCATTTCAAACGGGAAACTAGACGCAAAAGGTGCAAAGACGATGTACCTATCATGTATCTTTACGATCCTCTCTTTAAATCTCATCTCATCTCTTATTATATCACAAAATATACACCTTTCTTTGCGGGAAAAGTAGTCTTTAGCGACATTTAGCTGCTCTCGTACAAACTTCGGAGTAATAGGAGTTGCTATAAGCTGACTGTGCGTGTGAGACAAAGAAGCTCCAGCTCTTTTCCCATAATTCTTAAATATCAGTATGTACCTAAACCTCGTGTCCTTCCTCAGACTTATAAGCCTCTCCTTGTAAGCTTTTAACACCTTCGCTATGTGATCCACAGAGAGGTCTGCAAGAGATGGACCATGTTCTGGCGTCTCAACTATTACTTCATGTGCCCCCACTCCGTTCATCCTATCGTATATACCCACACCCTCTCTGTTAAGTTCGCCTTCGATTCTCAAAGCAGGAAACTTATTTGGTATCACCCTAACATCCCATCCCGGTGTATCAGGTGCCGTCCCTGGTTTCCTTATTGCAAACACTTCCGGCGGCGTCTTGTCCTCATTACCGTAGTCAAAAGGACAGAACTTACTACGATCCTCAACTGCCACAGCAGGTTCAAAATCAGTAGGCCTCTTCGCCCGCTCTGTAGATATTATCACCCACATCGTTTTTATAGGGTCATATCTGAGTTCTGGCATTCCCAAAATCCCCCCTTAAGGTATCTTTACAGAAATATCAAAAGCATGCATCTTGCCGCTGCCAAGCTCAACATATATGATCACCCACACGCACGCCTCCTGAAACACCCTGTCAAACCCATATTCAGTGCGAAAAACTGTATAAACAGGGCAGTAAAACATATTTAATCTCTCACTCGTCAGCAAATCTATCGAAAAATCTTTCCCTTTAACGGAAAGCCCATCAACTTCACGCAGAGAATTTCCCACACCTACCCCCCACCGTGTCTTTCCAGAATATAGATACACATCGTCAAGCTCCGGCAAAGCCAAGTTTATCTCACTGGCAAACCAAAATTCAACCTCACTACCACCTATATTTCGAAGCACATATCCAACTTCCAATCCATCCTCTTTTAGTGAGTAGGACTTCTTCACCAGGAGCCTTCCATCTTCGTAGAAAGACCACAAAACTAAAGAGGAGTCCAAAACATAAAATTCATATTCCCTATTGCTAATGGAGTCCACTCTGGAGGCATAAAGGTCTTCTAACAAAGGCAGTTCCTTCAGCAAGTGGTCTCTAAAACTATATCTCAGATATTTATCATAGTACAGCTCACTGGTATCTGTCAATCTTTTAACCGAATGAATAGACTCTATCGCATTGCCCTCCGAATCTCCCTCTCCAGCCTCAACAACATGATAGCTCTCAAACCGCCGAGAAACAGTATCCAAGTAATTAAAGCCATCCCTCAAATCATCAAACTCGACTACACTACCACCGTCGAACGGCTTGACATAAAGCAAGAACCTTCCATTAGAAAGCCTCACTTCATCATCACCATCTATATCCACATCCCCAACTTCTATACCATCACTCACCCCTAACTTATTCTCCGCAGTAATAATATTCTCGTACACGGCATGCCTAAGGTGAGGAAGATATATCCCCCCAAACACACCGTGCCAATACGGATCATTACACTCTGCCCGGAGAACATAATCCATGGCAGAACTATCACTCTTACATGATTTACTGAGACCTAAAACCCTCTTATGCATCCAGTTAGATTCAGGATATCTTATTAGGAAGTTATCCCATACACCCCCTCTTAAAAGTGCATAACTGTCCATATCAGAAGCCGTAAGCAACTTTCCTGCTCTATCGAACTCTATCTGCCTATCTGGTGGCAAGGACCACTTTCCCATTTCGAAATAAGAGGCCATCGGAAGGTAACATCTCCCTGCAGGTTTGTTACTTGCTAAATAATCGGAAAAATGCTCAAGTGAGATATCTCTGGATTTGGTGATACCCTCCATAAAAGAAGCTAACCAACCTCTATCATATATCCATTCATATGTAGATGGCCACGCACCAAACTTTTCTCCATCATCAAAGAAAGAGAGAACCGTTTCCCCTGCCTCCTCCTCCATATACGAGAGTACCTCATCCACTGGCTTAAACGGAATATAATACCTAAGCCTCTTGCTTATGGGAAATATCGCAAGTGTATCACCATCATGCTCCGTGAGATAGTAGCCTTTGAGCTCCTCCACATCAAAACCAGCAGCAACAAAGTGATAATCATCAACCAGCGTATACTTTATTCCTGAAGACACCACATCTCCCACGATGTCTGGACTCCACACCCTCTCCGCTAACCACATGCCCAAAGGCTTAACTCCAAACACCTCCTCAATAAGGTTACTCAACTTCGTTATTTGAAGTCTCCTATCCCTCGAAGATATCTTACCCAATACTGCCTCGTAATAAGCACCAGAGAGTAACTCAACCTGACCTCTTTGCACCATTTCCTTAATTAAAGAGACAAAATCCGGGTGTTTAGCTACAAGCCATTCCCACAGGACACCTGTAAAGTGCAACGCAAACTTAAAGGCAGAATGCTGATGTGCCTCGTAGATAAATGGCTTATAAGATCTATTGTATACATCCTCAAACACAAACTCAAAGTTGCCAACAGGCTGGTGACAGTGTATACCAAATAATAGTATCATTACACGAACCAATTCCTTTCTTCAAACTCCTCATCAGGTACATCAATAGCAATAGCTCCACTTCTTGGTACCCTTTCAAGTACCCTACCTGCCCTATCTACCACAACAACTACAACTTCAAGCTTCTCACCGCTCTTAGCATCCAGTGTCTTCCAATCAACTCCAAGTTCCACGACTCTATCCACCGAGACATCAGCATTACCAACAGCATCGTCACAACTGTCATTGCAAGCATAAAGAAGGTAACCATTCATACTACCCTTAAGGCTAAAAGGCAAAAGATAGCTCCTCTCTCCTATCATGAAATAAACTTTTATCAAAACCTCTTCCTGAATATCGCCATAGGGCAAAACTCCTTTAAGCATTACAAAGAGCCTATCTTTGTTGAAGCCAAGGAAAACAGTTGTAACAAATTTGTAGCCAAAGGCCATAGATGTCAGTTCATTTCTAACATTAAACTCACCAGCACCAAGCCATTCTATATAACTATCAACTCTGCCATTTATATCCGGATATATAAAAGATACCGGCTTCTTCATAAACTCAGGGACACTAATCTTTACCGGCAAAAAGAGTTCTGGAGGCGGCTCATGTTTCATGCTCTCGTAAACAGAGATAAGGTTAGATCTAAAAAGCTCATCGAACTCCCTATGCCACAATGTAAAATGCGTTCCTCCAAACCACCAAAACCAATCACTCCCCTCTGCTATGTACACACTCCTCCACGCCTCCTGTGGCACAGGTTTCAATGACTCCTCAACAAACTGCCTCGTTGATCCGAGAAGTCTCCATGCCCTGTTCTTTTCATCCTCACCTATCCATGTAGAAAAGTTACCATCCACCCAGGAACCAGGATAAATAGAGTTAAGCACATTCGTGCACTCATGCTCAGCCATATATTCAGAAGGCAATATAGTAAATATATTGTTAGAAGAAGAAAGCCCAGTATAAAGGGCATTTAAAAATCTTGCACCCCCATCCGGGTAATACTCCCATGGATTCTCGCCATCAAGGACAACGGTTACAACAGCATCATCCCTACACAAAGTCCTATCAAGCTCGTTCAACCTTCCAACAAAATCCCTTGCTGCATCCTCGGGAGAATCCCACCTCGAGTAAGTAAAACCTATAAGATCAGACAATACCCTGTCCCTAAAGAAGATTATTACATCACCAAATCTGTAAGGCTTATAAATGTCATCTCTCGTAAACTCCCCGTTTGGAAGGGTTCTCCTCAAGATTTCCTCATCTGTAGCTATCCACCTTATTCCACGCTCACCCAAGAGGTTAATCGCCTCTTCGGAGACACCACCCTCTGCTGGCCACATCCCTACCGGCAACTTACCAAACACGCTCCTGTAATAATCAATTGCACTCTCCACATGGGTAGCTGCATCCTTCCTATAGGAAAAGGCAGGATACGGAAGCGACACATCTGGCATACACTTGGATGCCACGTCCGAATCTATAATGAGAGGTAAAATAGGGTGATAAAAAGGAGTAGTAGAAACCTCTATCTGGGAGACCCGCTCAAGTTCTCTATAAAGTTCCACTACATTAGATAGCATGTCCATAACTACACCTTCTAAATAGGAAGCATCTTCAGGGGTAAAACCCTTACCCCTTGCTATCATCTCGGCCACACGCTCATCGCCTTTCTTCACTCTGGAAGGCATCCAAGCTATCACAAACCAGATTCCTGCATCAAACACATCTTCATCTGAGAGCCTCATCCCATTATCATACTTCTGCTTTATAGAATAGAACCTAGTATATGGTTTTATCATTCTATCCTCGTCTATCGAGAAACACAGTCTCACAAAGGTACTCCTCTCTTTTTCATCAACAGCGGGAAACTTACGGATAAATGACCAAAAAAAGTCTTTTACCTCCGCATTTTTGTAGAGTTCTATCTGCTTGAGTAAGGAGGGTACGAGATTGAATGTAACTCTTATGTTAGGATAACCTCTTAGTATAAACGGCATCTCGTAATAATCATGAATTACATGTGTCCACACCCAAGGAAACAACACACTCATATCACGAAAATCTACATAACATGGCTGGTGCATATGCCAAATAATGTTCAAGTAAAGCACACAAATCACCCTTCTTTCCAGTTAGATATTTTCTCTTTAAACTCTTCAATGGTAGAAAGCAATCTCGTTTCGTTTCCGCCTTCAGCATATATATGAAGTAAGGGATTTGCATCATCTGGTATAAGTGCAATCCACATATCATCTAACCACACCTTCACACCATCAAGCAAAGAAACTTTTCCAGCACCTTTAAGTTCCTCACTTGCCCTCATCATTACATTGCCTTTCTCCCTCCACTCACAGGGAATGGTAATGTGCTTAAAGACCTTACTCATAAGCTTGTCCCTAAGAACAGACAGGTCTACCTCCACAGATGCCATTACCTCCATAATCTTCACAGCCGAGTACACAGCATCGTAAGCATGCTGAAACTCAGTAAAGACAAACCTACCATCCATGCTGCCAACAAACGCCACATTCTCATCAAAAGAAGACTGAAGCAAAGCTCTTGAGGTGTGCCTCTCCCTCTTCACTCTTATGCCCCCAGAAGATGCAATTTCGTCCACCAGTGTAGGTGCAATTGCAGGGACAACAAATACGGCAGAGTCATACACCAACGATGCAAGATACACCATTACAACCAACATGTCTACCCCACGATACAGATAGCCATCTTTATCCATCAGGGAGAGCTTCTCCCCCCATATACCTACAGAAAACCCCATATCCACATCAAGCGTATCCACAATGCTACGAAAATAGCCTTCTCTCCTCTCTGAGGCATCTGGATTTATTAAGCTTTCATCTTCAGGATAGGCATCTATGTTTATAACATCACATTTCAATCTCCTTAGGATGGGAGCGAGCGTTGGCGAAACCGTTCCGTGAGAGTAATCAACAACCAAGCGAAAATGCCTATTTCTTATAGCCTCAGCATCCACCCTCCTTAGCAGTTCTACCTGGTAGTTACCAACCACATCATCCATAGGGGCTATACTACCCGGCATACTGTAAGGCGCCCTCCTAAAATCCTCTCTAAAAAATACCCTTTCTATACTCTTCTCCATAGAAGAGGGTATTCCTATTCCATTTTTATCAACAAAAAAAATTTCCGTACTAAGAGGGTCATCTATCACCTGCTTGAAGTAGATCCCGCCCTTTAACCCCTTACTGGTTATACCATACCTAAAGACGGGTAGTGGAAGACCATGAAAGTCTACAGTGTGTACACCAGTAGAAGCAACCCCTCCAATAAAAGAGCGCTTCAATACCCTTGAAGCCTTATGGCTATCCCTACCAGCAGCTATAGTATTACCACCGAGCAAAACGGTGCCATAAGCTACCCCAAGCTTTGCAGAAAGCTCAGACGTAAGCTCTACATTGGTAATACCACGAACCTTACCAGCAGAAAATATACTTTTCTTCCATCTCTCCATCCAAACGAGATTGTCGCTGAGTATGGCATTGCTCTCTATTACTCTATTGGGCCAAACCTTTATACCCTCCTTCACATATGCCTCATCACCAACAACTACACCATCGCCAATAACAACCGATTTACGCAAAACTGCACCCTTACCAATCTTCACTCCATTGCAAACAACACAACCTTCTGTCTGGGCGTACTCTCCAACATGCACATTATTCCATACCACACTATCACCAACTATTGCACCTCTGTGAACAACACAGTTCTCACCTATTACCGCATTCCTTACATAAGATTGATCCTTTATTTCACTACCTTTACCGATAACAACCTTACCAAGAAAAGCAACTCCCGAGCCTATCTTAACCCCCTCTTCCATAAAGACCGTAGAATCCCCAAATTTCAACGCACTACCAGGTAACGGAAAGTCTATCTCTCCACTCAAGACATCCATGTTAACTCTATGATACATATCTGGATTACCAACATCATACCAGTAACCATCGCTCACAAATCCGCAAAGTGATTCCCCTTTCTCCAAGAGGTGCGGAAATAGGTTTTTACTGAAGTCAAAAGGCTCGTTTTTTGGTATAACATCCAACACCTCCGGTTCAAGTACATATATGCCAGTATTTATGGTATTACTAAAAACCTCATCCCAAGCAGGTTTTTCCAAAAACCTCACAATTCTATTAGTCTCATCCATCATGACAATGCCAAACTGAAGAGGATCCTCTACATGAGTAAGAGTAATAGTAGCGACACAATTTCTTTCCTGATGAAACTTTATTATCTTTCTGAGGTCAAAATTGGTAACGACATCACCACTTATCACAATGAAAGTATCATCAAGCACACCAGAGGCATACCTCACAGCACCAGCTGTGCCAAAGTCCCGAGTAGGCACAAAATACTCAATGTCCACACCGAACCTGCTTCCGTCACCAAAATATTCCTTTACAACCTCAGGATAATAGTACAACAAGAAGACAAGCTTGCGTATTCCGTGTTTACGCAAGAGGTTAACTACATGCTCCAAGATCGGTCTATTACCGATCCTAAGCATAGGTTTCGGCACATTCACAGTAAGAGGTTGCATTCTTGTGCCAAACCCTCCTGCCATGACAACGGCTTTTATGCTCATCTCTATCTCTCCTCTTCCTTTACCCCTTCTTTACCTCCCTGTTTCTCCCTCTCTTTCAACCAGAGTTCAAGGATATTGGTCAAACCAAAACGGGCAACTATCTTACCATCTTTATCCACTACTGGCATCTCTTCTATGTCCATCTCGAGCAATCTCCTTATTACTTCCTCTACACTCTCATCTAACCTACAACTAACAACACTTCTTATCGTTATATCACCGACTTTCTCGGATGTCATTGCATCTATTATCCTCCGAGTAAGCCTCACTCTGTAACTGGAGCTTGAAAGGTAGTCTAAAAGCAATGTATTAGCCAGCTTCTTGAGCGGTACATAACCTACTAATCTACCCCTGCTATCAACCACATAAGCATTTCTTTTAACCTTTTTTTTCACCACTTCCGAAGCCAACTCTTCCAAGGAGGCATTCTCATCTATTATGACGCTTTCTTCCAATCCCGGTATGATCCCTAATACCTCGGAAACCTTCATCCTCTACTCACCGCCTTCCTTGATTTCACCTGACTTCTCTATAGCATACTTGGAGAAAATTGGTCCCAATATCTCATGAATGGCAGTGGCACCTAAGGTAACATTAAGAAGCGCAGAAGAATAACTGGAGAATTCAGGCTTTTGACTCATCAGATACGCAAGACCCACTACTATGCCACCTTGAGGTATTAAGCCAAATCCAAGGTATTTCTTTATACTCAAAGGTGCCCTAGAAAGCCACGCTCCAATTCTAACACCACCAAATTTACCCGCTGCCCTAGAGGCTACAAACACCAAAACCAAAAGACTACTACCCAAAAGTACATGCAGGTTAACAGCTGCACCAGCTATAACGAAGAAAACAGCAAACACTATCTCTTCATAATAGTGCTCAATATTTGCAAACATCTTCCGCATATCAACTCCACTATTCACCACAGTCGCCCCTACACTCATCGTGGTAAGCAATTCGTCTAAGCCAAAGTAGTGGGAGAGCCCAAAAGCCAAGAAAAGAACACCTATTATCAATATAATAGCACTTCCCGCCCCCTCTATCTTCTTACCGGTAAAGGCAAGCAGAAGTCCCGCTGTTACACCAAGGGCTATAGAGAGGAGTATGGTCTTCAACGGCATCCAAACCAGCTGACCACCATGAAGGTGTCCACCCTTCATTATTGCCATAGAAAGAATAATAGCAATACTGTAATTCATTATACCGAGAGCATCGTCCGAAGCAGCTACACCCAAAAGTGTATATGTAAAATTACCCTTTGCTCTATATTCGTGCACAACAGCGAGGGTAGCCGTCGGATCTGTAGGTGATGCAACTGCACCAAACAGCAGAGCAATAGCGAAATAATCCAATAATGTCCCAGAAGGATGCCCAACCATCCAGTAATAGCCAGTAACAGCAAGTATAACACATATAAATGCTATTTCAGCCTCAAAGAAAGTGATAAGCGTGATCCTCTTACCAAGTTTCTTCAGGGTACCCCATCTCAAACTACCACCTATAGAATAAGTTATAACAGCTAATGCAAAGTTCGTCACTATCTTTCCAGCATGGAGAAACTCTGGGGAAACCAAGCCAAGAACACCAGGACTTATAAGTATACCAACAAGTAAGTAACCACTCACTCTTGGTAGCTTGAACCTATTAGCAATATACCCACCCACTATTGCAAGTATGAGGACGATCCCAAACTGAAAGACCGGGTCAACCAAAAGTTTACTTAACACCTAACCACCCCTTTCGCTGTAGTTTTCCCTTAACCACTTTAAAGCCTCATCTTTGCTATCTATAATACCACTTACCTCCATCATCCGCAACTTATCTTTTATCTCGCCAACCATGGGTCCCGGAGGAATACCGAGAACCTTCATTATCTCACATCCATCAAGTAAAGGTGGCCTGCTACTTACCTCCCTCACCCTTTTAAAGTAATAATCTATAGCATAGTGCGCTATCTCAAGTAGTCTATCAGGATCACTCCGACCAGATAAAACTCCTCTCGAGGCCCGCAAATCGGCATAAGAAAGCAGGAAGATACCAATGACATCTCTCTGAACCTTGGTCAAAAACCTCCCTAAGTGTTGAGTGTAATCTTCACCTCTTTTATAAAGCTTTAAGAGGTATATGGGAAACATATGCCAATACACAACCTTCGAAAGAAATGCTTGCTCCTCATTCGAAAGCCTCATCCTCTCAGCCATCTTGCGAATAATATCTGAGCCCACACATTGGTGTTTCCAAAAATGGACATCCCCGTGAAACACCTTCCTGGTAAACGGTTTACCTACATCGTGAAACAGAGTGGCTAACTTCAGCAGCTGATAAAAAAACCTTCCTCCGGATATCTCACTACAAAGATATTCCCTAACATCCGAACCCAAAGAAGATGGCAAATCTCCCAAAGCATCTTCCAACATCCTCAGTGAAAGTAAAGAATGTTCCCAAACATCAAGGTGATGATATCCTCCTTGTTTCACTCCCACCATATACTTCACAACAGGAAACAACTCCGTTAACACACCATCTTCTTTCATTAATGAGATAGCATCCCAAGAAACATCCGTAGAGAAAATCCTAAAGAGTTCATCTCTTACTCGCTCAGCAGAAACCCGCTTAAGCCCATCTACAGATTTTCGAGCCAGTGTTCTCGTACTATCATCTATGTCAAAGCCAAGAGCAACAGCAAATCTATACATCCTAATGATTCTTACAGGATCAACTCCAAAAATACGAGGAGATACAGCCCTTACAATCTTTCTATCCACATCGTCCTTGCCATTAAAGGGGTCTATTAGCTCACCATTTCTTATGTCGAATGCCATAGCATTTATCGTAAAGTCACGGTTAATAAGATCTGAATAAATGTCACCTTCCATAAGGGTAACATCAATTCTCGGCATATCTCTGGCCAGGAACATGTAAAGCACTTTAGTTCCTCTACCCAAGATCACCGGTTTTACACCTGTAAAAGAGGAAATTAGCCGTACGAAGAGGGAGATATCTGATTTATGCACACATATATCTATATCCTCTACTGCTTTACCAATGAGGTTATCTCTTACTGCCCCACCAACCACATAAGCAGCAACTCTGCCGTTAACTACCTCTCTTAATAATTCCAGTACCTTCAAGATAAGCCCTGGCTTCACCAACGGTGTACAAGGAACCCGTTATGCACACAAGGGATGCATCCATAGAAAGTGCCTTTTCTACCGCATTCGAAACATTCTCTACCAAATGTATCCTATCCTCATCGAGAAATTTACTCACAACACTGTATAACTTTTGAACATCCATCGCCCTGTAGTAATTGGGTTTTGTAATCACCACATCCCTCACAAACGGCATTATGTACCTCAACATACCTTCTGCATCCTTATCCCCAAGTATACCCACAACAAGTACCATATCTTCATCAAAATACAAGTTAAGCGCATCCCCCAAAACAGAAGCACCGTTACAGTTATGCGCGCCATCGAGTACAATGGTCTTTTTGTCACACTGCACCACTTCAAACCTCCCAGGCCAAAATGCCCTTTCAAAACCATTCCTCAGGGCATCTTCACCTACATTGAAGTTAGATTGAGATCTAATTGCCTTCAGGGCAACACTTGCATTAACTACCTGGTGAAACCCCAGCATAGAAAGTCGAACCCTCTCTACTCTGCCATCAGAATCATAATAATCAAATGTAGTACCCTTCAGCTTCATCTCGACTACCTTAAAACCGAAATCTCTATTCACTACATAAAGTGGACTGTGCTCCCGTTTTGCTTTCTCAGTGATAACATTCAAAGCATCAACCTCGGTAGAACCAGTGACTACAGGACAATAGGGCTTTATTATACCACTCTTTTCATACGCTATCTCCTTAATAGTATAACCAAGATATGCCTGGTGATCGATAGCAACATTAGTTATAACGCTAACAAGGGACCTATCTATCACATTCGTAGCATCGAGTCTACCTCCCATACCGACCTCAAGCACTACTACATCCACTTGCTCCGTATGAAAGTGGAGGAATGCCATAGCAGTAACAACTTCAAAGAATGTAGGCCTCATCCCTCTCTCATCCATATCCTCTACAATAGGCATAATTTTACTAAGCAAGCTACAGAGTTCATTGCCGGAAAGGGGGAATCCTCCTACCCGTATCCTTTCTCCAAATATCTTGAGGTGAGGAGAAGTATAAAGCCCAACCTTATAGCCAGCACTCCTCAAAGCAGAAGCTATAAAGGAAGAGACCGACCCCTTACCGTTTGTACCTGCTATGTGAAATATAGGTATTCTGTTGTAGTCAACATCAAGTCTTTCCAAGAGGTACCTTTCATTATCCAGACCAAACTTTACCCCTCTTGGACGGAGAGAATATATGTAATCTAACGCCTTCTTGTATGATGAATCATCACTATTGCACATTAATAGCATTCAAGTTATCCCTCAATCTATTCAGCTTCTCACCCAAATCCCTAAGTCTGCTCCAGTGCTCTTCTATAACCTCAGGAGAAGCATTCTCAAGAAATCCTTTATTATTAAGCCTCTTTTCTATAGTAGCCAACTCTTTTTCCATTTTCTGGATGTTCTTCCTTATCCTTGCCGATTCCTTTTCAAAATCAACCACCCCTCTTAATTCAACAAATACC
Source organism: uncultured Synergistota bacterium (assembly GCA_964559865.1). GTDB lineage: Bacteria > Synergistota > JAGHAJ01 > JAGHAJ01 > JAGHAJ01 > JAGHAJ01. The sequence goes on from CAZLJD010000006.1 coordinate 35,493, forward strand.
TCCGCATCAGCCGTTACCCCAGCTGCAGAGTGAGGAGGCCTGCTTACATCCTCACCCCAGTAAAGATTTCCAATTCTCGCAAGCCTTTTTAAGTAAGGTATATACGCTGATATATCTTCATCCGTCTTTATGTACACAGAAACATCTCTATTGGGTGGAACAGACATCTCTGCTCTAATATTCCTTACCATTCTGACCATCTCTTGAAACGAAGCGAAGCTCTTTTCAACATCATCACTAACAAGATTCTCATCTACTACAGGCCAAGAATCGCTTACTATCGAAGCACCTGTATCTTCAAGATGATGCCATATCTCTTCTGTAATAAAGGGCACAACGGGATGAAGCATCTTAAGGATACTCTTTAACACCTCTCTCAAGACAGTTTTAACTGTGTTAACCCGCCGTATGTCATCGGAATCATAAAGTGTAACCTTAGCAATTTCAAGATACCAATCACAAAACTCCCTCCACACAAAATTATACGCAACCCTTACTGCCTCCCCCAAACTATAGGATTCCAGCAGTTCTGTTTCCCTACCTATAGCCTTCTGCAGCCTACTCAATATCCACCTGTCTGCAATATCCAGCTTCAAACTGCCAGCATCGTAGTCGTAGTTTTCAAGTTGGGAAAGTACAAATCGTGCAGCATTCCAGAGTTTATTCATAAAGTTTCTGGAAGTCTTTATCCTATCCTTAGAAAGCTTTATATCTCTTCCCTGAATGGCAAGGTAAGCTAAGGTAAACCTCAGGGCATCTGCCCCTACTTCTTTTATCATATCAAGGGGGTCTATAACATTGCCATACGACTTGCTCATTTTCTTGCCCTTTTCGTCTCTCACCAGTGCGTGAATGTATACATCTCTGAATGGCTCTTGTCCCATAAATTTAGTGCCCATCATTATCATCCTTGCCACCCAAAAGAACAAGATGTCAAAACCCGTAACGAGTAAAGAGGTGGGGTAATAGTACTCCAAGTCCTCAGTTTTATCAGGCCAACCAAGTGTAGAGAACGGCCACAAAGCAGAACTAAACCATGTATCAAGGACATCCTCATCTCTCCGTAATCTCTTGCTTCCACACCTCTCACAGACCTTAGGCTCCCCCGTGGAGACATTTAAATGGCCACAGTCCTCACAATACCAAACAGGTATCCTATGTCCCCACCATATCTGCCTCGATATACACCAATCCCTTATATTATTCATCCACTCATAGTAAAGTTTCTTCCAGTGTTTTGGATAAAACTTTATTTTCCCATCCTCAACCACCTTCACAGCCTCATCTGCCAACGGCTTTATCTTTACAAACCATTGCTCCGAAAGGTAGGGTTCTACAACTGTCTTGCAACGGTAACACCTACCTACCGCATGCTTATAAGGCTCCTCTTTTTCAATTAATCCCTTATCATAAAGGTCCTTTACAACTTCCTTCCTCGCCTCAAAGCGGTCAAGACCAGCATACTTACCCACCTCGCTACTCATCTTCGCATCGGAGGTCAAAATGTTTATCTTCGGAAGGTTATGCCTTTCAGCTATCAGAAAATCGTTTGGGTCATGGGCAGGTGTTACCTTCAAAGCCCCTGTTCCAAAAGAAGGGTCAACGTAGTTATCCTCTATTATTTCAACTTCTCTATCGGTAAGCGGAACCCTCACCCTCCTGCCAACTACTTCCTTATATCTATCATCTCTCGGATGAACTGCTACAGCCACATCTCCGAGTATTGTCTCTGGTCTAACTGTAGCAACAACAATATAGCCATCACCATCCACAAATGGATACTTAACATAGTAAAGCGTTGCATCCTCCTCTTCATATTCCACCTCTATATCAGAGAGAGCAGTATGACAACGCGGACACCAGTTTACAATATACTTATCCCTGTAAATAAGCCCTTCCTCATACAGCCTCACAAAAACCTCCTTGACAGCCCTGGAAAGTCCCTCATCCATAGTAAACCTTAACCTATCCCAATCACACGAAACACCAAGCCTCTTTAGTTGGTTTATGATCGTATTGCCATACTGTTCCTTCCACTTCCAGACTTCCTCTATAAACTTCTCTCTACCTATCTCCCTTCTATCTATCCCTTTAGACGCAAGGTTTCTCTCCACAACATTTTGAGTTGCTATGCCAGCATGGTCCGTACCGGGAAGCCACATTACATTAAACCCCTGCATCTTTTTCATCCTTATAACAATGTCCTGAATTGTAACATTAAGAGCATGCCCCATATGCAAAGAACCTGTAACATTGGGAGGAGGTATGACAATAGAGAATGGCTTCTTTGCATTATCCACCTCCGAGTGAAATACCTTGTTATCAATCCACCACTTGCTCCACTTCTCCTCCACTTCCCACGGTTCATACGTCTTCTGAAGCATAACAGTTAATTCCCTCCCACCTCATATACTAGAAGTAAAAAACACACCCTCTCTTTGCAAAACCAAGCACACTATTCAAGGAAAAACAGAAGAGGAATACCAAAATTTCTTACTTCTCCCTGACAACCCTTCGAGGTTCCTTAACCAGCGCCTCTTTTATCACGCTCTCTACTCTCTCGACAAATACAAAGTTTATATCCTTCTTTACATGCTCAGGGATCTCCACACAATCCTTCTTGTTATCAACAGGCATTATCACCTTCTTAACACCAGCTCTATGAGCCGCAAGGACCTTTTCCTTCACTCCTCCAATGGCCAGGATCTTACCCCTGAGTGTAATCTCCCCTGTCATTGCCACATCTCTTCTAACAGGCACCTTTGTAAAGGCAGAAAGCATCGATACAAACATTGCTATTCCCGCCGATGGACCATCTTTTGGTATAGCCCCCTCAGGGACATGTATATGAACATCATACTTTTCGTAAAAATTCTCCTTCACACCAAACTCTTTACTGTGCGCCCTTATATAACTCATAGCAGCCCTTGCAGACTCCTGCATCACATCACCAAGATTACCCGTAAGAATAAGATTACCCTTACCCGGCATGACAACACTCTCTATGAAAAGTATTTCACCCCCTGTTTCTGTCCACGCAAGGCCAGTAGACACACCAATCTCATTCTCCTTTTCCGCAATACCATAATGATATTTGGGTGGACCAAGAAACTTACTCAAGTTCCTTGCAGTAAAGGTTATATCCCCTTCTGCACCCTGAACGATCTTCCTCGCTGCTTTCCTACAAAGAGTCGCTATCTCTCTTTCTAAATTCCTAACTCCTGCCTCTCTGGTATATTCCCTCACAATCCTCAGCAAGGCACCATCGGTCACTCTGACATTGTACTTCACCAATCCGTGTTTATCCATCTGCTTAGGAAGCAAATGCAGCTTGGCTATGTGAAGCTTCTCATCCTCTGTATAACCCGGCATATGTATAACTTCCATCCTGTCAAGCAGCGCACGAGGAATGGTGTGAGTGACATTCGCAGTTGTTATAAACATAACCTCAGAAAGATCAAATGGGACTTCAAGATAGTGATCACTAAACGCAGAGTTCTGCTCTGGGTCAAGGGCTTCAAGTAAAGCAGCTGCAGGATCACCCCTAAAATCTACACCTATCTTATCCACCTCATCGAGCAAAAACACTGGATTTTTGGTGCCTGCCTGCTTTATTTTTTGAATTATTCTCCCCGGCATGGCACCTATGTATGTTCTCCTATGCCCTCTGATTTCTGCTTCATCTCTCACACCACCAAGGGAAAACTGTACAAACTTCCTTCCAAGCGCCCTTGCAATAGACCTACCCAAGGAAGTCTTACCAACACCAGGGGGTCCAACAAAGCATATAATTTGCCCTTTCATCTTGTTAGAAAGCTTCCTCGTAGCAAGATATTCAAGAATTCTTTCCTTAACCTTTTCAAGCCCGTAATGATCCTCATTTAAAACCTTCTCAACCTCACCTATATCAAGTCTATCCCTCGTCCTTTTAGCCCAAGGAAGAGAAACTAACCACTCTATATATGTCCTAACCACAGTAGCTTCGGCAGAAACATAGGGCATCTTTTGTAATCTACTAAGCTCCTGCAACGCCTTTTTCTTTGCAGCTGCCGGCATCCTTGCCTTCTTTATCTTTTCCCTGTACTCCTCTATCTCCCTTTCCTGTTCTCCCTGTTCACCAAGCTCTTTCTGTATGGCGTGAAGCTGCTCTCTCAAGTAATATTCCTTTTGGGTCTTTCCAAGCTTTCCCCTAACCTCTTCGTGTATCTTCTTCTCTACTTCCAGTATCTCAACTTCCCTTACGAGTATCTCCAATATCTTTCTTAACCTCTCAGAAGGGGCCAACGTTTCAAGTATAGACTGCTTTTCTGGTAGTTTCAGCACCATGTGAGAAGCTATGACATCTGCAAGTTGACCAGGGTTATCTATGTTGCTCACCGCTATGGCAGTCTCTGGTGGTACTTTAGGGTGCAAACGAACATACTTGTCAAACTCATTCACTACATCCCTCATCAGCGCTTCGAGTTCTGGAGTTAAAGGTTCCGTAATAGAAACTTCGCTTATCTGGACCTCAAAAAACTTCGCTATACCAACATACTGCTCTATCTTAACTCTGTTTATACCTTCCACAAGTACCTTTACAGTCCCGTCGGGAAGCTTCAACATTTGTAGTATCTGACACAATGTACCTATCCTATATATATCATCTATGGTTGGCTCATTTATAGTAGGATCTTTCTGTGCAGAGACAACTAACAACTTCCCTTTCATGGTAGCATCTTCCAATGCGTTGAGGGACTTAGGCCTCCCAACAAATAGAGGTATTACCATATGCGGAAATACAACTACATCCCTAACTGGTAACAAAGGTGCTATCTTGCCTTCTATTCTGTTCTCCATGCTAAGCAACCCTCTCCCTAAGAGTAATCTCTATCCTTCCAGATTCCCCTTCAAGTATCGGATCCGCCTTCCTTTTTATGACATCTTCAGTGATAACGCACCTCTTAACTCCACTTATAGAAGGGAGCTTGAACATAATGTCCAGCATTGCCTCCTCCAATACAGATCTCAACCCACGAGCACCTGTCTTTCTGTTCATAGCCTCTTTAGCAACAGCCTTCAAAGCTTCATCGGTAAATACAAGCTCCACATCTTCCATATCAAAGTATTTCTTATACTGCTTGACGAGTGAATTTTTGGGCTTCTTAAGTATCTCTACCAGAGAGTCCTCGTTCAAGGCGTCAAGCGTAGCAACAACTGGTAGTCTACCAACAAATTCAGGTATAAAACCATACTCCAAAAGATCCTCCGGAAGAATATTCTGCAAGATCTCTCCTATCTTACGTTCTTTCCTTTCCGCAACATCACCACCAAAACCCACAACATTCCTACCCATTCTACGCTCTATAATATCCTCAAGCCCATCAAATGCACCACCACATATAAACAGGATATTCTCCGTATTTATCTGTATATATTCTTGATGCGGATGTTTTCTGCCACCCTGAGGCGGAACATTTGCAACGGTGCCTTCCAATATCTTTAACAGTGCCTGCTGTACCCCTTCTCCAGATACATCTCGGGTTATGGAAGGTGAATCGCTCTTTCTTGCTATTTTATCCACCTCATCTATGTATATAATGCCCTTCTCCGCTTTCTCAACATCATAATCAGTAGCCTGTAAAAGCCTTACAAGGATGTTCTCTACATCCTCACCAACATACCCAGCTTCCGTGAGAGACGTTGCATCCGCAATAGCAAACGGAACATCTAAGATCTTCGCAAGTGTCCTTGCCAAAAGTGTCTTACCAGAGCCTGTAGGGCCTATCAAAAGTATATTGCTTTTCTGTATCTCAACATCATTACTTCTCATACCACTATAGCTTATACGCTTGTAATGATTATACACCGCCACGGAAAGTATCTTCTTCGCACTCTCCTGACCAACCACATACCCATCAAGCATCTTCTTTATCTCTTCTGGCTTCGGCAAATTCAGAATACTTCCACCAAGCCCTTCAAGCCTAAACTCCTCATCAAGTATGTCCTTACAGAGATTTACACACTCATCACATATATACACACCAGGGCCTGCTATAAGCTTTCTCACCTCATTCTGCGTTCTACCACAAAACGAACACCTCAGCAACCTCTTACCCTGCCCCTTGTTTATAATCCTTTTAGAGCCACCATTACCTGTAGCCATATAAAATCAACCCCTCTTTTGTATTACTTCATCAACAATACCGTACTCTTTAGCCATCTCTGCAGTCATATAGAAGTCCCTCTCCGTATCCCTCTCTACTTCAGCAAGAGGCTTACCCGTATGCTCTGCAAGTATCTCATTAAGCAGCCTCTTTATTCTTAGTATCTCCCTCGCCTGAATATCAACATCCGTTGCCTGACCCTGTGCACCACCCAATGGCTGATGTATCATTATCCTACTATGCGGCAAAGAGTACCTTTTACCCTTGGTGCCTGCAGCAAGTAGCAAAGCTGCCATACTCGCTGCCTGACCAATACATATAGTAGAAATCTCAGACTTTATATACTGCATCGTATCATATATAGCCAGCCCTGCTGTAACCTCACCACCAGGGCTATTTATGTAAAGGTGAATCGTCTTAGATGGATCTTCTGCCTCCAAAAACAACAT
>CAZLJD010000007.1:0-81706 GCA_964559865.1 uncultured Synergistota bacterium
AGGACGAGTTTTATAAAGCTTTCCTGATGAGATGTTTCGGGTGCGTAGCAGGTATGGACTTTTGATTTTGCTGGTTGCAGTCTTTCTCTTTTATGTTTCCCTTTCCTCTTACTACATGCGGATTTCTGATGGTGGATTTACGGCCTTTTTGCATGTGGGAGAGAGGTTTTACGACCCTGCGTACTTTCCTACGGGTACGCGTGTGTGCCCCAACGAAGGGTATGATGGACAGTTTTACTGCTATGTTGCACTTGACCCTTTTATCCATGGTAAGCTTTACAGACAGATAGATTCACCTGCTTATAGATACCAGCGGGTGCTTTATCCTCTGATCTCTGCATTGCTGAGCGTGGGTAGGAAGAAGTGGTTGCCCTTTATGATGTGGTTTGTTAATGTTATGGCTGTTGTTGGCAGTACTTACTACATCTGAGGATTGCTCAGCGGTATGGATTTGAGTGTTGGTTTCTGATGGGTGGAATTTTTGCGTTGTCTGTTGGCCTTATTATGAGTGTTTTGCGTGATTTAGCGGAACCTCTGGCTCTCTTTTTTCTGCTTGGTGCAGTCTATTACTGCATGGCAGAGAGGTTTTGGGTAGCTTCTGTGTTTTTGTCGCTTGGCGCACTCACTAAAGAGTTGGGGGTTGTAGTTGCCGTAGCTATGTTTGGGTGGTGTGTTTGGGGCAGAAAAGAAAAAAGAGTAAGGTGTGTGTCGTGTTTTTTGTTACCGATGTTTCTGTTTTCCCTTTGGTATTCGTACATTTGGAGTAAGTTAGGGGTTGTGCCTTATGCTCGAGGTAGGATGAACTTGGGCTTGCCGTTTAACTCGGTTGGTTTTATCCTCGAATATCTCTTTTATGGCAGGAGTGAGGCTACGAGGGTGGTGATGGCTTCTTTCTTTGCTTCTTTCCTGCTTTCGATAATCTTTGGAGTCAGACTTTTGAGAAAGGGGCTTTCTTTCTCTCTAATACTTTTGCTGGTGTTTCTTGGCATTTCTGCACTTTTTACGCCTCTCATATGGGGAGCCATCTGGAGTTATCCGAGAGTGTTTCTGTATGTATATGCCTTGTTGTTTGTCGTGTATTTTGAGTATAGGGAGAAACTGTTTTTGCTCCCTATCGTGGGTATGACCTTGCTACCGCTGTTACCATTTTTGATTTTGCGTCTTTGATACCGTTTCTGCTCCGCTTCTACTCCACTCGTGTTGAAATCATTTTAACTTTTGTGTATATTACTTGCCGTAGGGATTTGAATATGGTATTATGTTAGTTAGACTTCCACAGAAAGGAGGTGAATGGTGTGAAAAAGGTTACCCTTTTTGTCTTGCTGTCTGCTCTCCTGGTGTCCGTCTTTTCCCTTGCTTTGTCCCCTACCGTTGAGGCAAGTAGTAGCTACCTGAGGCCAGTTTATGTTAAGGCCAAAGGTATAAGCAGGGAGGGTTGGTATTGGTTAACGCAGAATGGACACTATGCACGCTGGAAGTTTTACAAGAGTGGCTGGATACCGAGTGGTTCGACAGTTGTGTTTGATCTCCTTGTGGCGGATACATTTCGTGATGGCAATTACAACACTACCATTAGAGTGGAGATATTTGACAGACATAATCGCCTGCTCGAACAGGGAAACGTAACTCTCAGATATACAGGTTATTATTCGCATGGTAAGTACACATTAACTCACAGTTATCATAGGGGGCTTTATGTGGTGGTTAGGTGGCCCTCCTTAGATTACAAGGCGTTTGCCGTGAAGAGGACAGCCATCAAGCTTTATCTTTCTTCTTCTCCTCCCGGAGGTGGAGGTGGACAAAATCTTCCTCCTTCCGGTGGTGGGTCAAATCTTCCGCAACCGAGCATGTATCTATCTTCTTTTGCTGCAAACGGGAGTTTCTGGAGCACCACGGGTACAGGTTGGTACTGGCTTAGCAGGACTGGTAATTATGCACGCTGGGTGTTCCGGTATCCGGGTTCGAAGATAGGGATGCTTACCTTTACATTCCTCGTTACCAACCCTCGCACATTTGGAAGCGGCTATGACACGACCGTGAGGATCTACATATACGACAGGATGGGCTTTCTCGTAGAAGATAGTTATGTGAGGCTCACCAATCACAATAGGCGGCATTCTTACAACACTTTTGGTAGTGGATATACCGCTACTGGGCGCTACTACATGAGGAACATGTACAGAGACGGCTTTACGGTTATGGTAACCTGGCCATCTGTCAACGGCTACTACTTTGCCGTTAGCAGGGGTAGTGTAAAGTTTGCTGAGAGGACGGGTGGCATAATACCTCCAAGTAGAGAAAGAAGGCGTGTTGTTCTTAGGCCATCTTCGTTTAGCGTAAGGGGAGATTACATAAGAGGCTGGTATTGGATAAGGCGGAGTGGTCAGTGGGCAAGGTGGTGGTTTAGATTTAGTGGCTGGAGGCTTTTGAGCGGTGCAAGGTTAAACATGAGATTTCTGGTTACTAATACATACAATGGGGGAAGTGGTTACAGCACATCCGTGAAGATTATGGCTTACGATAGTTATGGCAGGTATAAGGGTAGTGCCTATGTGCGTTTGCGCAATCGGGGAGGATACAGAGCAGAGGGTTCCTACAGATTCAGAAAGTCTTACTATAGTGGTATGTATTTACTTGTGAAGTGGCCTTCGATTAATCGTTATCATTTTGCAGTGACGAGGAGTTCTCTCTCGATTTCGGGATGGTTGGTGAAGTAACATTATCAGGGGTGGGGTTATCCTGCCCCTTTCTTTTTGCATCTGTCTGCAAGTTTATGTGCGTGCCTCAGGGGTTCAGGATTTCTGTACTTTGTACATGTCATAAGGACTATCTCTTTGGCACTTTCTATGTCGATTAGGTGTCCTGGAGACATAAAAATGGGTTTTACTTCTCTTCTCGTGCGCAGCACTATCCCGATGACCTTCCCGCTGTTTGACTTAATAGGGGTATAGCTGCCTTTTTGAACGGGTGGATCTTCGTAATGACCATATAGGTGTGATTTTGCACATCCGATAGTTGGTATGTTGACTATAAGTCCCCAATGGCTGGCAAGTCCTATACCTCGTGGATGTGCGATACCTGCTCCATCTATGAGCCACACATCCGGTTTGTGCTTTAACCTTTTCGCTGCTTCTACCATTGGGGGGATCTCTCTAAAAGATAGTAGTCCCGGGATGTATGGAAACGGTATCTGTGTATAACCACACACCTCTTCTACCACACTCAGAGACGGGAATGTCATTACGACGATGGAAGCTATTGCTGTGTCTTTTTGCCTGTCGTAGGCGAGATCGCTTCCTGCTATGAGTTTTACGGAGTCAGCGTGCACTTTTCGTGATGTATCTATCTTCTGCTGGAGCGTCTTTTGAACCTTTATTGCCTCTGATGGCGAAAGGTCGAACCTGTGAGGGATGGTTATGTGCAATTTGTCTCTCCTTGGGTAGGGGAAGCAAGATGCTTCCCCCGTAAATTATTATTCGATTTCGATGGTTGCACCGACTTCTTCGAACTGCTTTTTGATCTTTTCTGCCTCTTCCTTGGACACGCCCTCTTTTACGGTAGCAGGTGCCTTTTCAACCAGCTCTTTTGCTTCCTTTAGGCCAAGGTCTGTTACCTGTCTTACTACCTTTATTACCTGAATTTTCTTGTCTCCCACCGACTTCAGCACCACATTGAACTCTGTTTTCTCCTCTTCCTTTGGTGCCTCTGCTGCTCCGGCTGCTGCCGCAACGCCTGCCACTGCCACGGGCGTTGCTGCACTCACTCCAAACTCCTCTTCCAGAGCTTTCACGAGTTCAGCAAGCTCCATTACTGTCATGTTCTTGATTGCATCAATGAATTCTTCCTTTGTCATTGTCTATCTCCCCCTTGTTTTGTTTTTCTAAGAGGCTTTCTCTTTTGCCTCTTTTATCTGATTGAGAGCCACGACGAGCCCTCTTATCGTTCCACTCAGCACCGTAACAAGTCCCCGTGTAGGTGCTTGTAGCGTGCCGAGTAGCTGTGCCAGGAGCACCTCTCTTGACGGCAGTTTGGAGAGGGCTTCTATCTGGTTTTCTTCCACTATTCTGCCTTCTACTATTCCTCCTTTGACTGCAGGGAGGTTTCTCTCTTTGTCAAAGTTTAGTACCGCTTTTAATACGCTTCCGGGGTCATCTTTTGCTATGATAATGGCAGTTGGACCCTTTAAAAACCTCTTCGTATCCTGCATTCCAAGGTTGGAAAGTGCTATGTGAGTAAGGGTGTTCTTCACTACCGTGAATGTTGCTCCCTTTTCCCTGAGCTGCCTTTTGAGAGTTTGCAGTTCGTTTACCCTCATACCCTTGTAGTCAGCAAAGAAAATGTAAGGCACATCTTTTAGTATTTCTTGAAGCCTTTTTACGGTTTCCACCTTCTTTGGATTTGGCATCGATTCACCCCCTTATCGCAAAAAATAAGCACACCCGTCCGACATATCAAGGGTGTGCTTATCCTCTTGATGATCCCTTTTATATGCCTGGACAGGATATTAAGCACGCAGGTGTCGTGCACCTGTCGTCTCTGGCTTTCCGTATTCGGTTTATGCAAGTTCTTTCAGTGTTTTTGATATATCTACCTTCACCCCCGGACCCATCGTGGGTGCTACGGTAATGGACTGGACGTACTGCCCCTTTGCACCTGAAGGTTTTGCCTTCAGTATAGCGGACAGCATTGCCGAAATGTTTTCTATGAGCGCCTCATTGCTAAAGGATTTTTTACCCACTGCGGTGTGTATTATCCCTGTTTTGTCCACTTTGAAATCTACCTTTCCTCTCTTTATCTCCTTCACTACATTTGCTACATCGAAGGTTACTGTCCCCGTTTTTGGGCTTGGCATTAACCCCCTCGGACCCAGTATCCTTCCCAGCTTACCTACCACCCTCATCATGTCGGGTGTTGCTACGGTAGCGTCGAAGTCCAACCATCCCTGTTGAATCTTTGCTGCAAGGTCTTCTCCCCCTACATAATCTGCTCCTGCGTCCAGTGCTTCTTTCTCCTTTTCCCCTGCTGCAAATACGAGCACCTTTTTCTCCTTACCAGTGCCGTGTGGTAGGGTAACCGAACCTCTGACCTGCTGGTCTGCATATTTTGGGTCCACTCCGAGTTTGACTGCGAGTTCAATGCTCTCGTCAAACTTCGCAGTTGCAATCTTCTTAACGATTTCTACTGCCTCTTGAAGAGGATATGCACTGTTTTTGTCGTACGACTGCAATGCCTGTAAGTATCTCTTTCCTCTTTTCACATCTATCCCTCCTTGTGGTATTAGCGAAGGTTTAACCCTTCTCCCACGATTTTAGCCCTCTACGATTTCTATACCCATACTCCTTGCCGTTCCCTCTATTATCTTCATTGCACCTTCTATGTCGTTTGCGTTGAGGTCCTGCATCTTTATCTCTGCTATCTCTTTTATCTTGCTTCTCGGTATCTTTGCTACCTTTTGTTTGTTGGGCACGCCTGAGCCCTTTTCCAGACCTGCTGCTTTCTTCAGCAGGAACGATGCAGGTGGTGTCTTGAGTACGAAGGAGAAGCTCCTGTCCGTATAGACTGTTAGTTCCACCGGTATCAGCATGTCCCCTTTGTTTGCCGTGGCAGCGTTAAAGCTTTTGCAGAACTCCATGATGTTTACGCCGTGCTGTCCCAATGCAGGGCCTACTGGTGGTGCAGGTGTTGCTTTACCTGCAGGTATCTGTAGCTTTATAACGGTTTTAACTTTCTTAGCCAAAGCCTTACCCCCTTTATAACTTTTCTATTTGTAAGAAGTCCAGTTCAACGGGTGTCTCCCTACCAAACATGCTTACGGTTACCCTTACCTTACCCTTGTCGTGCATAACGAGGTCCACTTTCCCCGTTATGTCTTTAAACGGCCCATCTATGATTCTAACGCTTTCACCGACCTCTACATCTATTCTGACGCCTGCTTTGTCTCCCATTCCCATACGGATAAGCAGGTTTTTAACCTCTTCGTCACTCAACGGCACGGGTTTTGTGCCTGTTCCTGCAAAACCCATAACCCCGGGAGTGTACCTTACGAGATTCCACGAATTGTCGTCCATTATCATCTCTACCAGGATATATCCCGGGAATATTTTTCGTTTCAGTATCTTTCTCTTGCCGTTTTTCATGGTTATGCGAGTTTCCGTAGGCACGATTATCTGGAATATCTTATCCTCCATCTTCATAGAGCTTATCCTTTGCTCAATGTTTGCTTTGACCTTATTCTCATAACCAGAATAGGTGTGAACTACATACCACTTTTTCTCTTTTTCCATTTTAAACCACTCTTTATCTCAGGAATGTTGCAGATATCTTTGCTAATATCAAGTCGAGTATTCCGAGGTACACGGCCGAGATGAGTATCACCGTTATAACTATCAGCGTAGAGTACATTATTTGCTTTTTCGTTGGCCATGTCACCTTTTTGAGCTCGGCTCTTGCTTCTTTAATGAAGCTCCACATTGCCCTTAATTTTCTCATGGAAAAAACCCCCATTACCTTTTTAACACAGAGGAAAGTATAACATCTATTTTTGTGCTTTGTCAAGGATTTTTATTTGTGAGGGGCAGGAACTTTGCCCGTTCTGAAGAAATTAAGGCGTACAGAGAGGGGTAGGTTTTCAGTCAATTGATTTAACCACTTGATTTAATCAATCAATTGTATTATAATACCTGAAAGGCTGATTCTGGGAGGGGAGATGTGATGACTGTGAGGGATCGAAGGGGTAAAAGGACTGTTGAGCAGATGTTGGCCTCTGGGGTTGAAGTATTCGCACGACTGGGTCCGGATGGGGTAAGCACGAGAGAGCTTGCAAGGGCAGCTGGCGTAAATGTTGCTGCGATACAGTACTACTTTGGTGGAAAGGAGGGTTACTACATCGCAGTTGTTGAGCACTTGATTGAAAAACTGAGTAAACCACTCCTTGACACCATTAGAAGTATTTCACGGCAGGTGGAGAATTTGACAGTTACGCCAGAAGATGCACTTGGTATGCTTTATCAAACCGTGCAGGTTATGGTACGGAGGTTGCTGTCGACACCGGAGACCCGCTTTTTTGCGAGTATCTCTGTGCGAGAGCACCTTAACCCCACGCCGGCGTATGATGTCATATACGATGCCCTCTCTGGGATACACATTGCTTTGTCGAAGCTCGTTGCCCGTGTCGTAGGCGTTCCACCAGACTCCCTTGAAGCTGTAGTTCGAGCGCACGCTATTGTTGGGGAGATACTAATGTTTAGGCTGGGGGAAATGACACTCTGCCGTCGGCTTGGGTGGAAGACGATCTCAAATGATGAGGTAGAGAAGATCGCAAAGATTGTTGCAGATATGGCTTGCTCGAGCCTTGGATTTGATATGCACGGTAAAAGGAGATGATGCTGATGAAAAGGCGAGGTAAGGTATTTTTGATTGTACTCTTGGCAGTTGTAGGGCTTTCTGCGTTGAGTCTGTGGTTAATAGCTGAGGGTAGGTTTCCCATAAAAAGAATATCTAAGATTATACAGCCCTATATAAGTAAAACTCCGAAGAACCTCCTTGAGCTTCAGGGGAATGTGGAAGTAAGAGAGGTGAGGCTTGGATTTAGAGTTGCAGGGCGGATTTCCCACATGTATGTGAAGGAGGGAGATAGGGTTTCACCTGGGAAACTGCTGGCTGAGATTGAGCCGAGTTACTTTAAGGATGCGGTGAAACGGGCGGAGGCAGTTCTGAAGTTGCGTATGTATCAGCTTCTTAAGTTAAAGAATGGTGTGAGGCCTGAGGAGATAAAGAGGGCAAAGGCAAATACCAGAATGGCATGGGTAACGTATGAAAATGCAAAGAAGAGGTTCTTGAGGGCAAAGAGGCTCATATCTAAGGGTATAATTTCGCGGCAGGACTTTGACAACATAAAGGCAGCTTTCAGAGAGGCAGAGGCACGCCTTAGATCGGCTGAGGCTACTCAGAGGCTCGTTGAACTTGGCCCTCGTAAGGAGGACATAGAGATGGCGCAGGCATCTGTGGAAGAGGCAAAAGCGATGCTGGCTGAAGCACGGCAGAAGCTGATGGATACAAAACTCTATTCGCCAGTGAAGGGCGTGATCCAGACGCGGATCCACGAAGTAGGAGACTTTGTTGGAGTTGGCGTTCCTGTGTACATCATAAGTATAGACAATCCTGCGTGGATAAGAGCCTATGTGAATGAGGTTCAGCTGGGAAGCATATATCCGGGCATGAAGGTTACCGTGCTTACGGATGCTGGTAAGAAGTTTGTTGGTCAGATAGGATTTATATCGCCTGTGGCAGAGTTTACCCCTAAGACGGTTCAAACGAAAGATACGAGGACAGACCTTGTGTACAGAATTCGGATAGTGGTGAACAACTCAAAGGGTGGATTGCGACAGGGTATGCCCGTTTCCATTATTATAAGGTTGAAGGGTGAGAAGTAGAGATGGAGTCGGGAGTGTCCATAGTTCTGAAGGGTATAACTAAACAGTTTAGGCCTGATTTACCTCCAGCTATTGCAGATCTGTCTGCAGAGATAAAGGGTGGGCAGATAACGGGTATAGTTGGTCCCGATGGTGCAGGTAAGACGACGCTGCTGCGTTTGATGGCGGGGCTCTTGATTCCAACAAAAGGAGAAATAGTTATATCGGGGAAAGATTCGAATGCGAGTGTGCTTATCAGCTATATGCCTCAAAAGTTTGGGCTTTACGAGGATTTAACGGTTATGGAAAATCTGAATCTGTATGCAGACCTGAGAGGGGTGTTTGGAAAGGATAGGGAGGTCACTATAGAGCAGCTTCTCGAGTTTACAGGTTTGAGCCCATTTACGGATAGGCTTGCGGGTAGGCTTTCGGGTGGGATGAAACAGAAGCTCGGACTGGCTTGCTCTCTGGTTCAGCACCCGGATGTGCTGCTTTTGGACGAACCAAGCGTTGGTGTTGACCCTTTGTCCCGGCGGGAGCTGTGGCAAATTGTGTATGAGCTTGTAAGAGATGGTATTACCGTAGTGTGGAGTACTGCTTACCTCGATGAGGCACAGCAGTGCTCTGATGTCCTTGTTCTGGACGAGGGGAAGCTCCTTTTTAAGGGTTTGCCGGAAGACTTGACGAGCACCATTGAGGGGCACACTTTTCTGGTTAGTCTTCCGGAGAGATACCGTAGAGAATTTGCAATTCGGGCTGTTCAGGATGAGAGGATTCTTGACAGCGTTATTCAGGGAAAGAGTGTCCGAATAGTGACAAAGAGAGAGATAAGCGGTGTGCCTCAGTTTTATGGAGAGGACTACGAGGTTAAGCTGCAACATACCTCTCCTCGGTTTGAAGATGCCGTTATCTCACTAATGGGAGGGATATCCCGGGAAAGAGTGCAGAATGCACAGCAAGTATTTAAGATGGATAGAAATATCAAGCGAGGGGAAGTGGTAGTAAAGGCACAGGAGTTGACCAAAAGGTTTGGGACATTTGTTGCGGTTAACGGCATAAGTTTTGAGGTTAAGAGAGGAGAAGTATTTGGACTTCTCGGACCAAATGGTGCAGGCAAGAGCACGACTTTTAAGATGCTGTGCGGCTTACTTAAGCCTACCTTTGGTAAGGCAATGGTTGCAGGAGTTGACCTGTTGAAAGCTCCTTCGAAAGCACGAGAGAGGATTGGGTACATGGCACAAAAGTTTAGCTTGTACGGGGATTTGAGTGTGAAGGAGAATCTGGAGTTCTTTGGTGGGGTTTATGGAATCAAAGGTAGGAGATTGAGGGAAGTTGTTGACTCTGTCATACATCAATTTCAGCTTGAGCCGTTTGTTGATACGGATGCAGAACAGCTTCCGCTGGGTTTTAAGCAGCGCCTTTCAATGGCGTGTGCAACCATGCACGAGCCGGCTATACTCTTTCTCGACGAGCCGACAAGTGGGGTGGACCCTATTACGAGGCGGGAGTTCTGGATACGTATCAACTCGATGGTTCAATCGGGTGTCTCTGTTATTGTTACTACGCACTTCCTTGATGAGGCTGAGTATTGTGATCGGCTGGCGCTGGTGTATAGAGGGGAGATTATTGCAAAGGATACTCCTGACGGTATAAAGGAAATGGCAAAGACGGAAGAGATGCCGGAGCCAACGCTTGAGGAGGCGTTTATTGAACTGATAAAACGCAGCACGACGCTCGTATCTGGGAGGTCAGTATGATGGAGAACAGGATAAATAGAGTTATGCGTGTGTTGAGTTTAATGAAAAAAGAAGTGAAACAGATAGTTCGGGACCCGAGCAGCAT
The DNA here is from genome assembly GCA_964559865.1 of uncultured Synergistota bacterium. Classification (GTDB taxonomy): domain Bacteria; phylum Synergistota; class JAGHAJ01; order JAGHAJ01; family JAGHAJ01; genus JAGHAJ01. The sequence continues at coordinate 10,254 of CAZLJD010000007.1, forward strand.
AATCATTGCGTTCATCCTTCCGCTGATGTTACTCCTTTTGTTTGGATATGGTGTCTCTTTAGATTTGAAGAACATAAGCATTGGTGTGGTGATTGAAGACCAATCGGCTGATAGTAATGACCTCTTGCATGCTTTTTTGAACAGTCCTTACTTTAAGGTTCGTGTTTCACGGTACAGAAAGGAGCTTGAACCTCTACTAACGGGAGGGAGGTTAAATGCAGTTGTGGTAATACCTTCTAATTTCACTGAACTCTTGTACAGCAGAGGAGGGAGCCCTATACAGGTCATAGTCAGGGGAACAGATGAAAATACGGGAGAACTGGTTTTGAATTACATAGAGATGACCTGGCGAAAGTGGCTTGAGCAGGAAAGCGTAATTCGTGGTAACCGTTTGAGTGTGAATTTGGTAAATGTTGAACCGAGGGTGTGGTTCAACGAGGAGGTGGAGTCAAGGGCTGCACTTCTACCCGGTTCGATTGCAATAATCATGACGCTGATAGGCACCATGTTAACCTCTCTGGTTATAGCACGGGAGTGGGAGCGTGGCACGATGGAGGCTTTGTTGGCGACGGAAGTCACGCCCGGTGAACTCTTACTGGGAAAGTTCGTTCCGTATTTTGCACTTGGCATGCTTGCCATGGGAATGGTAACTGGGGTCTCTACGCTGTTTATGGGCGTGCCGTTTAGAGGTTCTGTGTGGCTTTTGCTGGTGGTTTCGTCGGTATTTCTCTTGTATGCGTTGGGGCTTGGTTTCCTCATCTCTGCGGTAACTCGCAATCAGTTCGTAGCAACACAAATATCTTTGATAGTTGGTTTTTTACCGGCGTTTATACTGTCGGGGCTCGTCTTTGAGATAAGTAGCATGCCCTGGGCTATAAGATACCTTACATACCTCCTGGCACCGAGATACTTTGTCTCCTCTTTAAGGACACTGTTTCTGGTCGGTAATGTGTGGCAGGTAATACTTCCGGATACACTTGTAATGGGTGTGTGGGGTGTCCTGTTGCTGATTTTAACATTTAAGAGTATGCCGAGAACTCTCGAACGCTGAGGTGATGTTGATGTTGAACAGAATTAAGCGGCTGATTGTCAAGGAATTTCTTGCAATACTGAGGGATAGGCGCAGCAGGGCGCTGTTGGTGATACCACCTGTGTTACAGTTGTTGATATTTAGCTTTGCTGCCACGCACGAAGTCAAGAATGTGAACCTTGGGGTGTACACGGAGGACCGTGGGTATGCTGCTGTTGAGTTAATTTCGCACTTCTTGGCGGCTAAGAAGACATTTTCACATGTGATATTTTATCACGACCTCAGGGCAGTTAAAGATGCAATCGGTTCTCAGAGGGTAATTGCCGTCGTACATATAGGTTCACAGTTTACTAAGAGTCTGGAACTGGGTGTGCCTGCGAAGGTTCAAGTTCTCCTTGATGGCAGAAAGGCAAACGCCTCTTTAATAGTTCAGGGGTACATAAATAGGATTGTTCAGCTCTTTCTATCTGAGTGGCGTAGGGAACACAGTGGCAAGATTTCTGCAATGTCAAGCACGGTTGTGTCACGGGTGTGGTTTAACCCCAACCTCAAATCCACATGGAGCACTGTTCCAGCTTTGGTTGGGATATTGAGTAACCTTGTAGTTCTTTTGATTACTGCACTTTCAATTGCCAGAGAAAGGGAACTCGGGACATTTGAACAGTTGCTCGTTTCACCTCTGAGGCCTGTGGAGATACTTATTGGAAAGAGTGTGCCTGCACTCGTCCTTGGGATGGCAGAGGGGATGGTGATGAGCGTGATTGTTATGCTGGTGTTTGGCTTGCCCATCACTGCGGTGGGCTTTGTGCTTTTGTTCTGGTCCATGCTGTTGTTTGTAATTAGTATCGTGGGGGTTGGGCTTTTTATATCTTCTCTTTCCAAGACCCAACAGCAAGGCTTTCTTGGTGCGTTTGCCTACCAGGTGCCTGCTACTCTGCTCTGCGGTTTTGCTACACCAGTTGAGAATATGCCTCACTGGTTGCAGTGGGCAGCGTACATTAATCCTTTGCAATACATGGTTGCGTTGAGCCGCACCATATTTCTTGAAAATCCATCTCCCTCGCTGGTTTTTCGCATGGCTTGGCCCCTCGTACCTATAGGAGTCTTTACGCTGATGGCTTCAATGTTACTCTTTAGAAAGAGGATTGGGTGATTTAATAAAAAGAGGGTAGGTCTCAAGTGAGACCTACCCTCTTGCTTTTTGAGGTTAGAAGCTTACAAACACTCTTGCTCTGATTGCAGACTCGTCGTTTGCGTCGTTGTCGTAGTCAGCGTTGTCGTAAGCCAGCTCGAAGTATGTGGACGGCGTGTACTGATACTTGATCGTGAATGTGTAGCCCTTACCACCCATGTTGTTGTCTGCACTGTCGCTGTAGTAACGCTCTGTTGTGGATATCTTGTCGTTCCACTGCTGAGATGCCATCACGAACAGTACTGTGTGATCTACGCTGAGAGCTGTGTCCAGACCGTTTTCTGTTGGGAAGCTGCTGACCAGATAACCAAATGGTGCTCCGTCCACACCTACGAATGCACCCTTATCAGCTTTCAGGTACTCTATGTTCAGAGATGTGAACTTCAGGACCTTCTGGTTGATAGCGAGTCCGACTTTCCAGACATTTGGATTCTCTCCGTTGGTGTCCTCTCTGCCGTATATACCGTAGAGCTTTACGCCGTCTGTGAAGTTAACCGTGAAGTCCCCAAAGAGTACGCTCGGCTCGTTGAACGAAGGTGCATCTGTCTTTGCTGCCCACTTCAGGTAGGATACTGCCAGTCTGAAGTTGCTGCTGATGTTGAAGTTCAACCTCGCACCATACAGGAACCTATCGTACAGGTAGTCTGTTCCTCCGACTGTAATTGTCCCGTCGTTTGTGTACTGTCCGTAGAGTAGCGAGAAGTCACCCACTCCAAACTTCTTCGTGAAGTAGAACATCGGGAATGTAAGGTCCGTCCAGATTGCATCGTTATCTGCGTACAGCCCTGCGTCACCTTCCCAGTCGAAGCCGAACTTTCCTACCTTCATGCAGAATCCCCAAGGTAGAGAGATCTTTGCGTATGCCTGATCAATTCCGCTGCCATCGTCAATTCTCAACCATACATACACTTTGTCGTCAACCTGCTTTGTTACATAGATTCTTGCTCTGCTGAGGCTGAAGTTCTCTTCGTCTGTCGTTGCTGCAGCGTTACCACTCTTAAACTCTGCATCGAACCTGAATTCACCGGAGAAGTTGAAGCCGTTCAGCCCTTTTTCTACTACACCCAGTCTCTTGTCAATTGCGTCTACCTTTACGCCGAGAGCTTTGAGTTCATCCTGGAACTCCACTACGAGTTTCTGGATAACTGCCAGATCCTCTTTGGATGCATAGTGATTTTCTACATATGCCAGAGCCCTTGCTGTGGCGACTGCAAACTCGTACCTTGTCATTGGCTTTGTTCCCTGGAATGTCCCATCAGGATAACCTTGCAGGATACCTTTTGCCGCCAGCTGTGCCACTGCGTCGTATGCCCAGTGATTCATGGGAACATCAACAAACGGGTTGGCAAGCACCGGTACCGCAAATGCGAATACCACTACTACAGCCATCAAAACTGCTAATTTCCTCATTATTCTACCCCCTTGGATTTTGTTTTAGCCACCATCTCTGCCCTTCCAAAGGAGCGGATCCTTGCAGAGTTCCCTCGTTTCCTCTGCTACCGTCCTCCTTGTTCTGGGTATTCGGTGGCTTTATGCATCAGCCTCCTTCTTCCTCCTGCCCTGTTGCAGTCACCAAGGAGCACTGCACCTCCTTTCTTTGCGTCAGGCTCTTCCTACTGGAGGATTTCAAGAGACTGCTTGCCGCATTTGTGGGTAGTTTTGTCAAGGACCTACTACCATACATTCATAATATAAAGCACTTTTACCTACCTGTCAAGACGGAAAATTAAAAAAACCTTAAAAATCTATGTAAACTTTTATCCCTATGTGCTTGTTTTTGTCCACCTGCTCAAAGCTGAACCTGAATGTGGTGTTGGGTTTGTAATGATAGGACATTCCAAATCCGAACATAAAACTCGTTCCGTTAGATATGTTTGCATCTGCAAACCCTAACTTGCCTGAAAAGGTCAACTTTCCGTTGACCTCTTTCGTTGCCTCTATGGACAGCATTTTGGTGTTTATCCCTGTCCCAACTACATTTGCGTACTTTTCAAAAAGGGCATCTCTTTCCGCTGGACTATCTGATAGCTCAAATGCATGAAGGTTGTCAAACTTTATCAAGTTTACATAGAAAGAAAACTTACTATTGTATAGCCTCTTATTGGTGATGTCCAAACGGGCAAAGTAGCTCCCTTTCTCTGGCGTATAAAACCCCCATGTGCCAGCCAAGGCAACTGACATCGTGTACATAATACCTATTACTACAAAAAGCAGTACGATACCCTGCTTTTTCATACCCACTCACCCATTTAGATTATATCATGCCTGTGTTTTTTTTCAAGTAGCGTTGGGTAGTGTTTTGAATATCTCCTCCTTTTTCTGGGCAATGTCTTTTATGGATGCCTTCTGGTGCGACATGGACTCTAATATTGCAAGTTCATGCGCCGTGTTTTGCAGTCCACTATTTAGTGCTACGCCCTTTAGTGCATGTGATATACTTTTGATGCTATCGTAATCCTCGGATTCAATGGCTTTTTGAAGATCCATTTTTAGTTTTGTTATACTTTCTATTGCCCTTCTTGTGAGTTTTTCTGCTATTGTCTCCCCAAAAAGTTTTGAGAAGTGTTCCTTTATTGTGTTTAGCGTGTCTTTCTGGTGTGGTTTTTTCTCTGTAATTTCTTGTGTAGATTTTTCGACCCTTTTTACCTTTCTGGAAACCTTTTGTAACACTCTTTCTATTTCATTTGTATCAACGGGCTTGCTTATGTAGTCATCCATGCCTGCGAGTTTTATCATCTTTATGTCGTCAGCGAAGACACCCGCCGTTATTGCAGTTATGTAGATGCTGTTATCGTATTTCTTGATCTCCTTTGCTGCTGTTAAACCATCCATTACGGGCATTTGGACATCGAGGAATGCTATCTCGTACTTCTTTGTTTTTACCAGTTCTAATGCTTCTCTCCCATTTTGTGCTACATCTGCCTTTATCCCGAATTTCTTACTGAGAACTTCTATCAGAAGCTCTCTACTTAGTGGATTGTCTTCTGCTACTAAGACTTTTAGCTCTGAAAAACTCTCCGTTGGAGACCTCACTTTACCACACAAAAGAGTATTTAGCGTCAGTGCTATACGATAGAATACAGTTTCTCTTGGGAACACTGCATCGAACTCTATCGCCTTGGCATACTCTTCTTTTTTTTGGGTGCTCAGGCACACTACTGGTATGTCTGGACAATATTCTTTTATAATTCCAGCAATGTGTATACTGCTACGAAGATGATCTCCATCCATTATTATGGCATCACAGCTCTGGTTTAGAAGAGAATCTATAAGTATTTGCATTGATTCTATTGGTTTTTTGAGATTAGTTCCTGTTGGGAAGCAATTAAGCACATTTGCACCAGCATTCCTCAGTCTATTTGATAGTTCTTTCATCAGTTTACTTTCGGGTAAAAGGAGTGCTATAGTTGAACCTTTTAGGCACAGTATAGATGTTTTGTTTTCGGCTTTCGTCAGCGGTAGTATTAGCGTAAACTTACTCCCGGGAGTTTCTTTACTTTCAAACAGAATGTTGCCCCCCATTATTCTGGCGAGTTCTCTCGAAAGGTATAGTCCTAATCCTGTGCCTCCTGTGTGCTGTGTATGGATCTGTTTGAACGGTTTAAATAGCATGCTTTGTTTTTCTTTTGGTATTCCTATTCCAGTATCTTCCACGCTTATCTTGAATAATACTGAATTATCCTCCTTTTCTTTGAGTTCTGCAGATAGTTTTATAAATCCTTTTGATGTGAACTTTGTGGAATTTCCGAGCAAGTTTAATATTATTTGCCGTATTCTTAGAGGGTCCCCTTCGACGAAAAAGTCCATCTCTGGTATTTCAGCGAGTACCTGCACGCCTGGTTTTGCTTTTGGCGTTATCATCATGATGCAGTCCCTGAGTAGTTCTTCCATATCAAACTTTCTCGTTACTATCTCTAACTGTCCTGCTTCTATCTTGGATACATCGAGGACGCTGTTGATAAGTGAAAGCAGGTGTTGTGCACTTTTGTGGGCGTTTTGTAAGAAGTGCCGTTGCCTCTCATTCAGATCGGTATCCTGAAGTAATTCGATGAACCCGATCACAGAGTTCAGAGGAGTGCGTATTTCGTGGCTTACCGTTGCCAGAAATCTCCTTTCAGCTGCAAGAGCTCTCTGTAAGTCATGCGAAGTCTTTTCAAGTAAGGAATGCAACATAACTTTGTCTTTTAGGGCTTTTTCATATTTTCTTTCTAAATCTTTTATTCTTTTCCTTAGTTCTTCTAATTCTGAACTGCACATGAAGTTTATTTTTCTTTCATTATGGCAAGAGATATAGTTTCGTTGTGGAAGTCATAATTTCTTCCAATGAGCCTTCCAAAACCTCCGTATGTAAAGTAGCCTATTATAGGTGCTTTCCACAGCTTTTCTGCTTCAATTATCTCTTCTTCTGCGAGAGGTCCTATAGCAAGGTGTCTTGCGACGCACGAAAACAGTATTATGAATTCTGCATCTTTTACTTCTCTGCTGAATTCTTTCATTACTTCCTTTACGTTTTCGGTTGCTCCTGTCCCAGCTGCTGCAGAGAACATGATGGTGCTTCCCTCAGGAATCTTTCCAGCAGTTATCAATGACTTTTGTTTTGGGTTAGCCCCTATCACTGCCCGCAGTATGTAACCACCATCTTCTCTTTTTAGCAGTAGGGGATACTCTACTCCTATTTTAGGTATTTCTTCTACTGCGATGTTTAGATATTCAGAGTAAAGCTCCGCTGCAGGTGTATTGTCTATAGATATTACTACATTGCCGTTGGATTTTGTGACTTTCTTTTCTGTCCCTATGCCGGTCCATCCATTGGCTGCAATGTTGTTTATTTCCAGCTTCTTGCTATCAAAAACGGTTACAAGAACGCCAAAGTTGTTTTCCGTGTCTTCGTTAAAGACATAAGTTTCTTTAAATGCACCGTCGTCGCCTGCTATTCCACCTATTATTGGAGTATTGTGCTTTACTTTTCTTAATATACCTTCAAGAAGACCGTCAGCGTCTAACTGGATACCACTCCCGAGGATAAGAAATGCAGGCTCTTCGAATATTTCCATTCCCCACGATGCGACCTTTTCTCCGAGAGTAGTTGGATCTTGATCCTGAGCGTCGAACATTCTGGTTTCAAACAATCTCTCGTTAATATCTATTAGTGCTCCTACTATCGATTTTTCTAAGACGACGCGTGAGTTAATACACCCCTCGCACGCTAAAATTTCACCGCTGCTGCTGGCTCCAAAAAGTTTCACCCCTGTTTCTCTCATGACATTGCGTATGCCTGTGAGATCTGTGCTGACAGAGGCAAATACTATGGCAAGTGTTGGATTGAGACCCTTCTCAATGATTGAATTTACCTTTTTCTTCGCCTCCTCGTGCGATTTTGCCGAAAATACTCCTACTTTCATACATACCCCTCCTTTATTTTTATGAATTTATCTATGTTTTCCAGAAATACTTTTAGTATCTCTGGATCAAAAGATTTGCCCGATTCTTTTCTCATTATTTCTATAGATTTTGGTATGGAAAATGCCGGCTTGTAAATTCTTTTTGTTGTGAGCGCATCAAAAACGTCTGCAATGGCTGAAATTCTGCCAAATATGTGGATTTCTTCCCCTTTTAGGTTGTATGGATATCCAGAACCATCCCAGCGTTCGTGGTGCTGGAGGGCTATAATTCTACCCGCTTTTAATATTTTATACTTATCTGCGTTGCTCAGAATTTCTCCCCCTATAACCGTGTGTTTTTTCATTATTTCAAATTCCTCTGGGGTCAAGAAAGATGGCTTTAATAGTATACTGTCAGGTATGCCTATCTTTCCTACATCGTGTAGTGGAGATGCATTTGTTATCAATTCTATATCATCTCTGGGTAAACCAATCAGCTCTGCAAGTTTTCCGCAGTAGAGACTCATTCTGAGAATGTGGGAACCGATTTCAATGTCTCTCTGTTCTGCTGCTTTACCGAGGCGCAGTACGATTTCCCTTTCAGCTTCTTGGGCGAGAGTTAGTGCTTCTCGTAGCTCTTTTGTGCGTTCTTCCACTTTTCTTTCCATTATGATGTTGATGTTTTTTAGGAGATCGTTGTATTTTTTTATTTCCGCATAGTTAAATACCCTCAACCTCAATTCTTCTGGATCGAAGGGTTTAAATATAAAATCGGTTGCCCCCATCCTCAAAGCATTCTTTTTTTCATTTATACTGGAGGTTATCACAATGACGGGTATGTGTCTGTATACCGGGTGGTTTTTTATTCTTTTGAGCATCGTGAAGCCGTCCATGATCGGCATCATAATATCTACAAGGACAATGTCAATGTCCTCACTTTGAAGTATAGAGAGTCCTTCTTTGCCGTTTGAAGCTTTGAATACCTTTACTTCGGTAAAATTCTCAAACGAGAACTCCACAAACTCCACATTTAAGGGTTCGTCGTCTACTACGAGCAGGTTTATTTCTTTTTTTCTCTCCAATATAGCTGTACCCTCACTTTTGTATTGAATCTAATAAATATTATAGCAATAATTGGGCTAAAAGGAAGGATGTATCTTATAGTGATTGGTGATTTCTTTTGAAAACATCGTCCAAGTGATTTAGTATCACTTCATCTGCTATCTCGAGTGCACCTACCTGACAGTGTGCTTGTGCACACTCTTTGTTAGTGAAGAGGTAGTACTTCTTGGGTGATTTTAGCCTGTTGTAGAGTTTTCTTGCCTGTCCTTTCATAAATGCGTCTGCTGAACTGTCTACTATCAGCATTCTGGTCGTTATTTTGTCAACCACACCTTTTACTGTGTACTTCTTTATGGTGAGCATCACATCTGCAGGGCTATTTACCCCAAATACAAACATCCCGTTGGTGAAGAACCATCTTACCGTGGTGTCAGTCTTCATAGCTTTGTATATGTACTTGTTGAACATGGGTTTGTTGGTGTGAAGAAGTTTGATGAGCTTTGGAGGTATGTTTCGATATATGTTCTCTGAAAAGTCGAAAATTCCACCGTCTGCCACGCACACTTTAACTCGGTGTTCAAATGCCATTGCTCTCGTTACGAGATACCCTCCCATGCTTATCCCCAGGAGTGCAATCTTTTCCTTGTCCACATCTTTTCGGGACAGAGCATAGTTGACCACTGGTGTTATCACTTTTTCCCAATCGTATCTGAATGGGAGATGCTGCACTCTTACTACAGCTCCCTGCCCTGGACCTTCGAATATGAGCACATTGTATCCCCTCTTCCTCGCTGAATATGCGGTTTCAAAGTAGAGCTCCTCTCCTGTACCGTCAAATCCCGTTTGGACTATTAGTAGGGGTGGTTTCGGGAGTTTACTGCTTCCCTTCACAAAGTAGCCCGGAAGCGTGGTATTTTCATAGGGTATGCTGATAGGTTTTACTCCCGGCATGTAGTGAATGGCGTTTAGGAAACTCTTTCTGCTTTTTTCCCATGAAACCATTGCTTTCGGTAGGTCTTTCTTTGAATGCATGAAAAAACCTGCTGATCGATAGTAGTTTGATGCTCTCAGGTAAAGCTCTTTTGCCGACTCTATATGTCCGTTTTGCTCACTTCTCACAGCAGCTTTGAATATCCTGTCTGCAGTTTTCAGCCACTCTTTGTACCAGCTTGTATCGTCGTCTTCTTTTATCTTTCTTATGGTGGAGATGCATTCACCAATGTCTGCTCCTCCGCTAAATGCGTAGCTCATTGCTCTTACTGCCTGAAATGTGTACTCAGAGTCGTTAAAGAAGAGTCCATCGTACCAGTTCGATGCCCTGCATACCGGGATTGACACCGTTAATAGCAGACTAAGAGAGAAAAATATAGCCAAAAACCTCTTCATAATACTGAATCCTCCTTCTTTTTTTCAGGACGGGGTTAAAGGGGTGTACCTGAGAGTTAAGTGGTATTTACTATGAGCGTGTCCTTACACACCATCTTATCATAAAATACCTGTTTGACAATACCTATCTCGGGTTGTGTGTGATAGACTTTCGTATGCTACTGCCTTGTTATGCTCACCGAAATCAGGAGACTGAAGAATGATACAGCCCCTGACCCGAGGGCAAATATTAAGCCGGTCATTGGTTTTGAAAAGTCCATGCAGAGAGATAGTATGTATACGAGCAGAAGCATGGATGTTATCATCGTTGGAAAGAAAAACAGAAAGAATTTAATCTCACTCTTTCTGTCGTCCCATATGCGGTGTTTTTTGTGGGTGTTTTTTTCCCCTTTTCTCGAGAAGTTTTCGTAGAGGTTTATTCCTCCAAGCAGAAACAGTACGGAGGCTGCTATGTAGGAGAATGTATCTCTGTAAGGCATGAGGAGATATCCTATGTACCACCCTGTTACCACGAGTACGATGTGAGCCCATATCTCGGATATTATGAGTTTTACATTTGTGCCGTGTTTTGATGCAAGCACTGTAATCGCTGCTATGTTGTCAAGCGATATGACCGTTCCTACCATTACCCCCAAGAGTACGAAGCCGATCTCTGTCATCTCCCCACCAGCTCCCATACTGCTAATCCCCACATACAGCTGGTTGCCAAGATTGCAAATAGTTTTGACTCGCCTTCTACCTTGGAGCCAATAAACCATGCAGCTATTATTACACCTATGTGGGAGATCACTTCGCCCACAAGTATCCACAGGTTTGTTCCGTACACTGAAGTTATTGCTGCTGTACCTGCACTGTTGTCCAGTGAGAATATTACCCCTACCATTATACCGATTAAAAAGACATTTCTCTTCATGATACACTCCTTTTCTTTGACTCTTCAATAGATTATAGGATGCTTTTTGTGGCTGTCAATATCTTTATGTCCTTTCGGGCTTGTGAATGCGTCTTGTGTTTGATAAAATAGTTGTAGTGAATTGATAGTGGGGGATTTGTGTAACTTGACACAAATGTGTGTAGGGAGTATAATTGATTTTGAAAACTAACATAAATTGTTGAAAATACACTAAGGAGGAGATGTCTTGTTCCCCAAACTTAGAATAAGCCTTCCTGCGATAGCACACAATGTAAGGGAAATTGTATCTCGCGCGGAAGGAGTAGGCGTTGAAGTAGTTGGAGTGGTGAAGGGGTGTTCGGCACAACCTGAAGTGGCATCCGTGTTTCTGGAGAACGGGTTTAGGTGGATAGGAGATTCCAGAATTTTGAACTTCAAGAGGTTGATAGATGCTGGGATTCGTTCCGACTTTCTCCTTTTAAGGATTCCGATGCTTTCCGAACTGAAAGATGTTGTATCCATGACTACTGCAACGCTTGTCTCTGAAGTAGCGACCATAAAGCGTCTTTCTGAGGTAGCGTTGTCGATGGGAAAGGTTTACGATGTAATCGTGATGGTAGATGTGGGTGACCTGAGAGAGGGTGTGTTGCCGAAGGACATTGAAGACTTCATGAAGGAGGTGCGCTCTTACCGGGGTGTTCGGATAGCTGGGGTGGGTACGAATCTGAACTGTTACGGTGCCGTTCTTCCTACGGTGGAGAATTTATCTCTCCTTGTCGATGTGGGCAATAGAGCAAGGAGGATAGTCGGGGGAGACGAATTCGTCATTTCTGCAGGTGGGACGGGTACCCTGAAGTTACTTGAAGATGGCACTCTACCCGAAGGTGTAAATCAATTGAGGATAGGAGAAGCTGTGCTCCTTGGCGTTGATACCCCTCACCAGAGAAAGGTGCCTTATCTGAGACAAGACGCTTTCTCTCTTATGGCAGAAGTCGTGGAGGTAAAGGTAAAACCGTCTGTCCCTATAGGTAAGCAGAGTGTTGATGCGTTCGGCAAGCTACCGCACTTTGAGGATAGAGGGTTGAGAAGAAGAGCCATAGTTGCCATTGGAAGGCAGGATGTAATCGTGGACCTACTTTACCCTGTAGATGAAGGTATAGAAGTGCTTGGGGCAAGTAGCGACCACACGATACTCGATGTCACAGATGCTCACCGTGAAATTTCTGTCGGTGATATTGTTGAGTTTAATGTCGGATACGGTGCTATGCTTTTGGCTACCACTTCTCCTTATGTGGAGAAGGAAATAGTAAAAACAGGCTGACGGGAGGCGATGTTATGGCAGTTAAGTGGGAAGTAAGTGCTGACAAGGTTCTGGATGTGCTCGGGGAGTACATGTTAGTTGATGGTTTTCCTATAGTGCTCGATCTTGAGAGGAGTCAGGGTAGTTATATAGTAGATGCGAGAACAGGAGAGAAATTTCTCGATTTTTATACATTTTTTGCGTCATCTCCCTTTGGGTGTAATCATCCGAAGATGGCAAACGACGAGTTTAAGGAGAAGATATTCAGAGCAGCGGTCAACAAGGTAGCCAACTCTGACATATACACTCTTGAGATGGCGGAGTTCGTTAATACCTTTATGAGAGTTGCAGCTCCTCCGAACCACAGACACCTGTTTTTGATAGATGGTGGGGCACTTGCAGTTGAAAATGCGTTGAAGGTGGCTTTTGACTGGAAGGTGAGGAAAAACTTTAAGAAAGGGTATAAAGAGGAGAAGGGACACAAGGTTATACACTTCCGTCAGGCATTTCACGGAAGGTCTGGTTATACTATGTCCCTTACGAATACGGCTGATCCAAGGAAGTATATGTACTTCCCTAAGTTTGATTGGCCCAGGGTTTTGAATCCGAAGATCGTGTGGCCACTTGAGGAACACCTTGAAGAAGTCGTTGCTGCAGAGAAGGAGAGTATAAAGCAGATAAAGGAGGCGATTGCGTCTAATCCTGACGACATAGCGGCTATTATAATAGAAACTATACAGGGAGAGGGTGGAGACAACCACTTCAGACCAGAGTTTCTTAAAGCCCTCAGGGAGATAGCTGACGAAGAAGATGTAATGTTGATATTTGACGAAGTGCAATGTGGTATGGGTATCACTGGTAAGATGTGGGCCTTCCAGAATTACGGAGTGGAACCCGATATTATAGTCTTTGGTAAGAAGTCGCAGGTGTGTGGAATACTGGTTAACGACAGAGTTGATGAGGTAGAGAATAACTGCTTTAAGGAGTCCAGCAGAATAAATTCCACCTGGGGTGGTAATATATGTGATATGGTGCGTTCGGCTAAGATACTTCAGATTATAGAGGAAGATAGGGTTTTGGAACATGTTAACCAGGTAGCACCTGTCCTGCACAAGGGGCTGCTTGAAATACAGAAGGAGTTTCCAGATAGGGTCTCTAATGTGAGATATCTGGGATTGATGGCCGCATTCGATCTTGCGTCTGCTGAGCTGAGGGACAAACTCAGAAATAGGTTGTTTGACAACCACATACTGGTTTTGGCTTCAGGTGAGAAGGGGGTGAGATTCCGTCCGTCGCTTGTTGTGAAGGAAGAGGAACTTTTGGAGGGTTTGGAAGGTATAAGAAAGGCTTTAAGGGAATTGTAGGCTTTGTTTCCTCCCGGTAATCTCTTGCCGGGAGGTATACTTTTAATGTAGGGAGGGGTGTGAAGGATGTCAGGTCGACGGTTGGATAGGTTGTGGAGTGTGTTTGTGCTTGCAGGTCTGGTTGTTCTGCTTTTTTCAGATGCTGCGTGGGCTGCTGAAGCAAAGAAGACGGTTAGCTACGGTTGGCTTTCATTGTTACCGCCTCTTGTGGCTATAGCGCTGGCTTTTATAACCAAGGAAGTGTTGCTCTCTTTGTTTGTTGGTGTGTGGATTGGTGCCACTATACTTAATGGATGGAATCCGTGGTCTGGGTTTTTCCGTTCTTTTGACCACTATGTTTTGCGCTCTATAGTTCCAAAGGACGGGGATACATGGGATGCAGCAGTTATTATATTCTCCCTTTCACTTGCAGGCATGGCAGGGGTTGTAAACAGAAGCGGTGGTGCTCTTGCTATAGCAAGGGCTTTGGCAAAGAAGGCAAAAGGGGTTCGTGGAGGTCAGTTCTTTACATGGTTAATGGGGTTGATTATATTCTTTGACGACTATGCAAATACCCTTATTGTTGGAACGACGCTTCGTCCACTTACTGACAGATTAAGAATATCCCGTGAAAAGCTCTCTTTTATCGTTGATGCTACTGCGGCACCTGTGGCGAGTTGGGCTATCATATCCACATGGGTAGGTTATGAGGTCGGTTTGATAAGCAAGGCGTTTAAGTCTGCCGGTATTCACGGAAACGCTTATCTTGCGTTTATCAACACGATACCGTTTAGGTTCTATTCCCTTGGTATGGTCTTTATGGTGCTGATGATTGCGCTGCTCGTCAGAGACTACGGCCCTATGTATAAGGCAGAAGTCAGGGCAAGAACTACAGGGAAGGTCCTGAGAGACGGTGCAGTGCCACTGTCTTCAGATGAACTTACCAAGATAGGCGTTACCGATGAATCGAAGCAGAGGGCACTGAATGCGTGGATACCTATATTGACGATGATAATAGCCACTTTCGTGGGTTTGTGGTACAACGGTGGTGGTATGAGCAAGCCGTTTACCTTTGCTGGTATCAGAGAGGCTCTTGGCGACGCTGACTCTTCTATAGTATTGATATGGGCGTCTTTCTTGTCCTCTGCTGTTGCTATAGTTATGACTTCTGCACAGGGCGTACTGAAACTCAGAGATGCAGTTGACGCGTGGGTTGGCGGTGCAAGAAGCTTAATGATTGCTATGATGATACTGGTTCTGGCATGGTCGATAGGTTCTATATGCGACGATATGGGAACGGCAAAGTATGTTGTTTCCATAGCAAAAGGGATTGTTTCACCTAACCTCGTTCCCACGATAATATTCCTTGTGGCTATGGTGATCTCTTTCTCCACTGGGACATCTTGGGGGACGATGGCTATACTCATGCCTATAGCAGTCCCTCTGGCACACACCCTTGGTGCACCTCTTTATGCGTCTATGGGTGCCGTTCTTACGGGCGGTGTGTTTGGAGACCACTGTTCACCGATATCTGATACCACTATAATGTCCTCTATGGCATCTGGTTGTGACCATATAGACCATGTGGACACGCAGCTACCATATTCGGTGTCTGCAGCTATTGTTGCGATAATCCTTGGTTATCTGCCGGCAGGTTATGGTATGGGAGCGGGGATTTCACTCCTGTTGGTTTACCTTGGCATATACCTCGTTGTCAGGTTCCTTGGAAAGAGAACCGACTATGCGTCCCTTGGAGTGGACTACACGCCTGACCTTGAGATGCACAAGTAGTTTTGTTTGTAATGAGAGTCGAGGAGGTTAGAAGGCACCCTTTGTGGGTGCTGGTGATGTGGACGATTATTTCTGTGATGCTGATAGCAGGGGCTTTCCTTAAAGGGGAGCCTCTGCTGTTTGTCATTGGGTTAATGGGCCTCTTCGTAGGGACGAGCAAGTCAACCCTCGAAATTCTTGACGATGGACTACAGGTCACTCACAGATACTTCGAACTGCTGAAGTTAAGGAGTTTCTATCCATTTAAAGAGTTGAGGTATATCTCTGTTTATCCCTATGGGAGGGATAACCTCTTTGTCGTTGAAATGTGGTGGAAGGGGTTCAGAGGCAGGAAAATTCTACTCCCGCAGGATAAAGCAGACAATCTCGTTGACAGACTACGCATGCAGGAAGGTGTTATCGTCAGAGAGTAAAAAACAGCACATTGTAGGTAAAGTGCAGGAGTACGGCTGGTAATGTGCTTTTGAATCTCTCTCTGGCATAGCAGAAAACCATTGACGGAAAGAATGTAAGGAGTGAGAAGGTGTTTATCCCTCTCGTCAGATGTGCGCCTGTAAACATGAGAGACACCACGGTGAACAGCAGTAGCTGATTTTTTATGTGCCTTTTGAGTTCTGTTTGTATCAGTGAACGAAAGAATAGCTCCTCTGGTATGGATACAGCGAGAATTTGTGCTGATATTAGGCTTGAAGATAGCTGGTAGTGTATATGAGGTGTGCTCTTAAAGAGATGAACTACTGGGAAAGCTACGAGCAATAACGCGCAGAATAGCAGTTGGTTTTTCTTTGACCACATACCGAACGATATTCCGTATTCCCCCATCTGCTCTTTTTTTATGGCCAAGATGGTGATGCCGTACATAAAGAGTAAAGAAAGCGTGCAGTTTACTGTGTTTAACACCAAAAGCGTAGCGTAGTACACGCATGTGCTACACAAACTCTTCGAATACATGATTACCAAGCATGATACCCCTTTCTGTGAGTCTTATGTGGCTGCCGTTGTCCTCCAGCAACCCAGCTTCTATAAGCCTTTCTATCTGTTTTCCAAATACTGTGTATATGTCCTCTTTAAACCTCTTTTGGAATCTCTTTTTCTTTACACCTTCTATGAGGCGTAACCCCATTATCATCGTCTCTTTTTCCTGTTCTTTCTTACTTAGCTTTATGCGTTCACTAAAGCCCGTGTACTTTCGTATGCTGGTACTTCTCGTAAATCGCCACCCTCGGAAGAATGAAGAGGCAGAATTCCCAATTCCAAGGTAGTAAGTGTTTTTCCAGTATGATAGGTTGTGGATGCACCTGTGCATTGGCTTTGCGAAGTTTGATATCTCGTAGTGCTCGTAGCCGATAGACTTCAAGTAATCTATAGCCCATTGGTACATCTCAAATCCTTCGTCCTCCACGGGTTTCAGCTTTCCGCTTAGTATTGTCCTGTGTAAAGGTGTGCCTTCTTCTATAATGAGGCTGTAAAGTGATAGATGCGGTGGGTCGAAGTTGGTGATTCTCTTCAGCGTTTCTTTCCATTCTTTTATGGTCTGCGTGGGTATGGCGTACATTAGGTCTACATTCCAGCTTTTGAAACCTGTGTCCTTCACTGCCTTTATCGTTTCCGTTGCCGTGTTTGAATCGTGCAACCTTCCGAGTATCTTAAGTAGTCTGTCTGATAGGGACTGAATTCCAACGCTTATCCTTGTTATGCCGCTTTTCTTGAGTGCGAGAAGCTTGCTCTTGCTCAAAGTAATAGGATTTGCCTCTATGCTTATCTCGGGGTTGCTGACGAGGTCGAAGGTTTTATGGCAGCTGTTTAGAATCATTTTTATCTCTGATGGTGTGTATATGGTTGGAGTTCCACCACCTATGTATATGCTCTTTACACGCACTCTCACGGCTTTGTATGTAGATATCTCTTTTATCAGTAGTTGAAGGTATCTGCTTTGGATACTTTTGTCTGCCACTATTGAGAAGAAATTACAATAGTTGCACTTCTTCATGCAGAATGGTATGTGAATATAAACAGATAGCAGCTCTTTCTCACCTCCATAAAATATCTGTCTTAAATAAGTAGGGTAGGGAACAACCCTACCCGAGTTGAACCTACATGAATTCTCCTGTTGCAGGCGAATGTTTGTTAGTTCCGAAGTATCTCTTTTACTTCTTCTAAGGATCTTATGTCAAATGTGGCATTTGCGACTTTTTCTGCCTTCCGATTCGAGGCTTTGTTTAAAAGTCTTTCTGTCTCTTTGTCTATGTTGCCGAACTTTTGCTTGAGCAGTAATTTTAACAGTTCAACCTTGCCTTTTTCCATGCCAATCCTTTCTGCAGTTGTTATGTAGGGCATGTTTCTCACCTCTTAATACTCTATGATCTCTTCGTGAAACTTTTTGTCATACTCCTTAGCCACTCTACGAATGTGTATAACGATAGTATATCTTCTTTTGTGTATCCCTTTTCGTATAGCGTTTTAACGAGTGTTGTCTTCCGGAAAAGCCTTTCATCAGTGTCTTTTTGTTTCTATTTCCTTTTGTAAGAATATACATTTTCTCTGAAATCTGGGTTCTCGTCTGCCAATATTGCGAAGCTTACGACATTTGCACCATATTTGTCAAATATCTTGTAGCTCTCTCCCTTTGTAACCTTTTGCAGCTCTTTATCCAAGAACTCGTATCCTTTGCTGAAATCTATATCTTGCTCTACTTCAGGAAAAAAGAAGTTTAGGAATTCTTTGAGGTATCTTCTAACGGCGTCTTTCCATACAGGGTCGCTCTCTATGAGTCCACACCTCCCCGATGTGTGTAGTGATATTATAACACATGCTGATTCTTTGCTAAATCATTTGGTTTTTGAGCCGAATATAATTTAGAAAAAAATATCTTGCTATGTGGTTGAAGGGTGGTATAATTGTGTATGAGGAGGCATTTATCCTTTTTCCATGGAGGGGGTGAGTAGGATGATAATGAAGGTAGGATGGGGGGGTGCCAAGGATAGGTACTCCAACAGGCTGGAAGACCTCCAACGGAAAATAAAGAAAAACCTCGAGAAGATTTCATCGGGTATGAAGATTAACTCGGCTGCTGATAACCCTGCAGGGCTTGCAATAAGCGAAAAGCTGCGTATGTTGATAAACCAGTACACACGGGAGGTTCAAAATTATCAGGACTATGTGTCCCGCAATCAGACCGCTGATGCAGCACTTGGGGGGATACAGGACGCCTTGCAAAGGATGAGGGAGTTAAGCGTTCAGATGGCTAACGGCACCTTGGAAGACTCTGATAGGGATGCAATAAAGGCTGAACTTTCACAGCTCGAACAGGAGATAAATAGGACTGCGGAAACCACTGAGTTTAATGGCCAGAAGATAATAAGGGACATGAACTCATCTGCGTTAGGCGTTGAAGACATTGCAAATGCTACTCCCGAGGAGGCTATAAGGGTTGTAGGCAATGCTATAAACACTGTATCTTCTCGGAGGAATGACATAGGAGCAGAGACGAATCGTTATATTAGCCACATAAATAATCTTAATACTGCTCTTGAAAACATTATGTCGGCAGAGAACACCATAAGAGGGACAGACATTGCAAAGGAGATTATGAAGCTTACAACCAACAAGATTCTGACACAGAGCACTTTGATGTCCATGTCTCATGCAAATCTGTCTGCAGAAAATGTTTTGAACCTATTTAAGTAGGGGTGATTGTGTGGGATTCCTTGATAAGGTCGTGAAGGTGGCTACAGAAGCAGGAGGAAAGGTTGCGGAAACCTCAAAGAGCGTGGCTAAGTCCACGCAGGTCAAAATTGCTATATCTAGTCTTAAGTCCAAGAGGGAAAAGGTCTTCAAGGAGATAGGTGAAAGGGCTTATATCCTTTCAAAAGATGGCAGGATAGAGGACGCTACTATTGATGCTTTGGTGCGTGAGATAGACGAGATAAACGCTGAAATAGAACAGAAGGAGCAAGAGCTCAAGGAAAGTTAAATAGCTTTTGTGTGTTTTGGGTTGTTTGAAGGGCTACCTGAGAGAGGGGTAGCCCTTTTATTTTGGCAACGGCTTCTGCGATGTGTGGGAGGTAACCGGGCTCGTTCCTTTTCCCTCTGTGAGGGTGCGGTGTGAGGTAGGGAGCATCTGTCTCTATGAGTATGTCTTTTATGTCTATCACTTTTGCAACCTCTTTCAGTGTTTCTGCTTTCTTGAATGTTATGACTCCCGAAATGGATATGTAGAAGCCGAGCTTTGTGTATTCTTGTGCCATCTGGAGGTTACCAGAAAAGCAGTGCATAACGCCAGTCGTGGTGCCTGCATACTTTCTGATGATTTCAAATGTATCTGGTTCCGCTTCTCTGCTGTGAACGACAACTGGTAGTTTTACCTTTTTGGCAAGCTCTAACTGTTTGATGAACATCTCTTTTTGCTTCTCCTTGGGGGAGAATATGTGGTAGTAGTCGAGACCAATTTCACCTATTCCTACCACTTTTGGATGAAGGGTAAGCCTTTCTATCTCGGCGAGCTCAACCTCTCCGGTATCTTTTGACTCCTCTGGGTGTATGCCCACGGTGGCATATATACAACTGTGTCTTTCTGCCATTTCTATTGCTTTTTTGCTGGATGCTACATCGTATCCTATAACTATGCAGTACTCAACCCCATTAGCTTTTGCCCTGTTTATGACTTCTTCTATGTCTCCGTCAAAGGTTGGGTCATTCAGATGACAGTGACTATCTATAAGCCTCATCTTATGCCTGTTCCTGATGCTATGTCTTTATCAGTCGTGAGCAGAGCAAGTTCTTCTCCTCTTTCTGCTGCTAACAGCATTCCTTGAGATTCTACCCCCCTTATCCTTGCAGGCTGAAGGTTCGCAACTATTATTATGTTTCTACCAACGAGTTCTTCTGGTTTGTAGTATTCTGCAATGCCTGCTACGAGTGTCCTCGTTTCTTCTCCCACTTCTATTTTTAGTTTGAGTAGCTTGTCGGTCTTTGGTATCCTTTCAGCTTCTAACACTTTTGCAACCTTTAACTTTATTCGCCTGAACTCCTCTATGGATATGTACTCCTTTTCTTCCACTTCTTTTTCCTCCTTTACTTTGATAGGCTCTTTCTTTTCTATGCGTGGGAATAGGAGTCTTCCGCGTTTTACTGACGACGGCTTGTAATTTCCCCAAGTAAATAGCTCGTTGAATGTGGCTTCTTTTACCTCTTTGTCAATCCCTATTTGATTCCATATCTCCTGTGCAGCCGAGGGTATAAACGGATAAACCAGAATTGCAATGCTTCTCAAAGACTCCAATAGGTTGTAAAGTACGATGGACAGTTCATTGTACTTCTTTTCTCTGCCGAGAATCCATGGCATAGTTTCGTCTATGTACTTGTTACATCTCCTTATGAATGTCCATATCTCCTCGAGTGCCTTGTAGAAGTCAAATTCGTTCAGGTAGTCTTTCACCTTTGGTGCAGTTTCTTTTAACATATTGTGCAGTTTAGGGTCAGATGTAACCGGAGTGCTGGAGGGAATTTGACCGTTGAAGTACTTTTCTACCATTGTAACGGTTCTACTCAAAAGGTTTCCAAGGTCGTTTGCGAGGTCTGAGTTTATCCTATTTTCTATTGCTTTTATTGAGAAGTCTCCGTCCAATCCAAATGGGACTTCCCGCAGCAGGAAGAATCTAAATTGATCCACGCCGTACTTTTCTATCATAGCAAATGGGTCTATGACATTTCCTTTCGATTTGGACATCTTTTCGCCCTCAGATGTCCACCAGCCGTGTGCGAATACCATCTTAGGAGGTTTTAGTCCTGCTGCTATTAACATCGTAGGCCATATTACTGCGTGAAATCTCAATATGTCCTTTCCAACAAGGTGGTGTGCGTTCTCCCAATAGTGTTTAAACCTTTCTTCGTTAGTTCCCCAACCTGCTACGGTTATGTAGTTTATGAGTGCATCAAACCAGACATAAATTACATGCTTTGGGTCCCCCGGTAGCGGTATCCCCCAGTCGAATGTTGTCCTCGATATGCTCTGATCTTTTAACCCCTGTTTTATGAAGCTCACTATCTCGTTGTGCCTTGACTGAGGAAGTATGCGCATCTCTTCATCTTCTATTAGTTTCAAGAGCTTGTCCTGATATCTGGACATTCTGAAAAAGTAGCTTTCCTCTTTGAGCTTTTCCGTTGGCCTACCACATTGAGGGCACCTGTGTCCCTCAAGTAACTGACTTTCTGGCCAGAATGTTTCACATGGCGTGCAGTACCAACCCTCATACATACCTTTATATATGTCCCCGTTTTCTTGTAGTTTCTTGAAAAATGCTTGGACTACCTTTGTGTGTCTCTCTTCGGTTGTTCTTATGAAGTCGTCGTATTCTATGTTTAGTTTTTCCCACAGCTTTATAAAGTTGCTGACCACTTTGTTAGCGAGCTCCAAGGGAGTTAAACCTTTTTCTTGTGCACTTCTTTGTATCTTCTGGCCATGTTCGTCTGTTCCTGTGGAAAATAGGACATCAAAACCAGATATCTTTTTGTACCTCGCCATCACATCGGCTGCGACCGTGGTGTATGCATGTCCTATGTGTGGCGTGTCGTTAACATAGTATATCGGAGTGGTTATAAAAAATGACTTCATCGTTATTCCCCCTTCAGGATTTTGTATACCTCATTTGGTTTTTTACCATATATCAATGCCAGCTGTCTCGCAATGTCTTTTTCTCTCAGTCTGTTTTCTTTTGCTTCTCTTATGAGTGCAATTATCCTTTTAAACTCTTCTTTCTCTTTTTTCTGGTTTAGGATAGTTAGTGTGAACTCTCCCTTTATCTCCGTGTTGCTCATTTGTAGTATTATATCACTTAGTTTGCCCCTTATTGTATACTCAAATTGTTTTGTTAACTCTTTCGACAAAGATGCCTCTATGTTTCCGAGAGTATCTCTAATTATTGAAAGCTCTTCTATGAGGTTATGTGGAGAGATGTATATGACTACAGGATGGTGTATGTTTGATATTGACTGTAAAGTCTTTACCTTTTCACCTTTCTTTTTTGGGAGGAAACCCCAGAATGTAAACGGATGGGGTGGAAACCCAGAGAGCAGAAGTGCTGGTATTATTGCTGTAGCCCCGGGCAAAACCGTAAAGCTCAGGCCCTTGTTTATGCAGGCTTTTAGCAAGGTATATCCTGGGTCTGAAATCCCCGGGGTTCCGGCTTCACTGAGGAGGGCTATATCCTTCCCTGCATTTAGCATCTGTACGATTCTCTCAAGGTGTTTTTTTTCGCTGAACTTGTGGTAGCCTATTAGTGTCTTTCCGTGTATGTTGTAATGGGTAAGGAGTTTTCTTGTAGTCCTCGTGTCTTCTGAAAGGATAGTTTCCACCATCTTTAAGGTGTTTAACACCCTGATAGTTATGTCTTCGAGGTTTCCTATAGGAGTTGGACACACATACAGCATAGCCTACTTCTTTTCTTCTTCCCTTGTTAACATGTCCATGAGCTTCGTTAGAAATGCAGGCAGTGCCTGGTAGCTACCTGCAGTTATTATGTTTCCATCTACTACTACAGGTGTCCCCTTATACATTGCACCGGCTTCTATTAGTTTTTTGTATTCGGTTGCCCATACCGTTGCCCTTTTGCCTGATAGTATCCCTGCTTCTGCGAGTACCAGCGGGGCATCGTATATTGCGGCTATTATTTTGCTGGCAGCGTTCATGTGTGCTGCGAGTCTCACTATGTCGCTTGTATCTGAAAGCTCTTGTGGTGCGTTGAGTATTATTAATGCCTTGTAGTCTTCGCCTTTTACATCTTTTAGAAGTTTGTTTGCGAATATAGTATCTGCGGTGTCCGTTTCTACTTCTGCAGTTGTAGATGTAACTACTACCTTGAATAGCTTTCTTTTGAGATAATCGGAGGTTATATTGTACACATTGTTTTTGATCCCATTGAACACAGCAAGAAGCACCTTTTGTCTACTGTATGCGGGCGTTGAGAGTAATGCAACCGTGATGACGATTACCAGTAGGGATACTATCCCTCTTTTGAGCATTTAACTCCCCTCTTTCAATATATTCATGTTCTTCATGAGGTAGTCTATGCCTGATATCATCGTGAAAGCCAGAGCCAGCCACATGAGAACGATGCCGTATGGTATTTTTATTATTACTGCAGAGATGGCTACTATTTGCGAGACGGTCTTCAGTTTCCCCCACTTGCTCGCAGATATGACCTTTCCGCTTGACATTGCAATTGTTCTCAACCCGGTTATTGAGAATTCTCTTGCTATTATTATTACTGCCATCCACGATGGGATGCTATGTAAGTCTACGAGCACAATCAGTCCGGAAGATATGAGTATCTTGTCCGCTAAAGGATCAATGAATATGCCAAATTTCGTTATCTCGTTGTACTTTCTTGCAATGTACCCGTCCAGAGAGTCTGTCACTGATGCAACTATAAATATCCAGAATGCAACCCACTTGTACTCTGGATATCTGTAAAGTGCAAACACTATAAATGGCGGAACGAGTAGTATCCTGAATATGGTTATCTTGTTAGATACCTTCATGTATTAATGATATAACCATTATGTTTGTGTGTCAAGCTATGCTGTGTGCAAAGTTTGAGTGTGTGTTAGGTCTTGTTGTATAATTGTTGAAGGTATTTGGCTTGTGTTGTAAAGGGTGAGCTTCTTATGTTTTGTGAAGGGGTGATGTATCTGTGCGGTTTTTCTCCGTTGGAGAGCTAGTGGGTCATAAAGGAAGTAAGACTTTCTTTTTGTTCTGGGTTTTTCTTTTTGCACTGTTGATAGACCTTGGTATTTTGGGTCTTTTCTGGTTTGTAGGATACGACATACTCATTTTCAAGAAGACGGTGAGTTCCCCTTATAGAGTGGTGGTTGTTGAAGGATGGTTAAATGACAGAGTGCTAAGGAGGGTAGCAGATCTCGTTAACAAAGGGAGCGTAAAGCGGGTGTTTGTGGTGGGCAATAGGATGGAGTACGCCTCTAACTTCTTTCCCAAGCACACATTTGCTGAGATGGGGAGGTTAATCCTTATTAGATACGGGGTTCCGAAGGATAAAATCGTTGCTGTTCCTTTTGATGTTCTTAGAGATAGAACCTTGGCGTCTGCAATGGCTTTGAAGGAATATCTTGATAAGCGGCACATGGATGTGCATGCTTTTGAGATTCTGACCGAGGATATACACTCTCGCAGGACCTACATGACTTACAGAGCCGTCTTTGGCAGGGACATAGAGATCGGGGTTGTTCCCATTAGCAATGGTGTATTTGATAGCTTCAACTGGCATTACTGCAGTGAGGGGTTAAAGCAGGTGTTTGCAGAAGATGTGGCACTTTTGTACTATTGGCTGAAGCTTGGGCTCAGGTGAAACTCAATTTTGTGATATAATTCGATGGGGGTGAGGGGAGTGAAAGTAGCGTCTGTTTCTGAAATGAGGAAGCTGGATAGGGGTGCAATTGAAGACTACGGGATACCGGAGAGCATCCTTATGGAAAATGCAGGAAATTCCGTATATTTTCTAATATCTGCGGTATTGGGAGTAAGAGGTAAACGCTTTGTTATCTTTTGCGGTAGTGGTAATAATGGAGGAGATGGCTTCGTTGTGGCGAGGAAGCTGTTTTCCTCTGGAGCAGATGTTAAGGTGTATCTGCTCGGTTCGGTCAAGAAGATGAAGGATGTTACATTGCAGAATTACAATATTTTGAGAAGCATTGGTGTATCCATTTTGGACTTTGAAGATGCAAAGGGAGATGTAGTTGATGACATCAGGAATGCTGACGGTGTGATCGACGCCCTGCTTGGCACGGGCATAACGAGGGAAGTGGAGGGGACTTACAAGGAAGCCATAGAGCTTATCAATGAGTACGGGAGGACCGTTTTCAGCGTTGACATACCGTCTGGTGTGAGTGGGGATACGGGAGAAGTGATGGGAGTGGCTGTTGAAGCGGACTACACAGTTACTTTTGGACTTCCGAAAGTGGGTAATCTGCTTTATCCAGGATATATGTATTGTGGGAAGTTGTATGTCTCGCATATTTCTTTTCCGCCTCAACACTATGATAGAGAAGAGATAAGTATGCAGCTAAATTATCCACTCGGTCTGCCTGAGAGATTGCCTTACGGTTACAAGGGAACATTTGGAGATGTGTTGTTTGTTGCGGGAGCTCGAGGGTACTACGGTGCTCCTTACTTTTCTGCATACTCCTTTATGAAGGCTGGAGGTGGGTATGCGAGGTTATCTACTCCTCTATCCTGTGCACCGTTTGTTGGTAATAGAGGCAGTGAGGTTGTTGTGGTCCCCATGGATGAAACCGAGGAAGGCTCCTTGGCAAAGTCCAACTTTTCGAGGTTGATGGAGATTGCGGATAGGGTGGACATGGTTGTTGTTGGGCCTGGTGTCTCTCTGAATCAGGAGACAAAAGAGCTTGTGATAGAGATTGTCCGTGCTGTGGAGAAGCCGGTTTTGATAGATGGAGATGGGTTAACGGCAGTCTCCGAAGACCTGAATGTATTAAAAGAGAGAACCTTCCCAACGATCCTTACTCCCCATGTTGGAGAGATGTCCAGACTCTCTGGAGTGAGCGTAGAAGGTGTCCTTAAAAATAGAGTTAACATGCTTAAGAAGATGACGAAAGAGCTCGATGCTACGATTGTGCTTAAGGGTGCACATACGCTCATAGGATACCCGGATGGCAGGATCTTGATCAACATGACGGGTAACTCTGGTATGGCAACGGCGGGTAGCGGTGATGTGTTAACGGGTACGATTGCTGCCATGCTTGGGCTGGGTCTGACACTGGAAGATGCTGTGAGAATGGGTGTGTTTATCCATGGGCTTTCTGGAGACATGGCTGCTAAGGAAAAGGGTAGCGATGGAATGACTGCTCAAGATATCCTTGACTACCTCCCTTTGGCTGTGAAGAGATTCCGGGAGGAATTGCACTTGCTATCTGTGGAATATGGTATCCCGGTTATTTAGTGTGTTTGAACTCTGCAAGCCACTTTTCTGCAAGGGCTTGCAGAGTTTCGTCTTTGTATCTGAGTTCTCTTACGGCTTCGATGAGCTCATGTGGGAGTCTTTTTAGTCCCCACAAGAACCTTTTCCTTGCTTCTGTTTCACCGTTTCTTTTGAAGTACATAGGCAAGTTCACTTCGAAAAAAGATAGACTGTCGGCGTAGTTCAGGATGTCGGAGGTTTTATCACCTCCCGTTTCGTGCCTTCTAACGAGTTCTACGATCTCGTTGTGCACATCTCCTTCGATACCGCATGTTTTCAGAAGCTTCGACATGATTTGGGCGCTTCGTTCTGCGTGAGCTTTTTTGAACGAGTCGTAGTCTCTATAGTCTTCTCTTCTTATTCTCGGTGGGTAAGCCCTTTCTATGTCGTGTCCTAATGCTGCAAGCTGTAGTGATATGCTTGCATCTGGTTTTAGCTTTAGCACCCACCTTAGCGTGTTTTCTGAGTGTATTGGGTCCTCTGGGATCGGAGAATGCTTAATTGCCTCTTTAATCTTCGTTTTGACGCACTCTACTTTTTTCCTCTGCATAGAGAACCACCACCCTTTTTATGTTTTCTGCGTTCATAAAGGCTGCTATTACTATCAGTGTCCACAGCGCCTGGTTGAGTACACACCCGAGGAGTATTATAAATATCCTTACATCCCTTCCAAATCTGATGTACTTGCCGCCTTCTTTTATCCTCTTCTTCATGAATCCGTCGTATTTGTCCGCTGTATAACTGTTCATGAATGTTCCCACGATGGCGAGGAAGCCTATGAATACATAGGAAAATGTGCTGTGCGAAAGATATGCGTTGTATGTAAGCCCCAGCAGAAGGGCTGCGTCTGCGTATCTGTCGAGAACCGCATCAAACCACCCTCCAAAATCGGTTGAGGTAAACTTGAGCCTTGCTACTTCTCCATCACAACCGTCGATGATGGACGCAAGCTGTGCAAGTATGCCCCCCATTAGAAGGGGTAAGTAGCTTCCAACGGCAAAGAGGAGTGCACCCACTATCGAGAGCCCAAAGGATATGACGGATATCTGATTTGGAGTTATGTTTGTCTTCGTCAACTTGGAAGATATTGCCTTGGATATTGGTCTATTGAGAAATTTTGATATGGGTCCATCTGTGTCCTTGGTGAGTCCTTTTAGTAAGTGTTTTTTGGCTTTCTGATAAGCCTTTTTGTCGTCCACATCTATCCAGAATCTGTTGCCTATGTCGAATGTGCGTGCTTTACCGTTCTTGGCGAGTTCTTTTATGCCACCCGAGAGTGATTCGTCTCCTGAGGATATGCTTCTTTCGAGGGCGTCGAATATTGCAGGTGAGCAGAAGAATATACCGGTGTCGTATGCGTTATAGTCATTTATGTTTTTGCCTATGTCAATTATTTTACCACCTTGTGTTAGCACCTTTGTTACATCATCTAAGTCTATAAGCTTGTTGCTGAGATTTGTATCTACTGCAAGTATTATCTCGTCATTCTTTATGGTTTGTTTTGTCAGTTCTGAGACAATTTCCCCGTCAAACATGTGATCACTCATGCTGAGTACGAAGGGTTCTTTTATGAAGTCTTTGGCTTTCCATACCGATACTCCATTGCCTCTTTTCCATTCCTCGTTTGGGATGTGGTGTATCCTTATGCCCTTCCTTTTGCTTAGTTCATCGAGAAACCTTCTAAGTTTTTCTCCTTCGTAGCCACTTACCACATAAAATTCGTTGATACCTGCATTGAGCATCGTGTATATGACTCTTTCGATGAGTGTCAAACCGAGCATGGGTATAAGGGGCTTTGGACTTCCCATTTCAGATAGTCTGCTACCCTGCCCAGCAGCAATAATTAGGCACTTCATAGGTGTATCCCTCCTTTAAAGATAATGGGTTAGTGCAAATGGTAAGGTATCCTTGCGGTGGAAGGTATTCTCATTTTACCACATGCGGATAAATTCGTAAAGCTTTCTCGGGTGGTGCTTGGTAAGTGGATATTTGCCAAGTACTGTTGCTCCTTTGTAGTTAATTCTTGCCTTGATTTGCGTTCTACATTGTTCCATGTTGTCTGAAGAGGTACTTTGAAAGCTTTACATGTCTGAATCCTGTCCTTTTTGCTTCCTTGCGATGAGCTTTTCAATATAAGTATATTCCAAGGCTGATAAAGTATCTTCATACCTATTTACCCAGGCTTTCTCGGGCCGGCTTGACTTACATGTTATACTATATAATGTATTTGGAAAACAGTATATCATTGGGGGTGTTTTGTGTATGGGAATTTTGCAAGATAAAGATAAAGAGGCAGTGAGAAAGATATTTGAAAAGGAACTGGTAAACCCTGTGAAGATAGTCAACTTTACCCAAGAGCTGGAGTGTCAGTACTGTCGGGAGACGAGACAGCTGTTGGAAGAGGTTGCTGAGCTCTCCGACAAGGTGAAGCTGGAGAGTTACAACTTTGCTATAGACACTGAGAAGGCGGAGGAGTTTAAGGTTGAAAAGATACCGTGTACTATAATAATGTCTGAGGACAAAGATTATGGTATAAGGTTTTCTGGGATACCTTCGGGATACGAGTTTACCACTATTATAGAGGCTATAAACATGGTTTCTAAGGGGGATTCTGGTTTAAAGGAAAAGAGTAAACAGAAGCTCAAAGCGGTGAATAAACCCCTTCACATACAGGTATATATTACACCTACATGTCCGTACTGCCCAAGGGCAGCTATACTTTCCTACCAAATGGCATTTGAGAGTGATTACATAACTGCCGATGTCATAGAGGCAATAGAGTTTCCGTATCTTGCCAATAAGTATAATGTCTACGGTGTACCCAAGATGGTGGTAAATGAAGATGTCCAGTTTGAAGGGGCTCTCCCTGAACCAGCGTTTATTAAGGAGGTTTTAAAGGCGCTCAAGTGAGTCTTAACTCACGAAGACTTATAGAGAACTTGAGGCAGGGTCTTAGACCCTGCCTTTTTATTTTTGGGCAAGTTTAGTCTGAGTGGAGTGGAAGCGGAGGGGAAGCGAAAATTTTTACATTACCCCTTGACATCGTGAGCTTTCCTGCTATAATACAGACTGACTGGTCGGTATGGAGGTGTGAGATGCAAAAGGTTTCCAGTAGTAAGGAGATAAACAAGAGGGAGGAGATAGTTAAGGCTGCTGCTGTGTGTTTTGCTAAGAAGGGGTACTACGGTACCACGATGAATGACATCGTGGATGCAGTTGGAATTAGCAAGGGGGGGATATATTGGTATTTTAAGAGTAAGAGAGAGTTGTATATGGCGTTGCTCGAACGGAGATTTGAGGAGGCACTTTCCGTTGTAGAAAATGTCCTCGTTGAGGGTAGGCCCTTGAGGGATATCCTTATAGATGGTGGTCTTTTGTTTCACAGATTTGTCGTTGAAGACGAGGTCTTTTTTACGAATACGCTGGAGTTTCTCAGTGAGTCGGTGAGAGATGAGAACATAGCTAAGAAACTCAGTGAGTTTTACGAGAAGTGGCTTAATACACTCTTGAAGCATGTATCTTCTGCTTCTGATGCTGAAGAGATAACGCTTGAGGAGAGGAGATACATAGCCATGTCTATCCTTACTTTTATTCACGGCACAAGATTCACGGGCAAGGTCTACAAAGAGATATGGGATAAGTTTGAGGAGCTGTGGGTATTTTTTGTGGACAGAATACTGTGTAAGAAGGGGGGAGAAAGATGATACGGATTGTATCTTCTTTGGTTGTATTGCTTTTGCTACTTGGAGTTTCGGTTTCTTACGGGGCTGTCAAGTACATTACACTTGAGAGTGCACTGGAGTATGCATATACGCATAGCAAGTTATTAATGGCAGAGAAAAAGAAGTTGCTTGCCTCTGAGATGCAGATAAAAGAGGCAAAGGCGTTGTATTCCCCATCGGTTACATTCAGTAGCAGCTACATAAAATTAAAGGAAGGAAAAACGCTTCAGCTTTATTATCCGACTGGTATCGTAAAAGTTCCGTTGGCGTTTGAGAACACCTATCAGCACAAGCTGACCCTTCAATATCTGCTGTACGGTGGGGGCAAGAGAAAGGCTGTAGTTCAGCAGGCTGAGGACAATTATCAGGTGGTAAAAAAGGAGTACGAGCATTTGAAGAATCAAGTTGCCTTCAATGTGAAGAAGGCTTACTTTTCTGTCTTGAAAGCCTCAAGCTATGTAGATCTGACGACAAGCATAGTGAGACAACTCAATGCACACCTGTATCAGGTGAAGCACCTGTACAAAGCTGGTATTGCTCCGCTGAGCGATGTCTTGAGGGTGGAAGTGGAGATCGCCAATGTTACCCTTGAAAAGATAAAGGCAAAACATCAGCTTATGCTTGCCTACCTTGCTCTGAAAAATGTTATGGGTATGGACCTTCACACACCTGTAAAGGTCATTGAGGAGCTGAAATACACGAGTGCGCATCGTGGGGTGGATTACTATGTGAACGAGGCGCTAAGTAACAGGTATGAGCTTTCTTCCATAAAACTGCAGATAGATATGCTAAAAGCGGCTAAGAGAATAGCGGGGAGTGAAACCAAGCCCACCATAGTGTTGTCTGCCGATTACTACAGGAAGGGAGATAAGTTTTGGCCCGATGATGACCAGTGGGACATCGCACTCGTTGCAAGCTGGAAGCTCTTTGATGGAGGTAAAACAGATGCAGCGGTTTCGGGTAAGGAGTATTCTATTGAACAGCTCAGGCTGACTATGGGGCAAATCAAGGACAACATCGCCTTGGAGGTGAACTCTGCTTATGTCAACCTACTTGATGCGGAGGAGAGGATAGCTACCATAAAGAAGCAACTCGAGAAGGCGAAGGACGACTTAAGGATTGCTACGCAGAGGTATAAGGCGCAGGTTGGTACGAACATCGATGTCTTGGATGCAGAAACCTCTCTGAAACGCACAAGGACGAACTATATACAAGCTCTGTACGATGCCAACATGGCGGTTGCCAGACTGAAATTTGTTACGGAAAGGAGATAGCAAGATGGGTAGGAGGGCAAAGGGCGTAATCTGGACCATTATTTTCGTGCTAATCATAGGTGGAATGTTTTATGCTTATAAGCACGGGCTTATAGCGAAGCTTATAGGTAAAAAGAAAGTTACCGTCGTTGCTGAGGAAAGTGTCTATCCCGTTGAGGTAGGCGTTGCAGCTTACAGAAAGTTGCACATATGGTTTCAGGAGTCTGGCAATGTAGTTTCCTTTCAAGATGTGAAAGTATTCCCGAAGGTGAATGCAGAGACGATAAAGAAGATACTCGTAGATGTAGGGGATAAGGTTAGGGCTGGTCAAGTTATTGCCGTTATAGATGATAGGACGATATCTGCACAGCTTGAATCCACAAAAGCAGCTTATGAGGCCTCTTTAGCTCAGATAAATAAGGTAAAGGCATCTCTTTCCGCTGTGAAGAAAGACAAAGCGAGGATAGAAAGGTTATACAAGAAAAAGGTCGTTTCTCAGCAGCAGTTGGACCACATAGTATCTCAGTACAACCAGCTCTTAGCTGGATTAGCGGCAGCAATTGCTGATAGCAGGAGACTTAAAGCTATGCTTAACCAGGTTAAGGTTCATTACGACGATTACAGGGTTAAAGCACCGATAAGCGGAGTTGTCTCTCAAAGGTATCAGGACCCGGGGGACTTGGCCGTTCCTTCTATGCCCTTGTTGAGGATTACGAAGATGAACCCTTTAAAGGTGGTATTTGGTGTAAACGAGAAGAAGTTGAGGTTTGTGAGGAGAGGATTGCCTGTGCGCATAGTGGTAGATGCGTACCCTGACAAAGTCTTTTGGGGAAAGGTATGGAAGGTGAGTCCAGTGGTTGACCCGATGACGAGAACTGCAACTGTGGAAGTGATAGTGTCCAATGAGAAGGGAGAGCTTAAACCCGGTATGTACGCAAGCGTGACGATGGATGTGGGGAGGAAAAAGCTGTTATCCGTGCCACTTGATGCCGTTAAGAGGATCTCGGGTACCAATGTGGATTATGTGCTCGTAGTTGGCAAAAACGGTGTGGTTTCAAGACGCAAGGTTATAACTGGTATAGTGGACGGTGACATGGTAGAGATCTCCGGCAATGTGAAACCGGGAGATAAGGTTATTGTACTTGGCAGTACAGCTATAAGAGAAGGTAGTAAAGTCAGAATAGTGAAGGGGGATTAATTTAGACCATGACGCTACCAGAGTTTTCGGTTAAAAGACCTGTAACTACTATCATGATATTTGTTGTGGTTTTGATTTTGGGTGTGATGGCGTTGTTGAACTTCAATATAGACTTGCTACCTAAGATGACTCCTCCGGTGGTTAGCGTGATTACTGCTTGGCCTGGGGCAAGTGCCCAAGATGTGGAAACTAATGTTACCAAGCACCTTGAAGATAGGCTGGTTACCGTCTCCAACCTCGACGAGATAACATCTAAATCGCTGGACAACCTTTCCGTTATTTCGTGTAAGTTTAAGTGGGGGACTGACTTACAGGAGGCTACTAACAACATAAGAGACATGGTGGACCTTGCAATGAGAGACCTTCCAACGGATGTGGAAAAGCCCATGATATTCAAACTTAATACGGCGATGATGCCCATAATGTTTATTGCCGTGACGAGTAAGAGAAACTACGAGGAGTTGTATCACATAGTAGATAAAGAGATATCTGATAGACTGAAGAGGGTTCCGGGTGTGGGGGCTACCATTATCTATGGGGGATTGAAGAGACAGATAAATATATTTCTGGACAAGGATAAGCTCATTGCGTACCACATGCCAGTGTCCCGCATCATAGACATGCTGAAAGCAAGCAATCTTAACCTGCCCGTAGGGGATATAAAACTTGGCAAGAAAGACTACTTTATCCGTGTCCCTGCAAAGTACAAGACGGTTGATGAGATAAAGAACACAGTTGTTGGTAGTTTTAAGGGAAAGGTTATATATCTAAAGGATGTCGCTACCGTGAGGGATAGCTTCAAAGAGGTCAGAATGCACGCATGGCACAACGGTATCCCATCTGTGCTTATGATAATACAGAAGCAGTCAGATGCTAACACCGTTAATGTGATAGATAGAATAAAGAAGAAACTCAAGGAGATACAGAAGATACTCCCCGGTGATGTAAAAATTCACATTGCGATGGACAATTCGAGGTTCATAAAGCATGCTATAAGCAACCTTGGTAGTACGCTCTTGTGGGGGATAGCACTTGTCATACTAGTTACTTACCTGTTTTTAAGGACATTTAATGCCAGTATGATTATATCCATGTCTATTCCGTTTTCTCTTATAGCTGCATTTCCATTTCTCTACCTCGGTGGATACACACTGAACATCGTTTCACTTTCCAGTCTTGCTATAGCGTCTGGTATGGTGGTGGACAACTCTATCGTCATACTTGAGAACATCTCCAGACACATAGAGAGTGGAGAAAGGAGAAGTATAGCGGCGGTAATAGGTTCTTCTGAAGTTGGACTTGCAGTTATGGCGTCTACTCTTACTACTGTGGTTGTATTTGCACCTCTCGGCTTTGCAACCGGTTTTACAGGCGTTATGTTCAGACAGCTTGCATATACCATAATCATTGTGATAATGGCTTCCCTATTTGTTGCGCTAACCTTTATACCAATGGCTTCCTCGAGATTGCTGGGCAGAAAAAAGATTAGGCGTGATAGGTTGGGTGATAGGTTCTTTAACTGGCTAAGCAACATTTACGGAAGGCTACTCATGTTTGGGTTAAGTAACAGGATTGTTGTTATAGGAATAGCGATAGTGGTTTTCTTTGGTGCGTGGCTACTCTTTCCGTTTGTTGGTACGGAGTTTGTCCCCGATACCGACTCTGGAGATGTGACCATAACCTTCCAGTTACCGGAAGGAACGAGACTCTCTGAGACCGATAAGATTGTTCACATGGCTGAAAAGTATGTGGTTAAACATGTTCCCGAAAAGCAGCACTATTTTGGCTTTGATGGTCAGGAGGAGAAGGGGGTTGCTGTTGCTCTCGGTATGGAGGAGGGTAGCAATGTAGGAGAGATAGGCGTAAAGCTCGTTCCCAAGAATGACCGTAAGAGGTCGTCGAAAGAGATAGCTTATCAGATAAGAGACTACCTGCTTAGGAATGCGCCTGGTATAAGCAAGATGACCGTTCAGACGGGTTCTGCTATGCGTTCTGTGATGCTTGGCACCAAACCGATAGTAGTTGATATTCAGGGAGATAACCTTTCTGAGATGGTCAAGATTGCAAAAGAGTTGAAAAGACGGATTGAGAAGATACCCGGTGCGGTGAATGTTGCAGTCAGCCAAAGGGAAAATAGACCTGAAATATGGATAAAAATAAACAGAACGAAAGCAAGTATGTTGGGTGTCAACATTTACACGGTTGCAAGTACGCTTCGTACCTACTACTATGGCTCTGTTGCAGGGGAGTTCACGAGCGGTTCGAGTGATTACGACATAAGGGTTAAGATGCAGAAAGACTGGCGGAAGGATCTCCAACAGGTCCTGTCCATGCCTGTGCCTACCGTGACCGGAAAGATGGTAACACTGGGTAGCTTTGCTACCATAGAAAAGCGCTACGGACCGATAGAGATAGACAGGAAGGATAGAAAGAGGATAGTAAAAGTGGACATGGATGTCCTGGGGCGCTCCGTTGGAGATGTTACCGATGATGTGAAAAAGGT
Source organism: uncultured Synergistota bacterium (assembly GCA_964559865.1). GTDB lineage: Bacteria > Synergistota > JAGHAJ01 > JAGHAJ01 > JAGHAJ01 > JAGHAJ01. The sequence goes on from CAZLJD010000007.1 coordinate 45,298, forward strand.
CATAAGTAAGATGGAAATTCCCCCAGGTGTGAGTATCTCTTTCAGTGGAGATGTTGAGGAAAAGAGGAAGAGCTTTGCAACGCTTTTTGAACTTCTCATACTTGGAATTGTGTTGGTTTACATGGTAATGGCGTCTCAGTTCGAGTCGTTCAGAGACCCGTTTGTGATAATGTTCTCCGTGCCGTTTGCGACTACCGGAGTGATTGTGGGACTTCTCATAACAGGGACGAGATTTAACATAATGTCCTTTCTTGGGTTGGTTATGCTCTCTGGTATAGTGGTTAATAACGCCATAGTAATGGTGGACTTTACGAACCTGCTGAGAGAGAGGGGATACAAGCTATTTGATGCTATAGTAGAGGCGGGTAAGAATAGGTTAAGACCTGTGCTTATGACTACGCTTACCACATTCTTTGGGATGCTACCACTTTTGCTTTCTCGTGCGGAAGGCTCTGAACAGTGGAGGCCCTTGGCTGCTGCCATGCTTGGAGGGTTGAGTGTTTCTACGCTTATTACTCTGTTACTCGTGCCCGTTGTGTACTCTTACTTTCACGGGAGGGAAGCGAGATGAAGATGCTCTTTGTGACATGTGCGGAAGGTGTGATGGTGGAAGTTCAGGACTTGTTTAAAAGACTGGATATCTCTTCGTACACTGAGTTTTCTCCCGTAAGGGGGGTAGGTAAGGGTTCAGGTCCTCGTATGGGAACACACACATGGCCAGGCAGAAATGGTATAATATTCGCAGTTGTTGAAGATGAAAAGGCGGAAAGTGCAGCGAACGAGCTGTCCAGATTGAAAGAGGACGATTACATAAAGAGAGAAGGTTTAAAGGTGTTCATATGGAGTATAGAGAGGGTGGTATAGTGTGAAGATAACCTTTTTGGGGGCTGTGAGGGAAGTAACGGGTTCTATGTACATGCTGGAGGGCAGTGGTAAGAGATTTCTCGTTGATTGTGGAATATTTCAGGGCAAGAGTGAACACACGAATGAGGAGAGTTTTCCCTTTGAACCTGCGGAAGTTGATTTTCTGATTCTAACACATGCTCACTTGGATCACTCTGGTAGGATCCCAAAGCTTGTTAAGGAGGGTTTTAATGGTAGGCTATTCATGACCTATCCTACATCAGAGCTGGTAAAGGTCCTTTGGAAGGACACCGTTAAGCTCATGAGGGAGGAAGCAGAGTGGAAAAACAGGAAGAATAAGAGGTCTGGCAAACCTGAAGTGGTGCCTCTCTTTGACATGGAAGATGTTGAGAAGGCATCGAGTCTCGTGGAAGTTGTCCCCTACGATGAGGTAGTTGATCTGGGTGGCATGAGGTTTAGGTTCAGGGATGCTGGACACATACTCGGGTCTTCTTCTGTTGAACTTTGGGCAGATGGAGTGAAGGTCGTTTTTTCCGGAGATTTAGGTCCTCAGAGAAATGGCATAGAGGGAGCACCGGCATTTATAACGGATGCCGATTATGTTGTGATAGAATCCACTTATGGTGATAGACTACATAAGGGGTTACCGGAGACGCGCAAAGAGTTCAGGGATGCAATATTGAGTACGGTAAAGAGAGGTAAGGTTTTGATACCCTCCTTCGTGGTGGACAGAGCACAGAGGATTATATATGAGCTTGCCCTCATGAAGTCAGACGGACTTTTGCCTCGTAACTTGCGCATATTCTTTGACAGCCCTATGGGGAAAGCAGTTACAGACATATACAAGGAACACAAAGACTTGCTCTCTGGAGAGGTGCTTGAGTTTATGTCTAAGGGTTACGACCCGTTTGATCTGGATGGTTTGAGCTATGTTTCGTCAGTGGAGGATTCGAAGCGCATAAACGATGTAGAGAATGCCATAGTGATAGCTGGAAGTGGGATGTGTACAGGGGGTAGGATAGTTCACCACCTTAAACACAACCTGTGGAAAGCTACGACGAGCGTGATATTCGTTGGTTATCAGGCTATAGGTACGCTTGGAAGGAGGATCGTGGAGGGCGCTGAAAGGGTGAGAGTTGCAGGTGAGGAGGTAAGGGTTGGAGCGCGTATATACACGATAAATGGTTTTTCTGCACATGCTGATAGGGACGAACTTACCAAATGGGTTTCAGGATTTGGTGAGAACACTACATTCTTTGTAACTCACGGTGAGGAGAGGTCCTCGCTCTCGCTGGCAGAGTCTATAATGCATACGGGAAGAAATGCGATAGTCCCCACACTTGGGCAGACAATAGAGCTGGACCACAAGGAGCGGTTGGGTGTTGGCCTTAAACCCTCTGAAGAGAAGGTTTACATTTTAGACGATATCCAGGCTAAGGTTGATTATATAAAGAGGCATGGGGTTGAGCTCCCTCCAGATGTTGAGCTGATTTTAAAGAGTGTGGATGTACTGTTGGACACCGTCAAGGAAAAACTCTTATGACCTCTGTTTGGGGGTGTTTTGCTGTGGATTATAGAGTGGAAAGAGATGCCCTTGGTGAGGTGAAAGTCCCTGCTGATAAATATTGGGGTGCACAGACGCAGAGGGCTGTTATGAACTTTCGCATCGGTCAGGAGAGAATGCCTGTGGAGGTTATTAGAGCATTTGCAATTATTAAAAAGGCAGCTGCGATAGCGAACAACAGATTGGGTGTGCTTGAAGATGACATAAGAGATGTGATCTGTCAGGTTGCAGATGAAATAATAGAGGGAAAACTTGATGACCACTTTCCCGTTTCCGTTTGGCAAACGGGTTCTGGTACAGCGACAAACATGAATGTGAACGAGGTTATCAGCAACAGAGCAAATGAGATCTTGGGTTATCCTCTTGGCAGTAAGGAGCCTGTTCATCCGAATGACCATGTTAATAAGTCTCAGTCCTCCAACGACACTATGCCCACGGCTATGTCTGTGTCTGCTACGGTTATGATCCTTAGGGAGCTTTTGCCTGAGTTGAGGAAGCTGAAAGAGGCGTTTGTTGTGAAATCTGAGCTCTTTATGGACATCATAAAGGTTGGTAGGACGCACCTGCAAGATGCCGTTCCTATCACTCTTGGGCAGGTTTTTTCTGGGTATGTTGCTCAGATAGAACATGGTATTAGGGTCGTTGAGGTTGCACTTTCACACTTGAAGGAGCTTGCCATTGGTGGTACGGCAGTAGGCACTGGACTCAATGCACCTGAGGGTTTTGATGCGATTGCCGTAGAAGAAATATCCAAGATGACGGGTATAGATTTCGTGCCTGCTGGTAACAAGTTTGAGGCTATTGCTGCTCACGATGCCGTGTCAGAAATGAGTGGGGCGTTAAAGACAGTGGCAAACGCTCTGAACAAAATAGCAAATGACATAAGGATACTTTCTTCAGGCCCTCGATGTGGAATAGGCGAGATACAAATACCTGCAAATGAGCCGGGTAGTTCTATAATGCCGGGTAAGGTGAACCCTACCCAGTGCGAGGCGCTCACTCAGATATGTTGTCAGGTGATAGGTAATGATGTTGCCATAAATATGGGGGCATCCGGACTTGGATTAGAACTTAACCTCTACAAGCCGCTGTTGATATACAATCTGCTTCAGTCCGTGAGACTGCTTACAGATGGCTGTAAATCTTTTAGAAAGCACCTTGTAGAGGGCATACAGCCCAATGTGAGAAAGATAAAAGAATACCTTGATAGAGACCTCATGCTTGTTACACCTCTCGTCCGTAAGGTAGGGTATGATAAGGCTTCTGAGATTGCCCGCATTGCTGAGGAAAAAGACATAACACTGAGAGAAGCGGCTATCTTCTCAGGATATCTTAGTGCGGAGGAGTTTGATAGAATAGTTGACCCGAAAAACATGATTTCTCCTTACAAGGCGAGTCAGTAGAGAAGCGTTTCTATTTTAAGGTTTGATGTAGCCTTTAATATACCTATGCGGGCGGAAGGGTTGCCGTATCTGGTGGAAAAGACGGTATAAAGTTTCTCATTCCACATAACTTTTATACCCTTTCCACCGATGTATTGATGTGCTCTTATCATTTTTTCTGTCTTCGTGCTGTTTAGGAATTCTATTAGTTCTTCTTCTGTATAACACCTTGTATTGCCACCTCGTGGGATGTATTCTTCGTTACAGGGATCATTCCATAAGAGCTGTAAGGTGTAGTCGGATTCGTCTTTAATTGTTTTTAACTCTTGTCTGCCGATAGGCGGAACCGTAGCACCTCCGTGTACGGCAATAATCCATTCGTCTATGAGGAATGCTATCGGCAACAGACGGTAGAAGGTGTTTAAAGCCGGAAGAGTTTCGCCATAGAGCTCACCGGTTTTCCACCTTAATTCATTCAAGAATCCGTAGTAACTGTTGAGCCTTATGTCTTCATGGTTTCCCCTTAGTAGAAAAACCTTCTCCTTTTGCTCAAGCTTCCATGTCAATAAAGTGGTCAAGACCTCTACACCTTCGTTTCCTCTATCTACATAATCTCCAAGAAATACGATAGGCGCTTTCCCTACCCATCTGTCTACTACATTTAGCACCTCAAGGTCTCCGTGTATGTCGCCGATAAATACAATAGGAAGGTAGGACTTCTCCATTACTATTGCTTTTTCTTCCCTAACCGTGCTTGTATATGCCTGTAGTAGCTCTAACAATCTTTTGCTCATACAATTAGTATACAACATGCAGGCAAGTTGTGAATAAAAAGATTTATCTTTTTATGAATTTAGTAATAAGTTTTGAATAAACAAATATCTTGAGTTTATATAATTTACATGTTAAGATAATATTACTAAGCGTTTTTTTGGAGGGAGGGATTAATGATGGACTTTTACAGAGACATGAGGCTAAAGGCTTTTTTCTTGTTTACCCTCCTTATGATAGTGGGAAGCTACATTTTTCTAAGAGTAACTTCTGTGAGTATAGAATTGTATGTTATGACTGCTGTATTCTTCTTTGTTATGTTTATAGGCATGGTAGGGGGAGTTGAGAAGGGCTTGATAGCTGCTTTAGTCTCTATTTTTGTTTACAGTACATATCTGATCGTGGTCAGATTGTACTTTCCATGGAAGTCTCAATTTGATGTGTACGATTTGTTCTGGATTGCCTCTGTACCTGTTGGTGCGTGGGTGGGAGGAGGATTGCACAGGACATTTTATCACACTTACGAATCCTTGAAGAACATGGAGGATCGTGTTCAGGGTTTGGTGTCGGCTGATGAGGAGACTGGGCTTGATGGGAGGAGTAGGTTTATTTACGAGTTGCAGAGCGAGATAGAGCGTTGCAGGAGATATGGTGGTAGATTTGGTCTGATGTTGATACAGGTACAGCTTTTACAGGAGTTTGAGTCACAGTACGGCAGGGAAGCGAAGCAGAAGCTTATAAAGAGCGTGGCAGAGCGAATGAATGCCTCTTTGAGGTTAGAGGATAGAAAGGGACGACTCTCAGAGGACGAGTTTGCTGCTATCCTCTTAGAAGTGAGACACGAGAATGCAGACGTTGTCAGAAAGAGATTGAAGGAGAAGCTTGCGTTTATTGATCTACAGGTTAGACCGGAGGTATTCAAGAGAGTAAAAGTACATTTGAAGGTTGGAATCTCATTTTATCCGGAGGACGGTGAGGACTTCCCTACGCTCTATAGTAGCGCCAAGAAGGACTTTGAGTTTGATGTGGGTTAAGAAGGCTTTTCTCTCTTTGCTCGTTTTTCTGCTGCTGCTTTGCATTGTAGCAGGAGCCTCTGCTGATACATTGATACTTTATCCTCAAGGTTACCAGATAGGAAAGTCAAACCCTGCAACAATGATAAAACTGTTGTTGTACCGTTTTGCCATGAGGGTTGATAGCGTTAAGTTTCAGGATTACAGGGAAGGCATGATCGGTGCTTACGACCATCTGTTTGTGGTTTCGCCCAATGGCGTTCCAGAAGAGATAAAGCGGGATATACTTGAACACCCTAATGTTGTGACCTGTATAATGGGTAAGATAGTGGGTGTTCCTGGCATAGAATTTGAGGGCTTTGTGAAGGGTCTAGTGGAGATAAGATACAAGGGGCAACGACTGGAGCTCTCTCCCCGCAGAATGGTTTACGAATACAAGACTACGGGAAAGGTGTGTGCGTATGCTTATCTTTCTGACAAGAGAAAACTGATCCCTTTTATAGCAAGAAGCGGCAACATTTACATCGTGTCTGTCTTTGCACTGTGGGGTGACGAAAACTATGTGTTTGCAGATGTCCTTTACAAGATGTATGATGTGAAACCTGCCAAGATAGAGCCAAGGGCTATGGTTGTAATACAAGATGTGAATCCCTATACGAAGTTAAAGAAGCTTAAGGCGGTTGCAGGGTATCTGTTGTCGAAAAAGATACCATTTATAGTATCTTACTATCCCCTCCACTACGACTACTACAACATGAAGTTTGTTTCTCTCACAGATACCCCAAAGCTGCTCTCGTATCTTTTGTACCTTCAGGATAAAGGCGTTAAGTTCGTCCTTACGGGGTGCTTACGCAGATATTACAAAAAGGAGTATTCGAGAGATGCGGAATTCTGGGATCTGCGAAGAGACAGACCCATAAAGGACTTTGTTAAGTATTTTGATACGAGAATGAAGGTTGCACTTTCTATATCTGTTAATAGTGGGATTTACCCCATTGCAATAGAGCCTTCTGAGTTCATGTTCCCTCCGAACTACAGAAAGGAGATAGTGAAGTATTTTAAATATTATCTTGGACAGGTTCAGATCAGTAGTAGTAGCTATAAAGGGACGCAGACATTTCCGTATGTTACATTTGACAGAGATAATAACCTCACGATTATCCCAGTTAACCTTGGATATGTGAACATAAACAACCTTGATAGGGGAGCAAACATCATCATAGATAGGGCAAAGAGGTTAAAAGATGTGGGAAATGTCTTTGCGGTTTTTCTGTATCATCCATTCGTGGATAAGAGGTATCTTGTAAGGATAATAGATTACCTGCACAGATACGGGTATAAGTTTGTCTCTCTTCCTTTTGATCCTGAAGATAACCCTTATTACAAGATGAAGTTTAAGAGGGTCGAAGATTACTCGGCGTTGTTTATGAAGGAGGAGATCCCAGAGACCAAGAGGCTTGCCGAAAAGAGTATGAGCGTTATATACATACTTGGAGGAATTGCTGGAGGTGTTTTGCTGGTTGTTTTGCTTTACATTATAGGGAAGATAAAGAAGAATCTGTTTACGGGGATGATGCTGTTGTTCGTCATTGGGAGTGTGAGCTTTATGTCTGCTACCTCTTATGCCAAGACTGTGACCGTTCTTTCTGAAAGAAAGGATAGCTTAGTGATGTTGGTTAACCTTCTGGGACACTTTCGCATTGATGTTAGGTGCTACATAGTTAACGAGCTTGACGATGGAGACATGAGAGATATAGACAGTGGTGATTTGTTTTTCTTCGTGAGTGACAATGATGGAAAGATACCTAAAAAGGTGCTTGACCTTATGATTCACAGAAAGAGAGATTTCTGTTTTGTTGGTAATGACCTGTATCTGCTCTTGAAAAAGAAGAAATACCCCATAAAGTACAACGGTATAATAGGAAGCTATGACTATATCTCTTATCGGAAGAGTTGTTACTTCAACAGCGATAGAGAAGATATTTTTAGCTCTTACTCGATGAGTGGTGGAAAGATACTGTCTTACTTCACAGATGGTAGAAACAGCGCTGTTTACATAGGGAAATCCGGTAATATGTGGTTTGTTACGAATCCTAACTTGTATGGATACTCTCTGACTGGTCTTATACTCGATGATGCACTGCACGACATTGTCGGTGAAAACCATCCCAGAGTATTAAGAGCACTTATAAGACTGGGAGATATAAATCCCAATTATGACGCTAAGGTGCTGAAAGACACGCTTTCCTATCTTTACAAAAATCACCTGCCGTTTGCTATGATATTCTACCTTAAAGGATATAGAGTTGCCGTTTAATGTTGAGGAGATAATGAGCAACAAGGGGATGCGTAATTTCTATGTGACGGCCCTGAGTGTTTTGCCGGTGGTCGTGGTGCTTACCTTTGCCTATATTTTTAGGATGTATAGGAATAAAAGGAGAAGGTGGAAGTAATGAGTGTAGAGCTTATATTCCTCATATCCCTTTTTATAATATGGATCTTTTTGCTCTATCACGCATTTTTGTCGTATAGAGGGTTCTTTTACTCTCTGCGTATGGAGAGGGAAAAAGAAGAGATTGACAACAACCCCGTGCCCGTTGAGGAACTCCCGTTCGTCTCTGTTCTTATACCTGCTCACAATGAGGAAGTTGTGATAGAGAGGACATTAAGGGCGATATGTTCTCAAGATTACCCTGTGGATAAGTTTGAGGTTATATGTTTGAATGATCACTCTACTGACGCTACTGGGACGATTGCCAAGAAGCTGATAAGTCACTATCCTAACCTCAAGGTTGTTGATTTGCCCGAAGGCGAAGGTAGGAGCAAAGGAGCGGTGTTGAACTACGGTGCAAAAGAGATTGCAAAAGGCGACTACATTGCAGTATACGATGCTGACAACACTCCGTCAAGTAAGGCTCTTTACTACTTGATGGTTAATATAATGAAGGATGATTCTATGGGTGCCGTTATAGGGAAGTTCCGAACCCGCAACTGGGACCACAGTCTCTTAACCAGGTTCATAAATATAGAAACAATATTCTTTCAGTGGGTTACTCAAGCAGGAAGGGCAAGTCTGTTTAAGGTAGCTACTATACCTGGTACCAACTTTGTTATAAGAAAAAAGGTGCTTGAGGAGGTTGGATATTGGGACCCAGAGGCACTTACTGAGGATACCGAGCTGAGTATACGGGTTTACGAAGCAGGATACTGGATAAAGATGGCACCTTACTCGATGACATGGGAAGAGGAGCCCGAAACGATGAAAGTCTGGATGAAACAGAGGACGAGGTGGGCGATGGGAAACATCTATGTGTTATTTAAATACTTCTGGCGTATACCCTTTATGAAGAACTTCTGGATAGCTGTTGATATACTCTACTTGATGATGGTATACATAATGTTTTTGCTGGCTATAATGGGCTCTTTGTATGTGTTTGTGATAGGGAGTCTTGGTTTGCACACGCTCGACCTCGAGGGTAACTTTATTCTCATTTGGGTTCTTGCTATACTCCTCTTCGTCGTTGAGATTGGTATAGCGCTTGGGGCAGAGAGGCTTGAGAATAGCTTCCCTAATATTGCACTGGCCTTTTTGATGTACTTTACATATACTCAATTGTGGGTTATCGTGGTGTTTAGAGCTATAGGGATACTTCTGTTCACAAAGGTGTTCAGAGTTAGATATAGATGGTATAAAACAGAGAGAGTGGGGTGAAAGTTATGAGGCCTTATCGATTGTTGTTAACTTTTGTTCTTGTGTTGTTTTTGGTCTCTACTGTGGGGACAGCTTACGGTAGCGAGATTAAGGACATCAGGCTTGGTATCCATCGAGAGTTCAGAAGGATAGTTTTTGACCTTGATGCGAAACCCTCTTGGAGCATAAAGGTGAGTAGAAGCAGTGCAACTGTGACTTTTAGAGGTATGGGAGTATCTTCGAAAGTTCGTGATACGCAGTTTAGAGATAGGATATTGAAGGGGTATAGAGTCTATAAAGGCAAGGGAATTACCAGAGTAGAGATATTTACGAGGATGAGCTTTTTTGTAAAGACACTCGTTGTCCCTGATCCTTACAGGCTTGTTGTAGACTTTTACCCCAAGAGAGTGGAGAAAAGGGCTGCGAGTACCGTTAAGAAGGAGAAACCCAAAGTTGAAAAGGTGGCAAGAAAGGAAGTAAAGAGTCCTAAGGGGGAGAAGAAGATCGTCGTTTCTGCTACTGCCAAAAAGGAGAAGGCTATATCTATAAAGAAGGGGGTTTTTCTACCCACTGCTGCGAGCAAGGTGCAGGTAGTAAACTTACCCTTGCTACCTACAGACGAAGATGTGTGGGGGAGGAAGATATTTAATACGTTTCTGTTTTATTTTTCGGTAGATCCTGCATGGGTGGTGAGAAAAGGTAGTTTTATAAGTCTGGTTATAAGTCATTCGTCTTTGTCTTTGAACAGGATTTCGTCTCTTACCGTGTACCTGAATGGATTGCCTTTAAAGAGTCTCTTTTTGAATAAGAGCAATGAGCTTAAGACGACAGTAGTTGTTCCTATCCCGCTCAAGTATGTGAAGAAAGGTTATAACGAAGTTGCCGTTAAAGCTTATCTTAGGAGTCTGGCAGACCCGTGTCAGGATGTGGACAATCCGGGTAACTGGCTAAAGATACACCATGAGAGCGTGGTGCACCTCGAATACACGCTAAAAAAGGACCTCATGCTGAGTGATTATCCTGTTCCTTTCTTTGAACCTATATCTCCGAAGTATTTTAGAACAGTCGTTGTGGTGCCTGACAAACCATCTGGCAGAGAGGTTTCTGCAGCTTTCTCTTTAATTATGGATTGGGCGCAGAACTCTGCTTATGGAGGCTTTTTCCCTATAGTATCTACCGAGTCGGAGTTAACTGCATCGGATAGGAAGGACAAAAACCTTGTATATGTGGGTAGATTTAGCAACTTTAGTGCTGCGCTTAGGGGTTATGTCTCTTCCAAGGTAGAGATGAACTTAAGGGTAGGTAGTAGCTATCTGGTTCTTATGAGATCACCTTTCACAGATAAGAGGATGATGTTGCTGATAACGGGGTATGACGATCTGGATGTACTGAGAGGTGCGAAGGCTATTGCCATACCCACGATAAGAAGGCAGATGACGGGAAAGGTTGCCGTGATCGACAGAAGTGTGGTTCTCCCTATGAAGAGCAATTACAAGGTGATGGGGGACTTTATAACCATATCTGAGCTTGGTTACCCCAATATACTTCTGGAGGGTATGTATCATCAGGAGAAACTCGTTACATATATGGTTCCTACTAACTGGAAACTCAAGAAGGGAGCGTATGCGAAGATATACTTCAGACACTCCAAAGTATTAAGCCCAGATAGATCTTCTTTGACTATTACGCTCAACGATGTGCCTATAACTTCTGTTAAACTGACAAAGGAGAACGCAGACAGCGGTGAGGTGACGGTTAAGCTTCCAGATGAGATATTAAGAGGTGGAGTCCTGAACTTCGGTTTTAGGGCCTATCTTGACATTAATACTAAGGATTGTGCCAAGAACTATGTTGAAGATGCATGGGTATTGATAAAGGGAACATCGCTTTTCTACCTTCCGCACACGATACTACCCGCAAAGTTTTTAATAGAGTACATGCCGTACCTGTACATGGGTAAGGAGGGACTTAAAGATACTGATGTGGTGTTTACCGATAAACCTGACAGGGAAACGATGTCTGTACTCGCTAATATACTGGCATCGTGGCAGGATAAGATAACTCTGCCCATGCCCCCGAATGTGTATATTGTTAAAAATGAAAGAAACCCGGTATTTAAGAAGAAATCTAAGATGATAGTAGTTGGTAGAGCAAAGGCGTACCTGCACAAACTCTTCCCTAAGCTGATTGCCTATGACCCGAAAAAGAACAGGTTCTATTCGGACAGGTATCCTTTGGTACCAAAGTTTGTGAGGAATGCGACTATAATTCAGGTGGTAAACAATGGTGGCTACCCCCTGACATGGATAGTAGTTCCCAAGAGATTGAAACTCACTCCTGTGTACCTTCTCACGCTGGATGGGAGGTCGAGTACCAACATACCTGTAGGTGAACTTTCGCTTATATCTCAAACTGGTAAGGTTGTTTCCTTCGTGGAGAAAAAGAAGGAGAAGGAAAAGAAGAAGCAGAATATTGTATCCAGAGTGCTGGAGGCTGCAGCTGAGAGACGTATGCTTACGACTCTACTTGTTTTCTTGACAGCAGCTGCTATAATTGTAATCATCCTGCTGAGGAGGGAGAGAAAGAGATAACTTTGAAGAAGGGTGTATGGATAGTTTTAATAGGGATATATGGATGTCTGCTCCCACTTAGTCAAGTGGGAGCAGAGCCTTTTGCTTATACCGAGAGGGTGATCTACAACTTCGTGACCACTAAGCTCATGGATAGTGAGGGTGGGATATATTCTAATTATCATAATGATTATCCTGATAGTGATGTTGCAGGTGTGAACCACGATGTGCTTTCCGAGTCTGTGGGGTTGTTTATGGAGTATCTTTACCTTTATGACGATAAGAAGGGGTTTGATGAACAGGTAAGGTTGATTAGAAAGAGGTTTCTCTCTCCGGTTGGTTTACTATACTGGCGCATAAGGGAAGATGGTAAGAGGGAGAAGTCTAACGCCCTTATAGACGATTTAAGGATAGTGAAGTACCTGATTTTAGCTGGGGAAAAGTGGGAGGATGATACTTACATAAAGTTGGCTAAAAAGATAGCGAAGGCCATAGAGAAGTATAACACCTATAGAGGGTATCTGGTAGAAGGTGCTGACTGGAGCAAGGGATTCTTGTTTGGTTATTCTGTCACTAAGTCCAAAAGGGTTTGCGTAGCGTATCTTGACCTGTATGCGATTAAGCTAATTTCTGAGAGGATAAAGTCGTTTGCTCCTCTTTATAGGAGTTCTGCTGGTGTTGTGCTTGGAAGCGTTGTGGGTAGAAAGGTTAGAAAGTGCTTTTATCCTGCCAAGGGCATGTATGGAAAGGGCTATGCTGATTCGATAAACAGGCTGAATACCATTCAACACCTCGTTGAAGTTGGGTTTTCTCCTTACAGGATACTGGATCACCTGAGGGCTAAGTTCACGAATCCGATGTTTAAAGTGGACGATGCCGCTAGTTGTGCGCTCTCTGCAGAGATATTTACGAGTGTTGGTGATAAATATGGGGCAAAGTCTGCTTTGAGAAAGATGTTGAGGTTCTATATAAAGAAAGGGCCTCTGGTTGGTGGAATAGGTTACAGGGAGAGTGGACGGTATCATGTATACGCCTTCGATAACCTCCTTGCTATTGATGCGCTGCGTAGGTACTCTTTGAGGTGGAAAGAGTGAGTGTTTTACCTTTATCTGTTTGTTCGCTTTGTGTAATTTGGGTTCTAAAAGGGAGGTAGTTGAAGGTGCATAGCATAAAAGTAGGTGTCTTTGCTGTTTTTGTAGTGTTTGTTTTGACTGTTGCGTATCCGGTTTGTGCGGCACCACCTCCTACGAAGTTTCTCCGCAATAAGATTGCAACTCCATCTCCTGTGAACGATGTAGTTGTTCTGTCAGAGAGGAAGGATTACCTTGTCATGCTGGTTAATCTATTGGGTCATTTCCATGTGAATGTCAAACACTACTTGGTTGATGAGATCGATGATGGCGCTGTTAAAGATGCGAAAAACAGTGATTTGCTGTTCTTCATAAGTGACAACAATGGCAGGATACCGGATAGAGTGTTAAACCTTATGATAGAGAGGGAAGGGGATTTTTGCTTCGTTGGTAATGATCTTTATCTGCTTTTAAAGAGGAAGAAATATCCCATAACCTACAATGGGGTAATCGATAGCTATGACTATGTGGAGTATCGGGGAAGGAGGTACTTTAATGATGGGAGGAGTCTCTTTTTCAGTTCATACACTATGAAAGGGGGTAGGGAACTTTCCTTCTTTACAGATGGTAGCAACAGAGCAGTTTACATAGGCAAAGTGGGTAATATGTGGATTATCACGAATCCCACCTTGTATGGCTACTCTACGACAGGCCTTATACTTGCAGATGCCCTTCACGATATACTCAAAAGAGAACACGTAAGGGTATTGAGGGCGATTATAAGGTTGGAAGATGTAAACCCCAGCTATGATGCTGAGACATTAAAAAAGACCCTTTCTTACCTCTATAGTAGGCACTTACCTTTTGCTATGATATTTTATCTCGTATATGTAGACTTTGCCCACAAGGAGATCGTTACGCTTTCTCAGAGGCCGGATCTCGTTGAGCTGCTGAAGGAAGCTGACGAAAATGGAGCTACGCTCATACTTCATGGAGTTACCCACCAGTATAGGAAAGTGGAGATATCTGGGGAGGGTTCAGAGTTCTGGGATATAGAGAAGAACACCATGATTCCTGACTTTAGCAAGTATTTTGACGAAAGAATGAGGTATGCAATTACTGTTGCAAGGAAGTTGAAAATACCTTTTAAGGCTTTCGAAGCACCGCACTACAACCTTCCTCTTATAGGACAAAAACTGCTGAAACGCTACTTTCCCGTTTATGTGGGGCAGGTGATGGTTAATAACAGCAACTACAAAGTTACACAACAGTTTCCGTACTTTATATACAGGAGTTATACTGGCTTGTTTATCGTCCCTGAGAATCTTGGCTACATATCGTTGCATAAGGAGAAGCAGAGTGTGGATTCTATTCTGGCGAAGGCAAGGTTGTTGAAAAGTATAGTTAGGGATCCTGTTGCTGGCTTTTTCTTCCATCCGTTTGTTGGGGTGAATTATCTTAAAGAAGTGGTCGATGGGCTTGAGAATATGGGGTACAATTTCGTTGACTTGAAGAATATAATTCCAGCTTATCAGTTACCCAAGGTGAAACCCATATCTATAAATGAAATAGGAATGCCGTTTGACATCGAAAGCGTGACGAAGAAGAGTAGTTTTAATTTACGCATCTTGATGTTGGGGATCCTTCTAATGGTAATTGCTCTGAGTGTAGCATACATCTTTAGAATGTACAGAAACAAGAAGCGTAGATGGATGTAGATTGTGGAGAATGCTCCTTGATGTTGGGTGAATAGGTGGTATAATAAGTGTGCGTGTATCCCTGCTCCTTTGAGAGAAAGGAGCTTTAATCCGTAGGGAGGAGGTGAAGTGAGTGAGAGACTATGAGGTTATGTGTCTTTTTACCCCTGAGCTGGAAGAAGAACCCCTCAAAGAAGAGATAGAAAAGTTGAAATCTTTTGTGACAGACGAGAATGGTGAGGTAGAGAAAGTTGATGTATGGGGGAAGAGGCATTTAGCGTATCCCGTTAATAAAAAGGAAGAGGGGTACTATGTAGTTGTTAACTTTAAGCTGTCTCCAGACAAGATTACAGAGTTTAAGAGACGGCTTGGGTTGTTGACGAGTGTGATGAGATTCCTCATTGTGAGGACAGGGGAGTGATGAATATTGGCGTTTGATGACATCAATGTCGTGATACTCAGTGGTAGGCTCACCCGTGATCCAGAGGTTAAGTATACGCCTGGAGGCAGGGCGGTTGCGAGGTTTGGGATTGCTGTTAATAGGTCTTTTGTTGACAGCAACAACGAGAGGCAGGAGAGAACGAGTTTCGTGAACATAGTTGTTTGGGGTTCTCAGGCGGAGAATTGTGGTAGGTTTTTGTCTAAGGGTAGTCCTGTAATGGTTGAAGGTAGGCTTGAGATAAGGAAATATACGGCGCAGACGGGTGAGGATAAAAGGGTGACCGAAGTGGTTGCAAGGAAGGTAACATTCCTTCCTACCGGTAAGGTTAAGCAAGATGACAGCATTATGGATGACGAGGAGGAACTTATAGAGAAGTTTGCAGGTCCGATGGATGAAAATCCTCCTTTTTAGAGATGAAAGGGGTGTTGCTGTTTGGCTTATGTGAGGAAAAGAAGACCGAAAGCGTGTATGTTCTGTAAGGATAAGATAGAGCACATAGATTACAAAGATGTTTCCCGATTGCGCAGGTACATTACTGACAGGGGGAAGATCCTGCCCCGTAGGGTTACAGGTACTTGTGCGAAACACCAGAGACAGCTTACAAGGGCTATAAAGCGCGCAAGGTATATGGCACTGTTACCTTATACCAGCGAGTAGGGTAGTTGAAAATCTGCATTTCGGCACCTTCAAGGTGCCGAAATGTCCTTCTGGGAGGTTACTCTTTTTGAGATCAAGAGATCTGGTTGAAGTTTCCTTACTTTCTGCAATTTCTGCTGTTCTTTTCTTAAGCAGTGTATTTATACCTGTTGTGGGTGTTGCGGTCGCCTTCTTCTGCCCTGTTCCCATAGTTATCTTAGGTATGAAGCACGGCTTTAGGCGTGGTTTGACGGGCACCGTTGTAGCTTCCATTATAGTGGGATTGCTTTCTGGCCCATTTCAAGCATTGTGGATGTTTATGGGGTTTGGCTTTGTCGGTCTTGGAATAGGTGTGCTTGTAGCTATGGGTAAGAGTGCTATAGAGGTGTTAATATATGGAAGCATGATATCTTTATCCTCAAAGGTCGTGCTTGTCCTTCTGTCGCTTGCGTTATTCGGCGTGAACCCATTCTCGATAGACATAAAACAGATGGAGCATGCACTTACTTCTGCGTTGTCTGTTGCGGGTTCTTCTGTGGATGTGAAACTACTGGTGAGCAGGTGGCTCACTATCATGCAGATAGCCGTGCCTGCTATATTCCTTTTGGCTTCCATTATAGATACATTTCTTGCATACATTGTCTCTTACAAGGTGTTAAAGAAGATGCACATATCCATGCCACAGCTCTTACCATTTGAGTTGTGGGCACTGCCTCGCTCTATGTTCTGGGGTTTCGTGGCTGGTATCCTGTTTGCGTGGATGGGTAGGGGAGATGTTGGAAATTTGTGGTATAGAATAGGGATAAATGTGCAGATAGTATTTTCTATAGCATTTATGATATATGGTATGTCGATACTTTATTTCTGGCTGAAAAAGGTGAAAATGCCCAAGGTAGTGGCATGGATAATAGTTGTCGTTACGGTGTTGCAACCCTTTTTGTCTCAGCTTCTTGTTTTTTTAGGTATATTTGACCTTTGGGTGGATTTCAGGAAGATAAGGAAGGGGGCGGGTTAGCGTGGAAGTACTTCTTTTAGATGATGTAAAAAAGCTTGGTAAGAAGGGGGATGTGGTTAGGGTTAAAGATGGATATGCAAGGAATTACCTTATACCTAAGGGTCTTGCCAAGAGAGTAGATAAAGGGGTTATTGCCCAGAGAAATGAGGTAATAAAGGTAATGAGTGCAAAGGAGAGGAAGGAAAAGGCGCTTGCACAGGAGCTAAAAAAGTCTTTAGAATCTCAAACTATCGTTATTGGCGTTAAGGTGGGAGAAGGTGGAAAACTCTACGGTTCTGTGACCAGTAAGCACATTGCAGAGGCTATACATAGTGCAATTGGTAAAGAGGTGGACAAGAAGAAAATAGAGCTGCAAGAACCTATCAAGAAAACGGGAAAGTATAGGATACCCGTTAAACTTGGGTATGGCATTGTTGCCAAGATGGAGGTAGTAGTAGAGGAGCAATGAGTCCTGATCGCATATTTGATAGAGTACCCCCTCACAACATAGAGGCTGAGAAGAGCGTGCTCGGTGCCCTGATGCTCGAAGGGGATTCCATTGTAAAGATAGTTGATAAACTGTTCCCCGAGGACTTTTATTACGACGCTCATAAGAGGATATACGAGTCTATGCTTTCTCTGTATAACTCCTCCAAGGTGATAGATGTCGTTACCGTGTCCGATGAGCTTTCAAAGTCTGGAAGGCTTGAGGAGATAGGTGGAATAATGTACTTAAGGGAGCTCGTGGATGCTGTCCCTACTGCTGCTAATATAGAGTATTATGCAAACATCGTTAAAGAGAAAGCTTTGCTCCGTGCCCTTATAGAGAGAGGCACTGAGATAGTTAAGATGGGATACGAGGAGGACAAGTCTATAGATGAACTCCTTGATAGAGCAGAAAGGCTTATATTCGAGATAGGTCGGAGAAACATCAGAGAGGGTTTTGTCCATGTGCAGGAGGTTGTAGAACAAACATTTAGAGACATGAAAAACCTGTACGAGGAAAAAAGGAGAGTTACAGGTGTCCCTTCGGGATTTGTGGACATAGATAACATTACAGCGGGCTTTCAACGGGGTTCTTTGAATGTTATAGCAGCGAGACCTTCCATGGGTAAGACTGCACTTGCTATAGACATAGCGAGGAATGCCAGTATGAAGTACGGGATACCCGTTGCAATATTTAGTCTTGAGATGTCAAAAGAGCAGATAGCCCAGCGTCTCATCTGTTCAGAGGCGAGGATTGAGCTACACAAACTTCGTACGGGTTTTATAAAGAAGAATGAATGGCCTAAGCTGGTTTCTGCTGTTGGTAGACTCACGAGGGCACCTATTTACATAGATGAATCTCCCACGATTACGGTTGTGGAGCTCAGGGCAAAGGCAAGAAGACTAAAGAAGGAGGTTGGCATAGGTCTCATAATAGTAGATTACCTCCAGCTCGTTACCCTGGGTCGTAGGGTAGATAATAGACAGCAGGAAGTATCTGAAATATCCAGAGCGCTGAAGTCTCTGGCGAGGGAACTGGACATACCCGTTATTGCTCTTTCCCAGCTTAGCAGAGCAGTTGAGCAGAGGAATGATAAGAGGCCGTTGTTGTCCGACTTAAGAGATTCTGGTGCAATAGAACAGGATGCAGACCTTGTAGCTTTTATCTACAGAGATGAGGTTTACAATTCCAAGACAAAGGATAAAAACATAGCGGAGATAAAGATAGCGAAGCACAGAAACGGTGCAACTGGTACGAAGAGGTTGGCGTTCTTCAAAGAGTTTACCACGTTTGAGGATCTTGCTTCTTCAGAGATATCAGAAATGGAAGAGGAAATGGAGTAATTTATTGAGGGGTTGACATTTTAGTGTTACTGTTCTAAAATTCACCTGCTTGAAAACTTTTAGGGGAGTGGTGGGCGTGAGGAAGGCAAACCCGTTTGAGGAAGCTTTAAGGACATTTGACAGGGCTGCGGGGATAATGGGGTTGGAGTCTGACATGGCAAAGATCTTGAAGAACCACGAGAGGGTGTTAGAGGTCTCTGTGCCCGTGAGAATGGACGATGGACACTATGAGGTATTTAAAGGTTACAGAGCTCAGCACAATACTGCTAAAGGACCTGCAAAGGGTGGTATAAGGTTTCATCCAGATGTGACACTGGACGAGGTAAAGGCGTTGTCTTTCTGGATGACATGGAAGTGTGCAGTGGTGGACATACCTTACGGTGGGGGAAAGGGTGGTGTTGTTGTTGACCCTTCTAAGCTTTCGAGAGGAGAGCTCGAGAGACTCTCAAGGAGGTATGTGGTTGAGATATTGCCAATAATAGGACCAAATAAAGATGTGCCAGCACCAGATGTGAATACAAATCCGCAAATAATGGCGTGGATGACAGACACTTACATCATGCATGTGGGTTATCCTGAAATAGCTACCTTTACGGGCAAGCCGCTCGAACTTGGTGGTTCTAAGGGTAGAACTGAGGCAACTGGTAGAGGTGTTCAGTATATAACGAGGGAAGCCCTTAAGTACATAGGGCTTGACCCTAAGGGTGTGAAGGCTGCTGTGCAGGGGTTTGGTAATGTTGGCTCTTATACTGCGAGATTCTTGGTTGAGGATGGGATAAAAGTGGTTGCTGTGAGTGATGCATCTGGTGGGGTATACAATCCTGGTGGGCTTGACATCGAGGAGATGATAAGATACAGAGATGCACACAACGGTATGATAAAAGGGTATCCTGGAGGTGATCCGATAACCTCGGAGGATCCACTGTTTATGGATGTTGACCTTGTGGTACCTGCGGCGCTTGACGAAGTTATTAGAGAAGATAATGTGCATAGAGTTCGTGCGAAGATCATTGTGGAAGCAGCTAATGGTCCTATCACATCTGAGGCTAACAGGATACTCACGGAAAAGGGCGTTTTCGTTGTTCCAGATATACTTGCGAATGCAGGTGGGGTTACGGTCTCCTACTTTGAGTGGGCGCAGAACAGGTACTCCTACTACTGGGAGATAGAACAGGTGAGGAGTGAACTCAAGAGGTTTATGACGAAGGCTTTCCACAGCGTTATGGAGGTAAAGGAAGAGTATAATGTTGATCCGAAGACTGCAGCGTATATATTGGCAATCCAGAGGGTAGCTAATGCCATGAGGTTAAGGGGTATCTATCCATAAATAGCTTGAATTTTTGGTTAAACCATGTCTCTGGTTTTTCCAGGATTTCGGAGAGGGTATGCCTTTGCAGAAGCATAGAGGCATACCCTCTTAGTATCTGATACACACTTCGTAGTTTTGTCCTGCTCGATTTTTCCTGGAGCACCTCTTTTAGCCTGTTTATGTTGCAAACATCAAACTCCTTCACTTTTCTGTCTGTGAACCGTTCGGTAAAGTATATAGATACCGCTTCGTTAACCCAGAAGGGAACATGGTAGCCGCTTTTGTCTATAAGAAAGTGGATGTACTCGTGCGCTATAACCTGTTTTAGTATCCTCCTTGAGGAAAGCACCCTGACCGGTTGTAGATACACCTTACTATCTGTGTAGATTGCGGCAATCCACCATCTAAGTCCGGTGGCTCTCACAAATGCCTTTGTTGTGTCAAAGAAGTAGTAGATTACCTCTCTGTTGCTCCTCAGTCCTGTAAGGTTTTCTATCTTTTCCTTCATTTCGGTGAAGTTGTGTGCTATCTTTTCAACCCCTTCGCCGTACAATAGAAAGTTGCTAACTCTTACTTCCGTTGCGTGTGTACTGCTGTATGTCCCCAACAGCAGTACAATTAAGAGACTACTTAACGCGGATCTTCTCATAACCCGTCCTTCCCATTACTGTTGGCAAATACATACGGTAAACCTCGGTAGGTGGGAGTGAGAATACCCCTCTAAGCGTCGGTCTTACGATGCATGCAAGCTTCAGCGGTTTCTCCTTTTCTACATATGCGAATATTACCACTCTGTCCTGCTTTCTTGTAGTCCACCCTCTGTAGCCTTTGAGCGTTATTAGTGGGTAGGCGTCCATTGGGAGGGGCTCAAAACCTGCGGGTAATCTGAACTCTGTAACTATGTAATCTCCCTCTACTATGTTGCCGTTGATCGTGAACACTACAAGTAGTGGTTTTCCCTTTTCTACTTCGTTTTCACTTATCTCAGACTTCATGTACATGATGTTGTCTTTGACCTTCACAGGAATGAGATCGTAGAGCGTCCTTTCTACGGATATGCCGCGGTTTATTGCTTTGGTTGAACTGTTGTCTGTGTACTTTATCCTTATGCTGTAGAATAGTGGTGTATTACTTTTCTTTTCTATGATAATCCTGTTTCTGCTCTTTAACTTGAGATCTTTGAGCGTCTTTCTTGTGAAAGGTGTATTTGTGGAGAGTATGCTATCGTCGTTTATGCGGACACTCGCACTGCAGGTTTCTTCTTTTATTCTAAACATCTTTTGGTATACGGATAGGAGTGAAACTATCCATGCCGTATCCTGCGTGGAAAACCAGCCTAATCCTCTTTTTTCCATTAGGATCTCATTTATCATTGGCAGTGCCTCTTTACCACTTCCGTAAACCTTTAGCATTGCTGTTGCATAAAGGGTTTTCCCTATTAGTCTATGGGTTGCGTCTCTTGAGCTTTCTCTACTTCTGAGTTCTTTTAGTATCTTTTCTGCAATTTTGCGTTCTTTCCAGTTGTTGATTGCCATGGCAAGCAGAGAGCCACAAAATCTGTCACACCCTTTTGCCATTTCTACTGCTGATTTTAAGAACTTTCTGTTGCCCTTGAACTCACTTAAGACGAAGAGTATCATGGCTTTATCCTTTGCTGTGAGGTCATTGGTATACTTTTCATAGAGCTCTTTTATGCGTTTTAATCCGTCCTCTACGATGTACAAAGGCACAAACCTCCTGTAAGCTGGATTTTGGCGCGCTATGTGTAGTATGTGCAGTATGTAAGCTGTTAGATAAGGAGATTCTTCTGAGTTTTCCCACCAACCCCAGCCACCTTTTTCTAATTGGGTTTCCTCCAATTGTTTTAATGAGCGCCTTATCTTCCAGTACCTTTTCTTTACAATATCTGGTAGGTAGTTTCCACCGGTTAGTGTGGCAAACAGGAAGCTTGCTACTTGTTCGTTGCAGTAGTACGGGAATGTGTCGAGATAGGTAAAGCCGTCTTTGATTTCACCAAACAGGCTGCTGCTTAAGGATACAAAGACACTGTTGTTGTTGTATAGAGATCCGTTTAGCGAAAAGCTCATCTCTGCTTTGTTTTCGTTCTTCTTCAGCATTCCGCTTAGTGTGAGGGTGCTTCTGCTGTATGGTAACTCTACGGTTGTAGTTCTTTGTACACCGTCGGATAGCTTTTGGGATGTTGCCTTCGCAGTTATAGAGCATTTGCCCTTCTTTATTGCTTTTATAACCCAATCTGTGGTTACACCTTCGCCTGCTGGAACTTCTACAACCCTTCTCCCTTTATTCTGGACTCCAAACCCGTTGCCGTTAACATCTACGCTGAAGCGGTGAGGTTTTTTGGTAAAGTTTGATACCTTTATCTCTATGTTCGCTTCGTCTCCTTTGTACATTATTGGTGGTAATGGTAGATTTACCATCACATCTTTCGATGTAATTACTTCGCTTTTTGCCTCACCTACCAAGCCACCTTTTGCTACTCCTTCTACCTTTACAACCCATGCTGTGAGGTCATCTGGCATCCTCACATGCAATACCGCTCTTCCGTCTTTGTCTGTCTTTACGGTTCCAAACCAGGCAGCTGTATCTTTAAATCTCTTTCTTATGTAGGGTTCACCTCCGCCCTCTTCCTTTGCTTCAGCGAATGTTACCTCCCTTGGCTTCATGCTCTTGAGATACCTTATAAGCGAGAATGAGTTGTAGAACCATCCAAGTGGATAGCTGGTTGAGACATAGTTGTATGTTGAACCGTAAAATGTCTTCAGTATGCTGTTAAAGTCTGACCTTACGGAATATATCGCTTTATCAACTACAGATAGATAGAACTCTCCTCTAATCGGGTTACCCTTGCTGTCCCTCACTAAGATGGTAAATGTTGCATCTTCTCCTGGTAGGTACTTTTCCTTGTTTGGTCTTATAGATATTGAAAGGATTTCTTCTGTGGGTAGTACCCTTATGGGTATGGATGTGGAGTAGATTCTACCGTTGCTTATGTAAGAGATGAAAAGGGATACGCCTGTGAGATAGACTTTCTTAATAGGAATATCCATTTTCAGCGAGTTATCTTCGATTTCCCTTACTGTATAGTTCATCAGCACATATCCGTCCATGCTTATAAATAGGTATCTTGCACTTGAAGGTAGAGATGCATAAATGTGGGCAACTTCACCTGGATGATACACCCCTTTGTCTGTTATGACTTTTAGACCTTTAGTCCTTACTGGTAGCCCACCCTCAGATACATAGAAGGTCGTTCCCTGATAGCTTGTAAGCCCTGCCTCTGAAGTACTTTTTGCTACTATGAGGTATGAACCCTCTTTGAGTCCTTGGTACTCTATGGTAAGCCCTTTCTGGCTGTCAATGTGTCTATTTTCAACCAGCACGAGTTCCTTTTTGACTATCCATTTTTTATCTATCTTTATCCAGTGGTATTGGTATAGAGAGATTTCTGCTTCTGTTCCTACTGGTTCGCCTTTTAGGTTTTCAGCCTTTAGCTGAATTTTTATGCCTTCCGTACTACTGAAAATGAACCTCTCAGGCCTTATCTTTACTATTATGTTACTTTGATATACTTGTACGGTGGCTGTTTTTTCTGATATTACACCGTGGGAGTCTCTTGCTAAGATTTCGAGTGTGTAGGTTCGATCGTATGGCTTTTTGTCCGTGCTTACTTCTATGTGGAGAACTCCATCCTTATTAGTCTTTCCCTTTACGATACTTAGCAGCTTTCGGGGAGTGTAGTAGTAGCTTGCATATAGCCAACCGTACGCTTCGTTACTCCACCATGGCGCGCTGTATCTACTTTCGTATACCCTACACTCTACGCTTGCACCTACAACAGGTTTCCCAAAGTAGAAGCCTACGCTTATATCTACTGGTATTTTGCTACCCTGAACGACCTTCTTCTTAGGCAGTTTGACCAAGATTCTGTAGAGGGGTTTTTGATAGAACTTCACATATATGTAATTGTAAAACTCGTGTTCTCTGTACTTTATACTTACCATGTAGTAGCCTGGGAGTATCTCCTTCGGCAGGTGAAGTTTCCCGTTAAAGCTGCCCATGTTGTCCAGCGTGTACTTTTTCCTAAAGATAGTAGTTCCTTCACCGTCGCTAATCTTCACGTCTGCGACGTTATTTATGCCAATAGGTGCCCTGTAGCCGCCTTTGTATATCCTTTTTATGAATCCCTTAAAGTGTACCGTATTACCGGGCTTGTATACGGGTCTATCCGTGGTAAAGTATAAGACGAATGGTGTGTATTCGAATACATATGGTTTTACTAAGACACAATCTTTGCCTTTCTTTATCAGAAAGGAGAAGTTTGCTTTACCTCTTGTGTTGTATGTGAGTATGCCGTTGCTGTCGGATGTGCTTACTTTCTGGAAGTCTTTGTTGTGCAGTAGGTATAGTGTAGCTCCTTTAATCGGTTTACCCGAGGACTTTTCTGCTACGAAGAATACGGATCTTTTGTGATCTGTCTTGGATATGACGCTTATGTTGGAGATGATTATTACTGTGTAAGCCCTTTTGCCCGCTGCCACTAACTTTACGAGGTAAACCCCCTTCTTTCTTATTCCGAGGAATAGTTTTTTGTAGTGCCATTTGTTGTCTTTTACCCCTATCTGTACTTTCCACGAAGATACAAGACTTTGGCCAGAGAAGAAGCGCCTGATGTACCTCTCTTTTTCCTTTCGTATGGTAGTAAGGCTTTTCTTCTTTTTCTTTCTCTTTTTTTCTTTCATGCCGAGAGCGTGCATCATATTTAGAAGTGTTCTTCTGAACTCATAACTGAAGAAGTTCCTCCTCCATTTTATAAACTCTTCTTGCATTCTGTCCATAACGGTAGTTGTGGTTTCGTATATCGACTTGGGGATATTTGTAAACTCTTCCTCTGGAACTCTCGAAGGGTCTTTCATGGAGGCAAAGAATTTTATCGGATCTTTTATCTTGTACACATACACACGCATCTGGGTGATGTTTTTCAAGCTTACTGTGAAGTATGGCCTCTGCCATGTAGAAAAATTACCGGGAGAGCTTACATAGAGAGATAATAACTCCTTTTTTGCAAATGCCTCCGGAGATATAATTACACCTACTATCAGTAGTAACAGGAACAACCCGATAGCCCACCTTCTTAGTGTAGGATTTTCCATGAAAACACCCCCAAAAAGTTTTGGTTTATGGATACGGGATGCCAGCTGATATCTGGGTGTCTTTCCAGATTTTTAATGGTTATAAGTCTCATACCGTACTTTTTTGAACCTGTGTGGTACACTACATAATGTCTACCGTTTATTATGCCTACATATATCATTAGATGGTATGCTACCTCCTTTGAAGGATGATAAAATGCGAGTATATCTCCAATCTGAGCATCCCTTAGCCTTCGGGACACAAAGCGCATGTTGTGTCCTATGAGTAGCCTTGCAACGGCGAATTCACTAAAGTCCTTTAGGCCTTTATATACACCTCCTTTTATTCTGAATACGCGCCTCCCCAAGACCGGTACATTGGGGTAGTTGTATTTTTTCACATCGGGAACATCGGGGTAGAGTATAAATTCCTGCTGAGAGCACCACTTTTTGCCGTGTTTCATAAGTGCTTCTATGAAAGCAAATCTTACGAGCCCGGCGCAATCTCTGTTTTTTTTATCCCAGAATCTACTCATATGATAGTATTGACTTACAGCTACGTTTACGAACCACCTGCGAAAACTCATTACATCGTTGCTGTCATACAGTTCCACAATGTCAGGGAATCCATTCTCGTTGAAGTCTGAGGCTACTTCTACAGAAGTGGCTCTGGCTCCCTTTGGCATTGGTGTGGTGAGTGATAGAAGAGAAAGCAACAGGGCAAATGCAATCACAACCTTCACCTTGGCTCACCTCAAAGGAACTCTACAAGATTTATTATACCAGAATGAATTGAATTGTCAAAGTTTTTACGGCTTCTTAGGTGAATAGATGTGCAAGTGCTTCATCGGTGTCCTTCTAACATCTTTTTTACGGTTTCTCTCACTTTTTCAACATCGAAGCCGGTAACCTTGTTTTTTATGTCCTTGAGTTTCGTGTTGGGAGAGACCTTTTTCATGTCAAGATTCAGGGCTTTGTAAAGTTTGTCTAATGGAATGGAGAATGCTTTTGAAACCTCTTTTAGAGTGGTAGAGCCTCTTATGGTTTCTGGTGTGGCTTTGGAGACCTGTGCTATCTCTGTAAGTTTTGGTTGTGTGGTTTTGAAGTATCCCATTCTGTAAGAGGCGTATATTACACCGAAGAATAGCACTATTGATATTAATCCGTATGTGAGTATTTGTAGTCTCTTCCTGCTGGCTATTTTTATTTCAAGCGTGCCCTTTACAGGACAACTCAATGTGCATAGCTGACATTTGATACACTCTGCACTTCCAGTCGTTTTCTGATGCATTACATCTATTTCTACAGGGCATACCATATTACACACGCCACAGTTTACGCAGCTCTTTTCGTTGCGATGAATCCTTACAGGGCTTAGAAGCGATACGATTCCCAGAAATGCACCTAATGGGCAGAAATACCTGCAGAAAAACCTGTTGTATATCATGGATAGTAGCAGGAGTGCAATTAGTATTACGATGCCTATGTAAATTAGTTCTCCTCCACCACCTAACCCGAGGAGAGAAAGGTAACTTGACCATGGATCGAATGACTTTATCACTAGTTCTCCGTAAACCCATGTTGCCCATATAATAAGAACGAGCATTACATACTTTAGGTACTTAAGCCATTTGTCTATACGCCTTGGCATCTCTCTCTTTTTCCTGAAGATCCTCTTACCAAGTGTATTGAATACTTCTTGAAGTGCACCCAACGGGCATATCCAACCGCAGAATCCCCTTCCGAGGAAGATAGCTACTACAATGGTTGCCGCGAGTATAACGAAGCTCGAGTATGCTATTCCTCTCAGTAGATTTCCTGACTGGAAGAGTGAGTAAAGAGATTCTAAACCTCCAAACGGACACATTGTATGGACATTATGTCCCACTTCTCCCGTGAGTGTGTGCATAGTAGCACTTACCGTTATGAGGCCAAGTACACCAAGCATCGAAGACCATCTGATGCTCTTCACGAGCTTACTGTAGGTTTTCTTCTTCATTTCCACTGCCCTCCCGTGTTGTTTTTAAGTAGTGACGAAAAAAACAGTTCTACATGTGACAATTGTAGATGTTCACATTAATTATCTACTAATTTGGGGGAGCTTTCAAGGTGTAAGTGTGATGAAAATGTTTTAAATTTAATCTCTATGATCTTTTAAAATATATGCTATAATTAGCAATCAACAGACTTATTATTAAGGAGGTGTTTTTTATGAAGAAATTTGTGGGAGGCATTGTGTTTGTGCTTATCGTTTTTAGTGTTGGGATGGCTTTGGCTGGGAATGTGAATGTGGGAGTGCTTTTCCCCATGACGGGTGCTGTTGCGGCTTATGGTGAACAGGCTTGGACTGGAGTTAAACTTGCACACCAGCTGGAGCCAGCGGTGTTAGGTAAGAAAGTAAAGCTCGTGTTGGTTGACGACAAAAGTGACAAGGTTGAAGCGGCAAACGGGGCAGCGAGGCTCATTGAGAACAACAAGGTCGTTGCCATAGTAGGTCCTGTTACTACCCCTAATACACTGGCAGCAGGCCCTATAGCTGAGAAGGCGCATATCCCTATTATTACTCCTTCTGCAACCAATGTTCTCGTTACTGAGGGCAAGAAGTATGTCTTTAGGGTTTGCTTCATTGACCCATTTCAGGGAAAGGTTGCGGCGATCTACGCTGCGAAGAACTTGAAAGCAAAGAAGGCAGCTGTCTTATTCGACATAGGAAATGCTTACAGCGTTGGGTTGGCAAAGGCGTTTAAGGAGAGTTTCCAGAAACTTGGAGGTAAGGTGGTTGGATGGATACACTTCCAGACAGGTGATCAGGACTTTACTGCTCAATTGACGGATTTGTCGAAGAAAAAATTTGATGTGTTGTATGTGCCAGGATGGTACACGGAGGATGCACTTATAGCAAAACAGGCAAGGGAGTTGGGTATAAATGTGCCAATCCTTTCTGGAGATGGTGCACAGGCAGCTCAGCTTATAAAGATAGGTGGAAAGGCAGTAGAAGGTCTTACCATTACTACACACTTTGCGGAGGAGGCTGCTGCTACACCTCTTGGTAAGAAATTTGTCTCCATGTACCGTAAACAGTATAAGGGAACGCCACCTGCCCTTGCTGCATTGGGTTTTGATGCGTACATGGTGCTGATGGATGCTATAAAGAGAGCCAAATCTTTTGATCCTCAAAAGATCAGAAATGCCATAGCATCTACTAAGAGATTTAAGGGCGCAACGGGTGTGATTACCATAGATAAGTATGGCAATGCCGTTAAGAGTGCTGTAATTGAGAAGGTCAAAAACGGTAAATTTGTCTATGTTACTACCATAAATCCATAGAAGGCTTCGGGACACCCTCAAGGGTGTCCCGCTCCTCTTTCAAGTCTTCGATTT
Source organism: uncultured Synergistota bacterium (assembly GCA_964559865.1). Lineage (GTDB taxonomy): Bacteria > Synergistota > JAGHAJ01 > JAGHAJ01 > JAGHAJ01 > JAGHAJ01. The sequence goes on from CAZLJD010000007.1 coordinate 73,662, forward strand.
ATTATCCCAACTTCGTGGTTGACATATCCTCTTTTTGTGATACTATATTTTTAGTATTACTATCTACTTTCTAAGTAATATTTATGGAGGTAACATGGTGGATTTTAACGATAACAAAGGATTGAAGGAGTTGTGGGATGTTATTTCCGGTTACATGGAAAGTGTTAAGCTTTACTATGTGCTTGTAGCTGCTGTAGAGTTGTCTTTGTTTGACAGCACGATTGAGCCTGTGGCAATAGGGGAACTTTCCCGCAAGCTTTCATGTGATCCGGTGATCCTTGAAGGGGTATGTGAGGTTCTGGTTGAATCTGGATTTTTGGAGAAGCTCGGAGATATGTATGTAAATACAGATAGTGCAAACAGGTATTTGGTTAAGAGGAATCCATTTTCTGTGTGTGATGCAGTGGAGAGCTTTTCATACGATGTATCTATTTGGAAAAGGTTGCCAGAGATCTTAAGGAATGGACCAGTTAAGCTCTCTAAGGGTAGCTTTTTTGCAAGACATGTGATACACAAGATGTGTGTGGAGGCAATGTGTGGTGAACTACAGAGAACTCTCGGTGTGGTGTGTAGTATTCCTGCGTTTAGAAGGGCAAGAAAGATGCTTGACCTTGGAGGAGGGCACGGGATCTATACTGTTGCGTTTTGTAGTGTAAATGCTGACATGAGGGGATGCGTTTTTGATCTCCCTGAGGTGGTGGAGGAAACGGAGAAATACATAAGGAGATTTGGGCTTGAAGATAGAATATGTGTTCTGTCAGGTGACTTTTTCAGAGACGATATTGGAAGTGGATACGACATGGTGTTTTCGTCTTATAATCCGGGTGGTAAGAACCCTGAGGTTGTGGAAAAGGTATACGATGCCCTCAACAGTGGTGGTATGTTTGTCTCGAAACAGAGTTTTCCCGTTAATAGAAGAAATAGGAGACCTATTGATGAGCTATGGTGGTATGTGTGGACGGTTGATGGGATGAGAAAGGATAAAAAGATGTATAGTTTTAAGGGTGATGTTTCTCTGGATAGGTATGTTGCATTTTTGGAAAGTGTAGGGTTTAAAGTGATAAGGGTTGACGACTTTAGTGATGCAGATAAGCTCGTCGTGGCGAGGAAGGAGGGAAACTGATGAAGGACAGAGGTTGTTTATTGACCTGTTTGGCAGTAGTTACTTTGGTTTTCTTGGTATCAGGTATGGCGTTGGGGTCTGTTAGTGTCATAGATGTAGTGGGTAGACATGTAGTTCTTACGGCTACTGCTGAAAAGGTTCTTGCAATTTCCTGCTCTTTGAGGGAAGTGGTTTACCTCTTGCAGAGTGAGAGCGTGAAACGGGTTGTGGGGCTGGAGGCAAGAGAAAAGATGAGCAGAAGACAGGAAGGAAAATATCCTTGCGGAATGGATTTACCCTACATGATGGCTTATCCTTCACTTTCTAAGCTTCCTGCTGTTAGGAAAGGTGGAGCACTCAACTTAGAGGAGATAGTTAAGCTCTCTCCCGATGTGGTATTTACATCTTTTATCACTGCTGAGGATGCAAGCAAACTTCAAGAGAAGCTGAAGATACCAGTTGTTGTCGTGTATTCTGGTCCTATTGGAACTGTTAGACAGAGAAAGATTTACTTTAAATCCCTTTATCTGATGGGAAAAGTGCTTGGCAGGGTGAGGAGGGCAGAGGCTATTGTAAAGTATTTAAGCTCTAACATCAGGAAGTTGAAGAATATGACGAAAGATGTGTCAAAGAAAGCAAAAGTTTACATTGCGGGTAGAGCGTATTATGGTTCACACGGTTTGCTTGGGACGGATCCTCACTGGCCTCCTTTTGAGTGGATAAATGCCGAGAATGTTGCAGGTAGGGTTGCAAAGGTTGGAAAGGGGATTGGCGTTGGTAAAGAGGCTCTTATAGGTTGGAATCCTGAATATATTTTCGTAAGTGAAGCTTCTGTTTCCTCTGTGGTTTCACAGCTGAAGAATCCTATTTACGCAGGTATGAGTGCTGTGAAACAGGATAGGGTTTACGGTGTGTTGCCGTATTGCTGGTTTGCTTACAACAAAGGCAGTGCTCTTGCGGATGCTTACTATGTAGGCAAGGTAATTTATCCTGATAGGTTTGCTGGGGTTGATCCCGCGAAGAAGGCGGACGAGACTTATAGATTTTTGCTTGGCAAGGGTGTGTATGAGCAGATGAGAAGGATATTTGGTGGTTTCGTTAGGATTTCCCTAAAATAGGGGGTGTTAAAGTGTTGAAGAGATTTTTTCTCTTTTTTGTTACCGTGTGTTTTGTGTTGGTCGTAGGTAGTGCCTTTGCTATGAGTGTTACGGACATGGTTGGTAGAGCAGTTACTGTACCTGATAATGTTGGTAGAGTTATATGTTCTGGTCCGGGTGCATTGAGGTTGGTAGTGTATATGAATGCTGCGAGCAAGGTCGTTGGTGTGGAGGAATTTGAGAAGAAATGGAGGGTTGGAAGACCTTACATACTGGTTCACAAAGAGCTGCTTCTACTCCCTGTCATAGGAAGAGGAGGACCCCAGGCTATAGGGGAGGGTCCTGATCCAGAAAAGACACTGAAGTTGCACCCAGATGTGATAATAGCTACATACATGAATGCGTCGTCGGCAGATGCACTTCAGCAGAGGGTTAATATTCCCGTGGTTGTTCTTTCCTACGGCAAGCTTGCGACATTTGAGGATAGGTATCTGTTTAGGTCCCTACGGATATTGGGTAGGATTTTTAATGCTCCTCGGAGGGCTGAGAGCATTATATCCTTTATCAAGAATAGTGTTTTGTATTTAAAGAGAAGGACGGCTGGCATTCCTGAGAGTAAACGGGTTAGTGTGTATGTGGGGTGTGTAGGCCATAAGGGGATACACGGTATAGAGAGTACGATGGGAATGTATCCGCCGTTTCAGGTGGTGAATGCCGAGAATGTAACAGATAGCCTTGGCATCAAGGGTTGGGCTTCCGTGGACAGAGAGAAGATACTTGTGTGGGATCCGGATGTAGTGTTTCTTGATGAGGGTGGACTTTCTGTGTGGAGGTCGGACTACGAGAAGCATCCTGATTTTTACCGTTTATTGAGGGCCTTTAAGGATGGGAGGGTGTACGGTATCTTGCCGTACAACTTTTACGCAACCAATGTAAGTACAGCTCTTGCGGATGCTTACTATGTAGGCAAGGTAATTTATCCTGATAGGTTTGCTGGGGTTGATCCCGTGAAAAAGGCAGACGAGATTTATAGATTTTTGGTTGGTAAGCCCGTTTACGGGAGAATGAAGGCTGACTTTGGAGGGTTCAAGAGGATTGAAGTTAAGTGAAGAGTATGCCGGATATGTAAAGAAAAAGTATCAGTTTATACTGTTATCTGTGGTTTTGCTCTTTGTAACGGCTATGTATGCCGTGTCGGTTGGTTCTATTCACCTCTCTGTGTGGCAGGTTCTTTCGGTATTATTTGAGGGCGGAAGAGGGCTACAACATGTCGTTATATGGAATATAAGGCTACCGAGGCTGCTTGCAGCCGTGATCGCAGGTGCGGGGCTTTCTGTTGCTGGCAGTGTGATGCAGTGTCTTTTGAAGAATCCGTTGGGTTCGCCTTATACATTTGGGGTTTCTCAAGGAGCTGCGTTTGGTGCAGCATTTGCGATAGTTATTTTGGGGGCTGGAAGTATTCACAGTAGTAGTTCAGATGCGGTTATAGTGAACAGTCCGCTTACGGTTACCGGATGTGCCTTCTTGGGTTCAGTTATATCCACGGTGGTTATCCTGCTTTTGACGAGGTTTACGAGGATTACACCTCAGGCGATGATCCTTGCAGGTGTAGCAATGGGTTCGCTTTTCACGGCGGGGACTATGCTTGTCGAATACTTTGCAACGGATATAGAGATTGCTTCTATAGTCTTTTGGACGTTTGGGGATGTTGGGCGTGCTACATGGAGAGATGTGTACATAATGGCCGTTGTTGTAGTTGCATTTTCTCTGTATGCCATGTTGAATAGGTGGAATTACAATGCGCTGGACGCAGGGGAAGATAGTGCTAAGTCGTTGGGGGTCGATGTGGAAAAGATAAGAATATACGGTATGCTCTTTGCCTCTCTTGTTACGGCGGTTGCAGTATCTTTTTTAGGAATCATAGGGTTTGTGGGTCTTGTTGCACCACACATTATGAGGAGGATAATTGGTTCAGATCACAGGTTTCTCATACCCGCTTCAGTAGTTGGAGGGGGACTTCTTCTGCTTATGTCTGACACAGTTGCGAGGAGGATCATGGCGCCTGTTGTCCTTCCGGTTGGGATAGTAACATCCTTTATGGGTGCTCCTCTCTTCCTGTACATCCTTACGAGGAGGTGGCGGGGTATATGATTTTGTATGTGGAGGGCATCAGGTTTGGTTACAATGGGGAGATAACACTTAAAGACATAGAGTTTGAGTTGAAGAGGGGAAGGATATGTGCAATACTTGGAGAAAATGGTGCGGGGAAAACGACACTGTTGAAGTGTATAGATGGCGTTTTGAAGCCAAAGATAGGCACTGTGTATGTGGAGAAAAAGAACCTTGCCGAGATGAGCAAGAATGACATTGCCAAGTATATAGGTTATGTTCCGCAGAGGTATACTGAAGGAATGCTTACCGTTTTTGATACGGTTTTGCTGGGAAGGAAGCCGTACATAAAGTGGGATGTCTCTAAGAGAGATATAGAGATTGTGGAGGATACTATACGGAAGATGGGCTTGGAAAAGATATCTCTTAAGCACATAGATGAGATAAGTGGTGGGGAGCTGCAGAAGGTTATTATAGCCAGAGCGTTAGTTCAACAACCAAAGGTCTTGCTTTTGGATGAACCAACAAACAACCTTGACATAAGGAATCAGATGGAAGTAATGAGGATTGTAAAGAGGATAGTGATGGAGAAGAACATATCTGCTATAGTTGCACTTCATGACATAAACCTTGCTATAAGGTATGCAGACGACTTTCTTATACTCAAAGATGGCAGAATACTTTCCTGTGGAGGGTTTGAGACTATAACACCAGAGAACATAAAGAGGGCATACGGCATAGAGGCAGAGATAGTCAACTACAGAGATGTTTCGCTTGTGGTACCGCTTGATGGTGCAAGAAACTAAACTGGTAGAGATGCGGGTATCCGAGGATACCCGCCGTTGTGGTTTACTTGATGTCTAAGAAGAACATAGAGAAACAGCCAGTGTGTTTGTGGGTATTGCGGCCAACTTCACGCACCCATATCCAGTTGTAACTACCACCCTGCATGTTGACAAAGTAGCGAACATCTCTATTACGCCACTTACCAAGGACTTTCTTTTGCTTTAGCTCTGCTTTTTCGATGACTGGGTAGTGCAGTGAGCTGAACGCTTTTTTGGGGTTGTTGATCAGGACGATTACTGGCTTGTCTTTGTCTAAAGCTGCCTTTACTTTCCAGAACTTGTTAAACTCGGTATCTCTTACCCTCTTGATTGAGCAGTTATAACCACGATTTCTGACATATTTGCAAGCCTTCGGCATCTTTCTTGGCATGGTGCGTCCCCATTTTTGTCCCTTGTATGTCCCGTGTGTTGTACCCATGATCCTTGCAATTTCTCTCATGTGTTCCGGCAGAGCACTGCTGCCACCCTCGAGCAAACGGGTCTTGCCTCGATGCTCCTTCCAGTACCCGAAAACGATGGTCCAAGCCGTGGCACCACAACCACAAGGGTATCCCTTACTATTGAGAACCTGTCCCCAAGGTTGCGTTTTGTGCTGAAGGTGTGCCTCTATTGTTCTGTATTTTCCTGCTACTGCGATAGTTGGTAGCATTGCACTGATCAGAAGTATTAGCGCTACTTCAGTAGCTACGACTTGCAGGTGCAAAACTCTTGGTCTAACTTTCACCGTATTCACCCCCTCCTGTGACCGCCATTTGATACCCCACTCTTCATTTACCACCCCCTTGTGTTATCTATTTTGAAAACATTTTTAAAATTATGATATAATCTTACACCTACCGCACAGGGATGTCAAGTGTTCTGGAAAGTTAAGGTGATTGTGGTGGTGTGTGTTTGATAGAAGAGTGGAGTGGAAGTGGAGAGGGTGTGGAGTTTTGACTTGACATATATGGAGAAAAGGTGTATACTAATTAAGGTCAATTAAGGTCAAAGAGGTGGTGGTAGCGGTGGGTAGTCTTGCGGATTACATTGAGGAACAGATAAAGAACATGCTCAGAGAGGCTGAGAATAATGTAATCCAGTTGCAGCGCAGGATGCTTGCTGACCGCTTCGGTTGTGTTCCTTCCCAGATAAACTATGTTCTGAAGACCCGTTTTACACCTGAGAGGGGATATGTAGTTGACAGTCAGAGGGGTGGGCATGGGTTTATACGGATAGTAAAGGTAGATGTGTATGTTGGTGGAACGCTTGCTGACTATGTGGATAAGGCCATAGGTTACAGCATTGACCTTGAACGTGCGAAAGAGATAGTCTCCATGTTGGCGAGGGAAGGATATATATCTTTAAGAGAGAGGTTTTTGCTTGAGCATGCGTTTGGTATAATATGGGAACTCATTGATATGCTCAAAGTAGATGATAAGGAAGGTGTTTTTGCCAAACAGGTGAGTAGGTTATTAACTCCTTTTGTAAAAGGAGAAGTAAGGGGCGATTCAGATGATATGTCAGATATGTCATCAGAGAGAGGCTACCGTTCATATAACGAAGATAGTCAATGGTGAGAAAACGGAATTGCATTTGTGCGAGGTTTGTGCTAAGGAGCTTGCTCAGAAGGGGGAGCTTCTCTACATAGACATGGAGCCATCTTTTTCCAGTATTGTTTCTACCCTTTTGGGTGAGCCAGACAACTCCAATGTATCGATGAGTATGGTAACTCAGGAAGCAAAGAAGTGTCCAAATTGTGGAATGGGTTTGGATGAGTTTCAAAAGAGCGGTAGACTCGGGTGTAGTGAGTGTTATAAGGCTTTTAAGCCTTATCTTCTACCTGTGCTGAGAAAGATCCAGGGTAATGTTCAGCATTCGGGTAGAAGGCCTATGCTTCTTTCTTCTAATGGTAACGATAAGGCGGAGATAATATCCATGTTGAGAAAAGAGCTGGAAGAGGCTGTTAGAAGGGAAGATTACGAGAGAGCAGCTGTTCTCAGGGACAAGATAAAGGAGTTAAATAATGATGGATAGGAAGCTGGAATGGTTGCGTGTGAGTCCCCCTTACTCTGATGTTATCGTTAGTAGCAGGGTAAGACTTGCACGCAACTTTGTAAAGTTGCCGTTTCCCCATAGGGCTTCTCCTGAGAGTGCAATGGAGGTAGTAAATACCGTTGCAGATGTGATAAAGAAGGAGAGCGTATTCAATGGGATGGAGTTGCTGTATATGGACAAGATGGATGACTTGCAGCGCAGACTCCTTGTTGAAGATCATCTTATAAGCCCTGAGCACGCTATGGGAGATGGTGGAAAGGCAGTTATCTTAGATGACCGGGGAATAATCAGCATAATGGTGAACGAGGAGGACCATCTGAGATTCCAATGTATTCTCCCGGGATTGCAACTCTTGGAGGCACTTAACATAGCTGCGAAGATGGAAAGAGATATGGGGAGACACATAGAGTATGCCTTTGATGGGCAGCTTGGTTTTCTGACGGCGTGGCCTACCAATGTAGGAACGGGGATGAGAGCCTCGGTTATGGTGCACTTACCGGCATTTGTGATTTCTGGAAGAATATCGAACTTAATTGCGAGTGTTAACAAGGTTGGGCTTGCAATCAGGGGGGTATATGGCGAAGGTTCAACTCCCCTTGGAGACATGTTTCAGGTATCCAATCAGATAACGCTTGGACCGAGTGAGGAGGAAATCGTAGATAATGTGGAAAAAATAGCGGGGTTCATCTTCGATGAAGAGATGAAACTTGGAGAGGAGATTTACAAGAAGGACCGTTTGAAGATTGAAGATAAGGTCTGGAGGGCTTACGGAATACTTAAGAACGCAAGGAGTATATCTATAAAGGAGGCATCAAGCCTTTTGTCCTTGGTGAGAATGGGAGCAAGCTTTGGGATACT
>CAZLJD010000008.1:0-40343 GCA_964559865.1 uncultured Synergistota bacterium
CCATCATCTTTTGATGTTGGTAGTTTGTTCACATTTTTCTCAAGCCATCCTATTTTATCAACCACTCTTATATCAAATTCAGGAACATAGGGCTTAATATCCAAGAGAGGCGTTCCATCTACAATATCTACATCTCGGATATATAATGTGTTTCTTTCAATCATAATCAGTCTCACTACCGAAATGCCGATTGAATTCGGCCTACTTGGAGCCCTTGTTGAGAAGACTCCGTGTATTCGATTATCCATAAATGGCTTCACTTTTAGTGACGATTTTTTAGATAAGTAGAAGTGATATATCAAAATGATGTGAGAAAAGCCTTCAAGATCTTTCAAACCTTCGGCATATTCCGGGAACACCTCAACTGTTCCATCAGCTCCTTTAGCAGCTATAGGTTGTATAGGTGTTCCTTTTGGCTCTTTGAATTGGGAATGAATGATTCCTATTGGCTTATATCTTATCTCGTCCATAATTTCACCTCTCTATAGTGCTATTTCCGATAACTCGTTCATATCCGGACGGTTCGGATATACTCCCGAATATGGAAGATATGCGAACAGCTCGTACATACATCCCTGTAGGTAACCATTTTTGTTTTTGGTCATGTTTTACCTACTATTAAAAAGCTATCAAGTGGATTTTTTATTGCTGAAAGACATAAGTATATAGATCTGTTTTGTGTCTGCTAGAGTGTATCATCATTTACCACCATACAAATAATATAGCAAAAGAAGAGTAGAAAACCAAGTTTATTCAGGGGCAGTTGTGAAGGAGTATGCTGTGTTTTCGTTAACCAAATGGTGAGCAAAAACTGTTTGCTTCGCTGCTTATCCTCTTCTTAGCGAGATCCACGTATGTTTTGTTTATCTCGTATCCGACATAGAATCTTTTGGTTTTTAGGGCTGCGATTGCTGTTTGTCCGCTTCCCATAAATGGATCCAAAACTACTTCACCTTCAAAGGTGTAGAGCTGGATGCAGCGGTAGGGAAGTTCTACGGGAAAAGGGGCTGGATGTCCAACTTTTTTTGCTGATTCTGTTGGGAATGTCCAAACACTTTTTGTGAGTTCGAGGAATTCTTCTTTAGTGATTGTGCTTTCTCTCTTTTTGGGATTTTTTCTTGTGAATGTATCTTTAGAAAAGACCAAAATGTATTCGTGGACATCTCTTAAGGTAGGGTTTGCTGCTGATAACCAACTTCCCCATGCAGTTGAAGGACTGGCACTGGAGGCTTTATTCCATATAATTTCTCCTCTCATAAGAAAACCTATTTTCAACATATCCTCGATAATGTAGCAGTGTAATGGAATGTAGGGTTTTCTTCCCAAATTGGCTACATTTATACAAACTCTCCCCCCGGGTACTAATACACGGTAGGTTTCCTTCCATACCTGCTTTAAAAATCTTCTATATTCTTCTAAAGTAAGATTCTCATCGTATTCTTTCCCTACATTATAGGGAGGGGATGTAACCATAAGGTGAACACTATTATCAGGTAGTTCTTCCATTTTTTCACTACTTTTACAAAATATTTGGTTTAGGATCTCCTTGGATATTTCTGATTCTTTGTATTTAACCTTTTTTTCTTTAGGAGAGTCTTTGTATAAGTTACTTGAATAAAAAGGAGTAGAATCGTGATTAATTCTCCCGCGAGTCCCAAAAGGACTTGTTTTAGTTCCTCTTCTATATTTTTTATTTTCCATTTTCATTCCTCAGTAACTTTAGAAATACTTCTGCTTTTTTTTCGTGAGTGGGCTCGCGGTTAGCTATCTCTATGATTTTTCCTAACTCCTTCTTGGTCTTCATTCCAGAGAAGAATTCTCGTTCTTCGGAAAGGAGATTAATTAATTCCTGTTTCAGTTCTTCATAAGAATCAAATCTTAGAAATCCTCTTTTAGGGGTTGATTTGATGTTGTTTTTATGAGTAGGGTTATCTAAAGGTTGTGGGTTAACGGAGTAAAAACCTTGAATGATTCCTGTCCTTTTTAAGTGATCGACTTTTTCATAATAGCTTTCTGTTATTGGGGTATTACCTAGAATAATTATAGGAATTCTGGCTGATTTGAGACTGGAAACTCGGATGTTTATGCTTTTCCCAATAGCTTTTAGCATTGTGTCTGATCTCAGTAATCCAGGATTACCTCGATGAGTGGTATAATCTCCTATATTCTTTAACTTTCCCGTAGAAGTGTTATATTCCCAATTCCATACTATGGACATTTTTACCTCTATTATCATTAAGATATTTTGGGGCTGTTGATTCTGTTGGTTGGTTTTGCATATAGCCGCATCTGCTGGGGATCTCGTTGACAGTCCTATATCTTCACAAATTACATGTTGGACTGTAAATCCTCCTGCTTTTTCTGCTATCTCTTCCAAAAGTTTTTTAGCCCATTTTTCTGTAAAGCTTCCGATAAAAGCATTTCTACTTTGAAGTGTGGCCCTAGTCCCTTTATAATTTTTAGGCCAATAAGCTAAATATCTGCCATCTTCGGTCACATAAAAAAGTTGTTCCGGAATAGCAACTTCTAGTGTTTTTGCGAAGAATTCTTTTTCAACAGACTTATTCCAAAGCTTTGATGCGTTCATTGGTTCATTTCCCCTTTTGATTTTCTTTGTTCTTCGATCCATCTATCAATATCGGATTTTTTGAATCTCCACTGGTTGGCTATTTTGAAGCCGGGAACTTTACCCTTTTCGAGCATCTTATAAAGGGTGTGCTTGCTTATTTTCAAATATTTTGCCAGCTCTTCAAGGGTTATAAGTTCTTCCATCTATTAGTCTCCCTTTGCAAATAATTGTCTACTTTCACACTTAATAGTGTATGAACTCTTTTAGTAAAAGTCAAGTGGAGGATATTTGTTTTCTTGTCTTCTGAGCTCTGTTCTATGTGTGGGTACAAGCGGGGGTCAACTACCTATGACTTCAGTCGTAGGTAGTTGACCTATATTAACAGCAATTCTTTCAAAGATCTTCTCCACACCGGAATAAAAATCATGCAAAATACTTGCTGCTGCCCTTATCTCAACATAAGTTGGTTCATCCACGATTTTCGCTAACAGGTTTTTCATTTCACCATTCAATCTCTCAAGATTTTTTATCTCAGTTTTAATATCCTCTATCAACTCTTGCTTACTCATAAATGAGTTCCCCTTCTCTTAATGTTTTTTCTTTTAAGCTTTCAAAGGCATCCTCAAAAGGTATTAGATTAACTTCTACATTCCATCCAACAGTATCACTTGCGTCAACTAAAGCCTTTATATAAAGTTCTGGTGCTAATCCTTCTACCACAAGGTCTATATCAGACCTGTCATGCACATAACCTTTTACCAATGAGCCGATAAGAAAAATCCTTTTAACTTTATATTTTTCTTTAAGCATTTGAGCAATTTTTCTGCTAAGATTCCTTAATTCTTCTTTTCTATCCATTTCTTACACTCCCGGTAATCTTAATGCTTCCTCTTTTAATGGCAGTTTTGAATACATCCCTTCAAACTTTTCTCCCCACACAGATTTTTCAACCAAATCAACCTTTACTCCAAGCAAATCGCCGAGATAATTTTCCAGTTCAACAAAGTCTAAAAGGCTAATTTTTGCTTGCGGTTTAAATTCCACTAAAATATCAACATCGCTTCCTTTTTTAGCCTCTCCTCTTAAATAAGAGCCAAAGATACCAATCTCTTCAATTCCACACTTTTCCTTTAGTTCTTTTTCATGTTCTTTAAGAATTTTCTTTATTTCATCAAGCGACTTATTCATTTTTGCCACCTAATTATTTTATTCTAACTCTCAGTTTTAAATCTTTTCAAAGCGGTGGTGGGCATTTCACTTAACTCGTTCATATTCGAACGGTTCGGATATACTCCCGAATTAGGAAGATATGCGAACAGCTCGCATACGCATCTCTGTGGGTGACTATTTTTGTTTTTGGTCATGTTTTACCTCCTGTTAAAAGGTTATCAAGTGGATTTTTATTGCTGAAAGACATAAGTATATATATCTGTTTTGTGTCTGCTAGAGTGTATCATCATTTACCGCCATACAAATAATATAGCAAAAGAAGCAAAAAGCCAAGCGTATTCTAGGTGGTTGTGGGGAGTATAGTGTGCTGTATTTTCACTAACCAAATGGTAAGCAAAAGCTATTCCTTTTCAACCTTCTTCTCTCCACCTTTTCCACATTTAAGTTTTCCATTCATTGCTTTTATTACTTCTCCATTACCTTTTCATTAACCAAATGGTAAGTGAAAGCTATTTGTCTTTAACTTTCCTCATCCTTAGAAGTGTGTTGTTTTTGTGGCTTTTAAGGTGGGTGTTTTAGGATGATAGGTTGGTTAATACCTTTAGAAGTAATAAGTGTGGTTTTAGGGTGTTTTTGTGAGCTATAATAAAACCCAAATTTTATTATAGTTAGATGGACGTTCTCAACGAAAAACTTGCGTTTTTTGTGTATTTGTGTTATACTTATTATAATAATTCTTTTAAGGTAAGATTATAATTAAGGAGGAGTGGCTTTTGGGTCTTGTGCCGTATAGTGGTTCTATTGTTCTACCACAGCGTGGTACGGTGAAGTACCTTACAAAACCACAGCTTGATGTACTCACGGATGCCTTTAGGGAGTACTATGACAGTAGTCGGAGAAAGAAGACGGCAGGTAGGTACTGGTTGGTTTATCTTACTTTGAGGCATACGGGTGCGAGGATAGGTGAGGTCACGAGTATAGATGATGCTACTGATGTGGACTTTAGAGGTGCAGAGATCAAGCTGGTTACATTGAAGCAACATGCTAGGACGAAAAGAGGTAACAAGAGTAGGGTGAGGCGTCCTAGTCGGATAGTTCCGGTTCCTCACTTTGTAATAAGTGAGATAGCGACTTATCTTGCCAATTTCCCAGAGATGAGGGGTAAGGTGTTTTCGGTTCATCCTGCTAATTTTTATGTGAAGTTTAGAGACATAGCTGTGCGTGCGGGGGTACCGCGGGATCTTGCACATCCTCATGTGTTGAGACACACGAGGGCCATAGAGTTGCTGAGAAACGGTATCCCTGTTACGATAGTACAGGATCTACTTGGACATTCTGCACTCACTACCACTGCCGTGTACCTTCGAATAAGCGGACAAGAAGCAAAACATATCCTCAAAGAAAAAGGATTGATCTAGATTTATAGAAAACCGACGGGATGAACTACTCCTCATTAAAAAGAGGAGCTCCCCGCTTCAACGAGTGCAACCGCACTCTCCACAGGCGTAAGTTTGGGCCGTTCCAGCCCTACCGCTCGTAAGGTAACTAAAGACCCATCTCGTAGTAATACCGCAAAACGCCCCACAGAACCGTTAAACACCTTTATATACGCCGGTAAACTCCATAACTTAATAACATTCCGCCATAATACACCCCGAACCGCCGAAACATCCTTAACCACATCATACCTAACCCTTAACTCCACCGCATTACTCACACCCAACCAACAAAACAACAAAACAAACAATACCACAAATACCCTCACTCTATCATCCCCCCGCTAACTTCTTCCATGTTTTCTCTCCAATAGCTAACAACCTCACCTCTATTTTACGAAGAAATTAAACCAGTAGGCCTTACATGAGGATTCATCTTAAAGCCCTGCTCCTTCAACACCTGAATAATCTTCCCTCTTAACTCCCACTCTGATCTACCTAACTTCACTTCCATTCCCTTATAACTCTGGTCCCCCCAGTGACATGGGCGTAGATACACCCACATCACTTTATTATCCCCTGCTTCTTCGCAACCGCTATAACCTTATCAAACGCATCCAAAGAATAGTTAACCCCAAACAACTGCGTAAGCGTCACCCCCAACTCCGGATAGTATATCGAATAATAACAATACGCATGGTGCCTTATAGGATCAACCAGCTCCGCAAAACTCCTGTGCCCCGGTATCTCCATGTACGTCTTAAGAACCGCTTCCGGATGCAACTCCATCGATAGCTCGTACCCTCTCCTTAAATCCTTACCCTTAATTAAATTTACCATCGGATTAAAATGCTTTCTGTACACCCACCAAACATATACACCCCTCTCTATAGCTTTAAACATGACTCTCGTAACCTTAACAGGCTTTACCTTAAGCCTAAGCTCCCGCATGTATATACCTTTGTTCTCATAGTTAGCGTCAATGTACATTAATGACTCTCCCGTTCCGTCCGCAAGCCGCATCCTCCTCGGATCCAATACCGATAACCAGTTTATACCCTTCTGCCTCTTATCCGAATACACCTTCTTAAGCTCGTCCTTCCACCACCTCTGCACATCCCCCGCCTGCAACACCATGAAAACCTTAGCAGATACTGATCCATAACCATATCCATATTTCCAGCTGTTTATCAACTTGTATGCGTATCCCTGCCCCACAAACACCACTACAAACACCAACACCAAACCCAATACACACAAACGCCTCCTCACTATACCACTCCTCCTTTAGTCGTAATCATCGGGCTCTCCACCATAGCCACCTGACCAACTCTTACCGCCCATCCCGTGCCCGGGTATTCGTTCCTCTTGATGACTCACATGGTGAACCTCACCGTTTCTATCCCTACTCCACTTATCCGTGGTTATCTTATTTTCCGTTACCTGTCTCGTCGTCCATGTTTCATGACAATCACAATTACACCCACGATTATTACGAGGACTGTTACAGTTATTACAAGGATTAGGGTTATCACAGTTATTGCAGTTACAGTTGCAGTTGCAGTTGCAGTGACATCTTTCGGCGTGAATGTTTAAACACAAACACTCATCAAGCTAAATTCTACCCTAACTATATTATACAACAAAATCAAACTGCAGTAGGGAAAATATATCTTCTCATAACCAACAACTATCTCCTTAAGTGATAAAGTCTAACCGAAAAACAGAGAACACCCTACAATTCAACTCAACAATCTTTTTCATGCAGTCTCCACCCGACTCGAATACAAGCTCACCTATCACCTCGTGCGCATTATCCAATAATGCCTCCACTCTCCTACTTCTCTCATCCTACCTCTCCCCCAAAATTTCCCTCAACCTCTTTTAAAAAATTTTCAACCTCAAAGTCCTGCAAGTTCATCTTCACAATCACGGCAAACAAAAAATTCAAGATCACACTTAAGCAACTTCAAAGGCAAACGCAAACCAGAAATACCCAAAGGAAAAGTACCACCCCTTTCACTCTTTATCCCCTCCTTCTTCATCTTCTTTAAGGCAAGTTCCACTTGCCTTCCACTTATGCTAACTTTTAACTTTCCCTTCCAGTCACACATCACACCCTCACTCAGTCTCCACTCCTCATGCAAAATTTTTTTCGTTGACTTTTCACGCAAAAATTTTTCTCGCTGAATTCCGCTCTTCGCGCGAACCACATCTAAGTTGCACATCATACCTTCGTTCAGTTTCCACTCCTTATCTCAGCCTTCCCTCCCAACCCACTCAAAACTGTGATTCACCTGTGAGTTGCACCGGCCAAAAACATATATTGTCGGGACAATTTTTGACTTGGCCGATCTGCGAAAAATCCCATAACCATGCGAAAAATCGATACTCAAACCGCCAAAAAATCACACCCCTTAAAAACGAGTTAGGGAACGATCTGGCAGGGGTCTGGCAGGGATCTGGGAAAGTCCGCACAAAGCAAGTCTACGCCTTGATTTTCACCACTTTTACCCAAAATTCGCAAAATCAATTTTATGTCGCTCTGTTGTCAAGACAAAAGTCAGTTCTATGGTCAGTCTGTTGTCAAGACAAAAGTCAGTTCTATGGCCAGTCTATTGTCAAGACAAAAGTCAGTTCTATGGCCAGTCTATTGTCAAGACAAAAGTCAGTTCTATGGCCAGTCTGTTGTCAAGACAAAAGTCAGTTCTATGGTTAGTCTATCGCGAGTTAAAAATCAATTTTGGAGAACAGAAGTTAACTTTGTTTTGATTTTAGAGTGAAATGAAAACTGGTTTTATGTCACTCTATCGCAGAACAGAATTTAATTTTATGTTACCTTTTAACTTTGGTAGGGTAGAGTATATAGAAAGTTGATGAAGACGGGTTGCTGGAGAGATTTTCGAAATCACTTACCAAATGGTAAGCAAACTCAAAAACACGCACTGACCCAGACATCTTTGTCTAGATCAGTGTGCCGAAAGAGAGATAGTGAACTTAAAATACCTTCACCTTCCAGAATCAGGTACTTGTAACAAATCTGAGAAACCTGTGAGGCTACATCTTCTTGCTTTTCCGTAAACAAGGGCATCATACGCTACCCGAGTTCTGTCCCAGTTTTTATCCCGATCAAGTGCCCACTTTCTACCCATACCCGTCACAATTTCCACACCAGAGAGATCCAGTACCTCATCCGCAAGCTTCTCAATAAGCTTATCTGCTGTATATTTTTCTACACCATGTCGGTTAAATATCTCATGTAAGAATATGGTTTTCACCCCCATGTTCTCCGCTACCTTCGAAATCTCAACAGCATACCTGTAGGTTCCGTGAGAGCTGCCCATAGAAAGCATATTTATAATATGCAAACTCCCACCATTAGTGCGAGCAATCTTATACCCTTCCATCAACGCCGGAGCAGTAGCAAAAGTGCCATCCCTCATCGCATTCTCCAACCTTACCTCATCTTGAAGCACAACCCTTCCAGCCCCTATATTCATGTGTCCTGCCTCTGAATTTCCAGCATGTCCAGGTAGAAGCCCCACACACTCACCAGAGGCACAGAGCTTTGCCACCATTTTAGTCTCCAGCAACTTATTCCAAAAACAAGGATTCGCCACATAAATAGGATTACTACTGTCCTTCCTGCCCATTCCCCATCCATCGAGGATCACAAGAAGCACTTTCTCATATCTTCTATCAAGTTCCTCCAAGATTAAACTCCTTCCTGTCATAACAGAAGGTTTAGCAATTCCCATAACGTGAAGTACAGTAGGTGCAACATCTGCAAGCTTACCGGCACTTCTTAAAGCAACACTTTCCTTATCAGGGAACAACGCAATAAAAGGAACAGGGTTAAGGGTATGCCCCAGACTATATGCATCAGGGTTCCCTTGATCAAATCCCACCTCCAAGAGTCCATGATCTGCAGTTATGAACACCACATACCCTTTGGCAAGCGCAGTTTCTGTAACCTTCCTTAGGTTCTCATCAACGGCCTTAGCACAAAGAACCTGGGCTTCAAAATCAGGCAAGTGACCAAGCACATCGCCATTCGCAAAGTTCACCACGATAAAGCCATATTTCCCAAGATTCTCTACCACAACATCTCCAACTTTATCAGCAGACATCCTAGGTGTCTTAGTATAATCTTCTACTCGGGGAGAGGGGACAAATACATCCTTTTCATGGGCAAAAGGAAGCCACTTTCCCCCATTGAAGAAATATGTCACATGCGCGTATTTTTCTGATTCTGCCACATGCAGATGCCAAATACCTTCTCTATCCATCACTTCAGCAAGCGGGAAAGCCACTGGTTCCGGTGGAAACACCACCTTCACATCTTTGAAGTTCTCATCATACTGAGTAAGCGTGATAAAGGTAAGATTCTCAAATCTTACCGTGGGGAAAACAGCAAAATCTGAAGAGGTAAAAGCCTCTACAAGCTGTCTCTCCCGTTCTCCTCTCCTACACGCAAATATTACCACATCGCCGTCCTTTACACGTCCCAAAGGTCCACTATCATCCCACAGCACAATGGGAGCCATTTCTCCATCTCTTTCCCCCTTACTATACGCATACCTCACACACCTTGCCAGAATTTCTTTCCCTTCCATCCTAAGTTCATTACTCACATCAGTGCACCCTTTCCAATCCTAATACCAACTCTCTCGCCTTCTTTCCAAAATGCATCTTTCGGCGCAATAATCCTAACAACCACATCACCGGATCTTATCCTATAATCCATTCGGTCACCCAGGTAAACTGCCCTCTCTACAACACCAGGTACGCCATCCTTGTTTGTTATAAGAATGTCCTCTGGCCGCACCACAACAATAACTTCCCTCTTTTCCAGCCCTCCTTTCAGAGGCAGCGTAATTACAGGTTGTCCCTCCAAGTCTAAGAGCTTTACCTTTGCAGTAGATCCACTCGAGGATAAAACCTCCCCTTTTATAAAGTTAGAAAGCCCAATGAAATCTGCCACAAATTCATTTGCAGGGAGCTCATAGATCTCCATAGGAGAGCCTATTTGCTGAATTTTTCCTTCCCTCATTACCACAATTCGATCCGACATCACCATTGCCTCAGACTGATCATGAGTCACATACACAACGGTTATATTGGTCTTTTTCTGTATCTCTTGTATCTCAAAACGCATTTCCTCTCTAAGTTTTGCATCCAAGTTTGAAAGTGGCTCATCCAGAAGTAGCACCTCCGGAGAGTAAACCAACGCTCGAGCAAATGCCACACGCTGCTGTTGCCCACCAGACATCTGCCAGGGATACCGGTCCTCCAGACCACCTAGCCTAACTATGGAAAGCACCTCTTCTACCCTTTTTCTTATTTCACTCTTCGGAATACCCCTTATCTTCAAAGGATAAGCAACATTTCCAAAAACCGTCATATGTGGCCACACAGCATAATTCTGAAAAACCATACCTATATTCCTTTCCTCCGGAGGAATGTTCACCTCCTCCTCACGATGAAAAACTACCCTATCACCTATAGCTATCTTACCCCGTGTAGGATCTTCAAAACCCGCAATCATTCTGAGAGTAGTAGTTTTCCCACATCCAGAAGGACCTAAAAATGTGACAAACTCTCCATCCCTTATTTCCAAACTAAAATCCGTCACAGCAACAACACTACCGAACCTTTTCTCTACACCTTCCAAAATCACACCAGCTATGTGACATCACCCCTACTTCTCTTCTTTGTTATCCAGTTCATCATCACCTGAAGAGTAAAGGTAATAGCAAGCACCACTGTAGCCATAGCAGAAGCAGCTTGATATTCTCCTCCATCCTGAAGCTCGTATATTGCAACCCCTATAGTCTTAGTATGAGGACCATAAAGTAAGATAGATATAGTAAGTTCTCTTAAAGTAGGCATAAATATAAGTACCCAAGATGCAAGAAGACTGGGCCACAAAAGGGGGAAAGTTATATCCTTTGCTACCTTCAGCTGTCTCGCACCAATTGATTGTGCAGCCTCCTCCAGCGAGCTGTGAATTTGCGCAAGTCCACCAGTGACCGTACGCACAGAAAAGAAAAGATACCGCGCAGTATAAGCAATGACAATTATCCACAGAGTGTTATACAAGTTCAACTTAAACCTGCCACTCCACATAAGTATCATGGAAACTGCCACCACTGTCCCAGGAATAGCTTGAGGTATTGTAGACAAGAACTCCATCATCCTTGAAATCATACCCCTACTCTTCCTAACAGTATAAGCGACAAGAGCACCGATAAGCGTAGTGACAGTTGCAGCCATCACAGCATAAGCAAAGCTATTTTCTATAGCCACCTTCGTCTCTGGATACTCAAAGAGTACATAGTAAAAATTATGCAATGTAAAGCTGGACAGCTTAAAAGGGAGACCCCATGCTTTCCATAGCGCAGTCAAAAACACGGAAAACATCGGAACAAACACAGCAACCCCTGCAAAAAACCAAAGAAAGTAACCTATCCACCTTGCTCCTTTTAGATCTACCAGTATAGGACGAGTGTACTTTCCCGTAATTATGGTGAATTTTGCTCTCGAAGTAAGGATATTGTTAAGAATCAAACCTATTACTGCAACCCCCACGAGAGCAACAGATAAGGCAACAGCTTCTCTAAGGCCCGTGACCGATCCACTATAAAGGTAAGACATAATCTTTGTAGTGAGAACATAAACTCTACCCGGCATACCTATTATGGCAGGTACACCAAAATTAGCAGCTGCCGATGCAAAAACCAAAAGCATACCAGACAAAATGCTGGGAAGCACCAAAGGCAAAGAGATATCTCTCATAATTCTTCCCACTCTTGCTCCACACATCCTTGCTGCCTCTTCCAAAGATGGGTCCATTTTCTCAAGAGCACTTGCTACATTCAAAAACACCAGTGGATACAAATACATACTCAGTACAAGCACGACACCAGAAAATGTATGTATGTTATACAATTCCCTACCAAAGAGGTGAATCCACAGCTTGTTCAAATATCCCCCTCTTCCCAAGAAAAACATCCATCCCATCGCACCTATAAATGGGGGAACCATAAACGGAACCACCAGAATGGTACGCAAAATGTTTTTACCAGGAAGATTAGTACGTGCAACAAGCCATGCAGAAACAGAACCTATAAAACCTGCAAGTAAGGATGTAAATACAGCAAGGTATATAGTTCTCTCAAAGCTTCTAATATTCGATGCTCTGGAAAAAGTCACAGCATAGTTAAAGAGCGACAGTTTCCCATGACTGGAAAAACTCTCCACTATAAGCATAGCTACAGGGATACCTATCAAGATGAGCAAAACAACCAATAAAGCTATTTTTAGCCCCTTCATACTCTCCTCAAATGCACGACCTGAAGATTAGCAAAGTAACAGAAGACGGGTGCCTCGAACAGCACCCGCGCTAAAGAAAGTATGTTTATTCCCACGGCAAGTAGTACGTACACCTCCTCACTCAAAGATGTCAGAGAACTTATCTTTTATCTTTTGTGCCTCATTTTTAAGCTCAACGAGGTTTATAGGAACTGCACTCTCAAACAGTTTCTTAAGATTTACCCCCTTAGGCGGTTTAACATCCTGTCTAACAGGGATTATATCATTTTGCACCAATATTTCTTGCCCCTTCTTAGAAGCAACAAAGTCTACGAACTTCTTCGCAGCATTCTGTACTTTTGAAGTCTTGAATATAGCAACCGGACTTATCACAATCACATTACCATCTTCTGGATATACAAGGTTCACAGGAGAGCCCTTGTCCATAGCACTCCTCACCTTATAGTCAAGAGTTACCCCTACCTTATATGACCCACTTGCCACAGACTTCAGAGAGATAGAATTAGAATCGCATACTGTAACACCAGCCTTAGAGAGCTTTTCTATAAATTCCCATCCATATTTCTTTGTAATAGCGTAGAGCCATACAAGATTAGAGCCAGAATAAAGGGGTGAAGGCATTATTACATTTTTTCTAAACCTCTTCTCCAGAAGATCTGTCCATTTCTTTGGCGCCTCAGCTGGTTTAAGGAGATTCGTGTTATAAGCTATCACAGGAACTATAGCTCTTAGACCAAAGAAATAGTCATCTGGGTCCTTAAACTTAGAAGGAACAGCTTGAAGCTCCTTGGAGTTGTACTTAAGAAGTAGACCCTTCTGCTTCAGATACACAAAGAACGATGGGTCTGCAATCCACAAAACATCTGCAGAAATTCTACCAGATGTAATTTCTGTAGTAAGCTTTGCCACAACCTTAGAGGAACCAGAACGGTAAATAGATACCCTTATACCTGGGTTGGCTTTTTCAAAGCTCGCCTTTATGGATTCCACTATAAGCTTAGGTACAGACGTATAAAGCGTGAGTGTCGTAGTCTTTGCAAGGGACATCCCAGATAGTACCAAGACCACTAAGAAAGCAATAAACACCTTTCTCATAAGCTGATCCACCTCCTAATATTACGGAATAGATTCCCAAAATCCATAGCTTATTTTTATACATTTTAATGCTATTGTCAAGCGCATAATATCTTCTACACATACACCGGAAACGCTAAAAGCAGGCTACTAAAGGGGGAGTGCACCTTAATGTGCTTTATTCGTATTTTGCATAGAACATATTCCACCATACTACATAAACCTGTAGAACTTCTGGAAAACTTCTAGAAAACCTTTTGAAGTGGGAGAAAGCGCTCTCTGTTTCCTGCAGACATAATATAGCTTTCTCTTAACTTTAAAATTCGAAAGGGGAACACTCACTAAGCGACCCATCAATATATCATCTTCCACAGCCGTAGCCGAAATTATGGAAATGCCAAGACCTGCTTCAACTCCTCGCTTTACAGCCTCTATGCTTCCCATCTCAATAACCTGAGAAAATACCACATTCTCCTCTCTTAGTCTCCTTTCCAGAAAAGAGCGAGTAGCTGAATGAGGATTCGATATAAGTAGGGTTTCTCCCTGTAGGGCCTCTACAGAAACTCCCTTATTATTTGAAAGCCTATGTGAACTGGGAAGAATTAGTATCATCTCCTCCTCCAAAAAAGGCCTGTATACAAGCATGTCATCCTTTGGGAGGTCACCCGAATCCGAGACAAACGCGAATTCCAACACATTAGAGCGTACCCTCTCCAAAACTGTATCATAAAAGTTAACATCTATGTTTATTTCCACATTCGGATAGAGAGCATGAAATTCTTTAAGTATCGGTGGAAGAACATAAGTACCTATAAGTCCACTTGCACCAAAGGACAAAATCCCCGTAGACAATCCTTCTATCTGTGATATCTTAAGAAGATATTCTCTAGTAAGGTCAAGGACAAGCTGCGCATACTCGTAGAATATTTTTCCACTTTCATTAAGATATACCTTCCTCCCAACCCTATCAAACAACCTTGTCCCCACAAATCTCTCGATAGACTGAATCTGCTTGGTTACAGAAGGCTGCGACCGAAACAGTACTTCCGCAGTCTTAGTAAAACTCTGAGTTTTAGCCATCACACAAAATGTCTTAAGCTTATCTAAATCCACCTTACCACCCCCGATATTGTATTATAACACAAGATTATAGAAAGGAGACAGCAATAGAATTGCATTATCCAAACAACAGTGATAAAATCCAAGTATGAAAGTAATCTTCCTAGGCGGAACCGGAGAATATGGACGCTCATCCTACGCTATTCTGAGCAAAGAGAAGAATATCTTACTGGATTTTGGAGTGAAGAGAACTCTCAAAAAAAACAAAATTGGGAGCTACCCCAAGATAACAGGAGACATAGCAAAAAAGATCGACATTTCATTACTATCGCATGCCCACGATGACCACTCTTCAGCCCTACCTTTGCTGTACAAGAAAGGCTACAAAGGCAAGATATACGCCACAGAGGAAACCATAAAACTCGCACATATGTATGTGGAAAACTGGATAAAACATGTAGAAACCAGGGGAGGAAAACTACCGTATGAGACACATTGGAAAGAAGCAATAGCATTCTCCCCAATTTCCATTGGAGAAAACAACATAGAAGGCCTCAAGGTAACTACTGGTCGATCGGGACATATGCTAGGTTCTGTGTGGTTCAGCTTTACAATAGAAAACAAGCGAATTTTCTACTCAGGAGATCTTTGCTTCGAATCGATGCTATTTGCATACGATTTACCCAATGAAATACATGACATTGCCATCATCGATGCTTCTTATGGAGTGGACGATACTCATCAAGAGGAACTCGTAGCCAAATTGCAGCAAAAAGTAAAAGAAATCATAGAAAGGGGAGGAAACATTCTCTTTCCTGTACCCATAAGAGGCAGAGGTAGCGAGCTATTACTCATCTTAAACGAACTACAGGATTACTTTTCCCAAAAGAAGGTAAAAGTATATGTAGAGGGGAGTATATTGGATGAGATAAAGGCCATAAAAGACAAAAAAAATTGGCTGAAAGAGAAAGGGTTAAGCGTACTCTTCAGACTCAAAGAGAGCACATTTACGAAAATAGATGACAGAAAAAAGGTAACAGAAAATCTCGTCAAAGGCAATAGCACTATCATAGTAGCAAATGATGCAATGCTATCTGGTGGAAGCTCCCCGGTATTCTTCGAGTACATAAAGGGTAACAAACGAAATGGAGTAATATTCACAGGTTACACAGCACCAGGCACTTTAGGAGCAAAAGTTCTCACACCAAAGGAGAAAGCAAGACACAATGTAGAGTGTGAAACCATAAACTTAAGAATAAAAGTTCACTTAGGTTTCCCTGAGTTAAAGAAGCTCCTGTCCATAATAAGACCTAAGCATGCATTTCTTGTACACTGCAGTAATAACACATGCAGAAGCACTGCATCCCAACTCAAAAAACTTAGTATCAACATCCACTGCTTCGAGCCAGGAGATACATGGCTCTCCTGGCTACAAGATTGATACTTCTGTTAAACCCCTTTTTGAAAACCAAATTACTACATACTAAAAGCAAGCTTCTTCTCAAAGAAACATGTAGATATTGACAACGAGTTCACACACTGCTATTCTTGTTAATAAGTGAAATCCATAGCAGTAACATTCAGAAAAACCATTTACAAACACCGATACCGCAAAAATACTTTCCACTAAAAGCCGTAACAAGAAATTTCAGGCCGTTTAAGCCAAAATTTCACAGAGAAATGGCGAAAAATGATGTCAGAAAAGAATAAGAAGAGTACAGAAGAGAGTCTAGCTGTCGATGCAACAGAGCTATTACTTGCAATTTCCTCCATGGATAGCCTAAACGACCCCATTCTAGCTATACACGCAGCCAGAACAGCATTCATAGCTTACTCTATAGCAAAAGAACTTGGCCATCCTGCAAGAGAGCTCTATGACATCCTCGTAGCAGGTCTGCTACACGATGTTGGCCTCCCCGTTTCCCATTCAGATGACTGCATAGCAGCCATAAAAGACTTAAACAGGAATGAAGAGTGCGAGGAAATACATTTCCACACGGAACTTGGATACAGACTACTAAACATGTTTAAAAACCTCAAAAGCATAGCAAAAATAGTCAGATATCACCATCACGCATATACGTGTGAGTCAACCAATGACAAGGTTCCACTCGGCAGCCATATTGTTCACATAGCAGACAGAATAGACATATTTGTTACAGAGAACTTTGGAGAAGATGAATCGTACAGCAAGGTACTCTCTTCTCCTGCCACACTTGAACAGTTTCTCAAAAGAGCATCCGAAAAGAACTTACACCCAAAGTTGGTTCAGCTGTTTATCAATAAAGTAAACCAGAGAGAAGCCTTCTGGTACACACTTTCAGATAAAGTGTGCCTTAAAGAAACCCTAGAAACAACACTAAGGAAACTTGGAGCAAAACTACCTGTTGAATCATTCGGTGAACTCTCTAAACTACTATCTTACTTGATAGACTTTAAAAGCCCATTTACAGCCACACATTCCTCCGGTGTAGCCAGAGTTGCCGCACTCTTAGCCAAACATCTAAAATTCCCACCCGAAGACATAGAAAAGATAGAAGTTGCAGGCTTTCTGCATGACATTGGAAAAGTTGCTGTTCCAACAAACATCCTTGAGAAACCGTCCAAGCTAACCCAAGAAGAGTATAACATCGTAAAATCACATGCGTTCTATACTCATCAGATAATATCCAAGGTCAATGTCTCTTCCAAAATAGTAGAATGGGCATCCTTTCACCATGAAACTCTTAACGAAAAGGGATACCCATTCAAACTCTCTAAAGACAGATTATCGATAGGATCTAGAATCATGGCAGTTGCAGATATCTTCACAGCTCTTACAGAAAAAAGACCCTACAAGGAAACATTCCCCATAAGAAGAGTTGTATCCATAATAGACAACATGGCTAATAGCGGAAACATTGACCCACAAATCGTGTGGGTCCTGAAAAAAAACCTAGATCACATGTTATCCGAACTAAGAAAAGTCCAAGAATCGGCAACAAATGAGTACCAATCCCTCCGTAGGACTCAATAAACACCCTCCCGCACTACTATTTCTACCTCATAGAGTTAACACAGAACTTGACACTCTTTGGATAATATGCTTTAATAATACTAAGAACAACTAAAATATTATTTGGAGGTGGGTAATGTGAAAAAGTTAGCAATCCTGATAGTTCTTGTTATATTGCTGGCTGGAAGTACTGCATACGCACATTTCCAGTTACTAATACCTTCGAGGATCGTTGTCACAGGGATTGCACCCCAAGAGATCAACTTATCCATGCCGTTTGCCCATCCCATGGAAGGCGGTCCCTTCATGGAAATGAAAAAGCCCATGAAATTTGGCGTGATGGTAAACGGAGAAAAAGTTACATTGGACAACATCTTGAAAAGCCACAAAATACCTGTATTCAAAAAATGGAATCCAGAATTCAAAGAATACAAAAACAAAAAGGTAACAGCCTACTACGCCAGTTACAGCCTCAAGAGACCCGGAAACTACCTCTTTTATCTAGTACCCAAACCCTATTTTGAACCTGCTGAGGACAAGTTTATATGGCAGATAACAAAGGTAGTAGTAAACGCCTACGGAGCTGAGGAAGGTTGGGATTCCATAATAGGATTAAAAGCTGAAATAGTACCACTCGTAGTTCCCTACGGCATCTGGGAAGGAAACATATTCAGGGGGAAAGTACTCATAAATGGTAAGCCTGCTTCTGGAATAGATGTAGAAGTTGAGTATTACAACAAAGATGGAAAGGTAAAGCCACCTGTTGACTCTCTTATTACACAGGTAATAAAAACAGACAACGAAGGAATTTTTTCGTACGCCATACCTTGGGCAGGATGGTGGGGTTTCTCGGCGCTTGGTGATGGCGGTAAGATGCAATACAAAGGCAAAATGTACCCCGTCGAGTTAGACGCGGTCATGTGGGTAAAGGCATTCAGCAAGCCTAAAGGAGTAGAATAGGATGCACATATCTGAAGGTGTACTCTCAGCACCGGTACTCATACTGGGTGCCGGTGTCACAGCTACTGCAACTTACATAGGTCTCAAGAAAATAAAAGAAAAAGACATCCCGTTGGTTGGAGTGTTATCCTCCGTCTTTTTTGTAGCATCCCTTATACATGTACCCTTAGGGCCTACAAGTGTACACCTCCTATTCAACGGACTAAATGGCATAATTCTCGGATGGACATCCTTCCCATCATTACTAGTGGCTCTGTTCCTGCAAGCGATATTGTTTCAGTTTGGGGGACTCACAACATTGGGGGTAAATACAATGAATATGGCATTACCTGCAGTTCTATCCAGATATATTTTCCTAAAGCTCATACAATCGAAGGAAAAAATCACAGTAATAACAGCTACAGCGGCTGCAGCTGTTATATCGGTAGCAGGAGCAGGGCTACTAGTAGCAACAGATTTATGGCTTACAGGTCAAGCTTTCGCACCAATAGCAAAGCTGGTCCTTATAGCACACATCCCGATTATGGCTGTAGAAGGCATAGTTACCCCTATCATCGTGTTATTCATACAAAAAGTACAACCTAGTATTTTGGAGGGAAAGAAATGAAAATTCTAAAGTACTTCTTGCCGATAGCATTACTTCTCACTCTCACGAGTCTGGCACATGCCCACAAGATAACAACTTTCGTCTACATCGACAGCACGGGCGTAGTACACACAGAAACCTACTTCAGCGATGGGACTAAAGCAAAGAACGCAAAGGTGAGAGTGTATGACAACTCAACAGGTAAACTATTATTACAGGGCACTACGAACAATAAAGGCATCTATAACTTCAAGGTGCCTAAAATTACAGATCTAAAGATTGTAGTTGATGCCGAGCTAGGACATAGGAGTGTAACGATCATAAAGAAGAAAAGACTATCTGGACTGAGTCAGCCGCCCACAACTTCGCCTAAACTCTCTAAGACCCCTCCTTTACAAAACACTTACTCTGCAAAAGCCATAGATAAAGCATTAGACAAAAAACTTAAGCCAATCTACACAATGCTGATAGACATCCAACAAAAACTCTCCAAACCTACGATGGCCGAAGTTGTGGGCGGGATAGGATACATAGTGGGAATATTCGGACTAGTAGCATTTATACTGTCCAGAAGGAAAACCCACAGCTGAGGTTGGAGGCTTAACTCTATGTCTCTAAGAAGCACCTCCACACTAAAACAACTATTACCATCCCAGCAGGGAGGGCACATTCCTCCCGCCTCCAACCTCTCACTAAATAGTGACACACCAGCTTATAGAAAAATTTCTATAAGTACTAATCTGAGCATTCCCAAACCTATACCCTATTCTTGATAGGTAATGTATACTTATACAAGCAATCTATATCTCTTTGAAGAACATAGTTCTCAGCAGCACAAAGAAGGCATTACGACATGACTGGAAATAACTACATAGAAGGTAAAAGCTTGTTGCACTTATTAGACATAAGAGTAAAAATAGTATTTACTCTCCTCTTCTCCGTAGTCATTGCCACAGCCAAAAACCTCCAAGCAATATACATCGGGATACTCTTCTTAGGAGCAATTCTCCTAATTTCTCGAATATCCATTAGAGATGTGGCAAAGTGTCTTATACCTGCAGAAAGCCTACTACTAATGGTCGTATTGCTTTTACCATTCAGTGTACCTGGTAGGGAATGCTTTTGTATATGGGGATTATGCGCCACCGTTGAAGGCCTAAAGTACGCACTGCTTATATTCCTCAGATCTTCTACCGTAATTTTCTGTAACATCTTGTTTCTTTCTACTTCAGATATATTCACCATCGCCCATGGTTTGCATCACCTAGGTATACCATCTAAACTTGTGAAGATACTTTTCTTTGCTGCGAGATACATAGATGTCGTCCTCAAGGAATATAACAGAATGAAAAAAGCAATGAAAGCACGGGCATTCAAACCCGGCACCAACATACACACATACAAAAGTTATGCTTACCTCACAGGCATGCTTCTAGTAAAAAGCCACGAACGCGCAGAAAGAATTTACAAAGCAATGCTCTGCAGAGGATTTAGCAACACAATTCCTGTATACAGACACTTCCAAATACACAATATCGACAAGGCATTTGCCATTTTAGGGTTATTCTATTTAGTAGTTTTACTCTCAGTTGCCTGGAGGTAAAAATGGGAAAGAATGACAATTTTCCTGAAAGGTTTAATCCTAAAGACAGCAAAACGAACTTAATAGAACTAAAAGACATCTACTTTGGGTATGAAAACAGGGAGATACTAAAAGAATTAGATCTTGCTGTCCCAAAAGGGAGCAAACTAGGGATTACAGGTCCAAACGGTGTGGGAAAGACCACAATGGTGGAAATAATAATGGGCTTTATCACTCCATCCTCTGGAAGTATTTACTTCAAGGGAAAGAAAGTACATTCAGAGGAAGACTTCTACAACGTAAGAAAGAGCATAGGATACGTATTTCAAGATCCTGACGACCAGCTTTTCTCTCCCACTGTCGCTGAGGATATAGCATTTGGCCTGCTCAATATAGGAGTGGAAAGAAACAAAGTAGACTCCATCATAGATGCCACATTAAAGAATCTTGGGATATTGCATCTCAAGGAGCGGATAACCTACAGACTCTCAGGTGGAGAGAAGAAACTGGTTTCCATAGCCACAGTTTTAGCCATGAAACCCGAGGCGATAATACTGGATGAACCTATAAATGGACTAGATGAAGAAAATAGACAGAGAATAACACTTTTACTCAAAAGACTTGATAGTACATTATTGGTAATATCACACAGTATGTCCTTCCTTAAAGAAGTTGCAACAGACATCTTTCTTCTAAAAGAGGGCAAACTCCACCATCTATAGCTACTGCTGCACCATTCAATAAATTTCCTTCGGCAAGGAGGGGGAGTTTGCCCCCAGATTTGGGGGCAAACTGTGGGGGAAAGATTATGTCAGAAATTGAACTTGTCTATATTCTTAGCAGTAAAGATGAAAGGTTTCCCTAACAGGATAACATTCTTCTTACCGACTTTGAAGAATCCAAGTTTACCACCGCCAACATATTCTGTACCATTCACCTTACTTATCATCATGTGTCTCACCAAGTCATTAGCTACATAAAGTGTAAGGTAACCAAGGTCTATTGGGTTCCACAGAACAACATCCTTCACAACACCGTTTTTCACATACTTCTTCATGTCATTCGGTGTAGAAAGCCCTACAACGTATATTTTACCCTTCAGGCCTGCTTGCAAAACAGCCTGTGCAGCCATTGGGAACGCAACGGATGTTATTGCTACTATAGCTTTGGCTTTTGGATAGAACGCGTTTATTATAGTCTGCGCTGCTTGGAAGGACGGACCAGGTAAGTCCTTCCCATACTGGATAGTAACAACATGCATCTTGGGATAATACTTGGATATTGCAAGCTTCATATACTTTATCCATGCATTCTGGTTAGCAGCATTTGGATCTGCACTCAATATTGCTATACCAGCACTAGGGCCCACATTCTTAGCAACCAAATCTATTAGTGTTTTCCCGATATCCTTGAATGTTGCCTGATTAACAAAGTAATCTCTTGCAGCGGGATCTGCCACATCTGCATCGAATCCCACAACCTTGATACCAGCCTTCCGCGCTCTCTTTAGCACAGGAATTAATGCCTGGAAGTCATTTGAAGAGTAAAGTAACGCATCCGGATGCAGCGCTATTATATCACTTATCATCTTTATTTCCTTCTCCGTATTTGCAGTGCTTGGTCCCATAAAGTGAAACTTCACAGGCAAGCCGATATTGCCCAGCTCCTTCGCAGCTTTCACAGCACCCTGCTTACAGGCCACAAAGTAAGGCGCTCCAGTAAACTTGGGAACCATATACACACTAATTGGCTTCGCAAACGCAACTGGCAGTACGGAGAACACAATCAACGCTGCAAGTATGGCCCCCACCCACCAATTCCTATTTCTCATAAGCAACACCTCCTTAAATTTGTTTTTCATAGGCAGTGTAAACTAAACAACACCCCCCTCCCTAACAATCAATTCGAAGAGTAGTTCAAGTTAGGAGTGTTTTTTACGAACAACAACTCTACCAAAATGCTCATAAAATGCTATAGAGCCTACCAATATAGCACCTAAAACCATTTCCTGCACAGTTTGCTGAATATTAGCCAGCGTCAGTCCAGCATCCACAAATGCTATTATAAGGACAGCCATTGCTGTACCCAGTATGGTCCCTGAGCCGCCCTTTACATCAGTACCACCAAGGACCACCGCAGTAACAACACTCAACACCCCATTAGCATAAGCATTCGACTTCGCAGCCCCAACTCGAGATGTGTACACCACAGCAGCCAATCCAGACAGAAGGCCCGCAAGAATATAAATCGTCACCTTCACCCTCTTTACTGGAATACCCGAATATACAGCCCCCGTCTCATTACTACCTATCGCAAATAGATACCTCCCAAACTTGGTTTTTGAAGCAAAGAAGTAAACCACCAAAGATATAACCATCCATATCCAAAGAGAATATGGCACACTAAACAATGAGCCCTCACCCAAGTTCAAAAAGCTTTGCGGAAATCCCGAGACACCACGCCCTCTATCTATACCAGTAGCCAGGCCTCTATACAGGGCCCATGT
This sequence comes from uncultured Synergistota bacterium, assembly GCA_964559865.1. GTDB lineage: Bacteria > Synergistota > JAGHAJ01 > JAGHAJ01 > JAGHAJ01 > JAGHAJ01. The sequence continues at coordinate 23,273 of CAZLJD010000008.1, forward strand.
TCCCAGAGTCGCCAACAATGGTGGAATCTCCAACCTCGTTATCATGAGTGCATTAAACAGGCCACATACCCCTCCAAATAAAATGGCTAACATACTTGAAACCCATATATTTATGCCAAACCACTTCCACAACACTCCCAAGAGAACTCCACTCAGGGCAAGATTAGATGCTACTGACAAGTCTATGCCACCAGTAATCATTATCAAGGTCATAGGAACTGCCATTATGCCAAGCTCCGCAGATAACTGCATAATCTGCAGCAATGTAGGTATGTTAAGAAACTGATCCGACAAAAAGCTCATAAAGACAAATGTAAAAATCAGTATACCCAAAAGTATAAACTCTATTCTCCTTAGATCTCTCATTTGACCCCTATACCCCTTATGTTCCTCTTTTCTCTCAAGACATCAGAAATTATCGCCACCAAAATAACAACACCCTCTATGGCCTCATTCCACACGGCACCTATGTTCAAGAATACCGTAACGCTCAATATTTCCACAAGTAAAAAGGTACCCAAAATAGCTCCTTCTATCCTTCCCTTACCTCCAAATATGCTTGTACCCCCAATAACCGCAGATGCAATAACCGGTAGAGTAAGATTAGATCCAATGTTTGATGTCACGGAAAAGAATCTCGAAGCACTCAGCATCCCAGAAAAACCACTGAAAGCTCCACTGAGAATCAGGGCGTGAAATATTGTTCTCTTCGTACTTATACCAACAAAACTTGCTGCACTCGCGTTTGATCCACACACATAGAACTTCCTGAAAAAGGCAGCCCTCCTCGCAAGAAAAACAAGAACAATACTTACCAAGAAACCTAACCACGTAGCAACACTTATACTAGCAATTTTATAACTCCCTATCTGCCAGCTGTCAGGTAGATTGGCTATCCACATCCCACCAGTCCACCATAGTATAAAGCCTTCCCATCCTATCATTGTACCCAAGGTCGTTATCAAGGAAGGTATACCAAACTCAACAGTCACTATCCCATTTAAGGCACCTAGTGCTACCCCAACTGCTACGCTCCACGGAACAACCAAAAACATCGAAACACCTTTTGCAGCAAGTTCCGCCGAAGTTACAGCACTAACAGTATAAATAGAACTCACCGAAAGGTCTATATGACCAAATCCATTAATAATTACCAAGGATTCTCCTATCACAACCAATACTATAACTGCTGTATTCTCGAACAAAGCAGTTATATTTCTAAAGCTAAAGAATGATGAATTACTCAACTCGCCAACCACTGCTAATCCCACTATTACCAGTAGCAGTACAATCTCTCTTCCGCGACTCTTCACTTTATCAGTCCCTCTACTTAAAAATGCATGCGCTAACTAATAGCAATAGATGAATTTCCTACTTCCTGTGTAGCAAGGGATATCACACTGTCTAAAGAGAAGTCTTCCCTCCGAATTTCTCCTAAGATCATGCCTTTTCTTATAGCCACTATCCTATCGCACATGTTAATAAGCTCATTAAAATCAGAAGATATCAATATTATACCTTTACCCTCTTCCACAAACTTGTTCATCAACTCGTATATTTGGGATTTGGTTCCAACATCTATACCCTGTGTTGGCTCATCCATTATTATCACACTAGCATTTCTAACAGACCACTTCGCTATTACCACCTTCTGCTGGTTTCCACCAGACAGGTGCAAAACTTGAAACTCTGGTATAGGGGGTTCTATATTAAACTTATTGATACACTCCTCTGTCATTGTTACCTCTTTCTCTGTATTGAGAACAACCTTTCCCGATATCATCTCCAAGTTTGGCAGTGTAATATTAAACTTAATGTTTTCTTGAAGTACCAAACCCTGTCGCTGTCTATCCTCCGGAACATATACAATCCCACTACTTATAGCATCTACGGGTGTCTCAATATTTATTTCTTTCCCTTCCAGTTTTATACTTCCAGCCTCTGGTTGAAGTATACCAAATAACACTTTTGCAAGCGTAGTTCTACCAGACCCCAAGATTCCAGCAATACCCAGAATCTCCCCCTCTCTCAAGGAAAAACTCACATCCCTGAGGATACCTCTATACAAACCTTTAACCTCCAGAATCACATCGCCCACATTATGCTCTCGACTGGGATAAAACGCTTCCAGTTCCTTACCTATCATCGCTTTTATTATCTCCGGGAGCGAAATATTCGACATTTCACTAGTGACAATCACCTTACCATTTCTAAGAACCGTTACACGGTCTGCAAGTTCAAATATCTCCTCTAGTAGATGGCTAATGTATATAACAGATATCCCTCGTTCTCTAAGTTTATTTATATTCCTGAACAGGATATCTGTTTCATCAACCGTAAGGGCTGCCGTAGGTTCGTCCAAAATGAGAACTTTTGTATCTTTCAGAAGCGCACGCAGTATTTGCAGAAGCTTCTGTGCAGGGGCACTAAGCGCACGTACCTCTTCATCTAAGGGAAGGTTTATACCAAACTCATTCATTACTTTCTGCGCCTCTTCTCTCATGCTGTCCCAGCTTATAAACCCCCTTGCATGAGCGTATCTATCAACAAAGAGGTTTTCAAGGACAGTAAGATCGGGAAAAACCACCAAGTGTTGGTGCACAGTAGATATACCAGAGGTCATTGCATCATTTGCATCTCTAAAGCTGACTTTTCTACCCTCAAGAATTATATCTCCTTCATCTGGCTGATAGACTCCGGCTATAATCTTGACTAAGGTCGACTTACCCGCACCATTCTCACCAACCAGAGCATGAATCTCTCCCTTACGTAGTTCAAAATCCACATCTTTTAGTGCTTGCACACCTGGAAAGCTCTTGGATATGTTTTTGAGTACAAGTACATCTTCCATCTCAATCCTCACTATACCCTATTGTCGTCATTAAGGTATACCCTTCGTCATTTGCAACTAGTCGTGAAAGCTGGGCCACAATAGGCACATTACTAATCACTTCTACTCCATAAGGGGTATCTCGAGGGATTTGCAGATCATCAAGCCTCAGATGGACATTTCTCTCCGCCGGAAGAACAAAATCAACATATATCGGATCTCTATCACTAAAGAAAAATCGTATCTTTACATTAGCATCCTCCTCGCCTGCATTAAGCAAACACAGCGATTCATGCGAAACACTCTTTCCACGTCTACTACTCTCTATATAACCATCAGCAAAGTACCACTTCCGTGCTCCTCTCAACTTCATCCATCCTCTTCAGCGTCTGTACTTTAACTAAAACGGTTACATAAACCCATATAATGCTACTTGAAGTAATTTTATTATTCTATCTTACCCATGTCAAGCAGAAACAACCTCTTACCACAAGATTCGGATACAAGATAGAAAGTCAGACATTTCTCAATTTCTTTTTAATTTTTGTATTTTACCTTCTTCCTCAAACGGCACGAAAATCCGCTCTTCATAAATCCTTACTCTTATGTTGGTTAATCTACTTCCTCCAACTCCTCTCCCAAATACATTAAAATCCCTTAGAAGGTACCATAGTACTGCAATAAAATACTCCTGCTTAGCTTCATGTGTTCCTCAAGTGCCTTAAGGGCCTTTTCCTCGCTTCTCTCTACAAGCCCCTTCACAATAGCTTCGTGCTCACAGATCATATGGAACCCTCTATCAGGTGACGCAATTACCACCATAATGATCGCGAATATCTTGTGCCACAGCCCTCTTATAGTATCACACAATATCTTATTACCAGAAGCCTCATAGATAGAAAAGTGAAACTCCTCATTCATATATACAACCTTTAGTAAATCTACACTATCCCCCTTCTCAAGGGTTCTCTTAAGGTTCTCATGTATATTTATAATCTTCCCCATACGCCGCTCATCCAAATTAGGTATAGATAATTTGACTGCCAACGATTCCAACACCAAACGTACAGTATACACATCCTCAATTTCCCGAGGAGTATACTTCCTAACTATTACACCTTTCCGTGGAATAGAGACAACAAGCCCCTCGCTTTGAAGTTGTTTTATCGCCTCCCGAATGGGAGTTCTGCTTATCCCCCACCTCTCAGCAAGTTCCCTCTCGGACAACTTACTTCCCGGTGGTAGCTTGCCCTCTATTATGTTTTTTCGGAGCAACCTGAGCGCAAGCTCCGAAATAGGAAGATGCTCTTTCAAAGACTTTTCACTAATAAATTCTCCATATTTGCCGTCCATCTTTACACCCCAAACATCCATCTCGCTAATTCTCTACACAAAACTCGTTTACTCCCCACTCAGCTCCTTTAAAATTTCCTTCGCCCTATCTAACCTAATCTTTCCCTCTTCTACCATTTTATTGGCCACCACATCTATAAGCTCACCCGTAGCACCTGCTGAAGCCGCAACATTCCTAGCATGTAAACTCATGTGGCCTCTCTGAATTCCTTCAGTAGCCAAAGCTCTCAAAGCTGCCAAATTTTGTGCCAATCCAACTGCTGCAATCACCTCCGCCAACTCCCTTGCAGAGCTTACACCCAATATCTTTATCGCCACCTTAGTAGTAGGGTGCACCTTTGTCGCACCACCCACAAGTCCAACTGCCATAGGGAGCTCTATACTACCAACCAAATCGCCATTTTTGTCCCTCTCCCACACAGTCAGAGGCTTATATGTCCACGTATAAGATGCATAAGCATGCGCGCCTGCCTCTATAGCTCTCCAGTCATTCCCAGTAGCTATAACAACTGGATCTATCCCATTCATAATACCCTTATTGTGTGTCGCTGCACGATACGGATCTGCTGCAGCAAAAGCATACGCTTCCAAAATACCCTCTATAACTTCCTCACCACTAAATTCACTAAAAGCTAGTGCCTCCTTTGGGATAACAACTCTTGCCCTAGCTAATCTCCTAACTGCTAAGTTGGACAATATCCTCAAATACACTCTACCCCCAGTTATCCTCTCTATGACATGAGCTACCGCTTCACACATCGTATTGGTAGCATTTGCCCCCATCGCATCCTTCGTATCCACTAACAGATGAACTATCACCATTGGCCCTTTTAAAGTATCATCCAGTACCCTCACCTCTACATCTCTAGCTCCTCCCCCAAAGCTCACAAGCAAGGGATCTTGGTCATTAGCAATGCGGATAATCTCTTCTTTAGAAGCTAAGATGTCCACCTTTGCACCAAATGGATTCGGTACATTGGTTACCTGTATCTGCCCTATCATTACAGATTCTGTACTGTTAGTAAAAAATCCTCCGCCCTGTAATGCTAGTTTTGCTGCAAAGCTAGCTGCTGCCACTACAGAAGGTTCCTCAATAGCCATGGGTATCAAATATGGTTTCCCATTTATAAGGAAATTCACGGCTATCCCCAAAGGAAGCTCAAATGTTCCAACCACATTTTCAATCATTTTGTCTGCCACTTCCACAGGTAGGCCCTGCAACCGAAGGGTATCCATTTCTTCCGAAATCAAACCCGCAAATTCTCCAACCTTTTGAAGCCTCTCATCCACGCTAAGTCTATAAAAACCTGGTACCCTCGAGCTTCTTAAGACTTCCATGCACACACCTCCTCACACAAGTTTAGGTCTCTACAAAGCTATCATAAGTCCTTTCTCACGTCAAAAAAAGCATTCCTCATCTCACAGCAGCTATTGCTAATCACACTCCCAAGTAAGCCTTCTTCACATAGCTATTATCAAGTACAGACTCTGCGGATCCTTCAAGCACTATGTTACCAGTTTCCAAAACGTATGCCCTATGAGATATTAAAAGACTATGTCTAACATTCTGTTCCACTAAGAGGATCGTTGTTCCCTTAGCATTTATCTCCTCTATTATCCTAAATATGCTCTGGATAATTTTAGGAGCTAAACCTATGGATGGCTCGTCTAACATTAAGAGTTCCGGAAGAGCCATCAAACTACGTGCAATTGCCAACATTTGCTGTTCTCCTCCTGATAGTGTACCACTTCTTTGTCCTCTACGCTCCTCTAATATGGGGAACAACTCCCATATTCTTTCAAGGGTTTGCCTCATTTTCTCTTTAGCCTTCGGAATAAAAGCTGCACCTACTTCCAAATTCTCCAAAACTGTCATATCAGGAAACAGTTCCCGCCCCTCAGGTACTAAAGAAATCCCCAACCTAACGATATCTTGGGGCAACAACTTATCTATCCTCTCTCCTTTGAAAAATATTTCCCCTCTGAAAGGACGAATAAGACCTGCAATAGTTTGCAAAGCTGTAGTTTTACCAGCCCCATTAGCACCTACCACAGTAACTACTTCTCCTTCCCCCACTTCAAAAGAGACCCCGTATAAAGCCTGCACCGCTCCATAAAATACATCTATGCTTTTTACTTCAAGCAACGCACACAAAACTTCTCCCTCCAGGTCTATACTTGCTCTCCGAGATACGCATCTATAACCTTAGGATCATTCGCCACTTCCTCTACTCCACCATCTGCAATTTTTTCCCCATGATGTAAAACTATTATCCTGTCAGATATCTTCATAACTGCTCTCATAATATGCTCAACCAGTATAACACCAAAACCCATGTACTCCTTAATCTTCCGAATTAGGGAAACACTCTCATCTACCTCACTCGGCCTAAGACCAGCCATAACTTCATCCAACAAAAGAAGTTTAGGTCTAGTAGCTATCGCCCTTGCAACTTCCAGCTTCTTTCTTTCTATGACACTTAAACTTCCGGCCATTTCTCCAACCTTGGAGTCAAGGCCCACCATGTTACAGAAGTCAAAAGCCTCTTTTCGTGCCTTCTCTATATTGTAAACTCTATCCACACCTCTAAAAAGGACAGCTGTGGCAACATTGTCAAGCACAGTCATATCCTTAAATGGCTGCGTTATCTGAAAAGTTCGCCCAAGTCCCAGTTTGCACCTCTGAAACGGTCTCAGATGCGTTATGTCCACTGAATCAAATATTATCCTACCACTATCAGGACGATAAACCCCAGAAATCAGGTTGAATAGGGTCGTCTTCCCAGCACCATTAGGTCCTATCAAACCAAGTATCTCACTATCATTTACCCTAAAGGTAACATTGTTAACCGCCATAAGCCCCCCAAATCTTTTAGATACTTCTCTTACTTCAAGCAGTATCATTTTTTCTCTCTCCCTGGGTAGTGAGTTTGACATCAAAACGGTTTTCATGTCTACCTTTCCCAACCAATCCAACTATACCTGAGGGCATATACAAAACAGCAATAACCAATATAACACCATAAACTATCATATGACCATATGGAATGCTAGTTCTAAGGAACTCTTCTGCAATTTTCAGTATAACCGCTCCTAATAACGGGCCAGCAACTGTATATAAACCTCCAAACACAGGCATAACGAGACATGCTACAGAAATATTTATCCCAAAAACCTCGTAGGGTATTATGTAAGTAATGTAATATGCATAAAACCCACCCACACAACCAGCAAAGAAAGCACTCAAAACAAAAGACAAAACCTTGTATTTAGTAGGATTTATACCTAATACATTTGCTATCGACTCATTTTCCCTTATAGCAGTAAATGCAAAGTTAAGCCTTGACCCCTCAATGATACGAACAACGAAGATTGCCAAGAGAAGCAAACCCAGAATAAAATAGTAAGAGAGCACTATATTTCCACCAAATAATGGAGGTACAGATATACCTATAGCCCCACCAGTGATACTCCTCGCCATCAAAGCCAAAACCTGTAAAGTCTCCGCAAAGCATATAGTAGCTATAGAAAAATATATTCCTCTCATCCGCAATGTTATAAAGCCAAAACCTGCAGCCACAACAGCTGTCAACACACCACCCACAAAAATCGTCAAAACTGGGTTGAAATCAAGCTTCTGAAAGACAATCACAGCGAAGTAAGCACCTAACCCGAACAATGCCGCATGGCCAACAGATACTTGCCCCGTTCTGGCCAACATATCGAAACTTATAGAGAGTACTGCAAACATGAGTACAACCACACCTATATGTACTGCATAAGAAGATCCCGCAATGCAAGGGTATATTCCTCCCGCAACCGCAAACACTAACCACAGGTATTTTTTAATGCTCACACTCATAATTACTCCCCTCTTGTACCTGCTATTCCCGTTGGTTTAAGTACAAGCACAATAAGTATTATAGCGAAAGAAAGTCCAGAAGCCCATCCAGAACCTTCGGGCAAGTATGTACTAACTACAGATTCACTAATACCCAAAACAAGACTGGCTATTAAGGTACCCCATATGTTACCTAATCCACCCAAAATCAATATAGCAAAAGCCTTAAGACCAAGCTGGGCACCTTCCAAAGGGAACACATACATTATCAAAGATGACAATCCACCAGCTATACCACCCAGAGCTGAAGCTATAGAGAAAGCTATCAAGTAAGTCTTATCCACATCTATACCCACAAGTGCTGCTGCTTTCCTGTTTTGGCTAACTGCCCTCATAGCTTTACCAATCATAGTCCTATTAAACAGTGCCAAGAAAAGAGTCAGTAAAATAGCAATCACAAATGTTAATAGACGTGCAAGACCAACACTAACATACCCAATATGGATACTCATATCAGAGTAAGAAGTGGTTACAGACCTAAAATCAGCCTTCCAGAGAATAAGCGCTACATTCTGTAATATTATGGAAATCCCAAAGGTAAGAAGAACCTGCTCAATTTCCTCTGCATCGAGAATAGGTTTAACACCAAACTTGTAGACAGCAATTCCAAGAGCAAAGAGCGTCACAGCACTCAACGGGAGGGAAAGAAGAGGATCCACTCCCCACAGTGTATATGCCCAATAGGTAACATATGCTCCCAACATTACGAAGTCTCCATGAGCAAAGTTAACTATGCCCATTATACCAAGCACCATAGTAAGTCCTAATGTAACAAGCGCATACAACCCTGCCATCAATAAACCATTAACTACACATTGCGATAGCAACTCACTCCCCCCACTAGAGGGGACAACCCCTTAAAGGTCATCCCCACTTATTGTTATCCTTGCTACCTCTTATTCCAAGGCGGAACAGGATATATAAGCTTACCCGTTGCCTCATTTGAAGGCCATACAACAATAGATTTTCCATTTTGCCACTGAGTTATAATAAGCTTAGATATAGCCTGATGGAGCCCTCCCTCCTCACTGGGTTTAAAGGTTATCCTACCTATAGGTGTCATCAAGTTAGTCTTTTCCAGTGCCTTGATAAGAGCGCTCTTATTTGTTGTTCCAGCCCTCTTTATGGCATCCACAAGAACAAGAAGATTTGCATAGGCCAAAGGTGCCCAATACTCTGGGGTTCTTCCAGGATAAAGCTTGTGATAATCTGCAAGCCATTGCTTAAGTCCAGGGATGGGTAAAGATGGAACCCAAACATCTACACCAGCTACATAATCACCAGCTTTACCAAGTTTCTTATACCCGGGGAAATTAGGTGCAACTATAAGGAAAAGCTTCGGACTAAAGTTAATTTCTTTGGCCTGCTTGATCTGGAGTATGTAATCTCCAGCATAGCCCACGGAGTAGAATACATCTGGATGAAGCGACTTAGCTTTAGTAAGGAGGGGTGCAAAGTCCGAAGAGCCTGTCTTGTATGGCTCACACATAACTAACTTGAATCCTGCTTTCTTAGCATACTTTTTGAAATAGTCTGCACTTGTCGTTCCATACAAACCGTCCTCATATGCAAATGCTATAGTTTTTGGCCTCGCTTTTATAGACAACAGAAAGTCCCTAACAGTAGACTGACGGTGATAATCCCATGGGTGAAAGTGGAAAAACCACCTTTCCTTTCCAACAAAGTGTTCTACCTTAGTAGAAGATGCTCCTATCCACAGCATTAGAGGTTTGTATCTTCTAATAGCTCCACATATTGCGTAAGTAACAGTACTTGAATAGCCACCAAGTAGAGCTACAACCTTATCCTTTTCAACAAGTTTGCGTGCAGCTGAGACGCCAGTAGATGGATTACACTTTGTGTCCTCGTATATAAGCTTTATCTTCTTTCCCAACACACCACCCTGCCCATTAATCTTGTGAAGGGCCATCAGAAAGCCTCTTCTCTGCTCTTGTCCTGCCTCCGCGAATGTACCACCGCTCAAAGGAGATAATACACCAACTTTTATAACACCCTTTGCAGTAGCTACACCCAAGCTCCCAACAACTAGCAAGCCTGCAACGACTACTACTAACCACAACTTGCCTCTGCTCATAAAACCCACCTCCCTAGCTGAATCTCCAGTAACCTCTCCTAAACAAAACAAACACCTCCACTTCCATTATCACCCCCTCCAAAACAAAATCAACTGCACCTCACAAAAGTCTACACTTAGGACCATATACGATCGGTCCACCTTCTCCCTCTACAAAGAGCCTCCGGAAGACTATTTTCACCTTTTTCCCAATTTCAATGTCATCTATCTCAGAGTCCACAACCTGCAAGGTCAACTTAACCCCATTTGTCAGTTTCACGACTGCCACAGGTATAGGAGCAAACTCAGAAAATCCTTGACTTGGTACCCTCACCACCGTGTAGGAATAAATCTCACCCTCCTCTGGGAGTATAACTTTTTCCATACTCCCAGACTTACACACAGGACAAATCTTACGAGGAGGATAACTTATATGCCCACACTCCTTACACTTTGAAGCCTCTAATCTATACCTTGGACCAACCTCCCGTCTTATCCTGGGAACTGTAAACAACTACATCACCTCCAAAATGTGCACAACCACGGTTCCACCAGATCCACCAAGGTTCTGTGTTAGCCCTATTCTGGCATTTTCTACTTGTCGATCCCCAGCACTACCCCTCAACTGCTCAACTATCTCAACCACCTGAGCTACACCAGTAGCACCAACCGGGTGTCCCTTCCCTTTCAACCCCCCACTAGTGTTTACAGGAATCTTACCCCCTATACTAGTCAAACCACTCTCCACGGCCTCACCACCTTTGCCCTTCGGGACAAAGCCCAGATCCTCAATAGCACAAATTTCAGCAATCGTGAAGCAGTCATGTACCTCAGCAACATCCACATCTTCTGGCGATATACCTGCCATCTTATAAGCCTGCCTCGCTGCCTCAACCGTAGCTTTAAATCCAACCATGCTATCCCTGTCCGCAAGCGCAATCGTATCACTACCTTGTCCTATACCTGCAATCCTCACTGGCACAGAGGAAAGCTTCTTTGCTATGGGCACTGTAGTTAAAATTACAGCTGCTGCTCCGTCACTTATAGGAGAACAGTCAAATAGGTGAAGTGGATCTGCTACCAGAGTAGACATTTCAACATCCTCTGGGGTAATTTTAATATGAAACTGCGCGTTAGGGTTTCTCAATGCATTCTCGTGATTCTTTACCGCTACTAGAGATAATTGCCTCCTTGTAGTGCCAAACTCATACATATGACGTCTTGCCACTAAAGCAAACAATCCCGGAAACGTAATACCCTGGTATCCCTCATACTCCCTATCACCCGCTAAAGAGAGTGAATAAGTAGCCCTCTCAGTCGTAACATCCGTCATCTTCTCCACTCCTACTACAAGAACGATATCGCTGTGACCAGAAGCAACATCCAAAAACCCCACCTTCAGGGCTGCAGAGGAAGAAGCACAAGCGTCCTCTACCCTCATAGAAGGAACCGGAGTAAGCCCAAGGTAGTCCGCAACAATGGAGCCCAAATGCTCTTGTTCTATAAGTGTGCCACCTGAAAAGTTGCCCACATAGATAGCATCAACATGATCTACCCCTGCATCCCTCATAGCAGCCACAGAAGCTTCCACTGCCAAGTCCCTTATAGAGTAATCCCATAAGTTCCCGAATCTCGTCATTCCTACACCGGAAATTACTACATCTCTCATATTCTATACCTCCCTCAAAAGCCTTATCTTGCCACGTAGTTTTGCATAGGTCCCATAATCTACATATGTTTTCCTCTCCATCATTTCCTGAAGCTTTGGTGCGTTATCACGGACCTCTTTCAGCCTAGAAGTAATTCTCAGAATAAAAGAGTCACTACCAGCTCCAGAGCCGAAGGATGTTACCAGAATCACATCGCCTTCCTCAGCTACATCTAGCACGGCAGTTAATCCCAGCAACGAGCAACCTGAATAAGTATTACCTATCTTTGGAACAATCCAACCAGGCCTCAGCTGTTCTTCAGTAAAACCTAGCCTCTTACCAACTCTCAGGGGAAACTTACCATTAGGTTGGTGAAACACAGCATAAGTAATATTCTTCGGCGTAAGGCGAGCTTTCTCCATAACCCCCCTTGCCGAATTCTCGATGTGTTTAAAGTAAGCAGGTTCACCGGTAAACGTACCTGCATGGCTCGGGTAGAACTGCCCATCTCTTCGCCAGAAGTCTGGAGTATCCGTAGAGTAAGAGTATGTTTCCACTATCTCGGCAATAAGGTTGTCACTCCCCACAACAAAGGCCGCACCTCCCGCTGCAGCCGTGTACTCCAAAGCATTCCCCGGAGCTCCCTGGGAAGTATCTGCACCAATGCCAAGTGCATACTCAACTAGCCCAGCTTTTACCAAACCATACGCTATGAATACACCTTCACTTCCAGCTTTGCACGCAAACTCCAAATCAGCTATATGGACCTCCGGTACAATACCAAGGGCTTCCGCTACCACAGTACCAGATGGTTTCACAGCATAAGGCTTTGACTCCGAACCTATGTAGAGTGCCCCTATCTTCTTCGGATCTATCTCTGCCCTCCTCAGCGCACTCTTTGCACTCTCCACAGCAATAGTAATAGCATCTTCATCTGCAGATGGCACAGTTTTCTCCTCCACAAGGATACCCCTCTTCAAAGCACTAGCGTCCCCTCCCCACTCCTTTGCTATTTCCTCTACTTTGATACGTCGCCATGGAATGTAGCTTCCATATCCCACAATTCCAACCACGAGTAGAACACCCCCTCTTTACAGTCCTCGCCTTTAACAAAGATAATATTAATCTGGTATATTGTATACCAGACATATTATAAAGAAAACTTAGATACTTGTCAAGTTAGGGAGTTGTATACAATTGGAGTAAAAATGCTAAACATCATTAGGTAGTGCAATTTTCTACTACAAAGTAGCATCACCGTGTACTCTTATTCTCTATCAATCCAGGTTGCCTGCTTCTCCTCAGTGGGAGTCGAAACCCAGCTTTTCCACTTTTTCCAACACTGAAACTACACACAGTGCTCCCCTAAAATTGGGTCCTTGAAAAGTTAGACAAACTAGTACATAATTAGTCTGGTTATGTTATATGTCTGCCTTTCCACATAGGTCCAAGGGCAGGTAAGACACATTACAAGGGTGAGGAGGAACTTAATGAAAAGGTATATCATAACTGAACCTGAAAAGTGTTCACTATGTCTATCATGTGTAAGAAACTGTCCCGTACATGCCAACAAAGTTTACGAAAAGGAAGGGTATGTAGAACCCCTCCTAGAGTTGTGTATAGCATGCGGTGATTGCATCAAACATTGCCCAGAAAATGCAAGGAGATACATTCATGAGGGAGAGCTGCTTTATGAATGGTCTAAAAGAGGAAAAAAGGTGATAGCTATAGTAGCACCCGCATACATCTCGCACTTTGTGGGTATCCCCCCCACAAAGTTATGCAGCGCCCTTAAAAAAGTAGGATTCACACAAGTGTGGGAAGTAGCAGTTGGAGCCGAATTCACAACACTGGCCGCTATCGAATGTCTCCAAAAGTATCCATCTAAAAAATTCATCACTTCTCCCTGCCCATCAATCGTAAACTACATTAAAAAATGGCTCCCCCAACTGCACGACTACCTTATGCCTGTCGACAGTCCCATGATGGCCCTCGGGCGCTATCTTAAGAAAAAGTATCCAGACTCTTCCGTGGTCTTCATAGGACCATGTATAGCTAAAAAGAGCGAAATAGAAGACCCAAACGTCAAGGGAATCGTAGACTTGGTTTTAACATTCGAGGAGATCGAAGAAATCTTCGCTGAGAAGAAGTTAAATCTAGAGTCTATGAAAGATGAGCTACTTGACGGATTCCAACCGTACTACGGTACCTCCTACCCTATAAGTGGTGGGCTAATGCGAACAGCCAGCTTTTACATGAAGGACTTAGCAGATCCGGTTTTAGATACCGATATACTGATAATAGAAGGAAAAGAGAGGGTAGTTTCCTACCTCAAAGCATATCTCAAGAACATCCAAGAGGGAAAAGAGTCTCTAAACCCCAAGATAGTTGATATCCTCTACTGTGAAGGGTGTATAGACGGTCCAGCTGTCAGAAGGGATCTAACCGTTCCAGAGAAACGTCACCTAGTAGCCAAGTACACAAAAAGCAGAATGGTAGTAAAAAGTATGTTTGGAGTAAAAGCAGGACAGCAGGTAGCAAAGAAACTACTATCCGTCAGTCAAGTAAGGAGGGAATACGCCAGCATAGACGCATTCCGCGCATTTAAAAGAGAACCTGTTAGAATGAAAACTCCATCAGTACAAGAAATAGAAGAGGTTCTTAAGAGAACTAACAGACTGAATAATGAGCTGAACTGCGGGGCCTGTGGCTTCGAGAGTTGCAGGGAGAGAGCAGTAGCTGTACTTAACGGCCTAGTTCCATTAGAAATGTGTGTGCAGTACCAAAAAGAACGAGCTGAGGAACTCTTTAACGAAGTAAGGGAAAAGAATGATCACATCAGGGAAATCGTAGCTTCGGTTGTAGGCGCATTAGAAGATATAAAGAGAACCTCCAATGGTATGGTCATAGCAGTAGACAGCTTAGGCCAAAACTCTTCAGCCATTCACGAAGCTTCTCAAACCGGACAGATTGTTGTTAAGAATTTAGCAGGCATTAGGGACGAGATCCTCAACTTCAACAGGACGATGAATGAGGCAGTAGAGGAAGTTTCGCGGGAAGTAGCACACCTTTCCGAGATAGTTGATATGATAGCTAACATCTCTGACCAAACGAATTTACTTGCCTTGAATGCTGCGGTGGAATCAGCACGGTTAGGAGAAAGTAGTAGAGCCTTCGCCGTAATAGCGAGCGAGATAAGAGAACTAGCTGTAGAATCTGAAGAGTCCCTAGATGGTATAAGAGATCTAGTGAATAGTATACTAAGGAACTTCGATAAGTTAAAAGAGAAATCCAGAACTTTAGAAAAAGTCGGTGAGAATACAACAACAGCCGCAGAATCCGTACTTAGGGAATTTGATAATATAAGGAAACTTCTAGAGACCACAGGATCAACCATAGAAGAGGTAACAGCTTCTATCGAGGAAGTGAAAGCTGGCATTGACGATATTTCCAGCTCCGTCGAAAAAGCGCTAAATGTAGGGTAAACTCGAGGTAGACTTGCTACACGCAAGTAGTGAACGAGGAAAGAACAACATCAGGGGCGCTAAAACTATAACATTTATAATACCTCAATATAACATAACTATGGTGGCTGTGTTAATACAAGCTCTTTACACAAAAGTATAAATACCTTTAATAATACAAATTCTATTAGGAGGAACCCATGGGTGGATTGTTGGACATGCGCAAGAGTGCAGTTGTGCTCCAGAAGCCAAGTGGCACCGTGGCAATCAGTGTAGAGATAAATGCCATTCAGCGAAAGTTCTACAATGCCTTACTATACTTAGCCAAACAAGAACTGCGTAAAAATCCAGATAAAGTTTCCTTCAAGATACCACTTACGAAACTGAAGAGTGTACTAGACATCTCGGAAAGAGACAAGAACAATGCGTACTACATCGAAAAAGTGGAAGAGCTAACCGGTAAGAAAGCAAAGTACAATATTTTGGGCAAGGATAAGACCATATGGGGCATCTTTGTACTTCTGGCCTCGGTTGAGTTTACCAAGGATGAGAGAAATGGAACTATAGAGGTGAAATTTGAAGTCCCTGAGTTCGTTAGGAGAGCAATGATAGATCCCCACGGCATCTATGCGAACATCAATCTAGTGGTTATTAGAGGACTAAAGAGTAAATACTCAATAATCCTGTATGAGCTGGTAAAGGACTATGTGAAGGGGGAAAGTGAGATACCGGAGATGAGTATGGACAAATTTAGAGAGTTATTTGGTATAAAGGGCAAGTATAAGTTGATCCCTATGTTGAAACAAAGAGTACTTGATGTTGCTGTGAAGGAGCTAAACAGTAACGGTGACATAGGTTTCACCGTGAGCTATGAGCTACGCAAAGAAGGTAGAACATACACAAGTATAAAGTTTCATGTTAAGCCAAAGCCGGGAAAATTACTCCGCAAGGCTCCTGCAATAGACATTAAAGATATTCATGAAAGA
Source organism: uncultured Synergistota bacterium (assembly GCA_964559865.1). GTDB lineage: Bacteria > Synergistota > JAGHAJ01 > JAGHAJ01 > JAGHAJ01 > JAGHAJ01. Next base: position 39,530 of record CAZLJD010000008.1, read on the forward strand.
GACAATTTAACGGCTCTACTCTCGATTTTACCAGGCAATTGTAGGGTAAAGGAAAAAGTAATATCTACAATATTGGCAGGCCTAAGAAAATACGACTTTGACTATGTTAAATCACAGGTAGAATATGTATCTGAGATACTGAGGAAACAAAGAATCAGGAATATAGCAGGCTACCTAAAAAAGGCTATGGAGGATGACTATGCCGGGACGGCAGAAGTTGACATAGATATAGTAGGTGAAGACTGGAAGAGAAAGTTGATAGGCAAAGTAGTGTCGCTGAAGGGAGAGCAGGGTCGTTACGAAATAACAGTAATTAACAACCCTGATGAAGACGACAAATGCTTAGTCCGCTTAGATAATGTTGAAACAGGAGAAGTACTTTGGCGTAGAATATCCTCGCGGAAGTTAAGAGCTCTTGCAGAGCATAAGGGCTGGTAGTTTTTATGACTACCACAACCTGTAGTAGTTTTTAATATTTTTAAAGTTTTTAGGACCTGGAAGTTCAATAGTGACAAGCCTTTCTTGGATGTATACTATAACATTTTTAATACCCCACTATAACATTTTTAATACCCCACTATAACATTTTTAATACCCCACTATAACATTTACATTGGATTATGTTATAGTCTCTGTGGATAAATTGAGTGTTAGTTGAGGCATGGTGTGTTGGACGTACTTTCGTCTTTTGGAATTGAATAGACCGAATGGGGGTTACTTTCCTTTCGCGAGGTTCTTACGTATGTTGGGAATATGGTCGAGTCTGTGGATATTCCTAATGACAGTGGATAGGCATACCGGCTATAGTGACAGA
>CAZLJD010000009.1:0-40785 GCA_964559865.1 uncultured Synergistota bacterium
TATCAATATCCTTGTAGGCAGCAGGTGCCTCTTCGGAAAGTGTGACTTTGGAGCGCGAAAGCACCTTTATGCCGGAGTGCGCTAACTCGTCCACAATTTCAGAACCTTTTCTACTCCTCTTTGCTTCCCTCCTACTCATAACGCGTCCTGCACCATGACAGGTCGAGGAAAACGACTTATCTTCTGATAAGGATGTGCCAACAAGGATATAAGAGGGGGCGCCCATACTACCCGGTATTAAAACAGGTTGTCCAACCTCTCTATAATAAGGCACCACATACATAGAGCCCTTTCCAAATGCCCTCGTAGCCCCTTTTCTATGCACACACAATACCTTTTCTCCATGCCTCTCGATAGATGCAAGGTTATGCGAAACATCATAAACAGTACTAACCCGAACACCACCAAACACTTTTTGTAGAGCCTCCCTAACCATTTGAGTGATCATCTGTCTATTCGCATAAGCAAAATTAGCAGCAGCATTCATTGCATGTATATAGTCCATCCCCTCTCTTGATGTAAGTAGAGCACAGGATAACTGGGCATCTGGAACAGATATACCGTATTTCCCCATCGAACCCCTCATGACCTTAATATAATCATCACATACTTGATGGCCCAACCCCCTGGAACCTGTATGAATCATTACGGTAACATCACCTTCACCCAGAGAAAATGCCCTCGCAACATCCATATCAAACACTCTATCAACTACCTGAATCTCAAGGAAATGATTCCCCGAACCGAGCGTACCTAACTGGTTCTTACCTCTCTCTTTAGCCTTTTTGCTAACAAGAGATGGGTCTGCATCTCTCATAACACCGTTGTTCTCAACCTTCAAAAGGTCTTCGTCTATTCCATATCCACTTTTAACAACCCAGCCCGCACCCCTAAGCAAAATCTCATCCAACTGCTTATAAGTGAGTTTGATCCTACCATCTCTAACAACCCCACATGGAACCACATGAAAAAGCTCCTTCAATAAAAGATCCATATGGGCAATAACATCCTTTGCAGGTACATCAATCTTAAGCAACCTCACTCCACATGCAATATCATACCCGACCCCTCCAGGAGATATAACACCACTATCCATATCCATAGCAGCTACTCCACCTATTGGAAATCCATATCCCCAGTGGATGTCAGGCATACCTATAGAATATCCAACTATCCCCGGAAGACAAGCAACATTCGCTACCTGCTCGTAAACCTTGTCCTTAACAAGGTTTTGTAATATATAACTATCAGCAAATATAAGACCAGGAACACGCATACACTTTTTATATCCAACAGGTAACTCCCATTCATATTCACCTATCTGCTTAAGATTATCCATAATCACTCACCTTCTCCTAAACATCTATAATAACCTGTGCCACCCACACAGAACCCACCTTTCTGACAAACGCACCATAATAGGTAACTGCCTTTATATAATGCCTAACCACATAGCTTTCGGGTATAACCACCGCAGAAGAACGAGAGGAAAGGCGAAACTGTTGCCAACCATCCACACAAAAGTCACAAAGGTAATAGTGGTTTACATCAAACTCATACACCAATTCGTTTAGCCACTCCACCAGTAATTCCTCCCAGCTAAAAGAAGCAACCTCTTTAGTTACCTCCGTAACGACCCTTTCATCGGGCCTATCTCCGATAAGATGAAAAAGTCCCTCGGCACAAGAAACAAAAGCTGAACCTATATTTTCTCCCCACCCTTTTATACCAATATCTGCAGTGTGGTCTATAATCTCAAACTTTCCCATGTTTACATACCTCTCGAATCACACAAGTATTGCACTTCGGATTTCTCTTTAAGCACACATTCTTGGCATGATGAACCACAAGTGCATGATATTCATTGTACAAAGCTACATCCCGAGGGAGATTAGACATAAACACATCTTGCACCACATCGTAATTATCACGAGTAGACACAATACCAAGCCTACTAAATATCCTTTTTGTATAACCATCCACAACAAATATGGGCTTACCAAAGGCATAGAGTATGATAGAATCAGCTGTCTCCTTGCCTATACCGTTCACAGATAAAAGCTCTACTCTCAGCTCCTCTACACACATGTCCTCAATATCAGTCTGAATATCAGCTAACTTCGACACAAGGTTTTTCAACCTTCTTGCTTTTACGTTATAGTAGCCTGCAGGCCTTATAAGTGAAGCAATATCTTCTACTGGAAGCTGATATAACAACTCCACAGACAACACTCCTGCCCTCTTAAGGTTAGCTATCGCCTTTTCCACATTAATCCAACTGGTATTTTGCGTCAGCACCGCACCAACTATGATTTCTATCTGGGTATCACCCGGCCACCAATGCTGAGGACCATAAGCGGAGAAAAGCCTATTAAAAATCCAAAGGAGCAAAGAAGACAAACTCATACTCGCACCTTAGAGACCTCTCCCATCCATATCTCCCTTATAAGACCATTATCATCTTTTATCAAAAGCCCCCCCTCATCACTCAGCCCCTCTACTATTCCCGAAACTTTCTCATTACCACTCAGTACCTCTACCCTCTTACCAACAAAACCAGACTCCTTCTCCCACATCTCCCTTATTACATGAAACCTCTTACTCCTTACAAGAAGATACAACTCCCTAAAATTCTTGAGTATCTCAGAAAGCACTATAGCCCTAAGGAACTCCTTTCCACAAGACAATCTCATAGATGTCATAATGTTTAACAGCTCCTGAGGTATTTCATCTCTACCGTGGTTAACATTCACACCTATACCTACTACCACATAATTGACAATATCATATTCTATTCCAGCCTCCACAAGTACACCAGAAAGCTTTTTGTCACCTACCATCACATCGTTAGGCCACTTCAACCAAACGCCATCTACACCAAGTTTACGAATTGCTCTCATCACCGACAACCCAGCAGCTATAGTTATCTTGCCCAACTCCTGTGGGAATACAGAAGGGTATATTATAACAGAAAACCACAAGCCTCTGTAAGGTGGAGAATACCACACTCTACCCCTTCTACCCTTGCCAGACAACTGCATCTCAGATATCACTATACTACCTTCCGGAATGAACCGTGTAGCCAGTTCCTTTGCCACCTCATTGGTAGAATCTACACTATGAAAGGGAAATACCTTTGCATTGTTAAACATGGGAATAAGACTGTAATCCAAGTTCATTATTTCATCGTTCATCTCTTCATCCCTGCCATCTCTTTCAAAATCTCTCTGAGCTCACTCATCATCTTTCCATACACACTCCAGTCACCTTGTTTCAAGGCATCCTCTGCCCGTCTATATGTATCCCACGCCCTCTGAGAAAGAACATATATATCAGAAATACTTCCCTTACCCCCTTTAGAAGTGTAAGCACTACTCCCACCTATAAGGTTAGAAATGGCATCGTTAAGGTCGTAATCCATCACTATAGCATTCCCATCAGAGACTATAACCCTCTTCAGTTCGGGTAACTCCCCTCTCTCCGCAATCAAGTAAAGCGGTTCTACATAAAACAACATATTATCCACAGGTATTACAAGCAAATTCCCCCTAACTACCCTTGAACCCTTTTGACTCCACAAAGTCAACTGTTGAGATATAGATGGCGTCTGATCTATTCTGGCCTCTATCTGCATAGGCCCATACACAAGCGATTCTTTCGGGAACTTGTAGGCTATCATTTTGCCATAGTTATCAAAGTCGCAGCTTGCTGCAAGCCATGCAATCATATTATCCTTCTTAGCAGGAGTGAACGGGAGCATAACTATAAATTCTTTTTTCTTACTTGGGGGTAAATTTAGCATTATGTAATAGGGTTCAACATACTGCTTCTCAGAGATATACAACTCATAAGGAATATTCCAGTAATCCTCTCTATTGTAGAAAACCTGCGGATCTCTCATATGGTAAGCCCTATACATATTTGCCTGTATCCAAAATAACGAACGGGGATACCTTATATGCCTTTTCAACCCGTCAGGCATCTCGGATATACTCTTGAACATTTTCGGAAATATCTTCATGTAAGACATTATTATTGGGTCTTTCTTATCCAGCACATAAAATGTGATATCACCATTATAAGCATCAATAATCACCTTAACAGAGTTTCTAATATAGTTAAATTCTTCATTAAACGGTTGAGAGTATGGAAATTTATCCGTATATGTAAATGCATCTAACATCCAATACAGTTTGCCATTGTTTATTACAATATACGGGTCATTATCATACAAAAGGAAAGGCGCAATAACTTTTACTCTCTCCTTTATATTTCTGTGTATCATTATCCTACTTTCGCTGGTAACATAGCTGGTAAGGATAAATTTTAAAGTTGAATACTTCCACATGAAAACGAGCTTATTTAACAATCCAAGTCTTATACCCCCACTCCCTCTATAAGAGGTATAAACATTCTTGTCACCCTTTGGATAGTCAAATTCTTTCGTCAAAGTATTCACTAAAACATAGTCGTTTGTCTCTTCCCCATAATACACTTCCGGTCTCGTTATCTTTAACTCCGGAAACGAAGTCTCTGGCGGTATGTTAGAGACAAAAAAGTAAGGCAAACCCTCCTCTGTGATCTTGTCAACAGGGCTTACAACCACACCGTATCCATGTGTATACTTTAGGTGCCTATTAACCCAGGTTTGCGCTTCCGAAGGTATCTGAGATACATTGAGCTCCCTCACAGAAATTGCAACTTGCCTAACCCTGCCAAACTCCTTAAGGTAGTATCTATCAAGATCCACAGAGTTAAAATCATAATAAAGCCTTATCTCTTGAAGCTGCTTATATGTCTGCTTCAGAGGCCTCCTGTCCCAGAGCATAACATCTGAAAGCTTTATACTCTTCTTTGGACCAAATGTAAACTTCCTTTCAACTATGCTATTGAGTCCATACGCCAACCTTGTAAACTTTATGTTATCTTTTATATAAGGTTTCTCCTTAGATATCTCACTAGGCTCAACAACAAACTTCTGCACTATATAAGGGTAAATACCAAGCACCACGATCGCAACTACTACAAGAAGTGCTACCCCATACAAAAGAGTCTTCAACCGCCTATGAAAGCCATAAGATAGTATAGAAACAGCCGTAACAACACTAAACACAGCCACAATCTTGTATCCCCATAGGTTTGCGTGCACATCGGTATAACCTGCACCGAAGACTACCCCCTGTCGTGAGTACAGCAGGTCATAACTCTTAAGCCACGACTCAACAGCTATAAGCAAAAACATGATCGCAAACAAAGCCGCCAGGTGCTTCCTCTTCTTTTCGTCTATCTCCACCCACCACTTGACTCCTCTCTTAACGAACAGAAAACTCCCAGAAGTAGCGTAAACTACAGCAATAACTACAATCAGAAGGATATTAAGCACCAATAACGTATTAACCAGCCAACTTATGACAGGCAACTTAAAAACATAAAACGACACATCATTACCAAAAAGTGGGTCATTTACATGAAACAATGTAGAGTTGAAGAACAAAAGTAGATTTTGCCATTCAGATAACGAGCTGAGGGCAAAGAGCAGAGCTGGTATAAGAGCTATAGTCCAAATATGTGCCCTTCTCATGCCTCTCAGTGGAGGTGCAGGCTCTGTATCACCAACAATCCTTATATGAGGGTGAACTATAAAACGATTTGCTAACACCAAATTTAGATATACTACCAGCCCTATAAACAGAAATACTGAAGAGAACAACACAAGTTTAGTAAGAAGTATCTTGATCCAAACCGAATAAAATCCCAACTTGGAGAAAAACAGCCAGTCGACATATATCGGAGTAAATATGGAAAAAGCAACAACAATAACTAAAACAGCCAATATAATCCACACATAACCCTTTTTCATGCAATATACCCCTTCTCCACTGACTTCTTCAGTTCATCTAATCCGTTCAATAGAGCGTAATCTGTCGCATCGAGCTTTATGGGAGTTATAGATACAAATCCATTTCTTACTGCATACACATCCGTACCCGGTTCACCCTCATCCTCTATTTTACCACCTATCCAATAACAATCCAACCCTCGTGGGTCTTTATACTTATGCACCTTTCCAACATAACGCCTCCTCCCCTGAGTGGTTACTTGAACACCCTTAGCATCTTGAGGAACATTTATATTCAAAAATGTCATATCTGGTAAACCCCTTTCCAGAACATGGACAACGGTTGCATGTGCAACTCTTGCAGCAATCTCAAAACTATTCCTCCCATCAGGTGCCGTAGAAACAGCCACAGAAGGAAAACCGAGTAGTGTGCCCTCCATCGCAGCTGAAACGGTACCCGAATGAAATACATCATCTCCAAGGTTAAAGCCGTTATTCACGCCCGAAACCACTACAGACACATCCTTCACAAGTTCGTCAACAGCAAGTATAACACAATCCATAGGTGTTCCATCTATCATCCACGCATCAATTCCATCAAAAGGAGAATGCCTCACACGTCTCACCCTCAATGGGTTCAAGAGTGTAATAGCATGGCCAGAGCCACTCCTCTCTCCATCAGGGACAACAACAGAAACATCAAAATACTTCACCAAATACCTAACCAATATCTCTAACCCTTCAGAGAATATCCCATCATCATTAGTAACAAGCACCTTCATCTGGTTCCTCCTCACTCTATGGTAAAATAACTATACATGCCTTGATAAGGCACCCACTCTTCCTTAACCTCTCTAACTCTTGCAAATCTTGGACCCTCCCTTAACCTTTCCACAAACAGGTGCAGTGCTTCCTCTTCCCCTTCAGCCACCACTTCAACACTGCCATCAGGTAAATTCCTCACCCAACCACATATCCCCAACCTATTAGCCCACTTGGAAGTAAAATACCTGTAGCCAACACCCTGCACACGACCAAATACAATTAACCTGAGGCCTTTCTTCATAACACCTCACCCTACAAAAGAAGCATCTTCACGAAAAAGACAACAATCGGATACATAATATTATTTATAGTGCCAATTACTATCAAAAAGAGCAAGAGCAACATCCCATATCTCTCAAACCGCTCAAGCTGGTAAACAACCCTCTCCGGGAGAATGCCGTAAAGAATCTTAGAACCATCCAAAGGTGGTACAGGTATAAGATTAAACACCATAAGAGCAAGATTTATCAAAAGACCATTAAAGAAAAACTTCCCAACCACCTCAGAGCCAAATATACCAAATCTGAGTGGGATCGCAAATATAACGGCAAGAATAAAGTTCATCAGAGGACCTGCAAGCGCAACAAGAATTATATCACGTCTGGGATTCTTAAAATTTATCGGGTCTATAGGTACCGGCTTAGCCCATCCAAATCTGAAAAGCAATAACATCAGAGTTCCCACTATATCGAGGTGTGCAAGCGGATTGATCGTCAAACGTCCGCTCCGTGCAGGAGTTGGATCACCGAGTTTATAGGCAACCAAACCATGGGCATATTCATGAAAACTCAATGCAATAAGTACAGATGGAAAACTCAACAAGATATCTGGTAAAGACGTTAACATTTTTTCAACTCCTCTTCTATAAATTTTACTTCATCATCCAATCCCCTAAGAAGCCCATCCATAACAGCCAACCTAACTCTCTCCAGAATTTCTCTATAAACCGGTCCCGGGTTAATGCCCATCCTCTTCAAATCCCTTCCAGTAATGGAAGGTCTTATATGTCTCAACACATCTAAGTAGTATATCACTCTTTTCCTGATGATACTACTCCCAACAGCATAGATATAGCACATTTGCTCAAGCGATAGTGGTCGCAATACAGTGTAGATCTCGCTATTCTTAATACCTTCACCACAAAGCACATCAAGTATAGAATCCACATTTTCAAAGATATACCACACAGACTCCCTATCTCCCTTACTCACACTAAATTTATCGAAAACAATAAAGACATCACCTCTATACATGCCTCGTAGCAGCAGCATAAAAAACACAAGCCACCTTTTAACAGACAGAAAACGGCTATCTCTAAGTGCCCATGTTAGCTTACGCATTTCTCTGATCTTGGTATAATCTAACTTGATATTGGGAAATATAGCATCTAACACACCTATATCATACATCCTTACAAGCATCTTCCATGCATACCTTTCTGCAAACACAGAATCCAACTCACTTAACACCCTCTTACCACTCAATCGGTTCAAAAGCCCGAGTTCCAAGCTACTTGTCAACAACCTCATAGTCTTTCTCTCTATAACAAAATTGAACCTCTGCTCGAACCTAACAGCCCTAATTATTCTCGTAGGATCTTCTATGAAACTTAAGTTGTGCAATATACGAATTACCTGCTGTCTTAAGTCTTCGAGCCCACCAAAGTAGTCTATCAATCTCCCTCTTTTCCCTTCATCATTCAGCTGAACAGCCATAGCATTTATAGTAAAGTCTCTCCTATAAAGATCATGCTTTAAAGAGCCAAACTCCACCTTAGGAAGAGATGCCGGATACTCATAGTATTCACGTCTTGCTGTGGCTACATCAATTTTTATTCCATCTGGGGAAATAATACTCGCAGTTCCAAACTCCGGGAACTCATAAATCTTAAAGCCCTTATCCTTCCATAAATTAGCAAACTCTATACCATTTCCCTCAACCACAACATCTATATCTATACTGCTCTTCCCCAGGAGGATATCCCTTACACCACCCCCGATAAGATATACATTCCACCCCCTCTTGCTACCAAATTCTCCAAACTCCTCCAATATCCTGACGACCTTAGGATCAAGCTGGCTCTGTATCCTTCTCCAGATATTGCCCTTTACTATAACTCCATCGGAAACTGTTTCCTCAACGACATCCTCCTCGCCCCTATACAGCGCCTTCAATAAGTCTGTCCTTGTAATTATACCAACAACCCTCTGGGAATCGTCAACCACCGGGAGCCTACCAATGCGGTTCTTTACCATCAACCTGTGCGCTTCTTCCAGCGGAGCATCCTTGGAAACCGTGATCACATCCACACTCATATACTTCTCGATCCTCTGCTCTCCAAGTCCATGAAACTTCGCTTTATCCAAATCCTTCCTTGTAACAATGCCAACGAGCCTATCGTCCTTCACCACGGGCAAACCGGAGTGCCCATATCTGATCATAATATTAAGTACATCCCCAACTGTAGCACCCGGCTCTACACTCTTAACAGGAGAGGTCATCGCATCCTTTACTACCTTTTCACCCTGCATTAACCTGGAAATTTCCTCCCTCAAATACTCCTTTATCGTCACTACATCTGCAGCATCTACAACTGTAGAAGCAGCATATCTATGACCTCCTCCTCCAAATCTCGACACAAGAGCATTAACATCCACCCTGCCCCGACTCCTCATAATGACATATGCATGAAGACCGGTAATGGCTATGGTTACAACCACATCTGCAGCAAAAAAATCTCTCAACTTGTGAACAAGGAGTGCCAACCCTTCCATGTACCCTTTAATAGTGATAGTAGTAAACACAACCTTCAAACCACCGATATACTCCTCTTCCGCCTTGTCCACCATCAGGTTGAATACCCGTTGCTGTTCCGCAGACAAACTCACAGTCAAGAAGTGCGGTACCACCGTAACATCTGCCCCTAACCCAAGCAGATACATGGCCGCCTCAAAATCCTGTTCCGTAGTAGAAGCAAATGTAAACATCCCCGTATCCTCATATATCCCAAGGGCAAATAGCGTAGCCTCTTCTCTGGATATAAAAACATTCTTTTCTCTCAACATGAGAACAAGTATGGTAGTAGTCGCACCTACACTCTTCACCACACCTTTGAATCTTATCCCGATATCACGTTGAGGATGGTGATCATAAAGCCACAGCTCCACACCATCTCTGAATACAACCTCGGAGAACTTGTCCAAGTTCCTCAAAGCATTGGTATCTACTACCACAACCTTACTCACAATCTCTGTACTGACCCTCTTAGGGGTATACACCTCTATCCAGCTCCCCGAAGAAGCCAGATACTCTCTAACATTTCTATCTGCAGAACCGGAGAACACCATAACAGCAGCCGGATGCAACTTTGACGCAGCTACCATTGAAGCCAAAGCATCAAAATCTGCACCTTTGTGGGTAACAATTATCTCAGAAGGTTTTATCATTTTACTACCTTTACTATGACATCATCTACCTTAACAGGAGAATCTGAGATGGTAAAGAATTCACCGAAGTCCGCAACAGCTTCCCGAAACCTATCTTCATCATTATAATATATCTCCATACACACATCTCCTCTCCTAACCAAATCTCCTACCTTTTTTAAAAGCTTAACGCCTACGCTATGATCTATGACATCCTCCTTAAACCTTCTTCCCCCCCCAATAGCCATCACCATCAACCCTATGGCAAGGGCATCTACCGAAGATATGTACCCATCTCTATCAGCCTTAACCATACTCACCTTCCTACCAACAGGTAAAAGGGAATAATCATCTACCACACGCACGTCCCCACCCTGATAACCAACGAGTTCCTTAAACTTAGCCAGTGCTCTGCCATCAACCATTGCTCTTGCTATCTCATCTCTTTCAACATCTTTACCTGCAAGCTTAATCATATGAAATGCAAGTTCCTCACACACCCTCATAAAGTCAGACGAGCCGGAGCCTTTCATCGTATCTATTGCTTCAATAACCTCCAAGCTATTACCCACACTAAAACCAAGTGGCTGTTCCATTCTTGTCAATACAGCAACAGCTCCCTTACCAAATCTACGAGAGACATCCAGCAGAAGATTTGCAAGTCGCAAGGAACTCTCCTCATCTTTCATAAGTGCACCCCTACCCACTTTTACATCAAACACAAAACCATCAGCACCACCTGCTACCTTCTTACTCATAATACTACTCACAATCAGAGGTATACTCTCAACAGTAGCAGTTACATCTCTCAACGCATAAATCTTCTTATCAGCAACAGCAACATCCTCGCTCTGACCAGCTATGACAACCCCTATGTCCGCTACCTGCCGTTTCATCTCCTCCACAGTAAGATGCGTATTAAACCCCGGTATAGATTCTAACTTGTCAATAGTACCTCCCGTATGTCCAAGCCCCCTACCAGAAAGCTTACCCACATGTACCCCAAAAGCAGCAACCAATGGAAGAACAACCAGCGTCGTTTTATCCCCAACTCCACCCGTACTGTGCTTATCAACAAAAGCTCCACCTATGCCCTTCCAATCTATTACACTACCACTTTCTACCATCTCCAATGTAAGCTCAAATGTCTCCCTCTCCGTCATTCCATTAAGAAAGACAGCCATCAAGAACGCAGCAGCCTGATAATCCGGTATTTGCCCAGAGACAAAACCATTAACAAAAAAAGATATCTCCTGATGAGTTAATTCTCTTCCATCCCGCTTGTTTCTTATAACATCCAACATATTCATCACATTCACCTTCCTCAGCACTCTCTCATACTTACCAAAAGGTAGCCTACAAGTTCAGCCAGCTTATCCTTATTACTACTTATCACTCTCAAAACATCTTCGTGTTTGATGCTTACGAATTCTGAAGCAGCCTTGTTGCTTACAAACGACATAGCAACAACTCTCATTCCAAATCTCCTCGCAACAATAGCCTCGGGCACGGTAGACATACCAACCACATCCGCACCTAACATCCTCAATAGCTTAACCTCTGCAGGAGTCTCAAAGGATGGTCCACTGAGATATACATACACACCCCTATGGACATCAAATCCTACTTTCTTGGCTGCTGTTTCAGCTATAGTCTGCATATCAGTGTCATAACAGCCAACCATATCAACAAAGCTATCCTCAATACCTATCAGCGGATTTACACCCCAAATAGAGATATGGTCCTTTAAAACCACGATGTCCCCCGCATTCACAAATTCACTAATCCCACCTGCAGCATTGGTAAGAACTATATTCTTAATTCCCCAGTGTGCCATAGTGACAACGGGATAGACTACCGCATCCATACCTAATCCCTCATAGTAGTGTATTCTCCCCTGGAGAAACAACACACGCCTCCCACCAATCTCTGCAAGTAAGAGTTTACCTACATGACCCTTAACAGATGTAGCAACAAAACCTGGTATTGAATGATAGTCCATCACACGCAAAGGTGTAAGATTGGCAACAACCTCGTTCCATCCAGTGCCCAAAACTACCGCTACACAAGGTGCATCCCCAAACTCTTTCTGCAAAAAAGCAACACTCTCGTTTAACCCACTATACTTTCCCAAAAGCTTTCACCAGCCTCCACTTTATTTAAAGAAAACGCCTCATCTATGGTCTTAGCTATATCCGCATAACTCCTTCTCACACCAAGTCTAACACCTTTTCTAATATGCTCACTCCATACAACCAAAGGCACATACTCCCTCGTGTGATCCGTTCCAGGAGTGGTTGGATCACATCCGTGATCAGCGGTAATTATGAGAACATCGTCGTTTGCCATCAGTTCCAAGATCTCTGGAAGTCTTTTGTCAAAATACTCAAGTGCATCACCATAACCTATAGGGTCATTCCTGTGTCCATAAAGCATGTCAAAATCTATCAAGTTTGCAAACAACAACCCATCCCACTGATCTCCGAGAAACTCTTTTATAGCGTCAATACCCTCAGCATTATTTCCTGAGTGTATACTCTTGGTCAAACCCCTATGCGCAAAAATATCTTCGATCTTTCCAACCCCACACACATCGTATCCTGCATCCTTCAAGTAGTCCAAAAGCGTAGGTCGAATAGGCGGAAGGGAAAAGTCTCTACGCCTCTCTGTCCTTTTAAAATTACCCGGCTCACCAATGAACGGGCGTGCTATAACCCTTCCCACAGCATGTTCACCCTTCAAAATAGAGCGTGCAATCTCACACATCTTGTATAGCTCTTCAACAGGGATAACATCTTCATGGGCAGCTATCTGAAATACACTATCTGCAGATGTATACACTATAGGGTAGCCCGTTCTCATATGCTCTTCTCCAAGCTCCTGTATTATCACCGTCCCTGATGCAGGTTTGTTTCCCAACACTTTGCGACCTATCTTGTCCTCAAACTCAGATATTATCTCCGGAGGAAAGCCATCTGGATATACAGGGAAAGGCCTCTCTACAATAACACCTGCTATCTCCCAATGCCCAGAAGTTGTATCTTTTCCTGCAGACGCCTCCTGCATCTTTCCATAACACCCAATAGGTTCTTTCACAGGCTCTATGCCTTTTATATTCTCTATGTTACCCAAGCCAAGCCTCTGCATATTCGGCATATGCAGACCTCCCTTTGCCTCTGCCACATGCACAATCGTGTTAACACCTATGTCCCCAAAATTACGGGAGTCCGGTGTTTCTCCTATTCCAACACTATCCAAAACTATCAAAACAAATCTCATATTACCAGCTCCTTCACGCCCTCGGATGGCATCTTTTATAAACTTCCTTAAGTCTACCTATATCCAAATGTGTATACACTTGCGTAGTCGACACACTACTGTGTCCAAGAAGTTCCTGTAATGTCCTCAAATCCATACCGGCATTTAGCAGATGGGTTGCAAATGTATGACGCATAGAATGCGGCGTAACCCTTCTTTTAATACCAGCTCTGGCCACATACTTCTTAAACATCTTCCAAAGAGCCTGTCTACTGATCTTCCTTCCGTTTTTTCCAAGCCACAGATACTCACTATCCCCTTTCTTATCCAGCAACGGCCTAACAACATTAAGGTACTTACTAATCCACTCAACAGCAGAGGATGTAAGCGGTATTAACCTCTGTTTTCCCCCTTTACCAGTACACCTAACCACCCTTTCGTCTAAGTCCACATCATCTATCCTCAGCTCTGCAACCTCAGAGATCCTCATACCAGTGGCATACATAAGCTCTAATATAGCTCTATCTCTTATCCCATCCCAGTCCCCAACATTAGGCGCAGAAAGTAATCTATCAAGCTCTTCTTTATTTAAAACAGAAGGTAGCTTTTTCTCAGTACTCACAGGCGGTGCATAAAACTGAACGTCACCCGAAAGCATACCCTTGTGCAATAAAAAGCTATAAAAAGACTTCACTGCTGCAATCTTTCTTTTAACTGTGGATGAGCTGTACGCAGAAGAGTAAACCCTCTTCATCAACCCGTCTATATCAGCCTTCTCTCCGCCTACTCGTAAAAGCAACTCTATATCCTTTAGATAAGCAGACACACTATTCTCAGAAAGTCCACACTCATATCTTAGGTAATACCCAAATTCACCAAGCAGTCCCTTTCCTACCTTCACAACTCTAAACTAACCCTATGCTCTTCAGATAAAGCATGCCTATTAGCGTTTTGCTATCCTTAAACGCCCCTTCCTCCAATAAACGGGACACATCAGAAAGCAAAACCTCTTCCACATTCAAAAACTCATCCTCGTCAGTCTGCGCAACCCTCTGTTCAAACTCATCAGAAAAATACAGATAAAGAACCTCACTACAAAATCCCGGTGAGGAATAAAACTTAAACACTTCTCTTAGCTTCAGTGGATAGAGCCCTGTCTCCTCTACCAACTCCCTTTTTGCACATTCCACCGGTGATTCTCCTTCTTCTAATGTTCCTGCAGGTATCTCAAGGAGCTCTTCTTCTACAGGTTTTCTGTACTGTCTTACCATCACCACCCTATCACCCTTAACCGCAACTATTGCAACAGCACCCCTGTGTTCAACGATCTCCCGTGAGGTTACCTTACCATTGGGCAAGGTAACCTCGTCAACTCTCAGATTCAAGATCTTGCCAGAAAAGACTATCTTACTTCTTATCGTCTCCTCTTGATTGGACATACTTCTTTCCCTCCAGATAAGCCCTACGATTCATCTCGACAAATTCAGACTTTTTCTTGCCCAACACCTCAAAGACTACTTTCTCAGCAACTTCATCTCTTACAACCTTAGTCACCTCAATATATGCACCAAGCATAACTATATTTGCCACCCTTTCACTACCTATCTCCAATGCTATATCACTTGCAGGAATCTCTATAATCTCAATATCTTCCCTCTTAAACTTCCGAGGTACCAAAGAGCTATTCACAAACAGATATCCACCCTTCTTAACCCTTGGCCCAAAAGTATCTGCAGAAGGTTGGTTCATAACTATAGCTGCTTTAGGACTCGTAACTACAGGGGATCCTACCTCCACATCCGATATCACAACTGTACAATTTGCCGTTCCTCCCCTCATTTCTGGTCCGTACGCAGGTATCCAAGTTACATTTAAACCCTCTCTCAAAGCTGCTTCGGCTATAAGCTTCCCCAACATAAGAACACCCTGCCCTCCAAAACCGGCTACAATGACATCTTCATAAAACATGCCTTTTTACCCCCATTTAAGCTGATGGAACCTTAAATTCTCCAAGTGGATATTGCGGTATCATGGCCTCTTCTATCCACTTTACAGACTCCACAGGGCTCATCCCCCATCCAGTCGGACATTGAGATAACACTTCAACCATGGAGAATCCAAGCCCCTCCAACTGCACCTTAAACGCTTTCTTTATTGCACTTTTCGTCTTTATTATGTTAATAGGTGTGTTCACAGCAACCCGGGCTATATATTTAGCACCCTCAAGTTGAGAAAGCATCTCAGACATCCTTATAGGATAACCCGCTACCTTCGGGTCTCTGCCAAAAGGACTCGTTGTGGTCTTCTGACCTATCAGCGTAGTAGGTGCCATTTGTCCACCTGTCATACCATATATAGCATTGTTCACAAATATAGTAGTTATAAGCTCACCTCTATTAGCAGCATGTACTATCTCAGCTGCCCCTATAGAGGCAAGATCTCCATCGCCTTGATAAGTAAACACAATGGCATCAGGGTGAACCCTCTTTATACCAGTGGCAGATGCGGGAGCTCTCCCATGGGCAGCTTCAAGGAAATCACAATCTATATATCTATACACAAACACAGAACAGCCAACAGGTGCTACACCTATCGTCCTCTCCCTAATGCCAAGCTCGTCTATAACCTCAGCGATAAGCCTGTGTATTACGCCATGACCACAACCTGGGCAGTAGTGCATGGGCCTGTCATACAGTGCTTTCGGTTTCTCAAATATTTTGACACCGTTCACCATCCCCAGACACCTACCTTATCGTTTAAAATATCCATAATTTGAGCAGAAATCTCCTCAAAAGTGGGAGGGTTTCCACCACACTTACCATAGAAATAAACCTTCGATTTATCTCCTACCCCAAGTTTTACATCCTCCACCATCTGACCTTTACTCATCTCCACTACCAGTATCCTATCTATCTTATCGGAAAGCTCTCTTAGGACCTTATAAGGGTAAGGAAACAACGATATAGGTCTAAAGAGCCCAACCTTTATACCTTTCTCTCTAAGATTCAATATTGCTGTCTTTGCGATCCTCGCAGTTGTACCATATGCAGCTATCAGTATACTTGCATCCTCCGTATGCCACAGCTCATACCTTATCTCCTCTCTCGCCATTCTCCTATACTTTTCCTGAAGTTTGTTGTTAACCTCTTCCAGACCATCGGGGTCTATATTAAGGGAATGCACAACATTGGATGGTCTTCCCTTAGCACCAGTTAATGCCCACTCTTTAGGCGGTAAGCTCTCCAAAGGCTTATACTCACCAAAATCGACTGGTTCCATCATCTGACCAAGAAACCCGTCTACAAGAACCATAACAGGATTTCTATACTTGTCAGCAAGGTCAAAAGCAAGTTGAACAATATCGACAGCCTCCTGTAAAGTAGAAGGTGCTAATACTAAAACTCTGTAGTCACCATGACCCCCACCCCTGGTAGCTTGGAAATAATCTGCTTGTGCAGGTAGTATACCTCCAAGACCAGGTCCACCCCTCATAACATTAATAATCACACAAGGCAGTTCAGCCCCAGCTATATAGGATATACCTTCCTGCATAAGGCTTATACCCGGACTTGAGGAGGTAGTCATTACCCTCGCTCCAGCAGCAGCAGCCCCAAAGACCATATTTATAGAAGCTACTTCACTCTCACCCTGAAGATAAACCCCTCCAACCTCCGGAAGTCTTCTCGAAAGGTACTCGGGTATCTCATTCTGAGGCGTAATAGGGTATCCAAAGAAATACCTGCAACCTGCCCTTATTGCAGACTCCCCGAGTACTTCCGTGCCTTTAACTAACATCTTCTTACCCATGCACAAAGCGCCTCCTCCTATACTTATTTGTAAATCTCGATAGCAACATCCGGGCATATGAACGCACAGAACCTACACCTCGTACATTTGTTGTCAGGGTCAACTACTTCGGCAGGACGGTATCCATTGGAGTTTAACCTATCAGATATCCTAAGTATATTCACGGGACACACCGAAACACACAAACCACAACTCTTACACCTATCCTCATTAATAACCACATTCGACAACTACTACACACCTCCTTTCCAACACCTATCCACAAACTGCTTCAATAACCACACATCCACATCTGGATACGCTTCTTTCAACTCCCTCTGCAACGATCCGTCCATAACACCTATGTACACCAATGGCACACCAGTAACCCTACTAACCTCCGAAAGTACAACTTGCCCCTCTTCCACCACCTCCAGATCCGTAAACTCCCCTATATTAGTATTATTTATGATACCCGTTATCTGAAGGCCACTCGCACGCTCTATCTCCTCGTAGAGGCTCAAAACAGAATCCACATCCTCTGTGAACGGTCTTCTCGTGTTTACTACCATAAACATCTCATACTCACCATTTACTACACTACCCTTTATCTGCGCCAACACCTTAGCACCCTTGGGTTCCCCACCAACATCAACAACATTTAAATGGCTTGTATCTCCCACCAGCGCCACTGTAAGAGGGTTAAATATGGGGATATCTGCATACATCATCTCTTTAGGAAGGGATATAACCTCCACTCCCCTCCGTGCAATATCTTCACGGTACTCCCTTACTGTAAAGTAAGGATTAACTACATCCAAGTCAAACAGTCTTACCTTTCTACCCAAGGACAAAAAGTGGACCGCATAGTTTATGCTCCACTCCGTTTTGCCACTACCATAACACCCTACAAATATCACAGGATTCTTCAAAGTTCAGTCTCCTTTGAAAGTCACATTTACCTCAATAGTACCTTGAGGTAATACCAACATGGGGATAACCAAAGCAGGTGCATTTGCAAGAGGAACACTCATCCTACCAATGTTCATCGAAGGGGGCGTTATATCCACCGTGATGCCCAGTGTGTTCAACTTCGAAGCTGCATTTCCCGTTATCATATTAGCAAGTTCATTTACCGCACTCTTTGCAAGATCATCCAACTCGCTTACAGGCATTCCCATCATCATCGACGAAGCTATCCTCTTAGCCACATCTTCAGCCATACTGTAAACAACACTACCCTGCAAGTCTCCTACTACATCTATACGTATTACAACCTCATAGGACGGCAAAAGAACCTTTTTTAAACCTATCTGTCCTCTCTTCACATCCAACTGTGCCATCTGCTTAACCACATCAGCAGTTGCAGATATGAATGGATTCACATACTCCGCTTTCATCTTACCCTTCCCCCCAAACAAAAGCTATCCCCTATCTTAACTCTATATCCATTCAAGAAATCAACTCCGGAAATATTTCTCTTCCCTGCAGGTTGAACTTCCAAGAGCTCCACACACCCACTTCCCGTAGAAACTATGGGACCTCTTTTACCTACAGAGATCACCATTCCGGGTTCACCCAGAGAGCCATCTTCCTTTACCACCGCTACACTCCACACTTTTATCCTCCTACCATTCCAATAAAAGAACATCCCGGGAGAAGGGTTCATTGCCCTCACCCACCGATCTATAACCTCTGCCGACATTCCCCAATCTATTTCCGTATCGGAAGAAGAAAGTTTCCTTGCATAACTAACACCCTTTTCATCTTGTTTCCTTAAAGTATATCTTCCAGTGAGAATCACCTCTATGGCCTTTTCAAGTAGCCTTGCACCCTTGGTCGATAGTCTCTCAAAAAGCGTCCCATAGGTATCATCTGGAAAAACGGGTTCTTCTTCCTGCAACAAGATATCCCCTGCATCCATTCGTTTAGCAAGGAAAAATACAGTATTACCTGTCACTTCATCACCGTTTATTATAACCCATCTTATAGGTGCGGCTCCCCTATACCTTGGGAGCAAAGAAGGATGCAAATTTATAGTCCCAAACCGGGGCAGTCTGTACAAAGATGAAGGTATAAACTTGCCATAATCAACAACAACACCAAGCTCCACATCAGACAATACATCTACCAAAGATCCATCTTTCAAACTCTCAGGCTGCAATATCCTCTTCCCAAGCTCTTTTGCAAGAAGCTTAACTGGAGTGGAAATTAAAGACCTACCTCTTCCCCCCCTCTTATCAGGTGTAGTAATAACCACCGCTATATCCTCTCTCTCCGCCAGATAACGCAAAGGTGTAGATGCAAATTCACCACTGCCCCAAAACGCTATCCTCATAACCTATGTTCACTCTTCAATTTCTTTATTTTTCTTCTTATACTCTCCCTCTTCAAAACACCAAGGTAATCTATAAAAAGCTTGCCATCCAGGTGATCTATCTCATGTTGAAATATCCTTGCAAGGAACCCCCGTGCCTTCACGATATGCTCTTTACCATCCCTATCCACCCATCTCACAACTACACCTTCATCTCTGGATACATCTTCAAATATAGTGGGCACACTCAAGCAACCTTCTCTATCCACAACCTTATCCCCAAACCTCTCCAATATCTCAGGGTTTATCATAGTAAAGAGCCTATCCTCAAACTCAACTACCACTATTCTCTTAGACACCCCAACTTGCGGGGCAGCCAACCCCACCCCATTATTCACCCTCATCGTGTCTATCATGTCCTGAATAAGCTTTAGATCCGCATCTTCAACCCTTTCTACCACAGCTGAGACATCTCGGAGGACCTTGCTTCCCAAGATCTTTATATCCCTAACCACTATTGCTTCACCTTCTATCTGCAAAAAAACCTTTATACAGATCCCCTAATGTAAAGGAAGGCTCTTCATCCCCCATTCTAACCTTAGCACTCTCGCTGGTGGCAGTCCCCCCACTTCTCTCTTCTGCATCCTTAATACTAAGCCTTATCCTCCGATTATTAGTATCAATATCCAGTATCTTTACTTTCACCACGTCTCCTTCTTTGACTTTCTCCCCCGGAGTCTGAATGTGTTCTCTACTTATGTTAGATATATGGACAAGTCCTTCTACGCCCTTCTTCAACTCAACAAACGCACCAAAACTCTCTATCCTCGAAACTCTACCCTCTACTATATCACCCTTTTTAAACTCCTTCTCCACATCATTCCATGGGTCTTCTACCTGCTTCCTTCCCAAATACAGTCTTTTCTCCTTAGGATTGATATCTAATATCTTTACCTTTACCATCTCTCCTTCCTTTAATACCTCATGCACATCATTTACCCTCTCCCAACTTATATCCTTTATATGGATAAGTCCTTCTATATTTTCATCAACTGCAACAAATGCACCAAACCCCGTTATTTTAGTTACTTCTCCTTCAACAATATCTCCCACTTTAAAACGCTCTTCTATGCTTTCCCATGGGTTTGGTACAAGCTGCTTTACACTCAACCTCACCTTTCCTTCTGCCGGATCAAGTTTTATGACCTTTGCCTTAACCGTTTGCCCCTTCTTAAAAAGTTTATTAAGGTCAGGATCCTTCCTCCAAGACGCTTCAGAGATGTGGATCAATCCTTCTAATGCACCCAAGTCCACAAACACACCAAAGTCAGTTATACCAGAAACCTTCCCTTCTATTATAGCACCCTCTTCAATTGAGGAGAAGAATCTTTCCCTTGCTTGCTGGATCTCCTCCTCCAAAGCCATCTTCCTCGACATAACCAGCTTGCGTCCCCTGTTTCCAAACTCCTTCACCTTCACACCAAACTCTTTTCCCAAAAGCTCACTCATACGAGGCTTTTTACCGTCCACCTCCAAATGAGAATAGGGTACAAAGCCTTCCACACCCAACAAGTCAACGAGCATACCTCCCTTAACGCTCTTTACCCCCTTAACCATGATAGTACTCCCATCTTTGTAGGCACGCTCAATTTCCTCCAATGCCCTTTTCTTATCAGCCCTCTTCTTAGACAAAAGCACAGGTTTGTCATCATCTTCATATACCTTTAAAACTTCAGCCTTGACCACATCATCCTGCCTAAGTTCTCCATTTGCCTCATTGGAAGGTATAAGCCCCTCAACTTTGTAGCCAATATCTACCAAGAAACCATCACTTCTGACTTCCACAACTTTCCCTTCTAGTACATCTCCTTTACGAATGCTTTTAACTTCAAAGTTATCCATTTCCAATATTCCCCCCTATATCCAAAAGAAACTTAACTACCCTATCAATCATCCATTGTGGCGTTGATGCACCTGCTGTGATTCCCACTCGATTAACCCCCACAAACCACCTCCTGTCAATATCCTCTTCTGACTCTACATGATAAGTGTTCGGAAGCACCTCCTTACATATAAGGGCTAAGTTTGTTGTGTTAGAACTATTGTATCCACCAACAACCAACATGATATCTGCCCATTTAGCCAACGCCTTCGCCTCATCTTGTCTTTGAAAAGTAGCAGGACAAATGGTATTAAAAGTCCTCAACTCCTTGGTATGGAGAAAGACTAAAGAGAGAAGTTTTACAAACTCACTCATCGGTTTAGTAGTCTGGGAGATAAAACCAAGTTTATCAAAGTTGCCAAGAGTTTCAACCTCTTCTGGGCTTGCTACCACAATGGCAGACCCATAGCTGTAATCCACAATAGCTCTCACTTCTGGATGATTACGATTACCAAAAACCAACACCTGATATCCTTCATCTCTGAGTATCCGTGCTTTCTGCTGAACATCCTTTACCAATGGGCAAGTGGCGTCAACAACTCGTGCACCTTTCATCTCTAACTGTAGTTCTTCCGTGAATGGTATACCATGTGCCCTTATTACAACTACATCTCCTCTTTCAACCTCATCCACACTGTTTACCACTCTTGCTCCCATAGAAACCAATCGATTAACTTCAAATCTATTATGAATAATCTCACCAAAGGTATATACCCTACTATTCCTCTTTAACTCCCTCTCCACAATACCTATAGCACGTCTTACCCCAAAGCAGAAACCTGCACTTTCTGCTATCTTTATCTCAAACATCTCTACTCCAACATAACCAAAGAATACCAATCTTCTTCTGTTCCTATCCGAAGTGGTAACCCAAGAGCACGCACCGTCTCTACTACATCAATACCCAGAGCCTGCATGGAAGGTCTCGCCATTGCAGGATATGAACACTGCTTTCCATCCAGATATCTACAGCGATAATCACAAAGGTAGTGACAATTGCCTAAGGCATAAGCGAAGTAAAGGCCATCTCTTCGAGCCTGCAATTCAACAGCAAGTGCAGCCTCATGAGAGATTCTATCTGAAGGTGCATGTATGAGAAGATGAACACTATACCTATCCAATAAGGGATAAAATTCCCATGGTTTTAAAATATTTGGGGGGCATACCCATCCCTTATGTGTGCAACGCATACACGCAAGATATGTTCTCGGTTCCCTAAAGATATCCTCTGTCCTGATCTTCAACACTTCATAGGCACCCTTGTCCAATGCAATATCGATATAGCTACGTATCCTTTCTACCTCTTTAATAGTATCCACCTCTTAAAAGGACATAATAACCTATCCACCAACAAACTCCCTTATCCTACTCAGCATATCCTCTACAATATCCCTTCTACTCCTACCAGAAAGATTATACCATACGATTCCAGTAATTTGCCTAAACCATGTAAATTGTCTCTTTGCAAAGTTTCTGGTTCGCTGCTTTATTAAAGACTTGGTCCTGTGCAAGTCTATTTTGCCATTCAGATAGTCACAAACCTCCTTATATCCAATACCCTTCATAGAAGGTAACTCTGTTGAATATCCTCTATCCAAGAGAAATTTTACCTCGTCTATAAAACCTGCATCAAACATCTTATCTACTCTGTCCTCTATCCTTCTGTAAAGCTCCTTCCTATCCATGGTCAGCCCCACACACAGGATATCCTTATACACTTGTTGTGCACCTTCCTGCCACTGTCTTATGCTCTTGCCAGAGAGTATAAAGACCTCTAATGCCCTCTTCACCCTGTAAGTATCTTCAGGGTGAAGCCTGCTTGCAGTGTCAGGGTCAAGCTCCTTCAGTTTCTCATAAAGATAAAGCTTGCCTTTTTCCTCCAATTCTCTATCAAGTTCTTTCCTCAAGAGGGCATTGCTACCAATACCGTCAAAGGGCCAACCCCTAAGAAATGTCATAATATAAAGAACAGTCCCCCCTACAACAAATGGTATCTTTCCACGATGAAAAAGTATATCTACAGTTGCATAAGCATCCCTCTTGTAGTCCGCTACGGTATAATAATCGTCAGGGTAAACCACATCTATGAGATGATGTGGTATCTTCTTGAGCTGTTCAGATGTCGGCTTGGCAGTGCCTATATCCATGTATTTATATATCTGCCGAGAATCTGCAGATATAACATCAGTAGACAATCTATCTGCAATCTCCACAGCGATATCTGTCTTACCAACAGCTGTTGGTCCAGTAAGTATCACGATCCTGCTGTCACTCATCTCCTTTTAAACATCTCCTCAATTCTACCCCTTCCAAACTCAATAATAATTGGCCTACCGTGTGGACAGAAAAGAAAGTTGTCTAAGTCAAATAACCTTGTCAATAGTACCTCTTGCTCATGCAAAGAGAGTCTCTCACCTGCCTTCACAGCAGACCTACAGGCAATAGAAGATATCAAGGAATGCAAAGGGGAAGACGTGCCTCCGTCGCTCTGCATTACTGCTTCCCTTATCAAAACATCAACAGGAACATCTCTGTACGCCTGTATAATAGAAGGCACAGCTCTTACAATGAACTTACCCTCCCCAAACTCATCTATCTCAAAACCACACTTTCTAAGTATATCAACATAATTGTAGTCTAACCCACAATCTATCACTTTCGGAAACAACAACTTCTGCTTATCCACATCTCCACCTTCAAGCGTCGAAATAAGCTCTTCGTATATAATCTTCTCCGAGGCAACATGCTGATCCACTATATAAAAGTAGTCACCCTTTTCTACCAGTATATACGTATCCCAAAGCTGACCCAACACCTTAAAATCCCTACCACCTACCCCAAATAACGAGGTACTCTCCTTGACTTCCAACTCTTTAATTGGAAGCTTGCCTCCATACTTTTTATCATATTCAAGGACAACACTTTCATCTTCCACTACCTTATTCTTACTCTCCACACCTCTTGGAAGGACTATCCTACCCAACGAACTACGGACAACATTGTAAACAAACTTGTATATAGAGGAATCATCCCTAAACTTGACCTCCCACTTAGCAGGGTGAACATTGAAATCGAGTTCCGAAGGCGGTATATCTATTCTGATAAATGACACAAAAGACCACCCCGGCGGCAAGTACCCAGCATAAGCATCTACCAAAGCTCTCCTCAGCAGATTACTTCTAACCGGATGCCCATTCACCATAAAGGAGATATAAGGTCTTTTCCTCTCCAAATAGGGAGAAGATATAATCCCCATAACTCTCCTACCTTCCTCCTCAGACACTACAAGATTCAGTTTCTCAGCCACATCCTTACCAAAAACAGAAACCCATGTATCATACAGTTCCGAATCTCTATTGCTACTATACACTCTCCTATCATCCGACCAGAACTCAAAAGATATAGAGGGGAAACCAAGTATGTATGACTCCACCACCGAAGCAACTCTCTTCCCTTCAGACTGAGCAGACCTCAAAAATTTAAGTCTTGCAGGAAAGTTTGCAAACAGATTCTCTACAATCACAACTGTTCCCCTGTCCAAAGAGCACGGTTTGATACCTCTCACCTGACCAAAATCCACAACTATCTTATAAGCCCCTTCCTCGTGAAACGAGCACAACTCAAAGTGAGAAACTGCACTAATGCTTGCAAGTGCCTCACCCCGAAAGCCCAGCATATTACTTGTGTTTAAATCATCTATCACACTGAGCTTGCTGGTAGTATACCTCTTCACAGCAAGGGATAGATCTTCTTTCTGAATCCCAACACCATCATCAGAGACCACTATCTTCTCCTTTCCACCAGAATATATCCTAACAATTATCCTGCCGGCACCAGCATCTACTGCATTCTCCACCAGCTCTCTTACAACAGAGTAAGGTGCTTCTACAACCTCACCAGCTGCAATCTTGCTAATAACATCTTCACTTAACTCATGTATCCTCACAAAGGTACCTCCTTATCAAACAAGCTACCTATATACTCCTCAACTCGCTTACGAGCCTTCTTCCTACTCTTCTCAAGCTTACCCAGTATCATAGATGCCCTTAATATCACCTCTTCAGGAAGACCTACAATTCTTGCAACCTCTATTCCATAGCTCCTCTGAGCCTTTCCTCTACTCACCTTCCACAAGAATACAAGCTCCTTTCCGTCTTCCCTAACCGCCATATGGTAGTTTTTAACCCCCTCCAACTTACCTTCAAGTGCAGTAAGCTCATGATAGTGAGTAGCAAATATAACTTTGGCACCAATCCTGCTATGTAAATACTCAACCATAGCCCAAGCTATACTAAGCCCATCATATGTACTCGTTCCTCTGCCCACTTCATCCAAAATAACCAGGCTCTTTGTAGTAGCATTCCTCAGTATATTCGAAACTTCGTTCATCTCCACCATAAATGTGCTCTGTCCTCTTTCAAGCTCATCCCTCGCTCCTATACGGGTAAATACTCTATCAACCACACCTATCTTAGCGTCATCCGCCGGCACAAAACTCCCAATCTGTGCCATAAGCACTATAAGTGCAACCTGCCTAAGATAAGTAGATTTACCAGCCATATTGGGCCCCGTAAGAATAATTATCCTATGCCCATTTGCATCAAGGTAACAATCATTCGGAACAAATTCATGTACGCCCTTAACTACTTCCAAAACGGGATGCCTTGAATTCCTGAGTACTATCTCGTCTCCATCATCTATATGAGGCTTAACATACCTATTATCTACGGCAAGCTGGGCAAGAGAAGAAAGCACATCCAGATATGCGACTATCTCTGCATCCTGCTGGATAAAAGACAGATTTTTCTTTATGGCAACAAACAACTCCGAGAGTATCCCATCAGTCATTTGCTCTATCTGTCTTTCTGCTTCAAGTATAGAGGCCTCTTTCTCTTTCAACTCAAGTGTGATAAACCTCTCACCATTAACCAAGGTCTGCTTCCTGTGATACCTGTCCGGAACAAGGTGTAGGTTGGATTTTGACACCTCTATGTAATAGCCAAATACCTTATTGTAACCAACCTTCAAAGTCTTTATCCCTGTAAGCCTTTTCTCCCTTTCCTCCAATGCCTCTAACCAATGTTTATTATCCTCAATACGCTCATAAACCAAGTCGAGTTCCTCATTAAAACCCTCTTTGATGAATCTTTCACCATCTGTATAGTCATCCACAAGCGCATCCTCAAGAAGGGAAAGCAACTCCGGTAACATAGCAAGCCTATCCAAACTCTCTCTTAATGTGTAAACTTCCACCTCTCCCATCAACATCTTTACATTCACAAGCAACCTCAGGAAGTTCCTGATAGAAAACAAATCTGCTACCGTTCCCCTATTGAGTCCCATCCTACTGCATGCCCTCTCAACATCCCCTACTTTTGCCAAGATTTCTCTCAGCTGATACCTCAGTCTGGCATGCTTGAAGAAAAAGTCAACCGCAGCCTGCCTCAACAATATGTCCTTACTCGTTTTCATGGGTCTGAGTATCCACTGCTTTAGCATCCTCCTGCCCATAGGTGTTAGTGTCCTGTTCATCACACGAAACAAAGAATTATCACCTTCCACAAGCCCCAAGTTGTATTGCGTAGCAGAATCGATTAACATATACTTACTCATAGAAAACGGCCTCAAAGGTTTCAAATGCAGGACATTCGTCATTTGTGTATCTTTAAGGTAAGTGAGTAGGGCACCTGCAGCAGAGACACCAGCAGGCATATCCTTACAACCAAGTGCATCAACTGACTTCACACCAAACTGTGCAGATATTAGAGATTTTGCATACTCTAAGTCAAACCTCTCAGAAGGAACCTCAGTAATAATCACCTCGGGTAACAGACGGTTAATCAGCTCCCTCACATTACCTCTATTAGAAAGCACCAACTCTCTTGGAGATACACCCGAAAGAACCCCACTAAAACCAACCTCATCTGTAAACTCTGCCATTTCAAACTCACCACTACTCACATTACAAAAGGCAATACCATAAACTCCACCAATATTACAAGCAGAGGCAATAAAGACAGATTCATCATTATCCTCACCTATCCATGTCCCCGGGGTAACAATTCTCACAACTTTCCTGTCTACAATCTTGCCACTTTGTGCCTCTTCCATTTGTTCGCATATCGCAACTTTATACCCTCTATTTACGAGTCTCTTTATGTATCCATCTGCAGCATGCCAAGGGACACCTGCAAGTGGAACATTATTTTCCTTGTCTCTCGTAGTAAGGACTATTCCAAGCTCCTTAGATATAGTAATTGCATCATCAAAGAAGGTCTCATAAAAATCACCCATTCTAAAGAAAAGTATGGTATCCTTATAGTTGTTTTTTATGGAAAGGTACTGCTTTAACATAGGGGTTAATTTCATGACCTAACGCTCTCCAAGTATCCCTGAAGTATGATAGAGGCCTCTACTTTATCTTTGATCTTCCTGGAATCTATTTCTCTGATGGAAGACATGTAATAAGAAGCCGCTGCAGAAGAAAACCTTTCATCCCACAAGATTACTTCTATCCCAATCTCCCTTTCAAGTCTCTCAGCAAACTTCCTGACCAGCTTTTCCAGTCTCCCAACCTTACCATCAGTCCTGACAGGAAGGCCCACTACTATCTTCTCAATATTCTCACTCAAGCAAATCTGCTTTATCTTCTGGATTAAATCCTGATCATTGCTCAAAGTCGAAAATGGACGGGCAAAAACACCCCTTGTATCACTGAGAGCTACCCCTACTCTCCTTTCTCCCCAATCAATACCCAACACTCTTCCCATTAATCCCCCAATAATACCTCTTCTGCTTTCCTTATTATATCTTTTAAGATCCTTGGGTCTTCAACACCAAGCTGTGCCATCCTCTCATTGCCTCCACCCTTCACACCATAAGTCTCAGCAAGCACTCGCACCACGGAAACTGCGCTAAACCCTTCAGCCAAAAGCTGCTTAGACACAGATATAACTAACACACCCTTGTCCTCCAAACTACTACCAAGCACAGATACAGACTTTGGTGCCACTCTTCTAATCTCATCTGTAAGTTTACGCAAAAGTGAGACACTTACTCCTCTCCACACACCTGAAACAATCTTTACATCACCTTTTGTTTTAGCATTATTCACCAGGGTTAACACATCTTTCTTTATCACTTCCTCCTGCAGATCCTCAACCTCTTTCTGAAGCTCCTTTATCCTTGCATAACCTTCTCTAACCTTATCTGCAACAGCCTCAGACGAACCTACAACTGAAGATATCTCATCCAATTCATCTTCCACCTTCCACACATACTCTAAAGCCGCCCTACCAACAACTGCTTCAACTCTCCTCAAACCCGAACCTATGCTGCTACTCCTCACTATCTTAAACAAGCCGATCTCCCCTGTCCTAGAAAGGTGCGTACCCCCACAAAGCTCCATACTATAATCACCTATCTTTATTACTCTGACCACATCTCCGTACTTCTCCTCAAAGAATGCAAGAGCACCCTTTTGTCTCGCCTCTTCGTAAGGAAGAATAAGCTTTTGAACTTCTATATCCTCCAATATCTTCTGATTTACCTCAGATTCTATATACTTTATGTCGTCCTTGGTTAAAGGTGCAAAGTGAGTAAAATCAAATCTCAGTCTATCAGATGCAACCAAAGAACCTGACTGCTTTACATGTTTCCCAAGCCTGTTTCTTAACGCTGCATGCAATAGGTGGGTAGCCGTATGATGTCTTGATGTTTCCATCCTTTTAAGGACATCTATCCTGAGACCCACACGCATGCCCTCCTTAACAACAGCACTTACACCTTCCTCTACAATATGAACAATCCTGTCCTTCACAGGTTCTCTTGTATCGATCACTTTGAATTCTCTTCCATCAACAGTAATAACTCCAACATCCCCAACCTGTCCACCCCTCTCAGGGTAAAAGGGTGTCCTATCAGTAACGACCTCTATTACCCCTTCACTATCAAACACGGCCAAAACCTTAGCTTCAACATCGAAAGTGTCATAACCAACAAATTCCGTCGGAGGAAGCTTTCTCCCCTTATATTCCCCACTTTCAAGGACATCTACTTTTTTCTTCAAAGAAGCACGCGCACGTTCCCTTTGTCTTCCCATCTCCACTTCAAAGCCCTCTTTGTCCACCACAAGACCTTCTTCAGCGGCTATCTCATTTGTCAACTCCACAGGAAAACCATATGTATCATACAACCTAAAGACATCTTTACCAGATATGCGTTTTTCTCCTTTAGCCTTTAAATCCTCTATAAGTGTCGTAAGTATACCCATGCCCTGATGCAAAGTATACCTGAATCGCTGCTCCTCTGTAGATATAATATCCCTTATTCTATTCACATCTTTGGCTATCTCAGGGTACTCGTCTCCCATAACATCAATAACAGAAGGTATCAGCTTTATCAGGAATGGCTCATCGAAGCCAAGCTTTATTCCGTACCTCATAGCCCTTCGGACCAATCTTCTGAATATATATCCCCTACCCTCGTTCGAAGGCACTATACCATCTGACGCCATGAAAACTACAGCCCTTATGTGATCCGCTATCACCTTAAATGCCTCATCAGTGGTAGCAGTACTACCATATTTTATTCCACATAAGTCGGAAGTTTGCTCTATAATAGGGAATATCAAGTCTGTTTCAAAGTCAGAGGGTTTATTCTGCAAAACAGATGCAAGTCTCTCAAGTCCCATACCTGTATCTATGTTCTTTTTTGGTAGTGGCTCCAATGTTCCATCTTCTTTCCTGTTATATTGCATAAACACCAAATTCCACAACTCCAAAAACCTATCATCATCACACCCAATTCCACATCCCTCTATCTTCTTCCCACGCTTCTCACCAAGGTCTATGATAATCTCTGAACACGGCCCACACGGGCCAATAGGTCCTACCTTCCAGAAGTTATCTTCCTCTCCTCTACGCACAATCCTATCTTCAGGTATACCTATATCGTTACGCCAGATGTCAAAAGCCTCATCGTCATCCTTATAAATGGTAATCCATAGATCTTCCTTTGGCAAACCCAAGACTTCAGTAAGAAATTCCCAACCCCAAGCAATAGCCTCTCTCTTAAAATAATCGCCAAAGGAGAAGTTTCCCAACATCTCGAAAAAAGTGTGATGTCTTGCCGTTTTACCAACATTTTCTATATCATTAGTCCTTATACACTTCTGAGATGTAGTAGCCCTCAAAACCGGAGACTTTCTCTGACCCAAAAAATACGGCTTAAATGGAACCATACCCGCTATCGTCAGCAAGATAGTCGGATCCTCGGGAACCAAAGAGAAACTATGATACCTCTTATGTCCCTTACTCTCAAAGAAACGCAAAAAACTCTCCCTAATCTCACTGCCAGACATGTATCTCATGAGTTCAAACCTCCCTCAAATTTATACGGATACCTGAATACCCCCTCCTCCGTAATGATAGCCGTTATATTTTCTGCAGGAGTTACATCAAAGGCAGGGTTAAAGACATCTACTTCACTTGGCGCTATCTGAACGCCTCTTATATGCGTAACTTCCTCCTTCTTCCTATACTCAATAGGTATATCCTTACCACTCTTCAGTGTAGCATCGATAGAAGACGAAGGCGCCACTACATAAAATGGCACAGAGTGATACTTTGCAAGAACCGAGAGTGTGTATGTCCCTATCTTATTTGCAGCATCCCCATTAGATGCTATGCGGTCAGCACCCACCACTACTGCATCAACCAACCTCTTTGACATCACATAACCCGCCATATTGTCAGTTATCAAAGTAACAGGTATGCCATCTTCTTTAAGCTCCCACGCAGTAATCCTTGCTCCCTGCAACACTGGTCTTGTCTCATCAGCAAAAACCTTTATCCGCTTGCCGTGAGAAACCGCAGCTCTAATAACCCCCAACGCCGTGCCATAGTAAGATGTTGCCAAGGAACCTGCATTACAATGAGTAAGAACAGTAAACCCGTCCTTTAAGAGTATATGCCCATTTTCACCTATACGTCTATTCATATCTTCATCCTCTTTATCTATCTTCTCTGCTTCCTCTAAAGCAGCAACACAAATATGCTCAAAATCCGTATCTTCACTTCCATAAACAACCTTCTTCATCCTTTCAATAGCCCAAAACAAATTCACAGCCGTTGGGCGTGTCTCACTCAATACACGAAAGACTGAATCCATCTCATCTAACTTCTTGACCTCTCTAAGACCAATAACAACACCATAGGCAGCAGCAACACCAATTGCAGGTGCCCCCCTTACTACCATTTCCTTTATGGCATACACAACATCTTCAACCCTATAACAATCAAAAAAACGAAGCTCACTCGGGAGGTACCTTTGATCCACAAGTCTAAGGTAATCCCCCTTCCACTCCAGCGTCCGAGGAACCAAAATGTACACCTACCTTTCCTTAAAAATTATACCACTCCTTCGCAAAGCCCCCAAGACATTGGCATCGGCAAACTTTACTCTCTTTTCAACTTCATAAAACCACTCCTCTATCCAGCTCCTATTATTGTCCTCAGAATACGGACAACCGTTGTCCACCAACGGAAGCCCCATCTTTCTAACATACTTTGATATAACTTTTTTCCTCACATAGGATAATGGTCTTATAATATAGATATCTCTGTCTTCAGCCTTCACCATAGGACATGTAGTTTTAATCTCTCCCGTGTAGAGCAAAGACATAAAAAAAGAAGATATGATATCGTCTAAATGATGCCCCAGTGCTAACTTGTTGTAGCCAAATTCTTCTGCAAGACCATACAGATATGTCCTCCTATACGACGAACATATTGAACAAGGGTTCCTCCTTTGCTTCCCTCTCTCAACGACCCCAGCTATATCTGTTTCCCTAAAGTAGAACGGTATCCCTTTCTCCTCAAGGTAGCTTTCCAACTCCTTTGGATTAGTATTACTCCATCCCATAGCAAGCATTACACCACCTAACTCATACTTCACAGGCGACTTTCTCCTCTTACGCCACAGCGCATCCATTAAGGTTATACTATCCTCCCCACCAGAAAGGGCTACTAATATCTTGTCTCCCTCCTCTATAAGGTGAGGAAAATCTTCTATCAATCTTCCCATGGGCTTCCAAAGGTTTTCGTAAAAGAAATACCCACCCCAATACCTCTTTTCTCTACTGTTCAGAAGAAATCAGTCCCTCCTCCTTAAATATCTTCGATAGAACCCCATTTACAAAACTACGAGATTTCTCATCTCCAAACAGCTTTGCTAACTCAACTGCCTCGTTGACAGATATGGAAACAGGGACTCTACATTCCAACAAGGTCTCATAAACAGAAAACCTTATTATGTTTCTGTCAACTACACCCATCCTCTCTACTCTCCAACCAACAGCATGCCTATTTATTATTTCATCGATTACATCCAGTTTCTCAAGAAGACCATCTATACACTCCCTAACAAAAGAGAGGTCTATCCCTTTTAAGAACTCAGGGGGAAAAAGTTCAAGTGAGTCTTCAAATGTGCTATCCGGATGAATATCATACTGGAACAAGAGTTGAAGTATTACTCTTCTTGCTTTTCGCTGCGTCATGCTTCACCTAAAAAGATGCAACCGCTTGAGTATCTCTCTCCACCCACCAATGGATTCTGCAAATCTTCCAAGAAAGAAACCACCCAAGCCCAAACCAACAACCAAAAGCATACCCCACACACCAAATATATTCCATAATAGGGCAATTACCACACCAACAACCAACCCCTGACTCTTCCTGCTAAGCGCACACCACCACTTAAACAACACATCTCCACTAACCCTCTTAACCTCTATCTTCAGCTCACCAAATACACTTCCACCCACCTCGTCCCACACATGCTGGATGCACGCAGTACTGAAGGAACTCTCATCACCTACCCAGTCTACACTCACAACGACCAACCCTTCCTCAAAACTCACACTTTGGACTACACAACCAGAAGGGATACACCGATAGATTATCTGCTTTATCAATGTATCCTTTATGCTTACCCTTCCAAACTCATTACTCAACATCTTTGTCTTTACTACCTTCCTCGGGGAAATATACGGACTCTACAGATACATCTATAGATACCACTTTTAATCCCGTAAGCTTCTCGACTTCACTCTTTACATGTTCTTGGAGTTCCCAAACAGCATCGGGTATCCTGTAACCATATTCGATCTGTATTACCAAGTCTACACGGACCTCCTTATCTTTCATATCTATCTTGATCCCCTTAGGAGGCTGTTTCTTACTGAACTTCTGCGCAATCTCCTCAACCAAACTCCCACCTATAGGGACAATCCCTTTACACTCGGATACCACCTTGGCCACTATAGTATAGACCACATCTTCAGAAATGTATACCTCACCCTTCACCTCATCATCCCTGTGTTCATTTATACCCTCTTCTACCATGGCTTAACCTCCCCTTACAACCTGATAATATTTACTCCTCCACAGTTAGGACATATAACTTCATTGCCATCTTGATAATCATCTGCAGCAACAAAGAACTCCTCACCACAGTGTACACACTTCATACTCATGAACTCTGTATCTGTCCTATAGCTATCCTCTATCTCGGAAAGATCCTCATCTATCACAGAGATCTGATCAGAAAGCTCATCAAGAACTACATCCACCTTTCGCAGCACAGACAATATTCCACTCAACACTGCTTTGATACTCCCATCTTCTATCTTTTCCATTTCCTTCTGAAGCTTTTCCACATCCACCCTTATATCTTCCAATGCCATTACCCCCTATATCTCCTTTGTCGAGCTATACAGCAACTCAACACCATCTTCCTTAACCACTACCATATCTTCTATCCTCATTCCCAACCTGCCAGGCATGTAAATCCCGGGTTCTATAGTGAACACCATACCCGGCAACAGCGTTTCACTTCTCTTTTGAGAAACATAAGGATATTCATGCACTTCGATACCTACCCCATGACCAAGTGCATGTCCGAAATACTCTGCATACTCACCAAGCCACTCCCTTACCAACCTATCCAGTTCACCTGATTCCATATGTGGCTTTGCCTCATCTATTGCCCTCTGCTGGGCGAACTTAAGCGTATTGTAAACCTTCTTCGTTTCAGAATCCACCTCCCCAACAGCAACCATTCTCGTCATGTCTGAACAGTAACCGTTACGCCTCACCCCAAAATCCAGAAGCAAAAGCTCTCCCTCTTTCAATCTCCTATTAGATGGTTTGCCATGGGGTAATGACGCTCTCGGACCACCCAATACTATAGAGGAAAACGACATACCTTCTATGCCTTTCTTCCTGCAAAAGTACTCCAACTCAGAGGCCACATCTATCTCGCTAATTCCCGCCTTGACCAATCCTTTTATGTAAGCAAAAGCCTCATCAGTTACACTACAAGCGTCCCTTATAAGTTGAATCTCATCTTCATCCTTTACTTTCCTCATCTTCTCAACAACCTCACTAAAGGGGAGCAACTCAACAAAAGACAACTCTTTTCTCAACTTCTCATACTCAGCATATAAGAGCTTATCCTCAAAACCAACTCTCATACCTCCATTAAGGACCTTACCAACCGCAGTATAAAATTCACCCTGCTGGACCTGAACGACTTCACATCCATTAGACTCCACCTGCGCCTCTTCTACATATCTAAAATCTACAAACAAATAGCAACCATTTTTAGTGAGAAGTAATAATCCTTCGTCTCCGTAGAAATCAGTGAGATAAAACCAGTTATACCTATTACTTACTAAGAATGCATCTGCCCCGTCCTCTTCAATGCGCTTCTTCAATGCCTCCTGCCTGTGCAGATAGTCCATAATTCATTCCCCCATTATATGTGGCGTTATTATAATAATAACTTCGGTTCGCTGTTTTGTGTGGCTCCTATTCCTAAATAGCGCCCCCAAGATAGGTATATCACCTAAAACAGGCACCTTAGTCAGATTGACAACATCCTGCTCCCTAATAAGTCCTCCTATTATTATTGGCTGGTTATTCTTCACTCGAAGAATAGTTTTCGCCCGTCTCTTTCCAGTCACGGGGACTGTTGTGTTACCTACCTTCTTCCATTCCAACAGTGTACTTGCATTAACATCTATATCCATAGTAATCTTTCCATTTTGACCAATCCAAGGTGTGATCTCCAGTTTTGGGCCTGCCGATACAGTCGAAAACACAGGGTTTCCATCGTTGTAAGAGCTAACATACGGTATGGTTGTGGTTAGATCTATTATTGCCTTCCTCCCGTTAAGCGTAGCTATCTTCGGGTTTGCCAACATGTGTGCCTTATCCTCCATGAACAACGCATTCAACGCAGCCGTAAACTGTTTAGGCTCCATGCCGCTATTGGTGAATATTATCTGTGTATTGCCATTTTGAAAGCTTATACTCCACTTCTTGTATGCTTCAGCAAGATTTATACCCAAAGTCTTTTCACTGCCAATGGAGATTTCTACCACTCTCGCATCTACCATTATCTGTTTGTTCTCTCTATCCACACTCCTAATAAATTTTTTTATCTTCTCAAGCCTGGATATAGTATCCGTAACTATCAGCTCTCTCAGTCTCTCATCAACCACCACCTTGCAAGACGGAAACTCATCTCTCAAAAGCTTAGCTATACCTTCAGGTTTAGCATTGCGGATAGGAATTATCTCTGTCTTCTTCTTATCAAACACGGAAGCTAATTGCTCTTCCTTTCCAACTATTATGGTTCCACCCAAGTTTCTATAGCTTACATGCCCCATGCGCAACAACCAATCAAAAGCCTTAGAAAAAGGAACATCTTTAAAACTCACCGTGATAGTCCCAGTAACAGAGGAATCTATAAGTATATTCATACCCACCATTCTGGCTATAGCTCTAAAGACATCTTGAATATTTGCGTCCCTGAACTCCACGGTTATCCTCTTGTTTGCCCAATAAGATATCCCACTATACTTATTAGTGGCACGGATATTTCTCTTGGCAGGCACTACCTTACCAGAAACTTTCCTCTCAACAGGTTTTTCTACCTTCGTTACTCTACTCAGCTTCGCCTCAGTCTGTTGATCATACAAGTTCTTGGAAGGCGACAAAATGTACACAATGACCTTCTTCTGCCTCGGCTCGTACCTAAGCTTATACCTTCCGGGGCTAAACAAATCAACCACTACTCTTGCAACCAAGGGATGTGAACTAAACTGCCCACTCCTGATCGCAGCTACATTACCGTAACGAACAGGCAATCTTATCCTCTTACCCAAAACGGTATTTGGAAAATCCACTATTACTTTATTCTCCTCTGTCCAATACGAAAGCTGAGGTTTAACGAACGAGGAGAGCTTTATCACAACCTTAACCCACCTATAGGTTTTATAGCAGTTAATAGACACTATCTTTCTGTATCTCGATGCGTATGAAAAAGTAGAAGCTAACAACAAAAGAAACACTACACACCCACTCGCAACTACTTTTTTCATCCTGACCCACCATTCACTCCATACTTAATACCATCTCTTTACCCTTCCATTTTACCACAACTTTCCCATCTCTGATAGAGATAACCCTTACATCTCCTGCTTTTTCTCCCTCTTTAACAATAACCCCTTTCTTATCTCCGATGTCCAAAACTGCTATCCGAATACCACCGGATATCACTATACCCCTCAAAACAATAGTAGGCATAACAGGCTTCTCAACACTTGCTGCCTTCTTAGTGTTTTCCTCAATCATTGGAGGTGAAAATGGGTTCTTTCCCTCCTTCATGAACTTATCTACAACACCGATCATCTCTTCTGCATCCTTCTTGCTCTGCAAAAAATCTTTTAGAAGCTGTACCGTACGGACACCTTTAGTAGGCTGGCTCCTCTCCACTACTACACGGGAGATAGAGGAGACAGCCATACTTCCAATATAATCTGCAACCTTCCACCAGACAACAAGCGCTGTAACCAGCATAAGAGCAACCAAAAAGAGGTGCAAAAACTTACTATCTTCCACTACTTGACCTCCCCATAAATAACAAGGAGTAAACGGAAGTTAACCCCCCCTCGTGACCTCCGAATAACCATCTTCCTCACCCAAATCAAATACTCTGAATGTTCGATCTCAAGCAAAAACTTCACAAAGGCATAATATTCAGCACTCCCAGACACAAAAATGGATATGCTCTTTTTACCCAACTTTGGCTTTATCGAATCCAACCTCACACCAAACTTACTGGCCGTACCAGTCATAAAGGCCAAAACATCTCCTTTATAGATCCTCAGGTTTATTTTTGGGAGGATTCCCTTCTCTATCTCACCTCTTAACTCTGTAAATTTGTCCCTCTCCAATCGCTTCTCTACAAGTTTACCCTGTGCATGTGCCAAAAGGACCATCTTTCTGCTGATCAGTTCTTTTACCTCTGCAACTTTCCCATCCAGCGGAAGAAAAACAGTAAAGTACAATACCCAAACCACAGCGAGTATAACTAAGGACACCTTTGTTGCCTGTTCCTCCTTCTGAAAATAGTCCATGAGCCTCTTTAATGTCACTTAGTTACACCTCTCTTGAGCTTGCAATCAAAAGAAAACTCCGCTACACCAAGAGAACTTTCTACATGTCTTATCACGGGCATGGAAACAGACGCAACAACTCCCGAATCTCTTAACTTGGAGATAAAATCCCCAATACTATCATCCGAAAATGCTCCACCCTCGACCCTCACCACACTACCATCAAAATCCAAGGATTCTAACCACATCCCTGAAGGAATATCGGCAGTAACAAACAGTAGAAAAGGCGTTATATTGCCCAACTTAGCCTCCGTGGAGCTAATCAAGTTCACAAGAGACTTAAGATACCTATCATCCTTGGAAATCAAGGCTGCTACCCTCTGAATATCCCTGTTCACCCGCTCAACAGAATACTCAATCTTGTCAAGGGAAGCCGAGTAATTATACCATTCGTATATGTCCAAACCTATCAAAAAACCCATTCCAACTATCATCACACCGCTTAGGGCAAAAAGTAAAACCCTGCGCGTATTCCACCTTCTTTTCGCAATCTCAGAGGCAGGGATAAGATTTATCTTTATCACCTTTCAATCCCCCTCAGAGCAAGTCCAAAAGGGACATCCATGAGTACCCTATCACGAAAGTCACCTTCCAAGCCCTCAACACCCCGCCAATCCCCTGCCCAGCCTACCGGCATGCTTAACCTATCCCCAAGCCAGTCCATAAATCCATCTACCAAAGCCCCACCACCAGTTACCAAAACACGCTTAATAGGTATATCCCTATATACTCCTATAAGATAGTCAAACGCCCTTTCAATCTCCCTATATAGATCTTCGAAAACCTCCTGTAGTTTTTCCTTAACGGTGCCATCTACCTTCCCCTTCTTCTTCAGTTCCTCCGCAGCTTCAAAATCCAAATTAAGGACATGTTGAAACACCCCAGTAAACATATTTCCACCAACAGTTGTGTGTCTCACCAAAGGAATTTCTCCATTACCAAACACAATGAGATTGCTACCTCCAGCACCAACATCCAACAAAAGGACCATACTATTACAATACTTCTCATAGAGGTTCAAAAGTGCGATGATATCCACATCCAACACCGCAGGGAAAACACCTACACCCTCAAGGAGATTTAAAACTGGGTCAACCACTCTCCTGTATGTCGCAACAACAAACACCTTTGCCCCCTCTTCATCCTTACCGAGTATATTAAAATCGAATACTACTTCACCCTCACCAGGAAGTAACCTCTCCATTTCCAGAGAGAGAAAATTCCTTATCTCCTTTTCAGAAGCGAGAGGAACCGTTACCGTCCTCACAATAACCTGACTCACAGATACTGCGCTAACCACTCTTGCACCTTTATACTTTTTAAACACAGGTCTGTATTCTTGCAACAATGAAGAGACCCTCTGTACATCTACAATTCTGCCACCTTTCACAGCCCCTACAGGTAAAGAAAGGCTCCCCATCTCCCTTACCTTAAATTTCCCACTTCTACCCTGAAGGACAAGAAACTTAACGGCAGAAGTTCCTATGTCAATACCTACAGAAAGCACTATTCCACCTTCTTATTCCCATGCCTCGGTCTTTTAGAAACCACCTCTATAGCCTCTAGAACCACCCTTGTAATATCTGCCTGCATCTGAACACTCATAATATCCGTCTTAAAGTGTATATCTCCCCTATCACTCACAACATACTTTGGAGGTAAGTGGTTCAACGCATAGGCATACATATCCGCCCTACACTGTTCACACTTACAGATGTCATCCCTATCTTTTAAGAACCTCTCAATCTCATCTTTGATTATCTTTTCCATCCGATTCTTTACATTGTCTATCAGTGGCACACCTACACCCCCCTGCTCTCACTAAAATAAATTCCATCTATACTCCGCTGCATACACGCTCTTTACAGTAGATCTTGCCCCCTCAAATTTACCTCTACCAAATACAACAATATCAAGCCTCAAGTAGAAATAAATCTGCCCACTCCATGTAACGTAAAGGCCCGCCTTTTCACTACTGTTATCCTCATACACATATACATCACACTTCTCACCGTTATCAAAGATAATAAGTCCATCCTTTTTAAAAATCAAGACATAAGAAGACAATGGAGAAATGCTACTTACACTCTTCCACTCCCTCATAGAAAGAGAGTTTAAGTAAAAGTTGCTCCGGAAAACGGAAAGCCAACTCCACGCTTGAGGGAACCAATTAGCCTCCGGGTGAGTATATTCATAGAAAAAACATGTCCTTCCCCATTCTCTTCCACCCTCCATGGCCCAAAAGGCACGCTCCTCAAAAAGATAATTTTTAGACACTACCTGCTGGGTATTAACGACAAAGAACAGGGAAACTGAGATTATCCCCAAAAAAGCCAAGACAACTATTACCCATAGCAGTGCAAATCCCTTTTTCATGGGTTCCTCACCCACACAGAGCTTCTAACCTCATACCTCCGAGTCTTACCATGAATATCAGTGGGAGAAGAAACTACAAGGTATATATTCAACAGATGATTGGCAGCATCCCACTCGAAGTCAAGAGTATCCACATTAACATAGTACTTATCTGAAGAACTATTTTTGCCATCTGTAAGTGGTAGTATGCTACTTCCATCCTTCTTGTAGTAAATAGTAAATACATTGTAGGAAGGGCTACACAAAAAATAGCTTGTATCACCATCCGCATCAACGAAACCCACCTTTTTATACTCTGGGTGACCCGGTATATTCTGTGAAATCGTAATTGAAGAGGCCTCCGCCATCCTCAATTCTGTCACCATCTTATTTATCGCAACTCTGGCATTTTGAACGACATCTATCATCCTGTTCACAAGGGAGTTTACAGAAAGACCCCCAGTGAAAAAAACCATTGCACTACCTATGGTCACACCTAATACAGCAATAACT
>CAZLJD010000010.1:0-30240 GCA_964559865.1 uncultured Synergistota bacterium
AAAGCGGTGTTTAAGCCTATTCCTAAGAGGTTTGTTGGTATCACGAGAAGATTTAGTGCTCGTGTTAGCTATAAAAGAAAACACAAGGCGAAGAGCACAGTTAAGGTTAAGAGGAAGGCTGCTACCAAAAAAAAGATTTCAGTAGGACCGAAAGAAAACATTGTAGCACCGAAAAAATATGTTTCCCGTGAGCCTTCTCGTGCAGGTGGAAAGGTTACTAAGCCCTGTGTGGATGAGAAACCACGCACTGTTTCCATAGAGAGGTTGAGCTTTGTCAAGAAGGTGGTTCCTAAGTATCCGTTTGTAGCGAGGCAGTTAGGCTATGAGGGTGTTGTGAAAGTTAGCTTTATGGTGAGCAGGAGCGGAACGGTATATAGTGTTAAGATTTTGAAAAGCTCAGGTAAGAAGATTCTTGATAAGGCAGCCGTCTCTGCAGTTAGCAAATGGAGATTTCGTCCGGTACTTAGGGATGTTAGGGTAATTACGGACATTGTATTTAGGCTTAGGGATTAAGCTTGGGGTCTTTTTAAGTGGAGTTGAAACGGAGGAGGTGCAGAATTGGTAGGATCACGGAGAGT
The DNA here is from genome assembly GCA_964559865.1 of uncultured Synergistota bacterium. Taxonomy (GTDB): domain Bacteria; phylum Synergistota; class JAGHAJ01; order JAGHAJ01; family JAGHAJ01; genus JAGHAJ01. Next base: position 579 of record CAZLJD010000010.1, read on the forward strand.
CTTGGCGCTGAGAGATGTAGTCTTTGGATATGATAAACCTTTTCTTCATGTGCCAGAACTCAGAGTTGAAGAAGGTAGCTTTTATGCGGTGGTGGGGCCCAATGGTGCTGGTAAGACGACGCTGATGAAGTTGATGGCTGGTATATATAAACCATGGGAGGGGGAGGTTTCTATAGATGGAGAACCACTTAGATATGAGGATAGAAAGTGGATAGCGAAGAAAGTGGCTATTGTCTCTCAGAGCGTTGATTGGAACCTTTCCCTTAGCGTGTATGAGATAGTATCTATGGGCAGATATCCTCACGGAGAGAAGGAAATCAGATCTGAGGTAGGTGCTGAGGTGGTTTACGATGCAATGGTTTCTGTGAATGTTGAGAAGTTTATGGATAGGGCTTTTTCGGAACTTAGCGGGGGTGAAGCTCAACGGGCGTTGATTGCTCGTGCACTTGCTCAGCAGCCGGAGTTTCTCCTACTGGACGAACCTATTTCTCATCTTGACATCTATCATCAGGTAGCAGTGCTGGAGCTCTGCAAAAGAATCGTAAAGAATGGGATGACGGTAGTTGCAGTCTTGCACGACTTAAACATGGCGGGCTGGTTTGCAGATGTTATAATATTATTGCAAGATGGTAAGATAAGGTCTGTGGGTGATGTTATCTCTGTTTTAAATGCTGAACTTATAGAGGAGGTATTTGGTGTGAGTATGCTGGGTTATAGAGTAGATGGCAGAACATCTGTCTTGATACCGAAGAGTGCTTTGAAAAATGAAAGTTAGTGATTACGTTGTGTATCTCTTTTTAAGGTTGTTGTCTGCCGGTTGCATTGTTCTACCTCGGAAGGTTGCGCTTAGTTTTGGCAGGTTATTGGGCAGGTTCCTTTATAGAATCCCTAATTCCAGAAAAAAGATGGCATTTCGCAACATCCTCAGGACCATGAATGTTGACGAGGCGAGGGCAGAGCTTATCCTAAGGAAAATGTATGAGAATCTCACTATGGATGTAATGGAGTTCTTGAGGTTTCCGGTATTGACGAAGGAGAAGGTGCTTTCGCTCGTTGAGATTAGTGGGAAGGAAATAATGGATAGAGCGTTAGAGAGGGGTAGAGGTGTGGTTCTCCTAACGGCGCACTTTGGAAATTGGGAGTTTTTGGGGGCAATTCTGGGTGCTTTGGGCTACCCTGCATACGCCATAGTTAGGTTACAGGGTAATGTATATGTGGACAGAATGGTGAATCGCTATAGGGAGATGATGGGAGTTCGTATAATTTACAAAAAGGAGATCATGAAGGATATGATAACCCTCCTTAGGGAGGGGAATATGGTTGTTTTCTTGTCGGATCAACATGGAGGTGATACTGGTATTATCTTACCGTTTCTTGGTATACAGACATCCTGTTTTAAGGGACCCGTTGCAGCAGCACTCCTGACGGGTAGTCCTGTGGTACCTGTCTTTGTAGTGAGAAATGGGTTTAAGTACAAGTTGTATGTGGAAGAGCCGATAGAGATAGAAATTTTTAAGAATAGAGAAAAGACATATGCGGTGAATGTAGCAAAAGTCAATGGTATAATAGAGAAGTACATAAGGTTACAACCAGACCATTGGTTCTGGTTGCATAATAGGTGGAAAGATTGATGCGGAAAGGGGGATTGTCATGGATATGGAGGAGGTAATAAAGGGCTTGTGGGTTAAAAACGACAGAAAGATACTTCTTATAGTTATGGATGGAGTTGGGGGGCTACCTGTGGTTGACGGTAAAACGGAACTGGAAGCAGCTACTACCCCAAATCTTGATGGCTTGGCTAAGAAGTCGGTTTTGGGACTCTCTCACCCCGTAGGTAGAGGGATAACGCCTGGTAGTGGTCCTGGACATCTTGGTATATTTGGATATGATCCGTTGAAGTACGAAATTGGCAGGGGTATCCTTGAAGCTCTGGGTGTTGGTGTTGAAGTGAGTAGTAAAGATGTTGCTGTTAGGGGAAATTTTGCTACCATAGAAAATGGTAAAATCGTTGATAGAAGGGCAGGCAGAATACCTACTGAGGAGAATAGGAAGATATGCGCATACCTCTCAGAGAGGGTAAAAGAAATAGATGGCATTCAGGTGTTCATATATCCGGGTGAGGAGCACAGGTTTGTACTCATTCTCAGAGGTGACGAGCTTTACGATGAGGTTGAAGATGCAGACCCGCAGGAGACAGGTCTTCCACCAAAGCCTGCAAAGGCGATGACTTCTCGTTCAGAGCTTACTGCTCGGATAGCTAATAGGTTCATAGAGATCGTAACGGAGCTCTTGAAGGATAGACACCCTGCGAATACAGTGCTTCTGAGGGGCTTTGCAAGGCATCCACACTTACCTTCTATGGAGGAGTTGTATGGACTAAAAGCGCTTGGTATTGCGGATTATCCCATGTATAGGGGACTTGCAAAGCTTGTTGGAATGGATGTTCCACACATAGAACATGGTTTGGATAACGAGATAAATCTGTTTAAGGAGCTGTGGGGGAAGTATGATTTTGTTTACTTCCACTTGAAGAAGACGGACTCCTATGGAGAAGATGGTAACTTTAATAAAAAGATATCCCTTATAGAGGAATTTGACTCCAGGCTCCCTGAGATACTATCTGTGGAGCCGGATGTTGTCGCCATTACTGGTGATCACTCCACACCTTCATTGCTAAAGTCTCACAGCTGGCATCCCGTCCCGCTTTTGCTGTATTCTCCTTATATCAGGCCCGATGGTACCAGTAGGTTTACCGAGTCCGAGGCTGCGAGGGGCGGGCTTGGACACCTTTATGCGAAAGAGATACTGCCACTCCTTCTTGCGAATGCGCTTAGGCTTAAGAAGTTTGGTGCATAGACTCAAGGAACAGAGCGGCGGCTCCAAGGACAGGGCCCTCTCTCCCTAAATCTGTGGCCTCTATTCGAAGGTTGCGGGTTGCTTCAGAGATGGCCCTTTCCATTATTATCTTTGAAGCTGGTTCTACTAACAGTTCTCTTTCTTTTGAAAGTCCACCAGAGAATATGATAGCTTCGGGATTCAGTATGTTTACCAGACTGCTCATGGCCATGCCCAAGTATTCTGCGGCTTGTCTTATTACCTTAAGAGCCAGCGCGTCTCCTTGCTTTGCAGCTTCAAATATCGTCTTTGTGGATAGGTTTTGCAAGTCTGCATTTGTGTGTGCCCTTATTGCTACCAACTCACGAAATATCTCCAGTATGGCTTTACCAGATGCGTACGCTTCAACGCACCCTCTCTTTCCACAACCACACAGCCTTCCACCGCTTAATTCTACCTTTATGTGTCCAACTTCTCCTGCTATTAATCCAGCTCCTCTGTACAGTTTTCCATCAATTATCAGTCCACCGCCTATACCAGTTCCCAGTGTGACTACAACGAAGTTCTTTAACCCCTTTCCTTTACCAAAGTATAATTCTCCAACTGCTGCTGCGTTTGCATCGTTGTCTATAAAAACAGGTATTCCCGTTTTCTCTTCGACGAGTTTCTTCAGTGGGATGTTTCTCCACCCTTCCAGGTTGGTAATAGAGAATACTACTCCTTTCATTGGGTCTAACGGTCCAGGTAGCCCTATTCCTATACCATCTATCCTGACTTCCTTTTTCATCTCTGATATAATCTCTCCGAGCTCATCTAACTCTTCTTCATAGTGCTCCTTTGTGGGTATTATGTTGAATCTTTCTACTTGTTTGTTGTCTGTAATTATACCGAATGCTGTCTTTGTTCCTCCTATGTCTATGCCTAATATGTTCAAGTTTATCCCCCCGTTTGCCGATATTATTTTGAATAATTATACCATATTTATATCGAATATCTTACCCGGATTTAGTATGAGGTTGGGGTCAAATGCCAATTTTATCCTCTTCATTAGTTCTATCTCTTCTTTGCTTAAGAATATCGGCAGGAACTTCTTTCTCTTGTACCCTATGCCATGCTCACCGCTTAGCGTACCTCCGAGCTGTTTGACCTTCTCATAGAGCTTAGGTAGGAGTCTTTGGAGTAGCTCTTCCCATTCTTTCATCTCCATGTCCTTGGGTTTTATTACTGTTGGGTGTAAGTTTCCGTCTCCTGCATGTCCAAATGTTGGAATGAGCACGCTAAATTCGTCTGAAAGTCTCTGTAATTCTTCGACGATTTGAGGTATTTCCTTTCGGGGTACAACTATGTCTTCTCCCTGCTGTATGGGTTCGAGTCTATCAAATGCTTCTCCAATGTTTCTCCTTACCCGCCACATTCTCTCCGAGTTTGAATTGTTGTCCGCGATGAACACATCTATTGCACCGTTCTCCATGCATAGATTTCCTATCCTTTCGTAATCCTCTTCCAGTTGTGCCTTGTTTCTACCGTCTATCTCTATGAGTAAGTAGGCTTCTGCTTCTGGTATTGGAAACTTTCCTCCCAGATACTTTACTGCTGTCTGAACTGAGAGTTTGTCCATGTATTCGACGGCTGTTGGTATGATTCCTGCCACACTCATGACCTTCGATACGGTATTTATGGCGTCTTTTACTGATGAGAATGGAATGAATAAGTCCACTACTTTGCCTGGCAGAGGGACGATCTTCAGTATGATCTTAGTAAATATTCCCAGAGTCCCTTCGGAACCGACGAGGAGATGCACTATATCGTATCCGGTTACATCTTTTACCCTTTTGCCACCGAAATGGGTAATCTCTCCTGTTGGTAGAACCACTTCCAAACCCAGCACATACTTTCCTGTTACGCCGTACTTTATGGCCTTTCCCCCGCCTGCGTTTTCGGCGACATTTCCACCTATAAAGCAGCTTTCCACACTCATAGGGTAACCTGGATAGTAGAGTCCTCTTTCTTTTAGGGCCGTGTTTATCTCGTTGGTTATTACTCCCGGCTCTACGACTACTACCATGTTATCTTCATCTATTTCGAGTATTCGGTTCATCCTCTCGAATGATATTACAATGCCACCCAGGACGGGCACAGCACCTCCGGATAAGCCGCTTCCACCTCCACGAGGTGTAATTGGTATGAGTCTTTCATTTGCTAGTTTGAGTATCTTTGATATTTCTTCTGCACTTTCTGGTTTTACTACCACCTCTGGCATTGCTGCCAGTCCAAGCACTTCGTCGTGTGCGTAATTTTGGAGTTTCTCTTTGTTGTTGTATATTACATTGTTTTTGCCAACTATCGATCTGAGTTCTTCTACTACCGCTATGTCTACTCTCCGGTATCTTTGCACTTATTTATCACTCCTTTGCCGTATAGGAATTCTATGGTTCTCTTCACATTCTGTATGTGGAGGAGGTTTGCCTTGTGGGCGGCTTGGGGATTGTGGGATTTTATTGCTTCGAATATCTGCTGGTGCTCTTTGTAAGAGCGTTTTCTCCTTCCTTTGACATTGAGAGTCTTTGCTCCTAATTCCTCTATTACGCTTTTGTAGTCGAGAACAAAGTTTATCAGCATAAAATTGTGGGTTGCCTCTGCAACTGCGATGTGAAATGCTTTATCGTGGACCAGGAATTCGGAGCACCCCAGATTGTAACTGAGCTCCAGCCTTCGTAGTGCCTCTTGAATTTTTTTTATGTCTTGCTCTGATGCTACCTGAGCAGCATACATGGCTATTGATGGTTCTACAAGTTCTCTTGCAATAAGGGCGTTTTTTAGTGCTTCTGAGAGTTCTTGATTTTCCTTCCTCAAGATGTTTCTTACAAAACGCCCTTTGCCAAGTTCGGTCTCTACGAGTCCCATGGATTCAAGCAATCTAAACGCTTCTCTTAAAGAAGCTCTACTAACACCGAATTGCTTGATTAGTTCTTCTTCGGAAGGCAATCTATCTCCTGCTTTTAGCTTTCCGTCCAGGATCCACCTTCGGATCTCCTCTGCTATGTTCTCATATACCCGTTTGACCTTCAATTCTTTTTTTCAACCCCTTGATAGTTAAAGGTATAAACAGTAGTGCCCATACAACTGTGCCTGCTATCTGACATCTATAGTCTGACATAAATAGTAGTATGCCGTCAAGTCCCAATATTAATCTTATCCATATATTGAGATTGCCAAACCAGTATCCCTCGAATGCTGTTGAGATAGCAGTTATTCCTAACAGTCCCCTTAGGAGTACAACGGTTACGCTCATAAAGGATGCGCTCTGGAGCAGAATGGATGGGGAGTAAACAAATAGGAAAGGTACTATGAAGCCTGCAATTCCAAGCCTTATGGCCGTAAATGCCACCTTGTTTGGGGATGCGTTTGCTATTCCTGCCCCTGTGTATGCTGCAAGGCAGACCGGAGGTGTGATGTTTGACAGGACGGCATAGTAGAATACGAACATGTGTGCAGACAGAGGATTTATACCGAGTTTTGTTAGTGCGGGTGCGGCTACGGTTGCTGCTATGATGTAACATGCTGTAGTGGGTAGTCCCATACCGAGAAAGAGAGCTGCTATGGCTGTAAGTGCAAGTGATAGGACGAGGATACCATGAGACATGAATACGATGTTGTCTGCGACTACTACTCCAAGACCTGTGAGTGTTGCCATGCCTATTACTATGCCCACTACTGCTAAGGAGATCGCTGAGCCGAGCGCAGAGCGTGCACCTTCTTCTAAAGCGTGTAAAAAGCCTTTGAATGTGATCCTGGTGTGCTTTCTTAGCGTACTTGTCACGACCGATATCCATATGCCCCAGAATGCAGTATAAAGTGGGGTAAACCCCTTTAGCAACATTATTATAACTACTATTATTGGTATAGAGAGGTGAATACCGTCCTTAAGGGTCTTTTTTAGCATGGGTATCCGCTCTTTTGGTAGGCCTTTTAATCCAAGTTTGTATGCCTCTGTGTGTACCTGCATGTAAACAGCAAAGTAGTAAAGCAGAGCTGGTATGATTGCTGCTACCATTATGTACACATATGATATTCCAAGAAACTCTGCCATTACAAATGCACCTGCTCCCATTATGGGTGGCATGATTTGTCCACCTGTTGATGCAACGGATTCAACAGCACCTGCAAAGTGGGATCTGTAACCTATGGATTTCATTAAAGGTATGGTGAGTGTACCTGTTGTAGCTACATTTGCTACTGCGCTCCCACTTACTGTGCCCATGAGTGCACTTCCTATGATTGCAACCTTTGCTGGCCCTCCGGGTTTGCTTCCCGTGGCTGCAAGTGCAAGGTCTATGAAGAATTTTCCAACACCGGTTTCGTTTAGAAAAGAGCCAAACAGTATGAACAAGAATACGAATGTGGCTGATACGCCCAGGGCTATGCCATATATTCCTTCGTCTGTAAGATACATCTGAGATATTATGCTACAGAAGTCAAAGGGTTTGTGTGCTAACATGCCCGGGAAAAGATCGCCAAGGTATATGTAGAGTATGGATAGTGCTGCCAGTATGGATAATACCTTTCCAACGACCCTCCTTGCTGCCTCTATTGTAAGCACGATGGCAAATGCTCCCATGAGGTAGTCCCACTTTATAGGAAACGCAGCACGGGCAACGTATGCATCATAGTCCAGAAGTATATACATGCCTGTGGCAAATCCCATAACTGCCATGAGGATATCCAATACTGAAGGTCTATCCTTGGGTGCACCTTTGTAACCTGGGTACAGTAAGAATATGAGTGCTGATGCAAATGCAAGGTGCACGGCTCTTAGCTTTATCGTCATGAGCATGCCCACCCCTGCATTCCACAGGTGAAACACAGACATGCCTATTGCTAATGTTACGATAGTGTATGACCAAAATGGCCTTAGCTCTTTTCTGTATCTGTAACTGATGTCGTACTCCTCTACGATGGATGCATCCTTGTCTTTCACCTTGATTTCCTCCTTATCTGGTATTTTGCGGGTTCACCCAAGGTGAACCCGCCTTTTCCCTATTTCCAGACCCCAGCTTCTTTGTAGAACTTTATTGCACCTTTGTGGAATGGTATGTTAACCCCCTTTGTTGCTCCCTCTAACGTTACAAAGTTTCCTGCCTTGTGTGCTTCTCTGAGTTCCTTCAGGTGTGTGTAGAGTGTTTTTGTTACTCGGTAGATTATCTCCTCTGGTATGTCCACCCTTGTACCCAGAATATTGGTTTGGGCAATTGTGTGTACTACATAGTTTTGATGTGGATATAGACCTGCTTTGATGTCAAATTCAAAGTAGTCGGGTACTTCTTCTATTATCCGCTTTGCCTCCTCTGGTGTAAACCCAAGCAGTTTTACATCTTTCCTTACTGCCATTACCTGTGTTACTGCTGTAACTGGTGGTCCCCCAACTGGTATAATGGCGTCTACTTTCCTGTCTGCTAACAGTTTTGCGGCTTCTGCATATCCTACATACACGGGGGTTATTACATCTTTATTCTTGTGGTAGTCAAGTCCTACGCTCCTTAGGATTATCCACGAAGATGTTTCCGTACCCGAGGCTGGACGGCCAACTACTACCTTTTTCCCTTTCAGGTCTTTGATGTCATTTATACCTGGAGCTACGACTATGTGTACCACATTGGGCCATAGTGCACCGATCGCCCTAAGCCACTTTTTTGCTTTACCTTTGTACATAAACATACCGTTATATGCCCATCTTGCCACTTTGCCCTGTAGAATGGCTATCTCTACCTGTTTTCTTTGCATCCTTGCAATATTGTCCACGGAGCCTGCAGACGACTGTGCAGAAAATACATATCCATACTTGCCGAGATACTTGTTAAATATTTGTGCCATTGCTACACCCATTGGGTAGTATGTACCTGCGGTGGTAGCAGTGGAGATCGTTATGAAAGTCTTTTTGGCTACCGCTACTCCCCCAAGACTCATGGAGAACAGAAGGACTCCTACCATCACGGCCATAAACACTTTTCTTTTCAAATCAAGACACCCCCTTAGATGTTTTTTCAGCTTCTTACTGGGCTTTGTGTCTGTTTTTTCTTTTCACCTCCTCTCCTGAATAGTCTGAGTGCGTCTGATAATTGGAATATTGCGGCACTGAACGATATTACTGCAAATAGTCCTAACATTGCTGTGTATGGCATAGAAAGGCTGTCTGAGGCAACATCTTTTAGTGCAACGAGAAGATGATAGCTTATATATAGCATAGAACCACCAAGTACAAGACTCCCTACTATGCTTCCCATGTTCTTACCCCCTATATCTTATTTACACTTTTGGTCGCCACTACATTTGCACCTGTGGATGCAACATTTCTTATCAGTACATCGTGGATCTTCACGGGTGCACTCACTCTTGCCTGCTTTATCTCTCTTATTGCATCAAATATCTTCTCTTTAGGTATAGGTTTGTCTGTTTTGACGCTTACGAGTGGTATCTCCCCGCCTTCTACTAATATGCTCGTTGTTATCACCCTTGATGGGTTGAATATCTCCCTTCTTGCGTATTCTATTCCTTGGGGGCAGATTGCACCTTCCACTTTTATGCTATCAGGGTTGCCTTCTTCGTATTCTACATGCAGTTCACATCCGTTTGGGCATTCTATACATATCAGCTCTCTTACTTTCATTCTATGAGCACCTCTATCCTGCCATTGGTCTCTGCAAGTTCTTTTGCCTTTAAGGATAGTGATAGCATAACGGCGGGATGCATGTTTATCACCTTCCTCCTCTTTATAACCCTTTTTGAGTCCCTTACTACTATGTAATGGTCCCTTATTGGGGCTTTTACCCTTAATAGTAGCTGAACATCCCTTTGTGTGCTTATTTTTTGTGGTAATACATATCTAACACCTTCACCTGCAATGACATCGTACAGTTTCTCTTCTTTTATTTCTCCCCTTATATACATTGATGCAAATATTCCTACCTTTTTGCCTTCCATTGATGCCATATCGGCAAGGTCGTGTACATGGAGGACATTCCCGGCAGAGAATACACCGGGTATATTTGTTTGATAAGTATCATCTACAATGGCTCCCATCGTCCTTTCATCTAAGTGGACCCCGGCTTCCTCTGAGAGTTCATTTTCCGGTATCAGCCCTACTGATAATAAGAGAGTATCACAGTTCAGGTGCCTTGTTGTTCCTTCTATTACTTTGCCCCTTTCGTCCAGTTGTGCATAGTCCACCCCCGTTAGCCTTTCTTTTCCGTATATTTTGACTACAGTGTGGCTGAGTTTTAGTGGTATGTTGAAATCTTCTAAGCATTGGGTAATGTTTCTTGGAAGACCGCTTGAGAAGGGTAGCTTTTCTAAGACGGCTAATACTTTGCTACCTTCTAATGTAAGTCTTCGTGCCATTATGAGGCCTATGTCTCCAGAGCCAAGTATCACGATCCGTTTACCTACTGAGTAGTTTTGAATGTTCATGAGTCTTTGGGCGACACCTGCTGTGAATATCCCAGAAGGCCTACTGCCAGGTATAGATATTGCACCTCTTGTCCTTTCTCTGCATCCCATGGCGAGGATTATCGATTTTGCTTTTATCCTTAGTCTTCCTGACGGGTTGCTCACCGTTAGGACTTTGTCTTTGTTTAGATTTACCACCATTGTGTTGGACATCACATCTATGCCGAGCTGTGAAATCTTCTGCATATACCTGTCTATGTATTCAGGTCCGGTTAGGCTTTCTCTGAAGTTGTGTAGTCCAAAGCCGTCGTGTATGCACTGGTTTAGGATACCACCTATCTTGTTTTCCCTTTCTATTAGCAAGAGATCTTTTACTCCGCTTTCCTTTGCGCTTACCGCTGCTGCCATACCTGCAGGTCCTGCACCTATTATGACGACATCCTTTTCTATCATCTCAACCTCCCACCAAACATCCATGATTCAGGTTTGTGTAAGTAGAAGTCGTGCGGCTTTAAGCCAAACTCCTTCTCCATTATGTCTACTATTTTGGGCAAGCAGTACCCCCCTTGGCACCTTCCCATCATTGCCCTGCTTCTGTACTTTATTCCTACTAAGCTCTTTGCACCTATGGGGTTGTTTATTGCGTCTAATATCTCCTGTTTTGTTACCTTTTCACACCTACAGATTATTTCACCGTAGTTTGGATTCTCCCTTACGAGCCTTTCTTTTTCCTCTTCTGGCAGGGGTTCAAGCCTCTTTACGCCACGGTAATAAGGGTCAAAGTTCTCTTTTTCCGTTAGTTTTTCCTTTTTCTCTATCATTTTTTTTATCATCTTTGCTATTGCAGGTGCAGCTGTTAGTCCCGGAGATTCTATTCCTACCAGATTGATGAAATTCGGCAGATCTTCTTTTATTATAAAATCTTTGAAGCCCTTTTCTCCGGGAGGGATGGGTTTAGCCCTTATCCCTGAAAAGGCTCTTATTATGTCTTTTCTCGTGAAGTGTGGCCATAGTTTGTATCCTTCTTCAAACAGCTTTTCCATCACTGGTAAGGTGCAACTGTAGTCTTCTGGATCGTCTATGTATTCTGCAGACGGTCCTATGAGAATAGGTCCTTCTACTGTGGGTGTAATGTGGACGCCGAGATGTCCGCTTACCCCCTTTGCCGGTACGGGGTATATAGGCATCTTTACGAGAGGTGCAAGCTTTTTGTCTAATATGTGATATTCCCCTCTGCAGGGGTATAGCTTGTATCCATCTACTCCCACCATTGATGAGAACTTGTCTGAGATAACCCCTGTTGCGTTTATAAGCCATCTTGATCTTATTGTCCCGTTGTTTGTCTTCAGTTTGAAATCTCCTTCTTTTTTTACTGTTTTGACTTCTGTTGAGAGAAATACATCTACGCCGTTTCTTGCTGCTGTCTCTGCTGCTGCGATAGTTGCACCGTACGGAGACAGGATTGCTGTGTTTGGTGAATACATGCCCATCATAGCTTCAATACCTGGCTGCAGTTTCCCTATAGATTCTCCTTTTATCAGTTCCAACTCTACCCCATTTGCTTCCCCTTGTTCCTTTAGCCTATGGAGTTCTTCAACCTCTTCCTTTCTAAAAGCTACAAGCAGCTTGCCGGTGGCTTTCATTGGAAATTGCAGGTACTTTTGAAGCTCCTTCATGAGGCTGTTTCCTTCCACACATAGTCTTGCTTTTAACGATCCTGTAGGATAGTAAAATCCGGCATGCAGCACGCCGCTATTTCTGCAGCTTGTCCCCAGACCGACATCGCTTTCCTTGTCTATAAGAGCAATCTTAAGCCGATACCTGGATAGCTCGTAGGCAATGAAAGATCCAACGACACCGGCACCCACGATAGCTATGTCGTATTGTGTTTTCATTCATTAACCCCCTATCTCCAACCTAATATACTGAGTACACTCAGTATACTTTAATGTGTGATTGGTGTCAAGTGTCTTTTCCTTCTGTTCTCCGGAGTGAAAAATTTTTATTTTTGGGTATAAAGTTTCCGTGGATAGTGACGAATAATAAGCAGGATGATGGAAAAACTCAAGGAGGAGGTGATAAGGGGCTAAAGTATAGGGCTCACATGGTAGGGGTAGGGTGGTCTTCCTGCCAGTGAGTTGTTTTGTTTTTAGCTAAGACCACCAGAAGGAAGCAAGGGAGGCTTCCTAAAACTATATCAAGGAGGATGATGGGTTATGAGAATTTACCACAATATTCCTGCGTTGGATACCTACAGGCACCTTGCCATAACTAACAATAAGATAGCAAAGGCTTTGGAGAAGCTGTCTTCCGGTTTAAGAATCGTAAGAGCAGCAGATGACGCAGCAGGTCTTGCGATATCCGAAAAGATGAGGGCGCAGATCAAGGGATTGAATCAGGCTGCCCGTAATGCGCAGGATGGTATATCTCTGATTCAGACTGCAGAAGGTGCAATGGACGAGATGCACGCTATCCTTCAGAGGATGAGAGAGCTGGCAGTTCAGGCTGCAAGTGACTCCTACACTGACTTTGACAGACAGCAGATTCAGAAAGAGGTGGACCAGCTAAAGAGCGAGATAGACAGGATAGCTGACACCACGCAGTTTAATACGAAGAAGCTACTTACTGGTAGTCTGAGTTACAATCTGTTGAAGGTGGCGGGTAATGCCACGGTGAGCAACCTTAGCGCAGATAGCAGAGTGGACAGCGGTAAGTTCCAGATGGAGCTTTATCAGGCAGCTGACGTGGCAAAAATGATGGGTGGAACTGCATTTGATAGTACTGGTGCAACTTACATGCACCTCCACACAGGAACCATAACTATTAACGGTGTTGCCATACACCTCGACTCTGACGAATACAACTCTGCAACGGACAAACTTCAGTACATAATTGACAAGATAAACGAGAAGACATCTCAGACGAATGTGGTTGCAAGTAAGGAAGCAGACCCTTATGACAGCAATGTCTATCACCTTAAACTCACGCAGGAAAATGTGGGAACGAACGAAGAGATAACGTTGGGTGGAGACGAACAAACACTAAAGGACATAGGTTTTGGTACCTTGAAGGCAGTGGAGAAGAGCTTGGCAGCTTCTACCGGTACAAATGATGTGATTACATTTACCAATGGATTGTCGCTGTTCATCAACGGTGTGAAAGTGTTGAATATAGCAGCAGGTGGACAGATGACCATTCAGTCTATAGCAAGAACTATTAATGATTACTCGGCACAGACTGGTGTAAGAGCAGAGGGAATACAGACGGGGGTTCATTGGGCCACTACAGCGGTGAGCTCGCACCTGTGGAAGCTCCGTTTAATAGAGACTACACCTGGTGTGGGTGTAGATTTAACCAATACAAATGGAGATATTAATAAACTTGGATTTGCTGCTCAGAATTATGCTACAAGTCTTACCACTATAGAGCCTCTTGCAAATGGTGACTCAGGGATCCGGTGGTACGAGGGTAACAACGAGACTACGAATAGTTTCTCTGGTGCTCTGGGTGCAAATGGTAAGATAAGGATAAATGGCGTGTGGATTGACATAGGAGGACTGAATACCCTTGTTTCCGTGGCAGCGGCAATAAATGCTCAATCTGCTCTTACCAATGTGAAAGCGGAAGTAGTAGGTGCTGAAACTTCAAGCCATGCAAGGTTGAGGCTGTATCAGGAGAACTCCGATACGAACAACAAGATAATCATGTACGGTGATTACGGAACAAGTACAGGTAACGATCTTGACAAGATTGGGTTTGGTTACCCTGACAGGAATCAAATACGTGACTTTAGTGGAGAGGGTGCAAGGTACACGACGGGTGTTAATGTCAAAGTGAGGGTCTATTCTACAGATGAGACGGGTAAGCACATAGACATCAACGCGGATAATGCGCTTATAATTGAGGGTCAAGGTAAAACAGTTACACTTCAAAAGGTAAAGAGCGGTGGGCATGTGTACACACCTCTTAACTACGACTACACTAAGAAGAGCACCGGTTTGAAGGCAGATGTTGATGGTGATGTAACACCGTGGCACTGGCAGGACACACTCACAGTTGGTACACTGAATGTATGGGGGAGTGCAGCTGAGATAAGGGTCAGAACAGATGACAGTCTCTTCCTCCATGTGGGTGCCAACGAGGATGAGGTAATGCAGGTAGACATCAACTCTATGAACACAGACAGCCTTGGCTTGACCGGTGTAGATGTGACTACTCATGCGACGGCAGAAATAGCTATCACTACGATAAGCAATGCAATAAACTCTGTCTCTACAGAGAGGGCAAAACTCGGTGCTTTCCAGAACAGATTAGAACATACGATAAACAACCTCAACGTTGGAGCGGAAAACCTGCAGGCTGCAGAGTCCCGAATCAGAGATGTTGACATGGCAAAAGAGATGATGATCTACACGAAATTGCAGATACTCCAGCAGTCTGGTACAGCAATGCTTGCGCAGGCAAATGCGCTTCCGCAGTCTGTATTGCAGCTGTTGAGATAACGGGTGAGATAGGTAGGGGCATCTTGCCCCTACCTTATTTTATCCATTAAGAAGGTGGTGTACATGAGGGTAGAGGGGGTTGTTCCTGTTAGTGGACAGATCCAAGAAGGGGCTTCCACCAATCAGGTTAAGGTAAAAGTTGAGCATACGAACAAAAGTTTTTTTGAGAAGCAGCAGGATCGAATTGACAAACAGCTACAACATATAGAGGGAAAAGACAAAGCGGATGCTTTAACTGAGATATCAGAAAAGCTGAATAGAATTATGGACGCCTTTGATATACAGGCACGCTTCTTTGTGCATAAGGAGACAAAAGATATAGTGGTTAAACTCGTTGATATAAAGACGAATAAGGTAATAAGAGAGATACCTCCAGAAAAGATATTGGATATGGTAGCAAAGATGATAAAGTTTATAGGGATGCTGTTTGATGAAAAAGTATAAATGTTCCCCCATGGATATCCGAAGAGAGCAAAGGGGGTGTATAAGAGATGGATAGTGCTTTCCAGATAGGAGGGATAGCGTCAGGTCTTGACACAGCTTCTATTATAAATAAGTTGCTTGAGTTTGATAGACAACCAATTCAAAGAATAGAAGATAAGGAACAGATGCTTGAATGGAGGAAGGAAGCACTGCAGGAACTTAATAGCCAGCTTTTTACGCTTGAGCAGAAAGCACAGGACTTAACGTTCTACTCTACGTTTAATTCCAGGACGGCAACTTCTTCAGATAGTAATGTAGCAACGGCAACGGCAACGACAGATGCAGAGTTCCAGACATATAATTTGAGTGTTACTGATATAGCTACTGCAGAGTCGGATCTCGGGAGCCAGTTTTCTGATCCGTATGCAGCTATAGGAACCGGTAGCGGCTCGGGTACGTATACATTTAAGATAAACGGTGTGAGTATAACGGTGCCTGATAATTACTCCCTCGTTGCAGTGAAAGATGCTATAAACTCTGCTAACGCGGGTGTGAGCGCAACTATAATAGATGGGAGACTTTTGATAAAAGGCAACAGCACTGGTGCTTCTAATGCCATTACTTATGAGGATTCTGCTGATGTGTCTGGTTCTACTGATCCGTCCGAGGTGTTAGAGGAGGTAGGTATCTTAACGGATTCTAAAACGGTTGCGAACCAACTTGAGGCTGCCTCTGATGCTCACTTTTCTGTTAATGGAGTGGATATTACCCGTTCATCCAATGATGTTAGTGATGTGATAAATGGTGTCACTTTCCATCTTGTGGGTGCAGGTTCAACGACTATTACCATAGGGCTTGATGAAGACAAAGCGGTACAGGCAGTGAAGGATTTCATAACTGAGTACAACAAGACTATAGATTTTCTTAATGAAAAAATGAATGAGAAGGTAGTTTTGAATCCAAAGACCGATGATGAAAAGAAGCAAGGAATATTAAGAAATGACTCTATAGTTCAGGATGCTTACTACAGGCTGAGATGGGACATGTTTTCGATAGTTGAAGGTATTACAGGAATAAGCAATGCCTCGGATGTTGGTATATCTACCGGTGATACGACATCTGATGCGGGTGCTGCTGTTCAACAAGCGCTATTGGGTCACCTTAAACTGGATGAAGACAAGTTCAGGCAAGCTTTAAGAAACGATCCCGAGAAGGTATATCTACTGTTTGCTAAGAATAGTAAGGAATCAACAGATGAGAATGTTGGCACAGGGGATGGTACCACAACGGAATTTGATCTTGCAAATAAACCTGTCTCTTGGGATACGAAACCCATTGTAAAGGTGAATGGTGTTGAGTACGAATGGGTAGCTCAAAATCCTGGTGCCAATCAGTATACGATAGATACTATTAATGGCAAAATTATATTTGGGAGCGCCCCGCCGGCAGGTGCTACCATTACTGCTACATACTCTTATGAGACTGATGATACAAGCTACTGGGGAATAGCATACAAGATCAAAGATTATTTGCACTCTCTTACCGAGTATGGTGGTATAATAGATTCTGAAATAGGTCCGACAGGGAGCATAAATACCGAGATTGACGAACTTGAGAAGAGAAAGGCGGATCTTCAAGAGATGCTCAACAGCAAGGAGCAAGCATTATGGTTGAAGTTTACTAATATGGAAGAAGTAGTATCCAAAATGCAGCAACAAAGTTCATGGCTTGCGGGCCAGCTTACCAGATTGCCGGGAGGATATTGATGAAAGTAAAATTGAATGGTAAGGATTACGGAGAGTGTCAGTCGAGAGAGGAGTTTTTGCGTCTCTTTGATGACTTGAGAAGAAAAGAGTTGCGTGAGGGCAGAGTGATAATGCGGGCAGATGTTGATGGTAATGAAATGAAGGTAGATGAAGTAGTGGGTATAGAACCATCTTCGGTGGAGGAGATGGACGTTGTCTCTTCTGATGCAAAAGAGATGATAGCTGGAGCCCTCGAGCAATCTCTCAGCTATATCCCCGTCCTTAGAGAACATCTACCTGCCATATCCATGGGGCTAAGAAGTGGAGAGATAAAGGATGTCATGGATGCGCTTTCTAAGGCAATAGAGGGTATAATGTGGCTTAATAGGATTGTTTCTTATAGCTTGCGGATACTTGGTGCTATAGAGCCGACAACGGTGGATGCTGCGCTTGGAGACGACATCAGGAAGTTCACTCAAAAAGAGGTCAATCTAAAGAGTGTATTTGATGATGTATCTGATGCCCTGGAAGGTGGGGACTTTCTTAGAGTGGCAGATGCAATAGACTATGAGATACTTCCTTGGCTTGATAATTACGAGGGTGTTATAAAGGGGATGAATTCCTACATAAATAGGGATAGAAATTAGCCTTTTCCTTCTGGTTCTTTTCTTTTTTGGGGGAGTGTGTGTGAAGAGGAAGGCCGTCTTTGTTGACCGAGATGGGACGATAAATGAGGATGTAGGTTATGTGTATTCTCCGGAGAGGCTTTATATATATAGGTGGGCAGCACCTGCTATAAAGATGCTAAAAGATGCAGGTTTTTTTGTGATAGTTGTTACCAATCAAGCAGGTGTCTCCAGGGGTTTTTTGACAGAAGAGATGTTACAGGATATACATGCAGAGATGGTAAGGCGGTTAAAGAGAAGTGGTGCCATGATAGATGCTATATACTATTCTGTTGATCCACCTTTTCAACCATCTGATACGAGAAAGCCATCTCCCGGCATGATAAAAAGGGCTGTAGAGGAATTTAATATAGATTTAGACTCCTCTTATGTTGTAGGTGATAAAGTTGAAGACCTATTGCTGGCAAGAAACGCTGGTTGCAAAGGGATACTGGTGAAAACCGGCTACGGGAAAGGTATGTTGAATAACTTCCCTAAAAAGGTTGAGGATGCTGCACCTGTTTACATTGCAGAGGACCTGGGCGATGCAGCTATGTGGATAGCATCTCGAAAAACCAAGAAACAACTTCTAAGGGATTTTGTTCTTTCCGCTTCGAAGCTCAGCGGCATTTTATTCTCTACCGCAGATGCCTATATGGACTGGGAAGAACTTGATTTCCTTTCTTCTCACAGGATAAGGACGGTTTTGGAAGTGGGAGGAGCCTTGTCCATTAATGAGATGCAGAGGGCATGTGACATGGGTGTGTGGGCAGTGTCACTAATCTATGTGGATGGGGTGAAAAATCTTGATACTTTTTTCAATGTGGTTGATGGATATCCGTGCTTCAAGAGATTCGTTTCCCTTGAAGATTGTCCCGGAAAAGATGCTTTAGAACTTTTGAAACGTGCAGACGGCGTTATAGTAAGTGCAGAAGAAAGTTTGCCTTGCCTTGATGATGTGCCAGTTTTAAGGAAGATAGATAGGTTTCTAATAGATTGGGATAGTAAACCTTCTGTAGTTGAAGAGGTAAAACCTCTCTACGATAGGCTTCATGAAATTTATTTTTCTGTTTAACCTTCTTGGATTTTCCTGTTTGTGGTATAATTACCCACAGCACATCAAGGAGGAGTAGCTGTTGAAGAGAATTGCTCTTGTAATGTTTCTTATGCTGTTTGTTACATCACCATCGGTTGCAGCTAATTTTTTCCCACTTTCTTCTGTTCATAGAGGAATGAAGGGATACATCCGAACGGTAATATATGGGACGAAAGTTTCTTCCTTTAAGGTGGAAGTGCTTGGGATACTCAAAAGGAGTAACGGAAGCCATCTTATCCTTATAAAGGCATTTCCCGACCTTGTGGAAAAAACGGGTGGGATAGCTGCGGGTATGAGTGGGAGTCCACTCTTCATAGATGGTAAGATAGTTGGAGCTATAGGGTATGGATGGAGAATGGCCGATCACTCGCTGGGTCTCGTGACACCGATTAAGGAGATGCTCTCTGTATGGGATTGGTATAAGGAAAGAAAGAGAAGAAAAATAGAGAAGATAAGGCTTCAGCAGGCACTTCTATATGATGGTCGTAAATACAAGCGGCTGTGGATATCCGAAAAGAAAGTTAATGCACCTCCTGGTACCATTGTTATGACACCTGTTGCGACTCCGATAGTTGTTAGTGGTTTAAGCGAAAGGGGGAAACGGATTATATCGGACTATTTGTCTAAAATAGGGAATTTTAAGATTGTAGATGTTCCAGACGACGTGGGAATAAGCAGGCGTGTCCACCTTCAGCCGGGTTCTGCCATAGGAGTTGAGGTAACCAAGGGCGATATTAACATAGGGGCCATTGGGACACTTACATATATAGATCACAAAACTAATAGAATGGTTGGGTTTGGACATCCATTTCTGCTTAGGGGTGATGTAGATTACTTCCTTACAGATGCGTTTGTTTACCAAATAGTGAAGAGTATAGATATACCGTTTAAGTTGGGTGTCCCTCTGAAGGTTATAGGTAGCCTTGTGGAAGACAGGAAGAAGGCAATAGGAGGTATCATTGGTAGATTTCCTAAATCCATGTCTGTGAGAGTGGTGGTTGTTGATGAGGATCACCACAGGGTTAGAAGGTATGGATTTAGAATAAACCGAGACGGTGAATTAACGCCAGTTTTTCTGTCTGCTGCCCTTATGAGCTGTATAGATAGAGGGTGGGGTAGAATAGGTGAAGGTACTTCAAAGGTCTCGTTTTCTCTAATAGGTTATGGGTTGCCAATGGATGTAAAGAGGACCAACTATTTCTGGAGTCCTAAAGATATATCTAAGGTTTCTGTTCAGGAGATTAAGGATCTTTCTATACTTTTATTGCGCAACGAGTATAGGAATGTTTCTGCGGAATCTTTGGATGTGGTTGTGAATGTCTCTAAGAGGAATCGTATATTGTTTATAAAGGGTGCTGATGTAAAGAGGCATGGTTCAAAGCTTGTCGTAAATATTTCTTTGAAGCACTTTAGAGGGGGTATTGTTAGGAAGAAAGTTACTCTTAGCATACCAAAGATGTGGGATGGGGTTCCATTTGTGGTGGTTGTCAGGGGTGGAGGAATGGTGGGTCTAAATCCTAAGGAGAGTAAGAAATCTGCACCGAAGACCTACAAGTCTTTGAAAGAAGAGCTCAAAGATTTCCTTGCAGGGGAGTGCAACAACGAGCTTGTTGTTGAAGTGTTTCCACTTGTGAGTAAGATGCCCAGAGGGTTTAAAGATAGTTTGAAGAAGAGAGTGAAGACAGGCTACTATATAGAGGGTTATATAGAGAAGAGGTTTGGGCTTCCTTCTGGCAAGAGGTAGTTATGTTGCTCCGCAGAGCAGTTTCTGGTGTTGGCCTCCTTGTTGTCGAACCTTTGCTTGCAGTTGGCAGAGTTTCTCTCCATACAGCTTCGGTGTTTCCCAGAATATTTTCCGGGGATTGGGAGTTTGACGAGCTTGTTGGACAGATGCGTGAGTTTGGTGTAAGCTCTCTACCCATGATATTGATGGTTTCTTTCTTCATGGGAATGGTGGTAGCTGTTAATACCGTGGGTAGCTTTATAAGGTTTGGAGCTGAGAACTATGTGGGTGGGATAGGCGCCTTAACGATGGTAAGAGAACTTTCTCCCTTGCTTTCTGGAATACTGATTGCTGGTAGGATTGGGTCTGCAATGACGGCAGAAATAGGTTCTATGAAAATAACCGAACAGATAGATGCCCTTTTGACATTTGGAATAGACCCAGTTGCATACATAGGTGTTCCGCGGGTGTTAGCAGGCATACTTATGGTTCCTCTGCTTAATATCTTCTCTGTGGTTATGGGTATGATTGGTGAATATGTCATGGCAGTTATGTATAGCGGTATAGCATCGGGGGTGTTTCATGCCTCTGTTGCGGACTTTCTCGAGTTTAAGGATGTGTGGGGGAGTTTGATAAAATCTGTGGTGTTTGGATTTATAGTTTCTGTTGTTGGGTGTGCGGAAGGTTTTGCCTCCTCTGGAGGGGCAAGGGGTGTCGGGTATAGAACTACGATGTCTGTTGTGGTTTCTATAAACCTCATACTCTTCATGGATTATATAATCTCTCTCTGGATATGGGGAGGGGTATGGGGAGGTATATACTAAAGTTGATAGAGATTGTGGATCTGAAGAAGAGCTTTGGAAACAAGGAAGTGTTGAAGGGCATAAACCTTTTGATAGAGGCGGGGAAAACTACTGTTATCTTAGGTCCCAGTGGCTCTGGTAAGACGCTCCTTTTGAGGCACATAATAGGTCTGGTTTCGCCTGATTCTGGAAAGGTACTGCTGGATGGTGTGAACATATTTGATATGTCGGAGAGGGAGCTTAAGCGTGTCCGCAGGAGATTTGGTATGGTGTTTCAGATGGGAGCGCTATTTGATTCAATGACGGTGGCTGACAATGTAGCTTTTGGGTTGAAGAGGTTTACGAGACTATCCTCAGATGAAGTAATGAGGCGTGTCTCAAGTATGCTTGAGTTAGTGGGACTTTCCGGGACGGAGATGTTGTACCCTGACGAACTTAGTGGTGGAATGAAGAAAAGGGTGGCAATTGCAAGAGCACTGGCATTCGAACCAGATATTGTGTTATTTGATGAGCCCACAACTGGACTTGATCCCATAAGTGCTGCTAACATGGATAGGCTCATATATGATGTAGTGAACTCTACGGGTGTCACGGCTGTTGTGGTTACCCATGACCTTGAGAGCGCTTCTTTTGTAGCTGACAAAGTAGCCATGATATACGAGGGTCAGATAATTCAAGTTGGTAGTATGGATGAGATACTTATGAGTGAAAACCCTATAGTGAAAAGGTTTGTTGAGGCAAGGGAGAGGGCAGTGGCTGATGGAAAGAGAGTTTAAAGTAGGTCTTTTTGTTGTTTTTGCACTTCTGTTGTTAACTGGTTTACTGATGTATAGTGGAAAAGTGGAATTTGGTAAGAAGTATTACATATTGCGTGTGGACTTTCCTTATGTGGAAGGCTTGAAGACGGGTGCTGAAGTCAGAGAGTTGGGCGTTTCTGTGGGAAAAGTTACGGCTATTCGCATACATAGTTCTTCTGCTGTGAGGGTTACACTCTCTTTGAAGAAGGGATATCCTTTGAGGGAGGGAAGCAAAGTATTTATATCCATGCAGGGGGTGCTTGGGAGCAAGATTGTTGACATAGAGCCTGCACCTTCTGGTAAGCTTCTGCCGAGTGGTACTGTTATAACTGGTGAACCACCTATCAGGCTTAGGGATATGATTGCTAAGTTAAACTATAGTATTAAAGACTTTGGCAGTATTCTGAGCTCTTTTAGGAGTTTTTGGGTAAAAGAAGGGGGGAAAGAGAAGTTATTAAGGCTTATATCCAACCTTCAGGAAGGCTCGGAGAGAATATCAGAAGTTGTAGATAGGATAAGTAGTATAGGGGATCAACTTTCTGAAAAGCTAAACTCGTTGAGTAAGGATATCAGCTCCCTCGTTGTGGACTTGAAAGATGTAGTTGGTTCAAATAGGGGGGACATAAGAAAAATTGTTGTAAAGCTTAACAGGATACTTACAGACTTTCAGGCGTTTGCGGTACAGCTGAAGAGACGACCTGACATCGTAAGAAATCTTGATACTACGATTGTTTCCATAAGGGAAGCTTCTAATAGCGTGAAGAGGTTTATAGATAGTCTATCTGGAAAGGAGACCGGGAGCGGAGGAGGTCTCGTTTCGTCCATTCACAAGATAGAAAAAATGACGAAGGAAGCAGAAAATGTCATAAAGAGTGTTAAAAGCTGGAGGTACCAGGGTGGTATAAGGTTGAGATATGGGAGCACAGAAGGGGAAACATTGAGCGACCTGTGGTTTAGACTTTCTAAAGAGGGTAGCCCTGATTCAATATTTATAGGTTTTAGTGATGTAGGTGGAAGTAGTCACTTTACGGGAGTTGTAGAAAAGAGATTGAGTAAAAAAAGTGGTGTTATATTTGGTATTGTTAGGAGTAATCTTGGTGTGGGGTATAAGTACTACTTTGATTCTTCTGCTTACGTCTCAGCAGACCTGCTTATAGCACACAACTGGGAGGTTGATATTTCGGGCTACTATCCAACCTCCCAGCACTACGGTTTGTATCTGCGTCTGGAAGATCTGTTTAACGACCGTCGCTTTTACATAGGCGCCGAATATCGGTTTTAGGCTTTCTCGTAGAAGACCTTGTATCCCATATAGGATGCGTAGAGGTCTGCCTTGCTCGATATTTCGAATGGTGAGTGCATGCCTAAGAGTGGTGGCCCTGCATCTACGACTTCGATGCCGAGGTTTGTCATATATTGTGCTATTGTTCCTCCACCACCTTCATCTACTTTGCCGAGTTCACCTGTTTGCCATGGAACATTGTTCTGATTGAATATCCTTCTTATTAGTGCCATGTATTCTGCTGTGGCTTCACTGCCTCCTGCCTTGCCTCGGGAACCGGTGAATTTTGTTATCGATATGCCATATCCTATTTTGGGTGTATTTCTTAATTCGTAAACGTCTTTGTATGTGGGATTTATACCCCCTGTAACATCTGCAGATATGCCTTTGCTGTTTTCAAGTATTTCCTCTACGTCTATTGGCTTTCCTGTGAGCTTTATTATCTTCCTCATTATACCCTTTAAGAATGGAGACTTCATGCCTGTTATCCCTGTGCTTCCTATCTCCTCTTTGTCAACGAATAGTGCTACTGTGGTGTATTCGGTATCACTGTGTTCAAGTATTGCCTGCAGTGATGCAAATGCACATATTCTGTCATCCTGCCCGTACCCGCCTATAAGTCCTTTGTCGAAGCCTACATACTGTGCCTTAAATGCAGGTGTAACTTCGATGTCTGCACTTATAAAGTCTTCTTCTGTGATGTCGTATTCCTCTTTCAGTATCCTGAGTATGTGTTCTTTTACCCTTTCTTTTTTCTTGTCGTCTTTCTCCTTGGGGGAGGGCTCTGGTATGCTTCCGGCAAGTATGTCAAGTGACTCACCTGTTATGGCTTCTTTTATCTTCTTTTCCATCTGTTTTGCTGCAAGGTGGGGAAGTAGGTCTGCAATGGTAAATGCAGGGCTTTTTTCATCTTCGCCGAGTGTGATGTCTACGACTCTGCCATCTTCCTTTACGAGATGGATGTGTAGTGAAAGTGGAATGGCTACCCACTGGTATTTCTTTATGCCTCCGTAGTAGTGAGTTTCGAGTAAAACGAGTTCGTTGTCTTCGAATACAGGTATCTGCTTGAGATCTATTCGAGGTGCATCGATATGAGATGCGACTATTTTGAAACCTTCCTCTATGGGCCTACTCCCTATCCTTATTAACGCTATGTTTCTTCCTCTTGCAATTGCGTAGAGCTTGCTCTTTGGCTGAATGGATTTCACTTCTTCAATGGATTTAAAGCCCATCTCCTTTGCTCTCTCTTCTATCCACTTCACACTCTCTATCTCTGTCTTGGCGGAGTTCAAGAATTCGATGTAACTATCGGACAACTTGTTGACTTCCTCTGTTTTTCCATTCTCTGATAGTATCTCCCATGCACTCTTTTTTTCCATACATTCAACCTCCCTTGTTTTTGTATGAGTATATTTTATCATTGTGGGTGATGTTTTTTAAGACACTATAATGAAGATGAAGTGGCTTTTTGCAAGTGAAATGCGATGGCTGAAAATTTCTAAAGTTCGTAGGACCAGAAGTAAGCTATTCCTTTTTCTTTGAGGAGTTTTTCTATTTCTGGTGGGAAGTCGTGAGCCACGAAGAGAAGGAAGGTATTTGTGTTTTCTTTTTCTTCTATTAGTTTTGCGTATTTATGGAATCGCTCTATTTCTTTTTTTGATGGTCTTACTTTGCATTCTCCAAGGATTAGGATGTGTTTATCTTCTTTGGTGGCGTGTCCGTATATGTTTACTTGTATGTTTTTGTGGTTGATGGATATGTATTGTCTGCGGAGTTTACCTTCTATTTTTATGTTGTATCTTTCGAGTAGTAGGTGTGGTAGGGTTTTGTATGAGCTATTTTCTAAGGTATATCCTATGGAGTTTGATATGCCTTCTAGTCGTTCTTCTACTGTTGCTATGCGTTTTGTGAGTTTTTCGATTTCGTGTTCGGTGCGTTTTTGGGCTTCGGAGAGTTCCTCAACCCTTGCTGCGAGGCTTTCTAGTCTTGTCTCGGTGCGTTTTTGAGCTTCGGCGAGTTCTTCGACCCTTGCTTCGGTGCGTTTTTGGGCTTCGGCGAGTTCTTCGACCCTTGCTGCGAGGCTTTCTAGTCTTGCTTCGGTGCGTTTTTGAGCTTCAGCGAGTTCTTCGACCCTTGCTGCGAGGCTTTCTAGTCTTGCTTCGGTGCGTTTTTGGGCTCCAGCGAGTTCTTCGACCCTTGCTTCAGTGCGTTTTTGGGCTTCAGCGAGTTCTTCGACCCTTGCTTCAGTGCGTTTTTGGGCTTCAGTAAGCTCTATTATAGATTTCCCCATATTGCTTACTATTTCTTTGAGTTCGTTGAATTCTTTTTTGGTAACAGATTCCTCTCTTTGGCGCTCGAGTTCTTCGAGCATTGATAGTAGGACGTGTCTTAGCTTTGGTTCGAGATTTTCCAGTTCCTTTATAAATGCTACGCTTACGGGCATTTGTATCACCTTACTCCTTTATTCTATGCAAGATTTACTGGTGAGATTATACCATGCTTCTTGGATATAGTAAAGGGCGGCTTTGTAGGGTATCTGATAGTGGATGTGTCACTGTGCACTCCCAAAACTATGTTTGTCTGCATATAGTACCCCCTTACTCCTTTGTCCCTTTATTTTAGAGAGATTTGCTGGTAAAATTATGTTTACAACTGGTTGTATGTGGCAAGATGGGTTTGAAGGATATTGATCTTTGTGATATACTACAGTTCAGTAGTTGAACAGGTTTAATGTCGTGTAGGCTGGGGGATTGTAGAGTTGGTATTGCACAAGAAGTTGACCCACCTCAAGATGCTCGAAGCGGAGAGTATTTACATAATAAGAGAGGCAGTAGCGGAAGCCGAAAATCCGGTTATGCTTTACTCTATAGGGAAGGATTCTTCGGTAATGTTGCACCTTGCATTAAAGGCTTTTTATCCTGCAAAGCCGCCGTTCCCTCTGCTGCATGTGGATACTACGTGGAAATTCCGTGAGATGATAGAATTTAGAGATAGAAGGGTTAAAGAGCTTGGACTTGACCTTATTGTGTACATAAACGAGGAAGGAGTGAAGAGAGGCATAAATCCCTTTGTTCACGGAAGCAAAGTTCATACTGATGTGATGAAAACGGAGGCTTTGAAGAAAGCGCTTGATAAGTACAGATTTGATGTTATCTTTGGTGGTGCAAGAAGAGATGAGGAGAAAAGCAGGGCAAAGGAAAGGGTGTTTTCTTTCAGAGATAGGCATCACAGGTGGGATCCGAGGAATCAGAGGCCGGAGCTGTGGAATGTTTTTAACTGTCAGAAGAATAAGGGGGAGAGTATAAGGGTTTTCCCTCTTTCGAATTGGACGGAGCTCGATGTGTGGCTTTACATATATGTAGAAGATATACCTGTAGTACCGCTTTACTTTGCCAAAGAGAGGCCGGTTGTGGAGTATGAGGGTGCACTTATAATGGTTGATGATGATAGAGCTCCTGAGGAGTTGAGAAAAAGGGCAAGGATGGAATGGGTGAGGTTCAGGACTCTTGGTTGCTATCCTTTGACAGGGGCTATAAAGTCAAAGGCTACCACTTTGCCAGAGATAATCCGAGAAACCCTTCTTGCTGAATATTCTGAGAGACAGGGAAGACTTATAGACTTTGACCAGGTTGGGAGTATGGAGAGAAAGAAAGTAGAAGGATACTTTTAAGGAGGGTTTGAATGCCGGTAGCGATAGTGGATGTATCGGATTATCTACGCAGACATGAAGAAAAACAGCTTTTGCGTTTTATAACCTGTGGCAGTGTGGACGATGGTAAAAGCACTCTTATAGGACGTTTGATGTATGAGACGAGAACTGTTTTCAAGGATCACCTGCTTGCTCTAAAGGCGGAATCAAAGTATAGACGTACAGATGAAGAGATAGATTTTTCGCTGCTCATAGATGGTTTGCAGGCAGAAAGGGAGCAGGGTATAACCATAGATGTTGCCTACAGATACTTTACCACCGAGAAGAGAAAGTTCATAATAGCGGACACTCCGGGACATGAACAGTACACCAGAAATACCGTTACAGGTGCTTCCAATGCAGAGCTGGCAGTTATACTTGTGGATGCAAGAAATGGTGTGTTGACGCAAACCAAGAGGCATACATTTATAGTGGTACTTCTTGGTATAAAGTACATAATAGTAGCTGTTAACAAGATGGACCTTGTTAACTATCGGAAGGATGTATTTGAGTCTATAAGAAGTGATTACATTTCTTTTGTGAGCGAGCTCAAGTCGAGAGAGTTTCTGAAGCTGCCAACAGAAGGGTTACGGGAGGACAACATTATATTCGTTCCTATATCTGCTTTGAAAGGAGATAATGTAACACAAAAGAGTAAGAATATGCCTTGGTATGAGGGTAAAACCTTCTTGGAGTACCTTGAGAGTATTGATGTAGATACAGGAGTTAATACGGATACTGGTAACTTTCGCTTTCCGGTGCAGTATGTAAACCGTTTTGGTTCTGATTTTAGAGGGTATTGTGGCAATATTTCCTCTGGTGCAGTGAAGGTTGGAGATGAAGTGGTTGTTTTGCCTTCGGGTGTAAAAACGAGAGTTAAGGAGATCATCTCGGCCTCTGATAGAAGTTCTGTAGCTGAAGCTTTTTCTCCCATGTCTATTACTCTGCTCACCGATGACGAGGTTGATATTAGTAGGGGTGATATTGTAGTCTCTGCTACAAATGTTCCTCAGCTATCGGATACATTTGATGTGTTTGTTGTGTGGATGCATGAGGAACCGTTGGTCCTGAACAAGGTCTATGATATAAAAAGGGCAACTACGAAGCTCACTGGATATATAGAAGAAGTGTACTACAAGGTAGATGTAAATACGCTTCAAAAGAAGAGTGGGAAAACTGTTGGACTTAATGAGATTGCGTTCTGTAGGGTTGTTCTCTCTGGTTCCATAGCGTTTGAACCTTACTGGCATGACAGGGTAATGGGGGGATTTATTTTCATAGATAGAATAACCAATAATACTGTAGGGGTAGCACTGATATCTTCTATTGGAAGGACAAGGCATGTTGTGTGGCATGAGCACAAGGTTTCTAAGGAAGATAGAAGCAGGATAAAACCACACAAACCCTGTGTGGTGTGGCTTACGGGTTTGTCTGGTGCAGGGAAATCTACCATAGCGAACGAACTTGAGCTCAGATTGAATAGGATGGGAGTTCATACATATATATTGGATGGGGACAATGTGAGGCATGGCTTAAATAAGGACCTTGGTTTTTCGAGGGAGGAGAGGAAGGAGAATATAAGGAGGATAGCAGAGGTAGCTAAGTTGTTTGTGGACGCAGGTCTTGTAGTTATAACTTCTTTTATTTCGCCGTTTAGAGAAGATAGGGAGTATGCAAGAAGCCTATTGGAAGATGATGAGTTTGTGGAGGTGTTTGTAGATGCCCCTATAGAGATTTGCAAGCAAAGGGATCCGAAGGGGCTTTACAGAAAGGCAGAAAAGGGAGAGATACCTGAGTTCACGGGTATAAGTTCTCCTTATGAGGCACCTGAGTATCCAGATGTGCATATAAGGACAGACAAACTCAGTATAGAAGAGAGTGTCGATAAGGTGATAAAGTATTTAAGTGAAAGTGGGATAGTGTAGGAGATGGATGGAGTAGATGGTACAAAAATGAAAAACCTTTTGGTTACCGGAATACATAGGAGTGGAACGACTTTTTTGGGGAAACTCCTCTCGCGGGCAGGCTATTGGTACTTTCAGGAACCGTTTAACAAGGAGTTTGGTTTAGAGGGTGTAAATCACTGGTTTCCTTATCCAAGCAATTATTATAGGGATCTATTTGATAAGTTTTACTCTATGAAAGCTTCTGTGAGGACCAATATAGGATGTAGCAGTTTTGGGAAAAAAGTAGTTAGAAAGATCACTGGTACAAGGCTTTGGAGAGAAGTATGGCTATATAAACACTTTGGTTCTGGTAAAAAGATGCTTATCAAGGACCCTTGTATGGCTTTTATGAGTGATTATATTCATGATTTTTATGGTTTTGCTGTTGTGGTTCTTGTCAGACATCCTGTTTCTTTTTATCTGTCGATTAAAAGGTTAAATTGGAGATTTAACTTTGATGACCTCCTGTCGCAGATAGAGTTGTGTGAGAGATTTTATGAGAGAGACGATGTAGAGCTTTTTAGGAAGATTGATTCATTTGAGATGATGGCTTCTGTGCTGTGGAGAGCCATTTATAAAGTTCTTGATTTTTATAGGGAGAAACATAAGCATGAGGATAGTTGGATTGTGTTGAGGCATGAAGACTTTTCGGTGAATCCGTATAAGCAACTGGATATCATTTCGAGTAAGGTGGGATTTAGGATTAATACCTCT
>CAZLJD010000011.1:0-28645 GCA_964559865.1 uncultured Synergistota bacterium
TCCGATGGGCACTACGCTGGGTGAGATAGTGTTTGACATAGGAGGTGGCATACCTGAGCACAAGAGGTTCAAGGCTGCGCAGATAGGTGGGCCTTCTGGGGGTGTGCTGCCCTCTGAGCACCTGAATTTGCCGCTTGACTATGAGTCTGTGACTGCAGCGGGTGCGATAATGGGCAGTGGAGGTCTGATAGTGTTGGACGAGGACGACTGTATGGTGAATTTGGCGAAGTTTTTCCTTGAGTACTGTCAGGAGGAGTCGTGCGGCAAGTGTGTGCCCTGCAGGATAGGGACGAAAGAGATGTTGAATATACTCGAAAGGATAACAATAGGGAGAGGAAAAGCTGGAGACATAGAGGAGCTTGAAAGAATGGGAAAACTTATAAAAGAGACGGCGTTATGTGGTTTGGGGCAGACTGCTCCGAATCCGGTGTTATCGACCATAAGGTATTTCAGGAAGGAATATGAGGAGCACATATTTGAGAAGAAATGTGCTGCCGGCGTTTGCTGGGAGAAGAAGTAAGCGTGGTGGATGGAAGGAGGATAGATATGGTTAGAATAAAGATAGATGGTAGGGAATACGAGGTGCCTCAAGGAATAACAATATTGGAGGCTGCCAAAGATAACGGTATATATATACCTACACTTTGCCATCATCCTGCATTGAAGGATGTAGGTGCATGCAGGGTATGTGTCGTTGAAGTAAAAGGTGTTCCACGATTACTGACAGCTTGTACAACCCCTGTTGCAGATGGCATGGAAATCTTCACTAAAACGAAGCGGGTTTTGGATGCCAGAAGATTTGTAGTGGAGCTCATACTTTCCCGCCACCCCCTGAATTGCTTTAGCTGTGAGAAAAACGGAAATTGCGAGCTGCAAGACTTAGCCTATGAACTTGGTATAGAAGACTCTCCCTATGCAGATAGAAACAGAGGAAAGTATTACACTATAGATAGCAGTAATCCCTTTATCTTAAGGGATATGAACAAGTGTATTCTCTGTGGAAGATGTGTAAGAGTGTGTAATGATATACAGGGAGACGGTGTAATCAACTTTGCCTTTAGAGGCATAAACACGAGAGTTGCAACTGCATTTGATAAAGATTTAATAGACTCTTCGTGTGTATATTGTGGGCAGTGTGTAGAAGTGTGTCCCGTTGGAGCGTTGATAGACAAACCCTCAATGGGCAAAGGAAGATCTTATGAATTGAAGAAAACAAAGACTATCTGCCCTTATTGTGGGGTGGGGTGCGAAATAGAAATTAATGTGAACATCAAGACCGGTATGATAGCAAAGGTTACTACGGATTACGAAAGCAAGACCTCTTTGAATAAGGGCAGGAGTTGTGTTAAAGGCCGATTCGGTTGGGGGTTTATACAGAGCCCGGATAGACTAAAGAAGCCGTTGGTGAAGGAAAATGGGAGTTTCAAGGAAGTGGACTTAGATTATGCCCTTGATCTTGTGGCCAGAAGATTTGTGGAAATAAAAGAAAAGTATGGTCCTAACAGCATAGGAGTGCTCTCTTCAGCAAAGTGCACGAACGAGGAAAATTACATAATGCAGAAGTTTGCCCGTGCTGTGATAGGAACAAATAATGTAGATCACTGTGCGCGCTTATGCCACGCTTCTACAGTTGTTGGTCTTGCGAAGACGCTTGGCAGTGGAGCTATGACCAACGATTACAAAAGCATACTTGATTCAGATGTTATATTGATAACAGGTTCCAACACTACTGAAGCACACCCTGTTATTGCCACATGGATAAAGGAAGCTGTTAGGAATGGGACAAAACTGATAGTGGTTGATCCCCGGAGGATAGAAATGGTCAAATATGCCACTATTTGGCTTAGGCAATACCCGGGGACGGATGTTGTGTGGCTTAATGGTATGATGCATGTCATTATAGAAAATGAATGGTATGACAAAAAATTCGTAGAGGAGAGAACAGTTGGGTTTGAGAAGCTGAAAGAGACAGTCAGAAAGTACACACCTGACTATGTTGAAAAGATTTCGGGTATACCTGCTAATGACTTGGTAGAAGCAGCGTATATTTACTCTCATGCCAAAGCTGCAGGGATATACTTTGCAATGGGAATCACCCAACATGTGTCGGGTACAGATAATGTAATCTCCGTAGCGAATCTTGCCCTTATTACGGGGAACCTTGGAAGGTCAGGTGCCGGAGTGAACCCTCTAAGGGGGCAGAACAATGTGCAGGGTGCTTGCGATTTGGGTGCTTTGCCAGATGTTTACCCTGGGTATCAGAAAGTGAGTGATGAATCTGCGAGAAAAAGGTTCGAGGATGCATGGGGCGTGAAGCTTTCACCTGAACCTGGTTTGACCATTGTTGAGATGATGGACCATGCCTATGATGGAACTCTTAAGGCTATGTATATAATGGCAGAAAACCCAGCACTCAGTGACCCAGATATAAATCATCTTAAGGAATCTCTTAAGAGGCTGGAGTTTTTGGTAGTTCAAGACATATTCTTGAGTGAAACAGCTGAATTAGCGGATGTTGTTTTACCGGCTGCCTCATTTGCTGAGAAAGATGGTACGTACACTGCTACTTCCAGGGTAATCCAGAAACTAAACAAAGTACTCGATCCTCCCGGTGAAGCCATGGAAGACTGGAGAATTATATGCGAGATATCCAATAGGATGGGGTATCCTATGAATTACAACTCTACTGCCGAGATAATGAGAGAGATAGCCTCCGTTACACCTATATATGCGGGTATATCTCATGAAAGGTTGAAGGATGGTGGCATTCCGTGGCCATGTCCTTCTAAAGAACACCCTGGAACACCTATACTTTATACCGAAAGGTTTAACCATCCAGATGGAAGAGCAAGAATAATACCTGTTGAATATAAAGAATCTCCGGAACTACCAGATGAGGAGTATCCTTATCTGCTCTCTACAGGAAGGTGGCTCCAGCATTTTCATACTGGCACAATGACTAGGAGGTCTGACCCCATAAATGAATATAGGCCGGAAGTGCTATTTGAAATTAACCCAAGTGATGGCGAAAAGTTGGGCATAAGAGATGGAGACATCGTTAGAGTAACGTCAAGGAGAGGGAGTATAAAGGGTAAAGTCAAACTTACTGACAGATCCATGCCTGGCATGGTGTTCATTCCATTTCACTTCTCAGAAGCAGCTGTTAATTTACTTACAAGCTCTAAGTTTGATCCTATTGCCAAGATACCAGAATTCAAAGTGAGTGCTGTCAGAATTGAAAAGTTATGATTGAGCATGCATCTTTAATAGTACTTGCAGGTGGAAAGTCAAAAAGGATGGGTATACCTAAATCCCTTCTGCGGATAAACGGAAAGCTACTCTTAGAGTATATAGTAGATGCTCTTTACAGCCTTTTTGATGATATTTTACTGGTCGTGAAGGAACCACCATATCCCGTTAGCGCATATTATAGGATTATATTTGATAAGCACAGAGAAAGTAGCCCACTTGTGGGAATATTTGCAGGCTTAAAAGAGGCGTATAACCAGTATAGCCTCGTAGTAGGAGGAGATATGCCTTTTGTTGTGCCCTCATTAGTTGCGAGTCTTCTTTCCTCCGTCAAGGAGGAAGATGTCATTGTACCTATAGTGAATGGCTTCTATGAACCACTACTGGCAATTTACAACAAGAGGATTTTGGATATTATAGAGAGACGGATAAAAGAAGGTAACTTCAAAGTATCTTCACTCTATGAGGAAGTTTATGTTCGTGAGGTCCCAGAAAGCCAAATAAGGAGAGAAGACCCAGCGCTTCTCTCCTTTCTGAATATGAATACCCCAAGAGATCTTGATTTTCTTAATCTACCTTTTCTCTGAACTTTAGAATTATCTCTCTTATCCCATTTGGATTTGGCAATCCCCTTGCATACATTTCATATCCGGATGTACCGGAAGAGGCGATCATTACATCGCCAATTCCTATAATTCTTTGCACCAGACTTTGCTTTATGTCAATGGTTCTTATATCTTTGATGAATATCTCTTTGATGTCTTTAGAAAGCACTCCCTTCTTTAAGACAACCCTATCCTCGTGAACGGTAAATTTGAGAGATAGTTTCCCCCACAATATCACAATAAACGTGACTACAACACATCCAAACACAAAGTACATGGTAACTCTCCAATACAACGGATCTACTTTTGCAAAAAACCCTTCATACTTCAGATACAAGACGCCGCCCGGTGCGATCACCCAGCATATCAAGATATGCCAAAAGAAGTTCCACCACGATGGTCTTACGTTCATCATATCACTGCCTCCTTTGTTTTAATACCCGAGTGTTAGAGAACTACCCACATGCAGTTCTGTGTAATTGTCTGGATATGTGTCTTTTAGGAAATTCCTCGTGAAGTCTCCACTGCAGTGAATTGCAGCTATCTTCTTAACTCCCATATCCATGAGTCTCGGGATCACTCGTTTTATCTTCCAGTGTGGGCTGTTAAGCAGATGGAATCCACCTATTACAGCGTATGCCTGAGTATGAAGGCTCTTTACCGCAGCACTTACTATGTTATCTACTCTGGGGTGGCTGCATCCAACCAATACTATCAATCCTTTTCTCTTTAGGTTCACCGCTATAGCCTCTTCGTAAGGTGGCCCGTATAATTCTCCTATTATTGCAATACCATTTGCAACCTTCTTGGTATGTTGCACAGGTATAGGATTAAGGTTCAAGTGCTTTATCCAGTCGAAAACCCTGTGGTTCATATCCTTTGGAACATACACAGTTAATCCCTGATGCAACTTAGCTATAGCAGGTAATCCCCCAACATGGTCGTGATGTTCATGCGATATGCCAACAAAAGCTATATCTTTTAGATTTATCCCAAGTTTTTCTGCATTGTATAAGAGGTCTTCAGGTTCTGGTCCGGTGTCCCATAGAAATTTTGTATCTTTAGTCTCAACAAATACACTTAGTCCCCATGGGGCACGCAAACCATCATATGGGTGATTATCAATCAGTACCGTGAGCTTTACCCAATCTATAGCTTTCACAGGGTCTGTATGTTGGTTACTATGTGAAATTCCCCCTATGGAGACCATACACACCACAAAAGCAACAAGTGTAGTAATCTTCATGATTCTCACCTCCCCCTAAATTCTACCACAATAAAAAAGGGGCAGGACAAAGTTGTCCTGCCCCTTTTAGCCTTCGAGTAAAGTGTTAGTTGCCTTTTAACATATCTTGCATGTCTTTCTCAACAGTTGTTATAGGACGTATATCAAACTTATCCACGAGTACTTTCAGAACGTTTGGAGATACAAATGCTGGCAGGGTTGGTCCAAGACGGATCTTTTTTACACCAGAATACAACAGGGCAAGAAGCACTGCCACAGCTTTCTGTTCATACCATGCTATATTATAAGATATTGGTAGATCATTTATATCGTTGAGATTCAATGCTTCTTTTAACTTTAACGCTGTTACTATGAGTGAGTACGAATCGTTGCACTGTCCTGCATCAAGCACTCGAGGGATGCCATTAATGTCTCCAAGATCAAGCATGTTGTATCTGTACTTTGCGCACCCTGCAGTGAGTATCACAGTATCCTTTGGAAGTCTTTTTGCAAACTCAGTGTAGTACTCTCTTTCTTTGTATCTTCCATCACAGCCAGCCATTACAAAGAATCTCTTTATTAGTCCAGACTTAACTGCATCCAATACTCTGTCGATCACGCTCTCTACTGTATTGTGTGCAAATCCTATAGGAATCTTTTTTCCCGGGGTCTCTTTAAGGTTGCCAAGTTCGAGGGCTTTCTTAATTACCGCTGAAAAGTCTTTTGGTTTTCCGTCAATCCTATTTGGTATGTGGCTGACACCAGGCCATGCTACAAGTCCTGTTGTAAAAATTCTGTCTCTGTAGCTATTAAGCGGCCTTTGAATACAGTTTGTTGTCATTACGATCGGGCCGTTAAACTCTGCGAACTCTTTCTGTTGCCTGTGCCATGATGTTCCATAGTTTCCCACCAAATGCTTATATTTTTTCAGTCCTGGATATGCATTTGCTGGAAGCATTTCACCATGTGTATATACATTTATACCTGTCCCTTCTGTTTGCTTCAAAATCTCCTCAAGATCGAGTAGATCATGACCACTTACGAGTATTCCCGGTGCTGCATATGTGCCGGTGTAAACCTCTGTTGGTTCAGGGTGGCCATATGTGGATGTGTTCGCTTCATCCAGTAAAGTCATCGCCTTCACTGCAAACTCTCCCGCTTTCATCACGGTAGCAATCAGTTTATCAACAGCAACAGAATCATCCGTAGTTACGATAAGCGCATCCTCTATGAAATAAAGTATCTCATTATTAAAGTGCTTTAGTATATATGCATGATCTGTATAAGCTGCTATACCCTTGAGTCCATAGACTAAAAGTTCCCTCAAAGAGCGGATATCTTCATCTGCCGTTGAAAGTACTCCAACAGACTTTCCTTTCTCTAACATGTCTGATATGTTGGATGGTTTCCATAAGGCAGAATCATGCATCTCTTCTTGAAAATCTTCCCCATATTTTCCCCTGTATGTTTTCGTAAAAGCACCTTTCAGGTTTTCTCTAATTGCTATGGCTCTTTCTATTAGTTCCTTTAGTCTTTCAGGGTCAAAGTTTACATTGGTTATAGTGGAAAATAGCCCTTCCGCGATGAAGAGGTCTGCTTCATCAGTTTTTATTCCAAGCTCTCTTGCCTTCTTCGCCCATATGGAGATACCTTTAAGCATGTATATAAGAAGATCCTGCAGGGTTGCTACTTCCTCTGTTTTCCCACATACTCCTTGAACGGTACATCCCTTATTATTTAGTGTTTCTTGGCACTGAAAACAAAACATGAAATTACACCTCCTGCTTTACAAATTTTAGCTTTGCCTATATTATAATTCTGTATACTCAATTTGTATGTAACAATTGTTACGAGGAGGGGATTAGTTTGGACCCTATCGATACACTTCTACAGCATCCGATTTTTGAGGGAATCGCAGCAAAAGGCGTACGAAAACTGGTATTAGACAGTAAGAATCGTAAGGAAACTTTTCATGAAGGTGAAGTTGTAAGGTACAGGGGAGATAAATGCTCAGGGTTGTTTTTTGTGACTGAGGGAAAAGTTAGGGCAGAGATGCAGGATCCACGGGGTAAGGTTTTGTTGCTAGAAATCATGTCTTTTCCTGCCATCCTTGCACCCAACTTTCTGTTTGCACAGAACAATGTGTTTCCTGTTGATGTAATTGCTATTGAGAATGTAGTAGTATGGGTAATGCATAGAGATGTTGTGATCTCTGGATTCTATGAGCATCCGAAATTTCTTATGAACTTTCTGAAGATAGTGGGAGATAAGACGGATTTTCTTACACAAAAACTGTGGATATCTACAATGAATACCTTAAGAGAAAAGGTCGTCGCTTACTTATACAACTTAAGTGAATATGGAAAGCAGCTGGAAGTTGAACTTCCAATCACGAGAGAAGAAATGGCTAACCTTTTCGGCGTGGAAAGGCCTTCCCTTTCAAGAGTTATATCGGAACTGAAAAAGGAGGGTATCATAGAAATTAAAAATAGAAGTGTAAAATTGATAAACCTTGAGCACATAGTATCAACGTTAGAGGAATAGTTAACTTCCCAGAAATTTCATGATCTCATTGAACACCCTTTTGCTGCTTTCTCCGTCCGCATAAGCATGAAACTTTTCCTTGATTCTCCTTCTCTCTAACTGGTATTTCTGTGGGTCATTTATAGCTTCCTCAATATAATTCACCACTTCATCCCAATTCTTTGCCTTTGGCCCTGGTGTAACTAACGCATAATTGTAGTAAAATCCTCTGCTCCTTATATAGTTATCTATGTCAAATGGAGCAAATATAATTGGTCTATCCAATAAGAGGTAGTCGAAATAGACACTTGAGTAATCTGTAATAAGCACATCTGTCTGTACAAGTAGAGGGTATATATCCGGTAGTACTTCATCTGACAGAAAAATGAGGCTTTCTGACGCTACCTGTTGACTATTTAGACCCTGATCAGATGTGTGCATTTTGACCCACAATACAGCATTATATTTCCTCAAGAGTTTTTGTAATTTATCTGCATCAAAGCCATAGTCTGCAAATATGTTGACATTGGGATCATCTCTAAAAGTAGGAAGATAAGATATGACAAGTTTTCCTCTAAACAGGTGGTTTAGAGAAGCTCGGATTTGTTCCCTCTCTGCGCTGGTGTACGGACTTCCCATTAGAATGTCATTTCGGGGATAACCAGTAATGGAGAGATTTTACTTTAAGTTCTTGATGAACATGCTTTAGAGGGCTTTAAGTTCTCTTTAAGAATTAACTTTGTGATAGCCCTTGAAAATTATAGGCAGTTGAGTTATTATATAAACAGGATCGGTATCGTTAACGTTAAATCTATTTTAAGGGGGGATTATAGTGAGAAAGTGGGTGGCAGTTCTCTTAGTGGCGGTTGTGAGCGTTGGTATCCTAAGCTTCTCCATTACCAGCTCGCTTGCATCTACGAAGAACGAATTGGAAATATTTAGCTGGTGGACTGGTGGTGGAGAAGAAGAAGGGCTCAATGCATTGATAAAGCTCTTCCATGAGCAGTATCCAAATGTAAAAGTTATTAACGCTACCGTTGCTGGTGGGGCAGGGACAAATGCAAAAGCAGTGCTAAAGACAAGAATGCTGGGTGGAAATCCTCCAGATTCCTTCCAAGTGCATGCAGGAATGGAGCTTATCGATACCTATGTAATACCTGGTATGATGAGGCCCATTACGAAGTATATGAAGGAATGGGGTGCATACGACAAGTTCCCAAAGGCAATCCTTGACATGTGTAGCTACAAGGGTAATGTTTACTCCGTGCCAGTTAATGTACATAGGGGTAACGTAGTATTCTATAACAAGAAAATTGCCGCAGAAATAGGCATGGCAAAACCACCGAAGACATGGAAGGAGTTTATAAGGTATTTAAAGCTTGCAAAGAAACATGGGTATATAGGATTGGCACTTGGAGACAAGAATAAGTGGACAGCTTTGCACCTATTTGAGGATATTATGCTTGGAAAATTGGGCCCAAAGAATTACGATGGCCTTTGGAAGAACAAGGTCTCCTTCAACAACCCCGCAATCAAAGCAGCACTTGAAACAATGAAGGAAGTTCTTTCTTACATAAATACAGACCACTCTGCAATGACATGGCAAGATGCAACGAGGCTTGTGTTTAGCGGAAAGGCACTTGCTAATGTGATGGGAGACTGGGCTGAGGGTTACCTGAAAACATTAGGGTGGACACCTGGAAAGCAGTTTGGATGGTTTGCAGTTCCAGAGACAAGCAATGCTTTCATGGTAGTGTCCGATACATTTGGTTTGCCAAAGAAGGCGCCCCATCCAAAGAACGCCTTAAGGTGGCTTAAGCTCTTGGCATCTGTAAAGGCACAAGATGTTTTTAACCCGATAAAGGGATCTATTCCAGCAAGACTTGATGCAGACAAGAGTAAGTATGATGTATATCTAAGATGGTCAATGCATGACTTTGCAACGGTTACACTTTGCCCGTCTATTATACATGGATCTGCTGCACCAGAAGGCTTTGTTACACAGCTCAATGATGTTATAAACAGGTTTGTTACAAAGAAGGATGTTGCTCAAGCAATGAAAGGTATCCTGCAGGATGCCGAAGACAACGGTTACCTCACGAAGTAAAATAGTCCTATGCTACCCCACCTCAAAAGGTGGGGTAGTTTTCTATTGTATAGAGAGGTGACAAGGTGTGATAGGAAAGCACAAAGTTGGGTTAGTAGTCGTCCTTCCGTCTATTGTGGCTATTGCAATATTTGTTTACGGTTTTATATCTTGGACAGTGAGGGTTTCCCTTTCCAACTATAATAGTTTCTCTTCTCTACTGCGGGGGGTGTATCGCTTTGTTGGGTTGAGAAACTATTATAGAATATTCTCTGATTGGAGATTCCAAACGGACCTGTGGAATACATTATTTTTCACCTTATTTTTTATACTTGGCACTATAGCTATGGGGATAATCCTAGCGCTCTTAATAGATAGCAAACTCAAAGGTACAAGAGTGTTTCAGAATATATTTCTTTTCCCAATGGCGCTTGCATTTGTTGTTACCGGAACCACGTGGGGATGGATATTTAACCCGGGTGATTTTCCGAAAGACCCTATGGGAATAAATCTCTTGTTCAAACAGGTTGGACTTTCACACCTGCAATGGGGATGGTATACAACAACCGGACACATAGGTCCTTTTAATATTGCTTTGATACCGATCATCATTGCTGCAGTATGGCAGTTATCTGGATACACTATGGCAATGTACCTTGCAGGTTTAAGGGGTATCCCAAACTCCATAATAGAAGCAGCCAAAGTTGACGGTGCAACACCGTGGCAATTGTTCTGGAAGGTGAAATTTCCACTTTTGAAACCTATTACCTTGAGCGCAATGATAATATTAGGACACATATCGTTGAAGATATTCGACTTGGTTTACGCAATGACAGGTAGCGGACCAGACAATGTCACAGATGTACCTGCTGTCTATATGTTCGAGCTTACATTTAGAGCAAACAGATATGCACTCGGTTCAAGTATATCAATAGTAATGCTTATCATGGTTGCAGTAGTTGTAATACCTTACCTCTTCTATTCGATGAGACAGCAAAAGGAGGTAAAGCTGTGAACCAATTTGACTACAGGAGATTATGGTTGTACGCATTGCTTATGGCATTTGCTATCTTCTATCTAATGCCGGTATATGTACTCTTGGCCACAGGGCTAAAGTCGTTGAAAGATGTCAGTGTCTCCACAATGTGGTTTTTCCCCATCCATCTATCACTGGAAGGTTTTGAGGGAGCCATAAAAAAACTCGGACCCAATCTAAAAAACAGCTTTATGCTTGTAATACCAGCAACGCTCATATCAGCATTTCTTGGCTCCATAAATGGATATATATTCTCGAAGGTGAGGTTTAAAGGCGATAATATAATTTTTGCTCTAATACTGTTCGGAATGTTTATACCCTATCAGAGCATACTCTTCCCACTGATAAGGTTTTTGCAGTGGATAGGATTGTATAATACCATAGGTGGCCTTGTTCTGACGCACGTGGTTTATGGAATCCCCATAACTACACTTATATTCAGGAACTACTATATGGAGGTTCCAGATGAGCTTGTTGAGGCTGCACATATAGATGGTGCAGGACTTTTTGGGGTATATTGGAAAGTTCTCATGCCGCTTTCTATACCAGCATTTGTTGTGGTTGTAATATGGCAGTTTACTAATATATGGAATGAATTTTTATTTGCTGTGACAGTAACAAGTTCTCCTGTAAAGCAACCCATTACTGTTGCCCTTGTGAATCTTGCCGGGAGCCAGGTAGTACAATGGAATATGCAGATGGCAGGGGCATTGCTCACGGCTTTACCGCCTTTGCTTATATATATCTTTCTCGGTAAGTACTTCATAAGAGGACTACTTGCTGGATCCGTAAAGGGATAAACTTTAAGGAGATATAGACATGAGGAGTTTCGCCAGCGATAACTTTTCCGGTGTACATCCAGAGATACTACAGGCCATAGTGAATGTCAATATTGATCACGAGTTTGCTTACGGCTACGATAGCTACACAAAGAAGGCTATAGAGATGTTTAGAGAAAGATTCGGAGATGTAGATGTCTTTTTTGTCTTTACTGGAACAGGTGCGAATGTCCTCGGCCTAAAAGCTATTATGAGAAGCTACGATGCAGTACTCTGTCCAGAGAGTGCCCATATAAATACAAATGAGTGTGGAGCAGTGGAATCCATCGTTGGTTCTCATATAATACCCATAACCACCAAAGATGGTAAGATATCAGTGGAGGACATAAGACATTATCTTCACCTCCTCGGTGATGAACATCACGCTCAGCCACGAGTTATTTCCATATCTCAACCTACAGAGTTTGGAACACTTTACACTACTGATGAAATAAGAGCTCTCTCTGATTTTGCACATGAAAACGGTATGTATTTGCACATGGATGGTGCAAGAATATCTAATGCAGTTGCAGCTATGGGCGTTAGTTTCAGGGAAATTACAACAGATGTAGGAGTAGACGTTCTTTCTTTTGGAGGAACAAAGAATGGAATGATGATGGGCGAAGCAGTAGTTTTTCTCAACAAGGCACTCTCCAAAGGATTTAAATACATAAGAAAACAGAGTACACAACTTGCGTCCAAAATGAGGTTTATTTCTGCACAATTTATAGCATTTTTCACCAATGATTTGTATCTGAAAAATGCCACACATGCTAACAGAATGGCAAAGCTTCTCGCAGAGGGCGTCAAGGATATACCCAAGGTAAGGATCATACAGAGGGTGCAGACCAATGCCGTTTTTGCAACTCTACCATCAGAGTATATACCAAGGCTACAAGAAGAGTACTTCTTCTATGTGATAGATGAAGATGCCTCAATAGTTAGGTGGATGTGCTCTTTTGACACTACGGAGGAAGATGTAAATGGATTTTTATCACTGCTAAAGCAGGTATTAGCTTAAGGTGAGCTCTGCCTTTCTGGGCAGTCTTAAAGCCATTACAGATGAGACTGGCAAGAAGAGTGCAGATAGAATCATTACTTCATATAACCCTATTGAGTTTATTAGCGTACTCAGAACGGTAAATATAATACTCGCAATTCCCCATGAGATTCCCATTCCAAGACTTGAAGCAACGCCTCTGTTGTTCGGAAGCATGCTTTGTATATAAGATATGTTTGAACCCATAGTAGAGTAGGAAAAGAACGATAATGCTATGTATGAGAACAACAGTATGTAAAGATTGGTAGATGAGAGCACTACCATTGCGAAAGCACTTGCAATACCTAAGGAAATAATGTTTACAATCTTTGGTCCTACCTTGTCACACACTATTGCACCTATGTAGTTTCCTAAAGCACCCGAGAGTGTCCCCAATGTGAGAAAATAGCCTATCCAAACAATTTTATAACCAAGTGAATTCAGGTAAAGCGGTATTAGAGTTGAGAAAGAGAATATAGCAACAGTTCGCAGTACAATTATGAGCATGAGTTCCTTTACCCCTCTTGCTCTTAGAGAAGACAGTATATTTCCAGAATGAACAGGTTTTTTTTCCTTTTCAATAACGTCTTCTTTTATGAATATCAGGTATAGCACTGCAATAGCAACACCAAATATGCAGAGATAAGAAAGCTTTTTCATACCCAAATGCTCTACATACCACACAGTCATGATTGGTGAGAGCGCCATACCTATGGTTCCACCTATAGAGAATGTCGTCATTGCAGTATGCTCTTTTGAAAAACGTAGCTTTCCGACGAATGTAGCTGCAACTGGATGGAAAAACGCATTTCCTATTCTACCAAGCGCAAGATAGACAACCAGTGAAAATACACTTCCTGCAACACCTATAAGGGGCATGAATATAGAAGCAAGAAGGATACTTATTATCTGGATTCGCTTCTCCCCGAACTTCTCTGCCAAAGCAGCTCCAAGAGGTTGGATAAACGCAGCAGTTGTCCCTAAAATTGCAGGTATCATAGCTGTTCCACCCTCTGTTAAAGAAAAACTTGCCATTATCAGTGGTAGTAACGGCCTGAGTATTCCCGTGTACCAGTCTATAGTAAAATGCCCTAACATGGATAGAAGCAACTGTCTCCTTCTCATGCAAGATATTATAACATACATCAAAACATATTTGTATTACTCCAAGTTAGTATATTATTACATAAAGTATGTAAGCTTGACACAGAGCTTGTTTATCTGATAAGCTTTAGTCGGGGGGATTTCATGCACAGGAAAGCAATACAAAGATGGGTGTTTGCATCAGGAATCGGTACGGTAGTATCTGCCTTGCTAGTGCATCAATTCGTTTCCGAAGGGCCTTTAACACTCCTGAAAGTCCAACAAATTGTGTCATTAAGTGTGCTGATTTCTATAATATTTGGCACTATAACAGTCTGGGAGTTAAGAACTCCCATTGCAATGGGAGGAGTAGTAGTACTTGTGCTTTTTAAGATTCTTACTGTTGAAGCGATGATAGAACACATGGACCTCAACCTGATAATTTTCCTTATAGGTATGATGATAGTCGTTGAGTACATAGACAGGAGTGGCTTTTTTTCATGGCTTACCGTGAAGATCCTAAATCTGTCTGGGTTTAAACCTTGCTACTTCTTATCCATGTTCATAATGTTTACGGTATTCATGGGTGCAATAATAGATGAGGTTACAACCATACTCTTCATGATGGCAGTAGTTCTGACAGTGTGTAAGGAATTTGATGAAGACCCGATATTCTACGCTGTTATAATGATATTTGCGGTCAATATAGGGAGCTCTATGACTGCTGTTGGTAATCCTATAGGAGTTTTTATCGCTTTGAATGCACACCCAAGGTTAACATTTATGGATTTTGTTAAAAACGCTGCCCCCGTTGGATTGATAAATGCCGTAGTGCTTATGTTCGCTGCCATATTTTTATTTAGACATAGGTTGTCAGCATTCAGAGAAAAGATAATAAAGAGCTTTAGAAGTAAGATGGGGCAAGAAAGAATCAGAACAGAGATGGAACTTACGGAGGCAGAACTTGAGGAGGCGCACTGGGACGAGTGGAAGAAGGTAAGGAACAGGAAACACTTTTATATAGCTGTATGGGTGCTTTCCCTATTGATGATCACTCTTTCGCTTCACTCGTATATAGAAGATCTGATTGGGTTCACTTCAGATACGATACTTATAGTTGCACCTATCCTTTTTGCAGGGGTAGCACTCTTTTCAGCAGGTGGCGAAGAAGCAAGAGAGATCTTGGAAAAAGGCGTAGATTGGTGGACACTGCTTTACTTCCTATTCTTGCTACCTGCTATAGCGTCCCTTGAGTACACGGGTATTACGCACAAACTTTCTATTTACATGAGTGGCATAATGAAGTATGGTGCATTTACAACCATACTTTTTATGCTGGTATTCTCTGCTGTGATGAGTGGATGGATAGACAACTTCCCTGTGATAGTTGCCATAACTCCCATCGTTCAATCTATGATACGCTCGGGTATGCCACACGGAGATCTCTTGTGGTGGAGCCTTCTGTTTGGAGGATGTTATGGTGGTAACTGGACAATGATAGGTTCCACTGCAAATATCGTTGCTCTCGGAGTC
The DNA here is from genome assembly GCA_964559865.1 of uncultured Synergistota bacterium. Taxonomy (GTDB): domain Bacteria; phylum Synergistota; class JAGHAJ01; order JAGHAJ01; family JAGHAJ01; genus JAGHAJ01. Next base: position 15,198 of record CAZLJD010000011.1, read on the forward strand.
CTTGAACGTGAGAAGGGCATAAAAATATCCTTTTTTGAGTGGTTTAAAAAAGGAAGCATTATACTTATAATTACACTTACAAGTTCAGCTTTGTGGCTATATATGCTTTACAGGTAACTTTTAGGAGGAGTGAAAGATGGAGAGTTTGGTTGTGAAGTTTGGAGGAACAAGCATAGGAAATCCTGAAAGAGTAAGGTTAGCTGCAAACTCTGTGGCAAGAGAGGTAAACAAAGGCAAGAAAGTCGTAGTCGTCGTGTCCGCTATGGGATCAACAACTGACGAGCTTATATCTTTGTTTAATGAGAGTGTGAAGGATAGAAGTCCGTCTTTCGAAGATTACGCAGAATTTGTTTCTATGGGTGAAAGGACATCTGCAAGGCTGTTTGCGTCTACCTTGAATGCCGTGGGGGTAAAGTCCACCTTCGTAGATCCACTTATGGACAATTGGCCTATTATAACTGATGACAACTATCCTAAGGCGAATGTCATTAAGAGTACCACCACTCAGATGGTCAAAAAGTGCATTTTACCATTATGGGAAGATGGCGTAACACCTGTCATTGGTGGTTTTATAGGTAAGAGTATGAAGGGCAACATAACGCTTCTGGGTAGGGGGGGAAGTGATGTAACAGCATTTGTGATAGGAGAAGCCTTGAAAGTTGATGAAATTATTATTGTTACAGATGTTGAGGGGGTACTTTCTGCAGATCCAAGGAGGCTCTCTTCTGAGGTTAGTGTGCTTGAGGACATAACAGCAGAAGAGATGCAAATCTTAGCAGAAAATGGAGCAAAGGTATTGCACCCAGATGCCGTGAAATATAAGCCACCCAACATAAAGGCAAAGATCATACACTACAAGTACGGAGACTTATCTGTTAGAGGAACTCAGATAAAAGGCAGTATTCAAGAACAGGTAGCCCTTTTGAACGGCAGGTTGTCTATGATAACCATTGTGGGTGAAAGCTTTCTCGAAACTGCAGGATTGCTAAAGAGAGTTATTACACCACTATCAGATAGTGGGATATCTATATACAGCTTTGCGTTAGGAGATAAATATGTAAGCCTTTATGTTCGAGCGGAAGACGAGGCAAAGAGCTACCAACTGTTGCACGATGTAGTTCTATCTGAGAAACAACTTAAATCTGTCACAGTTACTTCAGACATCGCAATGTTTATGGTTGCCAGTAGGATGTTTATTGATACCCCGGGTATTATTCAGAGACTTACGCTCCCTTTGTCTGAGAAGAACATAAATATCATAGAAATGGTGACCATAAAGACAGACATATTCATATTTGTTAATTGGGAGGACAGGGAACAAGTATATAGATTGCTCTCGAAGGAGATGGAGAGGATAAGAAAAGATGGAACAGTTTCTAAATAGCCTTTACAAATCGATTGAACAACGGGTGATACTGCATCCAGATTTCACAAGTGTTTCCGTACACACAGCTGTGGCTGTAGGTATCTCCTTTCTGTTGAGTTACTTACTCCGAAAACATATAAAGGAACCAAAAAACACAAAATGGAAACACATTTTTAGATTTATAGTATCCACATTTCCAGTAGTCGTGTTCCTGTTGTATGTACTATTTTCAAGGGCTCTCTTCGGTTCAGTCGAGAGTGCACTATGGAGATTTTTGGTAAACACAACAATATTAGCTTTATTATGGAGGATAGCTGTAGTTTCTTATAAGGCATGGCTTGAAGATACCAAATTTAAGTGGCTTTCTCACCGCTTTCTTACCGTTATTAAGCTCAGCATTGTAGTGCTTATAGTTCTGAACGTAATCCACCTTTTGCATATACCCTCAGTAGAATCCAAGATAGTTGTAATCTCACTAAAGGTAGTGGTTGTGGGTTTGGTAACAATCACCCTTATGCGCAAAGAGAGAGTGATGTCCGTCTTTCCCACACAGATAACCCTCCAAAGTTATCAAAAATTGCTTTTTGTTTTGAACAGGTTATATTATCCGTTAATTAGTATTTCTCTTGTTGTGCTTTTGGTGTGGGTTTTGGGATATTATGCAGGTTTTCAGAAGTTGTTCCTGCAATCGTGGATGGTTGTTGCACTATATGTTTTGTTTTCCTATATTCATGATCTCCTGCTTAAGTGGTATAAAGCAAAGCCAGACAGCTATAGAGGCAGGGTATATGACTTTACAATATATGTGTTGTCTATACTCTTTGTTTTTGCAGCACTTTCCATGGTTGGATTGTACGACCCTCTTGTGAAGTACGGCAAAATGATGATTGTCTTCTCTGCAAAGAATATCAGGATGTCTGCATATGACATAGTCAGATCCGTGTTGCTTTTCATTGGTGTATACAGGTTTGCATGGTTCATGAGGGAATTTATAGAATCAAAGCTGTCAGTGGTGTTCAAATGGCCTGACACGGTGAAAGTACCCCTTTCATTGTTTGCATTCTACCTCACGGTAATGCTGGCAATACTACTGGCTTTAAAAGCACTTGGTATAGATCTAACTGCTCTATCCATATTTGCTGGAGCCCTGGGTGTTGGAGTTGGTATAGGACTACAAGACATAGCGAGGAACATGATCAGTGGCATAACCGTTTTGTTGAGCAAGACACTCAAGATAGGTGACCTTCTAATCATAGAGAATCATACGGGTAGGGTAGAGAAAATGGACATAAGATCCGTTACAATAAGAACACTGGACAATATAGAACTGATCATTCCCAGTCAGAGATTTATAAGCTCGCCAGTTGTAAACCTTACACACTCAAGTCCATTAATGAGAGTTCATATCCCATTCGGAGTGGCATATGGATCTGACCCGGATAAAGTGAGGGAAGTTGTCTTAAAAGCAGTAGAATCTTACAACTTCATAGAGAGAACCCCACCTCCTGAGGTGCTATTCTTAGAATTTGGAGATAATTCTCTGAACTTTGAACTTGTGGTATGGTATAACTCAAGGTTTAGAGAAATGAAATTTTTACGCTCAGACATAAACTATATTATTCACAGAGCACTCACTGAGAATGGCATAGAAATTCCTTTCCCCCAGAGAGATGTGCACATCAGATCTGGCATACCATGGGGTGATATAATAGAAGCAATTGGAAGGTTTAAAAATACAAAGAACGATAAGGAGGTAGAAAATGGTGGAGAGCTGGATAAAAGAGATTAAAGGAGGTTTGAATCTTACCTATGTAGAAAGTAGTGAGCTAAGAGCCCTTGCCAAGAAGGACGAAATCAAAACCAAAAATGGCATACCTGTGTATCACACTAAAATAAAGTCAAGGAGTGCAGCATTTACAAGGAATGTCTACACTATTGACAAAGAAACGGAAGAAAAAATTAAGAAGGGTATGTCCTACCTTCAATCGTCGGATTTTGTCTTCTTGGATAGGGTAATAGGACAAAATCCAAACAATAGATTTGGTGTAAGACTCTATGTGCCAAAAGATTATGCAAGGCTTGCCTATATGTTTGCAGAGAACTTCTTTCCTCCAGAGGGCAAAGAACCCGAGATAGTGACAGTATGCGTGCCAAATTGGGATGGCAGGGAAATCCTCGTATTTCCAAATGAAAAAACTACATATATACTCGGCTCAGACTACTATGGCGAGGTTAAAATGTCCTTCTTAAGAATGGCTATGCACATCATGAGAGAGGAGAGAAATGGTCTTGGTTTACATGCTGGTAGCAAAGTCTACAGAATAAAGACAGGAGGTGAGTTGAAAGACAGGGGTGTTCTTATCTTCGGACTGAGTGGGACTGGCAAGACTACCATAACTTGCGCAGACCACGGCTTAAGGGATCCTGAGCGAGTATTCATACTTCAGGACGATATTAATATGTTGACATATTCCGGCTTCTCTTATGGTACGGAAAAGAACTTCTATGTAAAGACAGATAGTATAACTTCTCAACCTGCATTGCTTGAAGCTGCATTATCCAAGGGTGCCATAGCTGAAAACGTCTTTGTTAAAGACGATGGAACAATAGATTTTGATAATCTTTCTATAAGCACTAATGGAAGATGCATAGTCCAAAGAGAAAAGGTGAAATACACCACAGATAACATTGATCTTGAAAGGGTAGATGTCGTCTTTTTCAATACGAGAAGGTATGACATTCCCCCAGTAGGAAGATTTGTTTCTCCTGCACAGGCTGCTGCATTTTTAATGCTTGGTGAATCCACAATAACATCTGCAGATGACCCCAATAGGGTAGGAGAATCCAAGAGAGTTGTTGCTTTTGACCCATTCATAATTGATAATCATCACAAAAACGGAAATAGGTTCTTTGAGATACTAAACCAGAATCCTAATATAAAGGTGTACTTGCTGAATACAGGAAAGATAGGTGGACTCGAAGGTGTAAAGATAACACCTAATATTACATTCTCCATTGTGGAAGCCATAATGAGGGATGAAATCGTATGGGAATTTAACGCTGACTTGGGATATGATGTTGCTAAGGATATACCAGATGTAGATATCTCTGTGTTTGACCCTTATAAAATATATGGTAAACAGAAGTTCTCGAAGATAATGAACGCCCTTAGAGAGGAGAGAAAGAGCTATTTGAGCAAGTTTTCGGGGTTAAAGGGTGAGATTAGAGAAGCCGTATGAGGAGGGATTTTTATGTGGTGGAAAGGGTTGTTAGTTGCTATGGTAACTCCCTTTAAGGAAGATGGGACTGTTGACGTGGAGGGAATAAGGAGAATTGTAGAGTTTCACATCAATAGTGGAACCGATGTGCTTGTTCCCTGTGGAACTACAGGTGAAGTAGCTACACTCTTTGAGGAGGAATGGGAGCTTGTTATAAAGACAGTTGTAGATGCATCTGCAGGGAGAATAAAGGTTGTCGCCGGTGCTGGCGGATATAACACAGCAGAAGTTGTAGAAAGAGCAAGGACAGCACAACAGCTTGGTGTAGATGGAATATTGTCTGTTTGCCCGTATTACAACAAGCCCACTCAAGAGGGTCTCTATCAACATTTCAAGAAAGTAGCAGAGTCTGTAAGCATACCTGTAATAGTGTACAATGTGCCATCAAGAACATCAAGAAACATAGAACCAGCTACAATAAGGCGCCTTTCCGAAGTAGATAATATTGTTGCTATTAAAGAGGCAAGTGGAAATGTAGAGCAGGCTATGGAGATAAAGTACCTATGCGGAGATAGAATAACACTCCTGTCAGGTGAAGATTCACTTACATTACCCCTCATGTCTGTGGGTGGAAAAGGTATAGTTTCAGTAGTAGGCAATATCATTCCCCAAGATGTAAAGGCTTTGATATCAGCGTTTGAAAGAGGTGACACACAATCCGCATATAACTGGGCTATAAAGCTGTTTCCCATTTCGAAGGCAATGTTTATAGAGACCAACCCCATACCAGTTAAGACTGCAATGAACATCCTTAAGATGCCTGCAGGTCCTTTAAGATTGCCACTCACTCCTATGCAAGAAGAGAACAAAAGAAAACTATACGATGTACTGTTGTCCTATGGGTTAATAGAAGGTGAAAAGGTATGATAAGGGTAATCGTTTCTGGTGGGCTTGGTAGGATGGGTAGCAAGGTAGTCGAAGCAGTCAAGGGAGCAGAAGATATGGATTTGGTAGGTATACTGGAACAAAAAGAAGGTAAAGTGGGGGATGTGAAAGTATACAAAAACATAGACGATGTGATAGAGTTATGCGATGTAGTAGTTGAATTTTCCACTCCAGAGGCCACCATTTCTCATGTTAATGTACTCAGGAGAAGTGGTAAGGCTATGGTAATAGGAACAACAGGCTTTAGTGACTCACAGGTAGATGAGATCAGAGATGCGTCAGTGAACATACCTATACTACTCTCACCAAACATGTCGTGGGGAGCAAATGTCATGGCCAAATTAGCAGGACTTCTCAGCAATATGCTTGAGGGATATGACATAGAAGTAGTCGAGTTTCATCACAAGTTCAAGAAAGATGCACCTTCGGGTACTGCGAAGCTCTTGGTAGATACAGTAAAACAAGATGATTCAGAAATAGTATATGGTAGAAAAGGTTACTCTCTTAGGAAACGAGGTGAAATAGGCGTACACTCGTTGAGAGGCGGAGATGTAGTGGGAGAACATAAACTTATATGGGCAGGTACGGGTGAAAGAATAGAATTAACACACATTGTTTGGGATAGAAATGCCTTTGCTTATGGTACGTTAAAAGCTATTAGATTTATTTCCACAAGACCTGCTGGGCTGTATAGTCCGAGAGACATGTTTGAGGAGGTAGAAGAATGATACTTTCCAGGATACCGAGAATACGATTAGGAGATTTCCCCACCCCTATAAGCAGATTGAACAAACTCTCTCAGCAGCTTGATGAGATCTCTATATTCATAAAAAGAGACGACATGCCGTTTGTATCTCTGGGTGGAAACAAGATAAGAAAGCTTGAATTCCTGATGGCAGATGTGATAGATAAAGGAGCGAATGTAATCGTAACAACAGGTGGTACCCAGTCCAATTGGGCACAGTTAACGGCAGTTGTAGCTTCAACTTACGGTATAGATTCCATTCTACTATTAGAGGGCACCCCTGATGCGGAACTGCAGGGCAATTATCTCATCGACAAAATTGTCGGTGCAGAAGTTAGATGGATCACAGAAAATGCCTATAGTGGCATAGATAAAGTCCTTGAGGATGTTGCAGACGAACTGCGTTCAAAGGGTAAAAAACCTTATGTGATATCCATAGGGGGTTCTACACCCCTGGGTGATATAGGATACGTACTGTGTGGACTTGAAATTGTGCAACAAGCAGTGGAGATGGGAGTAGATTTTGACCATGTTGTTATTACTACAGGCTCTGGTGGAACCACAGCTGGACTGGTCTTGGGCTTAAAAATGTTCAACCCTGCCACGAGGGTAACTGGTTTTAGCATAGCAAGGAGCAAGGAGGAGCTTGTACCGTTGATCGTAAACATCGCCAACGAATCAGCAGAATTGATAGAAACGAATGTCCGAGTAAATGAAGATGATTTTGATATAGTGGATGAATATATTGGCAATGGATATGCAAGTAAAACTAAAGAATCTATAGAAGCAATAAAGCTACTATTAAGAACAGAAGGCATTTTGCTTGACCCAATATACACAGGCAAAACATTTGCAGGCTTGCTTGCAGAAGCCAAAAAAGGCAGGTTCGGAAAGAATAGCAATGTCCTGTTTGTTCACACAGGTGGATATGGTGGAGTGTTTGGTTTTAGCAAATACTTTGCAGAGTTGTAAAGTCTAAAAGCCTTCTATCCGAATAAATAAGGAACCAGCCATAGTCTCAAGGAGGAGAGAGGTGGTATACCATGGTAGAAGGGATTGCAAATGCAGCTATGCAAAACAAGCAGGTTGAGCTTCTCCTCACCGTCCAAACAAAGCTCATGAAAAAGCAGATGGATCTGCAAAAGGAGATGATGAATGAGTTGCTACAATCTCTCGGAGTTGGGAGCAACCTCAACGTGGTAGGATAAGTTAGAGGACAACCGCTGGCTGGGTAAAAGGGCAAGAGCTTTTTCTCTTGCCCTTTTTTTGTTTATACCTTATAATATGATAGAATACCTGATATTAATTAGGGGGAAGGGGTGAATGGTGTGGAAGGCGAAGAACTCTTGAAGAAACTGAAAGAGAGATGGTTTGATCTCCTGCAAGCCATGAAAAACATTGATAAGGAATTATTCTCTTATTTCATGAATGGTGAGCCAACGGCTATCGAAGAAAAGAACAATAAGATATTTATATACTTCCGTTATCTCGACATTCCACTTATTGATTATGTTGAAGAAGCACAGAACAAAAGAATAGTTGAGGACCTGTTCAAAAAGGTATTGGAGGTAGATAAGGAGATTGTGTGTGCTGTTGAAAACATACCAGACATTCCTGATGTAACCCGTTATCTTGAGGATACTAAAGAGGAAAAGGAAAAAGATAGCGCTGGAAAAAGATGAAAACCTTATCTTGGTTTGTTTTACTTGTCTTAACACTTTCGACGGGTGTATCTTTCTCCTATCCTATAAAGATTGGAGTTTTGCCCTTTAAGAATAGCAGTGGCTTTGTTATTTATCCCGATAAGTATACAGTAGAGGATGTATTTGGGAAAAACTTTACAAAAGAAGTGGCAGAAATATTGATGTTGTCCCCACGATTTGAAGTCTTCCTTGCTGAGGAAGACGCTACCTCTGTAAACTATCTCATTGGTGGAAAGATCGTTCGATGTTTTTTTCATACATCCCATTTTATAGGCACAAGTAGTCGTGCAGAAGTGTGGATAAATGCCTTTATGATTAAGAATAGGAGAATAGTGTTTAAGAAGTTATTTGTAGGTGAAGATAGAACATATTCCCCTGTGTTCAATCCGAAGTCAATAAAAACATGGCGTGATTTGTATCATACAGCGCTTGGTGGAGCTATAAGGAAGGCTGCTGTACTGATTGCAGATGAAGTTTCTGCGTATTTGCCACTTATAGGGAAAGTTATAGGAGTAACAGAAAACGGAAATATCATCATAGACATCGGCAAAAAGGATGGAGTGAAGGCAGGAATGATATTTAGATTAAGGACGAAGACAAAAATAGGGAAAAAAAGTGCTGTCTGGGGAAAAACAGTTTCAAAGTATAGGGTAGTGGCATTAGAGTTACACAGAGCACTCTTGAAGCCATTGCTCACAAAAAAGAAGTTTCTCGCAAAGAGGGGTGATATACTTATCCACGGAGTTTACCCATAGCGTGTGGTTAGTGTTAGATATAGGGATATATAAAACAGGCTATGTTGTATCGGACGCAAGTGGGAATATTATAGAGCATGGTATCATATACGCTAAGCATAACAAAGGTAGGAAGAAAGTAGGGGAAAAACGTTTTTTTATTGAGACTGACGACATGAATGAAACTATAAGATCTCTTATTGAAAAATGGGGAGTTGGCAAGGTTATAGTGGGTAATGGTATCCCATTCGAGAGGGTAGGAACAAGTGGAGTTGAAGTGGAGGAGGTAGATGAGACAAACTCTACGCGTGATGCTGTTGCAGTTTTCTGGAAGAAGCATCGCGTAAAGGGATTAAGAGATTGGATAGGAAAACTGCTTGGGGTTGTACCCGGAGACTATGACGATTACGCTGCAATGGTTATACTAAACAGGTACAGAGAAAGGGTGGAGAAATGAAATGAAGTCGGTAATTGCGGGATTATTAATACTTTTCTGTGTTGGGTTTGTGTTCTCTGAAAAGGCAGTAGGTAAGTTATCTGTAGTTAGTTTGATAGATAAAAATAGTAGTGCAGGTGAGCTTGTAAGTTTCCTAATAAGAATTTCTGAGATGCAAAACCACACAGGTATGCATGTGAAGTATACCTACGGAAGTAAGAAAACACCAGTACTCAAGAGTCTGTTTGACCTCTCAAGTAGGGGGAAGCACCCAATTGTATTCATGGATATATCTTCTTTTCCCCTGATTCTTTCTTGCAAAAATACAAATATAACAGATCTCACGTATATTTCCCTCATTGCAAGGGATCCTTATGTGTTGGTAACAAGAAAAGATTTTTCTTGGAAGACTCTCTCACAGTTTGTGGAAGCAGGTAGGAAAGTAGATAACCGTGTTACTATAGGAGTCTCTGAAAATGGAGTGTCTGGAATACTCGGAAGGTCTATAGAAAAGCTCTCTGGTATAAAGTTTCTTTTAGTTTATATAGAAAGCTTAGAGGGTAAAGTTTCATCTATCATGAGTGGCAAGATAGGAACAGCAATACTACCACTGAGCTGGATATATCCACGAATTTACAAGCTAAATAGATTGAGGATACTTGCTGTAGTTGGAGACAAGCGCGCACGTGTCTTGCCAAATATCCCTTCCTTTAGAGATGTTGGAATTAAGGGTTTACCAAATGGAAATGTGATTTTCGTGGTGGGATCTCAAGGGATGTCATCTACTGAACTTGGGTATGTCAGAAACATCTTGAAGAAGGCATTCAAAGATAGCGAGTGGCAATCCTTCTGTAAGAGTAGGGGATATGAACCCATTAAACCCACCAACTCAGGTGGGTTTAATTATGTAAGAACAGAGTTTGAGAAGGTAAAAAGAGTTTTATCTCCGAAAACGAAATAGCCACTATTCCTAATTAAGAACGTGGTCCAAATATTGCTGTTCCTATCCTTACAATATTCGCTTTTTCTTGTATTGCAATATGGTAATTGTGGCTCATCCCCATTGACAGATATCGCATTTCAACATTTGGGAGGTGAAGGTTATCTATTTTCTCGAATAGCATACGCATCTCCTTGAAATATATTCTTGACCCTTCTGGGTTTTCCACATATGGTTCTATGGTCATCAAGCCCTTTATTCTTATCCATTGTAGATGCGAAATGTTCTCTACCAGATCTGCCAGTTCCTCAGGGAGAATACCAGACTTAGAAGTTTCACGACCTATGTTTACCTGAATAAGAATCGGCATCACCTTACGAACCATGCTACACCTTTTGTTTATTTCCTGTGCAATTTTGAATGAATCAACTGTTTCTATCATGTCAAATAGCTTCACAGCATCCTTCACCTTGTTCTTCTGTAAGTGTCCTATTAAGTGCCATGCTATCTTTTCCTCTATATAGGGATACTTGGTTTTTGCTTCTTGTACATAATTTTCGCCAATTGCGTGGATACCCGCTGAGATGGCTTCCTTTATCTCTTCTACACTTCTTGTCTTTGTAGCAGCAACTACCATCACACCATTAGGTATCTTTTCGAGAATCTCTTTCACCCTAATGTATACCTCTCCTTGCATCTTTAACCTCCGTTTAAGGATAGATTCTGTATATGGTTCTTGGAAATGGGATAGCCTCTCTTATATGTCTTATGCCCGTTATCCATGCAACTAACCTCTCTATTCCCATACCAAATCCGCTGTGTGGCACTGCCCCCCATCTCCTAAGGTCAAGATACCATTCATATGCCTCCACGGGCAGATCATTCTCTTTTATACGTTTATAAAGTACATCGTACTCCCATATCCTTTCTGATCCACCTATTATTTCACCATACCCTTCTGGTGCTAACATATCATCACAGAGAACCTCTTTGTCATTATCAGGATTTGGTTGCATGTAAAATGCCTTTATATCCTTAGGATAATTATATACCATTACAGGCCTGTCAAATTTCTGTGATATGATTGTTTCTTCATCGCCTCCAATGTCGTCTCCCCATCTTGCCTCTTTTCCAGCTCTCTTCAATATTTCTATTGCTTCGGTGTAGCTTATACGTGGAAAGGGCGTTTTTACGTTTGTTAGCTTACCCGTATCTCTGCCAAGCATTTCCAAGTAGTCTTTAGCATTTTTTAGGACCCTCTCTACCGTATATGCAACAAGTTCTTCCTGAAGTCTCATATTATCTTCGTGTCCATAATACGCCACCTCAGCCTCAACCATCCAGAATTCTGTGAGATGCCTCCTCGTTTTCGACTTTTCTGCCCGGAAAGTTGGACCAAAGCAATAGACCTTTCCAAGCGATTGAATTGCTGCCTCCAAATATAGCTGTCCTGTCTGAGAAAGATATGCCTTTCCAAGGTCAAAATACTCTATATCAAACAAATTTCCAGCAGACTCACCTATGGAGCCTGTGAGAATAGGAGAGTCTATCAAAACAAATCTGTTTTCATAGAAAAAGTCTCTTATTGCCTTGACGATTTCATTTCTCACCTTCATTATAGCCCACTGCCTCTTTGATCTTAGCCAAAGGTGTCTGTGCTCCATGAGGAAGTCCACACCATGCTCTTTCTTAGATATAGGGTAATCCTCTTTGGGTACATGAACTATATCTATAGATGTTACATCTATTTCATAACCACCCGGTGCACGCTCTTCTTCTCTAACCACACCACTAAGGATCATGCTTGTCTCTATCTTGAGTTTTTTTACTCTCTTAAAGACTTCATCTTCAAACTTCTCTTTTTCCATGATGGCTTGGATAAATCCTGTGCCATCCCTTATCTGTAAAAAATGAATCTTGCTACTCGACCTTTTGTTATACATCCAACCTTTAATCGTAACCTCTTGTCCAACATATTTGGAAATATCTTCAATGTAAACCCATTTCGACATTTTGTTCTCCTCCCATCTCTTGATATACAGATTTAAACTCCTCTGTAAATGTTCCATCTGAGTTGTACATAATAAGAGGGGGAAGCACCTTCGCTATATTTTTCCCTCCCTTTGTGCACTTTAACAATATGAATTCAGCATCTTTCGAGATATATGAATGAACAAGTTTTACCTCTTTCGGTGGCAAGTTATGCTCTGTAAGGCTGACAAATAGCCTCGTTATACTTTCAGGCTTGTGTATCATGTATAAATACCCCTTTGTTGGTAACAAGTAAGAAGCAGCTTTTACAACCCCTTGAAGGCTTACTTTCCACTCATATCTGGATATGAGCTTACTCCAAGAGTTTGTAACCCTCCCACTGTTCAGTGGCATATATGGTGGATTTGTAATCACTATGTCGAATGACCCTGGCGCAAATAGTTCTTCTACCTTGTTTATGTCTCCCCTTATTACCTTTACGTTGTCGAGCTTATTAAGCTTTACACCTTCCTGTGCAGCTTCTATGAACTCTTCCACTATGTCTATACCAACTATTTCCACATCAGGGTACCTATATCCAAGCAGTATGGGAATGATACCCGTACCAGTTCCCAAATCTATTACTCTCTTTTTCCCCTTAACACTTACAAAGTGTACTAATATAATAGGGTCTACAGAGAATCTGTATCCGTTTTTTAACTGTACTACTTTCACCTTTCTATTCAGAATGTCATCAACTACAAACTCGACCAATAAAATCACCCTTGCAATCTACTCTTATCGTATGTATAATAGTGAGGGCTGGGCGATTGGCTCAGTGGTAGAGCGCTTCCTTCACACGGAAGAGGTCGCTGGTTCGATCCCAGCATCGCCCACCACTTTTATTATAAGCTCTACTGCGACTTTTGTCTATAGAGTATTGACAACGAGAGATAACAAGATATAATAAGGAAGGTCAAGCCGGCGTAGCTCAGCGGTAGAGCAGCTGACTTGTAATCAGCAGGTCGTCCGTTCAAATCGGATCGCCGGCTCCATTTAGAAAGGGGAGGTACCCAAGTGGCTAAAGGGGGCGGACTGTAAATCCGTTGGCATTGGCCTACGAAGGTTCGAATCCTTCCCTCCCCACCATCTGAAGCGTGAGGAAGCCCACGTAGCTCAGTTGGTAGAGCGTGTCCATGGTAAGGATAAGGTCACCGGTTCGAGTCCGGTCGTGGGCTCCACTGTTTACAAAATAAAGAGGGGGTAAAGATAGGAGATGGCAAAGGAGAAGTTTGAGAGGACGAAGCCGCATTTGAATGTGGGGACGATAGGGCATATTGATCATGGTAAGACGACGTTGACGGCGGCGATAACGAGGGTGTTATCGTTG
>CAZLJD010000012.1:0-8445 GCA_964559865.1 uncultured Synergistota bacterium
ATGGGGAGTTTGAGGAGGTGGTTAATTATATGCTTTCTCATAGGGAAGAGGTGAGGGAGATGGGGCGTAGGGGTAGGGAGTATGTTTTGAGGAACTATAGGTGGGAAGTGGTAGTGGAAAAGTATAAAAAAGTGATAGAGAGGTTCTGAGGGTGAGTTTGTAGTGGAGATACATCAGTTCCTTGTGGGGTTTTCGTTTGGAGATGCAATAACCAATTATGCTTTGGAATTTCGTAGAGTTATAAGCGAAATGGGATTTACTTCCTATGTTTATGCAGAGAGAGTGGATAGATTTATGTCAAAGTTAAGATCCAATAAGGTTAGGCGATATACAGAACACTTTTCCTTGGCACCACGGAAGAGTATAGTGATGCTTCATTTCTCCATAGGGAGTAAGGTAAATGAATATGTAAAATTCTTGCATGCTAAAAAGGTTCTCATATATCACAACATAACACCTGCGAGCTTTTTCAATGGCTTTGGTGAACACATCGTCAGGCAGTTGGAAAATGGCAGGAGAGAGCTTATCTCATATGCTGATGTTCCCGATGTATCTATCGGTGTTTCGGAGTATAACTGTAGAGAGCTAAGAAGGTATGGATTTAAGAATGTTAAAATGCTTTACCCCCCTGCCTTTTATTTATCCAGATTTAGCAGGGCTTTGGATAAAGGTATATTGTCAAGATATAGAGATGGTAAGATAAACATCCTTTTTGTTGGGAGGGTTGTACCAAACAAGAGGGTAGAGGATTTGATAAAGACATTATATGTTTGCAAAACCAAATTGGGTATAGACGCGAGGTTAATAGTGGTGGGTAGTTATGAAGTGTGGGATAGATACTACTCTTTTCTGATGAATCTGGTGAGAAACTTGAACTTGGAGGGTAATGTTGTCTTTACGGATAAAGTTAAGAACCACGAGCTTGTGAGCTATTATAAAGTTGCGGATGTGTTTTTGTCTATGAGTGAGCACGAGGGGTTTTGTGTTCCCTTGGTGGAGGCAATGATGTTTAGTGTTCCTGTAGTTGCTTATACTGGGGCTGCAGTCCCCTATACAGTAGGAGATGCTGGGCTTCTGTTTTATGAAAAGGACTTTTATATGGTTGCCGAAACCGTTTGTGAAGTTGCACATAGTACACCGCTTAGGAGAGCACTCATAGAGGCTGGTAGGGAAAGGGTGAAACAATTTTCGAAGAATAAGTGGGACGAAGATGCAAAAAGAACCGTGGAGAGTGTGATTTCTGCTTAAAGTGGAGGTATGGATGTGCAGAAAGGAACACGAGATGTTAGGGTAATAGTAGGTGTAATAATATTTTTTTGTGGGCTTTCCATTATTATGACATTTCCTGTAGTTAGAGATATGTTTCGCGGTTGCGTAGTTGCACAGTTTCACGATGACTTGATAAATGTATGGACGCTTATGTGGGATATACATAGCATTTTGAGGCATGGGTTTAACCTTCGTCAGCTCTTTGATGCAAATGTATTTTATCCTTATAGGTTCAGTCTTGCATTCTCTGAACATCAGATATTCTCTGCAGTATTGGGTTTACCTGTGTATCTTCTAACCAAGAGTGCTGTCGTAATGTATGGGGTTTTGACTATCCTGCCTTTTGCTCTTTCTGGTATTACCATGTTTATACTGGCGAGATATCTTACTGGGAATTATCTTGCTGGTATTGTAGCAGGAATTATATACGCTTTTATCCCTTACAAAATGTGGTGTATTCATCAACTTCAAAATCTAATGACCATGTGGATACCGTTAACGCTGCTTTACCTCCATAAATTTTACCAGGATATGAAGTATAGGTATATGGTATATGCAGGAATATTCTTTGCCCTCACTGCTCTTTCCAACGGATACTATATGATGTACTTTTCTGTGTTCGTCATGTTGTTTGTGGTGTTTTATGGGGTTTATTATAGGGTAACATTTACTAAAAAGCACCTGATTGCTGTGAGTTTGATGGTACTCACAGCTTTTTCGATAATATTTCCTTTCTATTACCCTTATTTAGTCCTTCAGCATCTGTATGGCATGAGCAGGAAGTTGTCCGAAGTTCAGTGGTATGCAGCTACATTGAAGAGTTACTACTCTACTTTTAGTTGGTATAGGCATTTGAAATTTTTACACTTTTTCGGAGATAGACCGCTTTTTGTTGGATTTTCTCCTATTATTCTTGTTGGATACCTTGTGTTTAAACTCGGAAGGAAGCTGTTTGGTTCTGTGATTTTGTCTTTCTATTCCGTGCTTACTGTGTTGGCTATTGTGTTGTCTTTTGGCCCATATGTAAGGGTTTTTGGGGTTAAGATGCCGAGCTTGTATTTTCTCTTCTACAAATACTTCCCAGGATTCTCTGGTCTGAGAGAACCCACAAGGTTTGGTGTTTTTGTTGCACTTGGTGTAGGGATAATTGCAGGATATGGAGTTGCAAATTTGGTTAAGGTAGTTAAATGGAGGAAGGTTTTATGGTTGATACCGATTGTCGTGATTTTCGAGTATGCATGTTTCCCTCTATCTATGGTTCGGGTACCTTATTATAAAGGAAACCTTGGAGTAATTTCTTGGTTATCGGCGCAGAGTAGCGACTTTGCGATATTCGAAGTTCCGTATAGTATAAATGAGATGGTATTTTATATGTACTACTCTACATATCATTGGAAGAGGATAGTTAGTAGCTTTAATGGCTTCTTGCCGCCAATTCAGCAAATCTTGGGGGTGAGTGACTGGAAGAGGAAACTGGCTATTCTGAGGTCTATAGATGTAAGGTATGTTGTTATCTATAAGATGTGGTATCCAAAGAGAGCTATTAGGAAATTGGTGAGAATGAGTGGGAATAGTTTGAAGAAGGTTTATGAAGATGATAAGAGTGTCGTGTATGAAATAGTGGATAGGGATCGTAGCTTTGTTCCGTATGGTACTAAGCTTTCAAGGTATAAATTTTCTGTGTACATACCATCTCGCTTGCCACCGGGTAGGAAAACTGTGCTTATCCTCCAACTGCTTGGAGATAAGCCTGTTGTGTTTTTGGACGAAAAGAGGGTGTGGTTGGTGTGGTTTGATGGTATAGGTAGGGAGCTTCGCAAAGAGTTGGTTAAAATGGATGTGCAGAGACTGGCGTTTTTGGAGTCAGGAAAGAGTATAGTAGGTACTTTCGAAATACCTGATCTCCCGGTAGGCAAGTATAAGATAAGAGTGTTGAGCATGGATGGTAGACTACTGGGTAGTGCAGTAGTGAACATTATGCATAATGTGAGATATTGGAGTTGCCAACCCTTGCCTGAGGATGGGTATAAAGTGAAGTTTGTAAAGGTTAACATACCAAATGTGGTGCAGAGGAGCGATTTGATAAAAGTTATGGTCAGTTTTAGGAATACAAGTAGGTATGACTGGATTACATACGACACCAATAGGTGGCAGAGATTATCGTACATTACAGCAGTCAGCATACCTACACTTTATAACATACATCTCTCGTATCATTGGAGGATCTTGGATAGTGATAGATACGCTGTGTTTGATGGTAATAGGGCAGTTTTGCCCTGTGTGGTGAGGAGTGGTGAAGTTGTTGAAGTACCTTTGATGATCAAGGTGCCTGATAAGGAAGGTAAGTATGAGTTGGAAGTTACATTGGTGCAGGAAGGTGTAAGCTGGTTTGAGCAAAAAGGGGCAAAGATGTTTAAGAAAGTGGTAAGGGTTAGATGAAAAAACTTGCCTTAGTTGATTTTGATAATACCCTTGTAATGTGCGACACATTGGGACATATTCTTAAAGAAGAGAAGTATTATCTTGATGTTAGGTTGCTATCTCTCGGAGTTGGGGTTCTTGTCTCTCGGATTTTGTATCGTTCCCGAAGGGACAAGCAGATATTGTTCAGAAGTAAGTTTAAGGAGGCTTTCCTGTCGAAGTTTTGTCGAATGACCGATGAAAAGTTACAGATGTATGTGGATTACTTTAAGAGTAAAGTAAATGTGAAGCTTTTGGATTATTTGGATAAAATAGGTTATGATAAGATTATGGTAGTATCTGGTTCGGAGGAGATGTTGATCAAAAGAATTCTTGACGGTATTTTGTCGGTTGATGCCGTAGTAGCTAATAGTTGTGCCGATATAGGGAGGGATTTTATGACCTGCTGGAACATTAATAAGGTTGTGAGATTGAGGAAAATAATAGATCTTGAAAGGTTTGATTGCATACACCTTTATACAGATTCTTACGATGACCTCCCACTAATGGAAATTGCGAATGAGACCTACATGGTAAGGGGAGAGGAGGTATTAAAACTATGATAGAGACATTGCTTGATGTTTACAGACCTAAACGCTGGTATAGGAATACATTCATGCTGTTGGGTGCTCTGCTTGGTATAAAGATTCTCCATCAAAGCATTTTACCTAACATTTACGGGATTGCTGTAGCTTTTGTATCCATATGTTTGGTTGCCTCTGGCAATTATGGAATTAATGAGATACTCGATGCAGATGCAGATGCTCATCACCCTGAGAAGAGAAATAGGGCTATCCCTTCGGGCAAGATATCTAAAGGCACTGTTCTGGTAATTTCTGTTTTTCTTTATGCTGTGGGACTGGGAATTTCGACTCTCACGGGGAACTACATGCTGGAGATTTCTGTACTACTTCTTTTGATTAGTGGTGTGTTTTACAATGTAAAACCTTTCAGGTTGAAGGATAAGCCTTATATAGACTTTATTTCAGAAGCGGTTAACAATCCTATAAGGCTGCTGGTAGGGTGGTACAGTGTGGCTACACCCGAGCACCTTGTGCCTGCCTCTGTGGTACTTGGTTTCTGGTTTCTTGGCATATTTCTGATGGCATCAAAGAGGTTTGCAGAGTTGAGGTTCGTTAAGAATAGAGTAGAGTTGATTGCTTACCGAAAGAGCTTCAAGTACTATAGTGAGGAGAAACTTATGATAGCGATGGTAACTTCTCTGACGGCTTTTTCCTTTATGTTTGGAGCTATGAGTATGAAGTACAGCACGGACTTGATACTTCTTCTGCCCTTTGTGGTCGTATTTGTTGTGTGGTTCTTTCACTTATTGTACGAAAAGAATAGTATCGTTAAAGACCCTGAGCGTATATTTGAGAAGAAAGGTTTTTTGATGTACTCTACTTTCGTTTTATTTTTGTTTGTCTATCTATTGTTTACCGGGAATCGATATCTTGGGTTTTTGAGGAGGATACCGTAAAGTGTGAAAGGACAATTTAGGTCTGCTTTTGCAGGGTATCTTGGTGTTGACTTAGATAAAGTGCACCTTTTCTGGAAGGGTAGGGTTGCCCTTTATGCAATATTGAAGGCTCTTGGTGTGGGTCCTCAAGATGAGGTTATAATTCCTGCTTTTACCTGTGTAGTGGTGGTGAACCCAATAATGTATTTGGGAGCAAAGCCGGTGTATGTAGATATAGATCCATTAACCTACAATATGGATGTTGATAAAATAGAGAATAAGATTACCCCGAAGACACGGGTTATAGTGGCTCAAAATACATTTGGGCTGTCTCCAGATATGGATAAAATAAAAGAGATTGCTACTACTTATGGGTTGATGGTAGTGGAAGACTGTGCTCATGGTCTTGGAGGGTATTACAAGGGGAGAAAAAACGGCACGCTTGCAGATGCGTCTTTTTTCTCTACGCAGTGGAACAAGCCGTTTTCTACGGGGTTAGGAGGAATTGCTTACTCGCAGAATATCAGAATCTCCCAGATTTTGCGTGAATTTGAGGAGGAGTGGGCAAAACCTACTGTTGGAGAAGAGCTCTCTTTAAGATTGTTGCTTTGGATTAGAAAACATCTCTTGAGAGGGAGAGTTTATTGGACGGCATTGAAAACCTATAGATGGCTTAGTGATAAGGATCTGATACTTGGTTCTTCTCAGGGACATGAATTAAAAGAGCCCTTTATGCCTAAGGATTTTTTGAAAGTGCTTTCTGATACCCAAGCTAGAGAGGGAATAAGGGGTATAAGGGAACTTGATGCCCTTATCGAGTATAGAAGGAAAGTGGCCTTTGAATATAATGATCTTTTGAGAGAACTTGGTATATCTCCTCCCTTTGTTCCAGATGAGGTGTTTCATACATACCTGAAGTATCCCGTGTTAGTCAGGGATAAAAGACAGTTTCTTCGTGCGGCTGTGAGAGAAGGTGTGCCGTTAGGAGATTGGTTTGCTTCTCCTCTGCATCCCATCGAAGAGGAACTTGAGTTATGGGGATATAGATGGGGCGAGAACCCTGTGGCAGAAAAGATTAGCCGGCATATCGTAAACCTTCCGACGGACAATTACCTTGGGAAAAATCAGGTTGAATGTGTCAGGGAGTTTCTTAAGAGGAACAGGAGGAATCTGTTTGATAATGTAGAGGAATGTCTAAGGAGCTAAGAGTTGACACGTTCTATGTAAAGTATATTAAGAGAGTTATGGATATAGTTGCGGGTGTGGTCTTTTTGGGGATAATTGGTCCCTTTCTTCTTGTTATTGCACTCATGGTAAAGTTGTGTGATGGAGGTAGTGTATTTTATCTTCAAGAACGCGTTGGCAGGAACTTTAAACTATTTAGGTTGATAAAATTTAGGACTATGATAGAAGGAGCAGACAAGATAGGACCACTAATTACAATGGAAAATGATCCGAGGATTACACCTGTGGGAAAGTTCTTGAGAAGGTATAAACTCGATGAGTTGCCCCAGCTTATCAATGTGATTAAGGGTGATATGAGTATGGTGGGTCCGAGACCGGAGGTGGAAAAATTTGTGTTGCTGTTTAGAGAAGCGTATAGTGATATACTAAAAGTTAGGCCCGGATTGACGGATTATGCAGCAATAGAGTTCAGAAATGAAGAGTCAGTTATTGCTGGTAATGAGAAGGTATATGTGGAAGAAGTTCTTCCCAGAAAGATAGAGCTGTACTATAAGTACATTCAAGAAGTTAGTTTCTTTACGGACCTAAAGATAGTCTTCAAAACTGTGTGGAAGGTGGTATTTTGCTGAAAACTGGGGGTTTTTTTCGGCCTACTCAAGGTAAGAAGTTGGCTTTTTTTCTGTTGAGTGATATTGTCTCGTTATGTATTTCTTTCTATTTCTCCTTTCTTCTTAGATTTAGCTTTAATGTTCCACATATGTATGCCAGTCTTTTTGTTAAGGCTCTGCCTTTTGTGATTATCTTCAAAGTACCGATCTTTTTTACTTTTGGTCTTTACTCCATAACGTGGAGGTATGTTGGTTTAGTTGACTTCTACAATATACTTAAAGGAAACTTGGTTGGTAATCTTTTGTTGGCTGCTTTTATATACTTTCTGAAGGTTCCGTTTCTTGCGGGGTTTCCGAGGAGCATAATAATTATAGATTTTTTTATAGCGGTTCTTTTAACTTCTACTGTAAGGATAAGTAAAAGGGTGTATCTGGAGTTAGTAAAAGGGGAAAACAAGAGGGTGGGTAAGCCTGCGCTTATCATAGGAGCAGGTAATGTTGGTGAAATGGTTGTGAGGGATATGAGACGGGAGAAAACAGGGGGCTTTTACCCGGTTGGATTTGTTGACGATGATAAAACGAAGATAGGTTCTTCTATTCATGGTGTCAGAGTTTTTGGACCGTTAAGCATGTTAGACAATGTGGTTAAAAGATTGAAACCTGAGGTTGTGATTATTGCTATTCCCTCTTTGAATTACTCTAAACTCAGGGATATTTATAGCGTCTTGAAGAATAATGGGGTAAATGAAGTGAAGATTGTTCCGCGTCTTTATAGCGGAAGTGTAGAACTGAAAGTAAAAGAGCTTGAGGATATAAGTATAGAGGACCTTTTGGGAAGGGAAGAAGTGCATATAGACACAGAAATGGTCAAGAGTTTTCTTTGGAATAGGAAGATACTTGTTACTGGAGCAGGGGGATCCATAGGCTCTGAAATTGTGAAACAAGTTTACCTATACTCTCCGAAAGCAGTTGTACTTTTTGATATAGATGAAACAGAGCTGTATAACCTTATGGTAGATATAGGTAACCAAGAGGGTAAAGACATAGATCTTCTTGCAGTTGTAGGTGATGTAACGGACTGGAAGAAGCTGGATAAAGTCTTTAGAGAGTATAAACCTGATGTGGTGTTTCATGCTGCAGCCTATAAACATGTTCCAATGATGGAGTACTATCCTGAGGAAGCTGTTAAGGTGAATATATATGGTACATATAACCTATGTAAGGTTTCTGTAGAACATGGGGTTAGTAAATTTGTGCTGATATCTACGGATAAAGCTGTAAATCCTACGAGTGTAATGGGAGCGACAAAAAGGATTTCTGAGTATATAGGAATGGCCTTTAATATGCTCGGTAGCACCAGTTTCATAGCTGTAAGATTTGGAAATGTTTTAGGAAGCAGGGGGAGTGTTTTACCTATCTTTTTAAATCAGATAAGAAAGGGAGGACCTTTAACTGTTACTCATC
>CAZLJD010000013.1:0-82007 GCA_964559865.1 uncultured Synergistota bacterium
TAAGGCAATGATCGAGTCCTATCTGAAGACTACAAGGTACGGTAAAAGTGGATACTTTTGGATAAATAACTTAAACTATCGTATGGTGTTCCATCCTATAAAGCCGAGTTTAAACGGCAAAGACTTGAGTAATCTGAAAGATCCGACAGGTAAGCGCTTTTTTGTGGAGTTTGTAAAGGTTTGTAAGGCACATGGTGCAGGCTTCGTAGACTACATGTGGCCTAAACCCGGATTTGATAAACCCGTGCCAAAACTTTCATATGTCAAACTGTTTAAACCTTGGGGATGGATTATAGGTACGGGCATATACATAGATGATGTCAAAGCAGAGCAAAACGCCCTCGCACGCTCGATATTGACAATAGTGCTTATAGTTATAGCCGTCCTTATCGGTGTAGGTTACCTCTTCGGGAAGAGAATTGCTAAAAGCGTAAACGCCATCACAGCAGCAGCTGAGAAAGCTGCCAATGGTGATTTATTGAGTACATCCAAGGTAGATACTTCTGACGAGCTTAAAGACATATCAAACTCGTTTAATACTTTGGTAGTAAAGGCAAAGGGTGCAATGAAACTCATAAACGCTTCAGGAAGCAGAATAGCAGATGTCTCCAATAATCTCGCATCTTTGGCAGAGGAATCAAATGCAAATCTGTACGAATTAAAGACAAGTGCTGACCAGATAGCAAAAGAAGTGGAAACCATGGCAGCCAACGTGGAAGAAACCAACGCAAGCGTTGAAGAAATTGCCTCTTCCGCTCAGAGCACAGCACAAGCCGCACAAAAGATCTCCGCTAAAGCCGCCGAAATCTCCGAAAGCACAAAATTAGGACTAAAGTCCGTAGAAGACACGTTTAACATGATCGAAACTGTACACCAAAGCTCAAAAGAATCTGAAGAAGCAATAAACAAAGTAGTTGGCATATCAAAGGACATTGGAAATATAGTAGATACCATTATAAACATCGCACAACAAACAAACCTCCTTGCCCTTAATGCCGCTATTGAAGCCGCCAGAGCAGGCGAGGCAGGTAGAGGATTCGCAGTAGTAGCCGATGAAGTAAAAAACCTTGCTGCTGAATCAAACAATGCAGCTGGAGAAATAGGAAAACTCGCACTTAACATACAAAATATGGTCAATGAAGTCGTGCAAAAAGCAGAAAAGGAACAACAAAACATAACTATGCTCACAACCCAGGCAAAAGAGACATACAACAGAATCAAGACAATAGCAAACAGTGTAGAGGAAATATCCTCCTCTATTGAGGATATAGCTGCCGTCTCAGAGGAACAATCCGCTTCTACACAAGAAATGGCAGCAACAATGGATGACATAACAAGGGCAGTTTCAGAGGTAAAAGAAAAGATGGATGCAATCGTTGTGTCCCTGGGAGAGGAAAACAAAGTCGCAGAATCCGTAGGAACAACAGCCGAAGAACTGAGCAGCCTTGCGGTTCAGTTGAAAAAGGAAATAGCTTACTTCAAATTTGAAGAGGATATGAAACCCGAAAAGAGTATCCAAGAAGTATCGTTATGATGATTACCGGGGAGACTAATGTCTCCCCGGTAAATTTTTTACTTCGTTATCAACTTCAGCGGAACTGGTATGAACTTCATGCTAAACTTCACACCGTTAGCTGCAAGGTATCCATTCACTACACCAAGGATCCCCATGACATACGGTTGCTGAGCTATTGTTGCTGCCATCTCACCTTTCTTTATTGCATTTAATGCATCCTTTATTGCATCAAATCCTACGACAAACATTTCCTTCTGCCTTTTTGCTGCCTTTATTGCTTGGATTGCTCCAAGTGCCATCTCGTCATTTTGCGCAAATACTGCGTCTATATGGGGTTGCGCCTGCAGTATGTTCTCCATAACACTCAGTCCCTTTGCCCTGTCGAAGTTTGCTGTCTGCTTTGCTACGAGCTTTATTCCGGGAAACTTCTTAATATATGTTTCAAATCCTTTACCCCTCTCTCTTGCCGCAGATGTTCCTGGAATACCCTCCAATTCTACCACTTTCCCCTTACCCTTCAGCCTCTTTACTATGTAAGCCGCTGCCATCTCTCCACCTTTCACATTATCCGATGCTATGTGCAGTACCACCTTTCCGCCATTCACACTTCTATCAATGGTAAGCACAGGTATATTTGCCTTGTTTGCTTCTTTCACTGCAGGTACCAAGGCAGCTGCATCTGTTGGATTTAGGAGAATCACATCAACTTTTTTCTGAATGAGGTCTTCTACATCTGATACCTGCTTCGCCGGATCGTTCTGTGCATCAACTACCACCAGTTTCAGATTCATTATCTTTGCCTGCGCCACCGCGCCGTTTCTGAGTGTTACGAAGAAAGGATTGTTAAGTGTTGAAAGAGATAACCCTACCGTAAGTGCATATGCCATACCTCCAAAGACCAACATTCCCATAACCAACCCCACAATAAGCCACTTTTTCATTACTGCACCTCCTCATTTTAAGATTTTAACTTTTTAAAAGATCTGTACTGAACCACCCCCTTTTATCTTTTTCCACTTTGTGCAACAGCAACTGCTATGAGTATTACTATGCCCTTTACAACCTGTTGATAGAACGACGATACATTCAACATGTTAAGACCGTTATTGAGTATGCTCATGATGAATGCACCAACCAGTGTCCCCCAGAGTTCTCCCTCTCCTCCAAATAGGTTTGTGCCTCCAAGCACAACTGCAGCTATCGCATCGAGCTCATATCCTACCCCTGCTGTAGGTTGAGCAGAATTTAACCTCGAAGTGAGCACCTCTCCCGTTAGTGCAGATAAGAATCCACTTATTGCATATACACTTATGATTATCCTATCTACATTTATTCCCGATGCCTTTGCAGCATTTATGTTACCTCCGGTGGCATAAACATACCTTCCAAACCTTGTCATTTTAAGTGCTATGTAAGAAACCACGAATACAGTTGCCATAAGAATTATTGGGAAAGGAATACTACCTACATAACCTCCTCCAAGGAAACCAAATGCCGAAGGTAAACCAGTAATTGGCATTCCATCTGTATAAACGAGTGTTAATCCTCTTGCTGTTGCCATCATTGCAAGTGTTGCAATAAACGCAGGGATTCTGGCCTTTGCCACTATCAGTCCGTTTAGTATTCCGAGACCTAATCCTATACCAAGACCTGCTACCATACCGATGAATGTGCCGCTTTTTACCATTACTCCAGCAGCGATCGCACCTGAAAATGCAAGTATGGAACCTACAGAAAGATCTATCCCAGCTGACAGTATAACAAATGTCATACCTATAGCAAGAAATGCACCTATAGAGGTTTGCCTTGCTACTATGAGCATGTTTGATATTGTGAAGAATCTATCCGACATCACAGAGAATGACACTATAAGACCTGCAAGACCTATAAGTATACCATACTGTCTCAGAATATTTTTCATTTTAGGATACCTTCTTTCTCACAGCAAGCTTTAATATATCCTCCTCTGTTGTCCCTTCGGGGGAAAGCTCTGCTACCACCCTTCCCTCGCTCATTACCAGTATGCGGTCTGATACACCAATTACCTCAGACAGCTCAGAAGATATAAATATAATACTTATTCCTTTGTTAGAGAGCTCTCTCACTATATTGTATATCTCCGATTTTGCTCCAACATCTATTCCCCTAGTTGGTTCATCCATTATGAGTATTTTAGGGTTCGTCATCAGCCACTTACCGACAACGACTTTTTGCTGATTTCCACCACTTAGAAACTCAACTCTTTGTTTGAGAGAAGATGCCTTTATAGAGAGTTCTTTTTTCATATCCTCTGCTGCTTTCAGCTCTTTGTTTTTATTGATAAAGAAGCCCTTTGCTATGTCCCAATATAGGTTAGAGAGTGTCATATTTTCAAGTATATCCCTAACTATGATGAGCCCAAGTTCTCTTCTATCTTCAGGTAAAAGAGCTATCCCGTGCTTTATGGCTTCAAAAGGAGAGTTTATTCTAACGGTTTTTCCGTCTATCAATATTTCGCCAGCGTCAGGTGGATTAAGACCAAAAATTGACATAGCCACTTCAGACCTTCCAGCCCCTACGAGACCGGCTATGCCGAGGATTTCTCCCCTCTTTAGTTTGAAGGATATCTCATAGAACTGGCGTTCCTTTGTTAAGTTTCTAACTTCTA
This sequence comes from uncultured Synergistota bacterium, assembly GCA_964559865.1. Classification (GTDB taxonomy): domain Bacteria; phylum Synergistota; class JAGHAJ01; order JAGHAJ01; family JAGHAJ01; genus JAGHAJ01. The sequence goes on from CAZLJD010000013.1 coordinate 4,164, forward strand.
ATACTGTGCTGGACATCTCCCTTTTAGTGTCCCTTTTTGGGAAAACTAACTCTATAGACCTTCCAACCATTCCTTTTACTATTTCATCTCTGTTAGTATCTCTTATAGGTTTTGTCATTATAGATTTCCCATCTCTAAGTACACTTACATTGTCTGCTATTTCGAATATCTCCTCTATTCTGTGAGATATAAAGATTACCGTGACTCCCTGCTCTTTAAGGTCAATTATGGTCTTGAAAAGTCTTTCCGTTTCGTCTAAGGTTAATGCTGCTGTAGGTTCATCCATGATTATTATTCTTGAGTTCATGGATAGTGCCTTTGCAATTTCTACTATTTGCCTCTGGGCAACGGTTAAATCACGAACCTTCCTGTTCGCAGGGAGAAAAGACATCTTTAAGGTATCCATTACAACCTCTGTCTCTTTCAGTATCTTTTCCTTATCTATGAACTTTAAAATTCCCTTAGTAGGTTCTCTTCCAAGAAATATGTTTTCAGCTATACTCATTGATGGAACAAGACTGAATTCCTGGTGTATTAGGCTTATACCATATCTATGCCCATCTGATGCAGAATTAAGGTTCACCTCTTTACCAAATATCTTCATTGTACCGCTGTCTTTCTTTAGCTCTCCAACAGCTATCTTCATTAAGGTTGATTTTCCTGCTCCATTCTCTCCAACTATGGCATGTATTGTCCCTTTTTGTATTGAGATGTTTACTTTCTTTAATGCTTCAACACCAGGAAAGCTTTTGGATACATCTATAAATTCCAAAGCAAGATCTTCCAAAAAACATCACCCCTGAGGCTTAGACTATGTTTTTAACCGATTTTCTGCGTATCAGCATAGTGTCCAATTCGGTTTGCGGCTCTGCTTCCTTTCCATTTATTCTGTTCATAAGGAGACTTACGGCCCTCCTACCTATTTCTTTAGTTGGCTGAGAAACAGTAGTTAATGGAGGAGAGACACAATCCGAGAAAGGTATATTATCAAAACCCACTATGGAAACTTCTTCTGGTATCTGCACACCCATTTCTTCCAGAGCCCTTATTGCACCTATTGCCATAGTATCATTTGCAGCGAATATGGCAGTAGGAGTCTCCTTGGCCGTCCTCCAGTAGTTCAAGGTATTACGGTAAGATATGTCCAACCTAAACTCTCCATTAAGCTCTTTCCTCCAGTCTATTCCTGCCTCCTGTAGTGCTTTCAAGTATCCTTTCTTCCTCTCTTCATTTGTCTTCGTGCCTTTTATTCCGCTTATGTACAGTATTTTACGGTGTCCATTATCTATGAGATACTTGCATGCATTGTATGCTCCTTGGAGATTTTTGACCTTTATTATAGGTGCACTTAGACCTTTTATCTCTCTGTCTATCAAAACCAGCTTCATCTCATTCATGAGTTCCAGCTCTTTCTTGGTATACCCCTTCTCCTTATAGCCTGCAGCAGTGATTATTACACCATCTACACGACGTGAATATAAAAATCTTATATATGCCATTTCTTTCTCTCTTTTATCATCTGAGTTTACCACAATGACACTATAGTTCAAAGATTCACACTCATCTTGTATGCTCCGAACGAGCTGAGAAAAGAAACTATTGGTGATGTCCGGTATGATAACCCCTATGTAATTTGTCTTCTTCCTCGGCATTCCAGCTGCAACCATGCTCGGGATATACGAAAGTTCCTTCATAGATTTTTTAACTTTCTTAAGTGTGGCTTCTGCCACCAAGTTTGGAGAGTTCATGACACGTGACACGGTAGCCGTAGAGACACCTGCATGTTTTGCAATATCGTATATTGTCACTCGTTTCTTCATTTCATTTTTACCTCCAATTCATTGAAAGCGATTTCATTATACACTTTTGGAACAAAAATGTCAATCTATAATGAGTTGCAGGCGATGTTATAATATATTAACTGGCTGTGCCGTAAGTAAATCTTTTGCTTTTTGGAAGTTTATGTGATATTATATATAGTGAAGATGGTAACAAAGTGGTGCACAGCCAGTGATATCAGTTATGTGGGAGGGATGATCAAGTGGCCACACACAAGTTGCAATCGATAGTTAAGTGGTCTGGAGAGGGTTTAAAGGTAGAAGGTAGCGTTAGGAACTTCAAGATCGTTATGGATGAACCTCCAGCCTTTGGGGGAAAAGACAATGGTATGAACCCTTTAGAGGCAGTACTTACTGCGCTTGGTGGATGTCTCTCTATAGTTGTGGTGGCATTCAGCGGTAAGTTAAAAGGTGGTAAAGTAGAAGATGTATGGGTAGAGGTAGAAGGTGAGTTTGACCCTGATGGGTTTATGCATAAGAATGAAAGTGTGAGAAAGGGATTCAGCAATATCCGTGTGAAGGTTCACATAAAGAGCGATGCACCAGAGGAGAACCTAAAGGAATTTCTGAAATTTGTCCACGATACATGCCCTGTAGGGGATACACTGGAAAATCCTGTACCACTATCCATAGATGTGGTAAAGGAAGAATAATAAACCCGCTGGGCTGTGCACCTTTTGAATCAAGATGATCAAGGTTATACTTTTCTTTGTGATAGGCTCTATATTAGGATATATGTTGAGAAAAAGGGTCTTATTTGTAAAGGCTATAGATAAGGTGGTTGAGCTTTATATATACTTTTTTCTGTTTTTGCTTGGTATATCTATTGGCGTAAATGACGAAGTGATGAAGCAGATGGACAGACTTGGTTTTAACGCAGCTGTGATAAGCATAGCTGGTATGATAGGAAGTGCTGCTGTTTCCTACTTAGTGTACACTTTCTTTTTTAAGGGGAAAGTCAATGAAGATTAGTTTGTTTATGCTTTCTTCATTTCTTTTGGGGGTAGTGGTGGGAGTCTATAAAGTCTTACCCAAGGATTTGCTGGAATTTGACTTTACCATGTACGCATTATATATACTACTTCTGCTCGTGGGCTTCAGCATTGGTTGCAACGAGAAGGCTATAAAATCCATCATAACTATAGGTTTTAGAGCAGTGCTTGTCCCTTTATCTGTTGTAGCTGGAACTCTGCTTGGGGTGTTGCTTGTGATTCCGCTGCTCTCTCACATAACTATCCGTGATGCAATTGCAGTAGGATTCGGTTTCGGTTATTACAGCTTGTCCAGTGTCATTATAACTCAGATGAGAGGAGAAACACTCGGAGCAATTGCTCTATTATCTAACATGATCAGGGAGTTAGGGACCATACTCCTTACACCTTTGTTTGTAAAGTATCTTGGAAAAATCTCATCTATTGCAGCTGGTGGTGCTACTTCGATGGACACGACCCTTCCCATCCACGTGAAGTTCGCTGGCAAGGAGTACGCCCTTACAGCCATTTTTAGTGGTATAGTGCTCACTATATCTGTTCCATTCCTAATAGTTTTCATCCTAAGGTAGAAACTATAGGGTTTCGAATGACACCACCTCTTCGAAGGGTTTTCTGTGTTTCCTCCCTGGATGAGTATCTCTTGGATATCCAAGCGTAAGGACAGCAGGTATTCTGATGTTTTCAGGTATTCCAAGGACCTCTTTTAACTCCTTCTCGGAGAACGCAACTATCCAGCAAGTACCAAGTCCGATGTGTGCCGCTTGGAGTGTCATATGATCCAAAGCTATCCCTATATCAATGAGCTCTGAGGAGCCCCCCATACTCAAAGGATACCCCTTTCTCACTATGCACCCTACAATGAGAACTGGAGCATTCTTAACGAATCCTTGCATTTTCGCCTTCTCTGCTACTTCCCTTATCTTTTTCTTATCTCTTACTACTAAAAACTTCCATGGCTGGTAGTTGTCAGCTGAAGGTGCAAGCCTACCCGCTTCTAATACTTCCTTTAGCAGCTCTTCTGGAACCTCCTTATCCTGATAGCTTCTAACGCTATACCTTTTTGTTATCACATCTAACAGCATAGATCCCACCTCCTTGTTACTTTATGCACAATCATAATTATGCCACAACACTCGGTAGCTTTCAAGTAAAATTAATGTGGCTAAAACACCCCTCCAATCTCGGATAACTCAGTTATAAGTGTACCCTTTGGAAGTTCTTTTATTCTTCTCAAAGAGAGCATTACCCCATCTATATAGACGCTACTTGAAAAGTCTGTAACGGTAATCCTAATTATCTCGTCTTCCCTTCCAAGTGTTATAGCGTGTTCCGAAAACGCACTGGGATAAGGAAGTCTTTCAGAATGAATCTTTATGTTATTGTGTTCTCCACCTAACACACCTTTTATCACTTCCCTGCTTTTTATCTCTCCTGGAGAAAGTTTTATATGTTCTGCCAGAAGCATAGAGGTTCCACTGGGGGCATTTGCCATTACCGATGTGTGTCTGTCTGTTATCGTAGCATACTGATAGTACTTGCTTGCCTTCTTCAGAAAGTCTATAACGAGGTTTATGCCCAATCCGTAGTTCGATATAACAACAAATCTCAGTGACTTCTTTTCGACCATTTGCTTAACCTCTTTCATCATTTCCGGAGTGAACCCTGTTGTCCCTATAACAGCATCTATACCCTCACTTACATACGCCGTAATGTTATCCATTATTATGTTAGCAGAAGTGAAATCCACAACTACATCTGGTTTTGATGTCTTGAGTCCACTTTTAAGGTCATTTGTACTTTTCACACCGTAAGGCTCCAAGCCAGCTAATGTTCCGATATCCTCTACCTCTAATGCAAATCCACCTACAAGCTCCATATCATCGGACTTAATAATCTCCTTTACGATCTGCCTCCCCACATTACCACTTGCTCCTGATACAAACACCTTCAACCTTTGCAAACTTCTCCCCCCTTCAAAAGTAGTATAGTCATAGTATACCACACACGTTTGTGGATAAAGCAAGCACTGGGTTGACAGGTTGCCTACAGTGGTAAATACCTATATAGCAAGTACCAAGGCTCTGTCCTACTTTCTCTCAAGAAGAGGTACCCTTTAATGTGGGCACCTCTTACCACTCCTTTAGAGTATTTGGGATATACTCCATAGGGTCCTTCCCCATCGAGGCAACACCTAATATGATCTTACTGGAGTTTTCAAGTGAGTGACAGTAAAATAGCGCCTCCTCCAGTGTCTCACCTATCGAGAAAGCACCATGACCTTTCACCATCACTATGTTGTAATCCTTTAGGTAGCGTGGCAATACTTCCTCCATTTCCTTTGAACCACTACCAAACTCAAATTCAAGGACAGGAACCCGCTTCGTTACATATGAGCCCTCAACATCTATCGGTATTATCTCATCGTATACAAGGGAGAGCACAACAGCATTGATTGTATGCGCATGCAAAATTGCCAAAGCATCTGTTCCACGATAAATAGCCCTATGTACACCGCTTTCACTCGAAGCAAGCGATATTCCACTATCATCTTCGTAGAGCCCTATTTCCACTATGTCTTCCTCTTTCAAAAAACCTAACATAGAACCCCTTCTTGTAATTAATACTCTATTGCCTACCCTTACACTCATGTTTCCACTGTGTGAATTTTCCAAACCTGCCAGATACGCCGCCCACCCCACTTTGCGAAACATTTCTACGACTCTGTTCTCTATTTTTCTCATACTAAACCCTCCAAGCCAAGTTCTATTATTTTCTCTTTTGTTGGGACACCGTTCTCATCCCAACCCCTAAAACTGTAATACTCTTCTAACATGGGTTCCAAATCTATCTTTCTATCGCCTTCACCTTCTCTAAGTAGCCTCCCAGGGAGAGTATCATCTTTCCTATCAAAGCCGAGCTTTAAGTTTATCAGCCTCTCCAAGTTATGTATTCTCTCCCCAGCTACACTCAAATCGTCTGCCGTAAATTTCTCCCCGACCACTGCGGACAACAACCTTGACCACATACTCATCGTAATGGCTATGCCAGCAAACCTACAAACGATCAGAGAATCTTCAGCTGCTGAATCATCCTGCCTCTTCGCCGCTAATGTTGCTTTCCCCGTTGACATCAGCGGATCTACCCTCTTAGGTAAGCCAAACAGCTCAGAGCTAACGGTATATCCACTATGGAGATGGCATCCTCCCCTATTTGAAGTAGCATATCCAACCGCCATCCCCTTCGCTCCACGAGGGTCATATGCCGGGAGTTCAAGTCCCTTTACATTCATTGCAAACTCCTTTACATTTCCACCAATCCTTTCAGCAAGCCTACGAGTACCTAACGCCAGTTCTTCCCCTTTACCTTCTCTTTTTGCAATCTCCTCTATCGCTTTAATCAACCCATCTTTCTTACCAAAACTTAAACCGTAATCCCTAATGCCCCTTTCCGTTACTTCCATTGCAAACGCTAAAACGCCACCCGTGCTTATAGTATCAATACCATACTCATTACACAAATGATTCATCTTTGTTATAAAAAATATATCATCTATACCAAGATTTGGGCCAAGCGCCCACATCGTCTCGTATTCTGGTCCTTCCCCTATATTGCCATCTGAATCCCGGCTTATTCTACCACACCTTATCGGACATCCCCAACATGCAGTAGCCCTTATGAATGGCCCTTCCTTTAGACCTTTACTGTCCACTTTCTCCAAACCCTCAAACTCGGTTTGAGAGAAGTTTTTTATCGGCAACGCACCAGCATTATAAGCAATATCCATGGTATAGCTTGTACCCATAGATGGAAGTGCTTTTGATGTCAAAGGACTCTGCTTTATAGACTTGTTAGCCTCATAAAGCACCTGCTTGAACCTCTCCATATCTGCCACGGTTACCTTTTTTCTACCCTTAACAACAATAGCTTTCAGTTTTTTAGCACCCCATACAGCACCTACACCACCCCTCCCAAAACCTCTTTCACCATCTACCAAAACACTGGAAAACAACACCCCTCTTTCTCCACCAACACCTATGGTGAGTACAGCTGAAGCCCTTGAATGCCTATCTTTGAGTAATTTCGTTACCTCCTTTGTGGACTTGCCCCACAAATCTTCAGCTGATTTTATCTCAATCCCCTCATCGCTTACATATAAATATACAGGTTGTTCTGAACTACCAGTAATTACTAACGCATCATAACCTGTAAACTTCATCAAAGCACCAAATATGCCACCTGCATTGCCGGTGAATATGGTACCTGTTAGAGGAGATCTCATTGTTATAGTCGCTCTACCCGCTGTAGGCGTTTGGGTACCTGTAAGTGGTCCCGTGGCAAGAATTATAGGATTTTGAGGGGAAAGAGGGTCTACATTTAGCTCTGGGACATATTGTGTATAAAGGTATACAGCGAATCCCCTACCTCCCAAAAACTTATATAGAACATCCTGAGAAATGCTCCTCTCTTTTGCAGTCCTACTTTCTAAATCCACTTCCAACAACCTTCCCCAATACCCGTACATGCATCCACCTCCTATTAATCTACCAATTTCTGCTTTACAGAAAATTTTAAATTGCAGTATTGAATCTTCCCAGATATATGATATAATTATTTTGTGGTAAAGTCAAGATAAAGTTATGATAACTTTATGATAATATTTTCTCAGATTTTAAAAAATTAGGGAGCAATCCTGAATGGGAAAGTGGACAAGTAAAATAGAAAGAGAAGAGAAAATATTAGACCTCATCCAAAATAAAAAGTTTGTTAATCCCTCTGAACTGGCAGCAGAGCTGGGAGTTTCCCTCGTAACCATTAGAAGAGACCTCAAAGAGCTCGAGGAACGAGGCTTAATAGTCAAAAATTACAATTCCATCAGTATAAAGAGAGAGTACGACAAAAGATTTTACGAAAGATACAGTCAGTACCTTCCAGAAAAAAGAATTATAGCAAAGCTCGCATTGAACTTTGTGAAACCCGGTGATACATTGTTCATAGACACCAGTACTACCTGTTATGAGTTTGCGAAGGTCATTGCTTCGGCTACAAAGAACATACACATTGTAACTAACAGCATAATGTCTGCAATGGAGTTGGCAAACAATCTTAGTATAGAGGTAACCCTTATTGGTGGAACGCTCAAGTCTGGTTATTTCTCTACCATAGGAACCTTCGCAGAAGAAATGATGGAAAAGATAAAGGTAGGAAAGATATTCATGTCTTGTACCACTCTCGACCCTCAAGGATTGTACGAATCCAGCATACTCGAAGGAAGCTTCAAAAAGAAGGCAATAGCAAACTCAAAAGTGAGATACCTGCTGGTAGATTCAAGCAAATTCGACAAGGTATCTATATTTCAAACGGCAGAGTTAAAAGATATAGACGTAATACTAACCAATAAACCCCTGCCCAACAGGTATCTAAGCATCCTGAGGGATACGGGCACAGAATTCGTAATCCCTTAGGATTTAAGAAGGGAGGTGAGAAGGAAATAGCAGACAGTCAAAATGAGGTTAGCGGAGAGGCAAACATTAAAGCCGGAGGTGAAGACTTATGAAGAGAGGGAGATTTTTTGTAGTTGCAATTGCAATAATGGTGGTATTTATGCTACCATTATCTGCTGTTGCAGGAGAGTGGGTAACTAAAGCCTCAAAGCAGTGGAAAATTGCCTTCGTACCAAAACTCATAGGAATTCCTTACTTCAATGCGATGGAAGCCGGTGGAAAAAGAGCCGCTAAGGATTTGGGAGTAAAGTTCATCTACACAGGACCAACAACTGCAAGTGTCCCAGAGCAAATTCAATATATAGATAACCTTATAACCAGGGGCGTTGACGCAATAGTTGTTGCTCCCAATGACCCAGCTGCAATCACCCCCATAATGAAGAAGGCAAAAGCAAAGGGTATCCTCGTTATGACTTCTGACACAGATGGCGCTCAGGGTGTAAGGGAACTGTTTGTAAACCAAGCAAGAGCCAGAGATATTGGATATACTGTTATGGATGTAACTGCCAAGCTAATGAATTACGAAGGCGAATTCGCCATAGTTTCAGGAGGTCCAACTGCATGGAATCTTAACACATGGATAATGTATCAGCAAAAAAGGCTTGCAAAATACCCCAAAATACAACTTGTTACTATAAGGTACGCCGGAGAGGACGTTCAAAGAGCTATAAATGTGGGTCTAAGCGTACTTCAAGCATTTCCAAAACTGAAAGCAATTGTAGGTGAAAACTCCACAGCAGCCCCAGGTGTAACAGAAGCGGTAAAAATGGCAGGAAAGGTAGGTAAAGTTCAACCAACAGGTATCACAGTACCCAGCATGATGAAAGACTATGTACACAAAGGAATCTGTAAAGCATTTGTTTTGTGGGATCCAGAAAATTTGGGTTATCTGACTGTATGGGCAGCAACGCAGCTGCTTGAGGGTAAAAAGTTCAAAAATGGAGAGAAAATAAATCTTAAAGGCAAAATTAGCACTACACCAGTATACGAAGCAGCAAAGAAGGAACTCGTACTTGGTCCACCTCTTGTATTTACTGCCAAAAATATAGATAAATACAACTTCTAACTTTCAACACCTAATAGACCGGGGGATGAATATCCCCCGGTTCACAAAGCGAGGGATCAGTGGTGAAGATACTCTTTCAAGTTAGGAATATCACCAAAAGCTTTGGTGGTGTAAGGGCTTTAAAGGGTGTGAATTTGGATCTCCAAGAGAGTGAAGTTCATGCGCTCGTTGGAGAAAACGGAGCTGGAAAATCCACACTAATAAAAATAATGTCCGGTGTTATACAACCAGACAAGGGCAAACTTATACTAGAAGGCAGTGAGGTGAAATTCAGTTCGCCAAAAGAAGCTCATGAAAGAGGTATTGCAACATTATACCAAGAACCTCTAATATACAAAAGCTTAACAGTAATAGAAAACATTTTCTTGGGGAACGAAATAAAGACCAAAACCGGTTCCATAGACTGGAAAGCACAGCAAAAGAGGGCAAAGGAACTTTTTGAAATGCTGGAAATAGACCCGGCATTCATTAACGAAAAAATGGGGAACCTAAGTGTAGGGTTACAACAGCTTGCTCTTATTGCAAAAGCACTAAATTTCAACGCAAAGATATTTATATTTGATGAGCCCACAGCCATATTGACTGAGATAGAAGCTAAAAGGCTATTCAACATAATAGAAAAGTTGAGAGCGCAAGGTAAAGCTATCCTTTATATAAGCCACCGCTTGGAAGAGATATTCGAGATGGCAGATAGAGTAACGGTATTCAGAGATGGTAACGACGAAGGCACCTACCAAATGAAAGAGATAACAAGGGGAAAAATAATAGAATTGATGGCAGGGAAAACCCTTATTGAAACTATTGAGCGTGTTAGAAATATCTCAGAGAAACCTATATTGGAAGTCAAAGAGCTATCCACTAAATATTACAAAGATGTGTCATTTTCATTGTATAGAGGTGAGATATTAGGTTTTTCTGGTCTCATCGGCTCAGGAAGAAGCGAAGTAATGCAAACCTTATTTGGCTTAATAAAACCTGATAAGGGGAAGATTTTACTGAATGGTAAAGAAGTTAAAATAAGCAGTCCTAAAGTAGCCATGGACTTAGGTATAGCTTACTTACCAGAGGACAGAACATCCGAAGGGCTTTTTCTAAGGCTTAATATAAGATTTAATATTTCTATACCATTAATAGAAACCTTGAAGAGAAGATTTATGAGCATAGACAAAATAAAAGAGGAAGAGTTAGCAAGAAATTCTATGAACTCCTTACAAATAAAAGCACCCTCAACTCTAACTATTCTCCAGAACCTAAGTGGCGGTAATCAACAAAAAGTATTACTTGGAAAGTGGCTATCAACTAACCCAAAGATCTTGATACTGGATGAACCTACAAGAGGTGTAGATGTGGGAGTGAAAGTTGAAATTCACAGAGAAATCGTAAAACTTGCAGAGAGCGGAATATCTATAATCCTTGTATCATCGGAACTTTCAGAAATAATAAAGCTCTGTGATAGAGTAATCGTCATGCATGAAGGCAGTATCACAGGAAGATTCAACACAAAAGAGTCTATATTACCCAAAAACTTACTAAACGCAGCTACTGGCGCAAGAATGTTGCAGACATAATAGTGTAAAGGTGGTGGAAATATGAACAAACCCTTTGTAATACGCCTTTTACGTACTCGTCAATTCACAGTAGCTATTGTTCTGGTAATCTTGGTGATTATATTCGGAACATCATCTAAGAACTTTCTAAGTGCTTCTAACTTGCGTAATGTATTACTTCAAGTTTCCACTATAGGTATAGCCTCTATCGGAATGACAATGATAATCGTAACAGCAGGCATAGATGTCTCAGCAGGATCCATCGTAGGAGTAGTTGCAGTGGTTGTCGGAAAAAGTACATTAAAAGGAATCCCCTTACCTATCGTCCTAATAATTGGGATAGCAGTGGGTGCATTACTTGGGAGTTTAAACGGCTCCATAGTGGGATTTATAGGTGTACCACCTATAATAGTTACTCTTGGAAGTATGAGTTTTTTAAGGGCCATGGTTTATCAGCTTTTAGGCGGTAGATGGATCGGATCATTTCCTCCGTTTCCTGCTAGCTTTAGAACTTTTGGGGTAGGCGAGATTTTAGGTCTACCCATTCCAGCATGGATTATGTTTTTGTTAGCTGCACTATTTGCATACTATTTGAGGTTCAGACCCACGGGAAGATACATATATGCAATTGGCAATAATCCTGAAGCAGCAAGAGTCTCAGGCATTCCGGTGAAGAAGGTCCTGTTTTATGTATATGTCATGGCCGGTATATTATACGGGATTGCTGCTGTAATCGTTTGCGCAAGAACTGGTATTGTACAGACTAATACAGGTGCAGGCTTTGAATTAGCAGTAATAGCAGCCACAGTTTTGGGAGGAACAAACATACTTGGAGGCGAAGGTAGTGTAATAGGAAGCATATTGGGGGCCCTGCTGGTAGCCATCATAAAAAATGGAATGGTATTAATGAATCTACCAGCACTCACCGAGGGGCTAATTGTTGGTTCTATAATAATAGTCTCTGTGTTTGCAGATATTCTAAAAGCTGGGAGGGGAGCTCATGGATAAAATTTTAGACATAGTAGCAAAAAACAGAAACGCATTTCTTGGCGTACTCTTAGGATCTCTATTTATCGCCTTTTCTTTCATAGTTCCCCACTTCTTTTCCATCTATAACATATCCAACATGACTCAATATGGAGTAGAAATAGGACTACTGGCATTTGCAGAAGCAATAATAATAATATCCGGAGGAGGAGGTATAGACCTCTCAGTTGGCTCGTTGCTAAGTTTATCTGCAATGATAATAGGAGTATTAGTAGGTAGGCACAATTTCAACATTTGGGTTGCCACCAGTGTGGGATTGGGAGTAGCCGCTCTGGGAGGCGCATTTAACGGCATCCTTGTCAGCATAGCAAAAATACCACCACTTTTAGCAACTCTTGCTAACATGTATATATTCTCTTCACTTGCCCTACTCGTTTCCGTTGAGCCAAAATTTGGAAATCCCATGCCTATATCTAAATTTCCTGAGAGTTATTTCTTTATAGGTCAATCAACTATTTGGGGCATACCTTTCCAAGTGCTATTCATATTCATACCATCATTCTTAATACTAAACTACTTCATTAAAAACACAGCCTTTGGGAGATATTTATATGCCACAGGGAGCAATGAAAAGGCTGCTCGCTTCTCGAATGTGCCAGTTAGGAGAATTCGCTTTATGGTATACTTAATAGGGGGAATATTGGTTGGAATAGCCGCTGTAATTATGACTTCCCGTATAGCAAGTTCCAGGCCCGACTTAGGCACAGGTTATGAACTTCAAGCAATAACCATTGCGGTTCTTGGAGGAATAAACATATTTGGAGGAGAAGGAGAACTTTCTGGTGTCCTTTTAAGCATAAGTATCATAGTGGTACTCTACAACGGACTTCAGCTTGCGGGAGTAAATGCCATATGGCAAATGGGTACCTTAGGACTGGTGTTGATAGGGAGTGCCATAGGAAATTACTTCCTCTCCAAGAGAGCTATGCGGATCCTTGTCACAAAAGAAAATACCGTCGAAAAAGAGGGTAAGTAAAAGCAATGAAAGGGTATCTTGCAATTGATATAGGTGCATCTGGGGGAAAAGCCGTAGTGGGTGTATATAATGGTTCAACCTTGAAGCTGCTGGAAATAGGTAGCTTCCCGAATGAACCTGCGTATGTAACAGGGCACTTATATTGGGATATATTGTCTATCTTTAATGGAGTGGTAAAGATTATAAGAAAAGCCATAGCAAAGAGCAACTCGGAGATTTCAGCGTTAGCTATAGACACCTGGGGTGTCGACTTCGGGCTTTTAGATAGAAATGGTCACCTTATAGAGAATCCCTACCACTATAGAGACAAGCTAACCACAGGCATCATGGAAAAAGTATTTGAAAAAATACCTAAAGCAGAAATCTTCAAAATAACTGCTACTCACTTTGAACCATTTAACACCATCTTTCAACTCGTAGCCCTCAAGGAACACAAATATCCGTCCATGGAAATAGCTAAAACCATCCTACTCATCCCAAACCTATTAACATACTTCTTAACGGGCGAAAAAAGTTGTGAATTCACTATTGCTACCACTACTCAACTCTTCGATGTGAATGCACGAAACTGGTCTAAAGAGCTCATATCCGCACTTGAAATACCTTGGATATTTCCTGAGATTCTCGAACCAGCTACAATTATTGGGAAGATAAAAAATCAATTATTGCACGAAATCGAAAGAAGGATAAAAGTGGTGCTACCTGCTTCTCATGACACAGCATCCGCAGTTGCCGGTACGCCCCTGGATAAAAACTCTGCATTCATGAGTACAGGAACATGGTGCATAGTAGGTATAGAAAATGAACTCCCCCTGATAAAAGACGAACTGCTTACAAATAACTTTGCGAACGAAGGCTGTCTTAATGGCAATTACAGAGTGCTAAAGAACATAAATGGTTTGTGGCTGGTAGATAGGTGTTTACAAGAGTGGAAAATTAGCGTTCCAAATATCACCTATGAGGAACTCATTGTTGAGGCCGAAAGGGCTGAACCTTTTAAATGCATCATAGACCCAAACGATTCCATATTCATCAATCCTCCAAGCATGGTGGAAGCTATAGCAAACTATTGCAGTGCTACTTCTCAACCAGTACCTAAGAGTCGGGGAGAATTTACACGAACTATCTTAGAAGGCATTGCACTGAGGGTAAAGTGGGTCTTAGAAATCCTTAGTAGGAGTTCTAAAAAGGAAATCAACAAGATATTTATGGTAGGAGGAGGGACAAAAAACAGGCTCTTGCACAGGTTTACAGCCAATGCTACTAACCTTCCAGTAGTTATAGGGCATAGACATGCAACACTCATAGGTAATGTAATCTCTCAGATGATCGCAGAAAAGGAAATCAAAGACTACGAAGAAGGAAAAGAGCTGATAAGAAAATCTTTTGAAACACTCAGTTATCTCCCTGAAAATAATAGAGAAAGCTGGGATGAAGCCTATGAAAAATTTCTAAAATTGAAAAGCAATCTCTGAATGGGAGGTGGGAGAAAAATGTATGAAATGTTAGTAGACAAACTCAGCTCTAAAGGGATTGACGTCAACAAAGTTATGCAGAGACTAAAGGAGTTCGCAGTAGAAACACCTTCATGGGGGTATTCAGATGCAGGTACAAGGTTCAAAGTTTTCCACAAGCCGGGAAGTGCAAGGAACATATTTGAGAGGATAGATGATGCAGCCGTAGTAAACAAGCTGACTGGGGCAGCTCCAACCATTGCAATACACATACCTTGGGACAAAACCAAAGACTACCAGGAGCTAAAAGAGTACGCAGAAAGCAAGGGCATAACCATAGGCACGGTAAATCCCAATCTATTCCAAGATGAAGAATACAGATTTGGGAGCTTAACAAACACAGCTGAAAGCATCAGGCAAAAGGCAGTAGAACACATACTGGAGTGCATAGATATAATGAGAAAAACAGAAGCTCACAGATTGAGTCTTTGGTTTGGCGATGGAACAAATTATCCCGGACAAGGAGACTTTATAAGGAGGCTGCATAGGTTACTCGAAGGCTTAACAAGAGTCTATACGCACCTAAAAGAAGATGACACAATGTTAATAGAGTATAAGTTCTTTGAACCTGCGTTCTATCACACTGACATACCAGATTGGGGTACAGCTGTACTACTTGCCCAAAAGTTGGGTGAAAGGGCAAAAGTACTCGTGGATTTAGGACACCACCCTCTGGGGACAAATATAGAGCAAATCGTAGCTATTCTCTTGGACGAGAAAAAACTTGGGGGATTTCACTTCAACGACAAAAAGTATGCCGATGACGATCTTACAACAGGTTCTATCAATCCGTATCAATTATTTCTAATATTCGTTGAGTTAGTGAAAGGAAGTGCTGATCCTTCCAACGGTGGTAGTATCTCATATACAATAGATCAATCTCACTGCGTTAAACCTAACATTGAAGCCATGATACAGAGCATCGAAAGTATTGAGATAGCTTATGCAAAGGCGCTGCTTGTAGATCTCGAAGACTTACAAGAAGCACAAGAATCAAACGACGTGGCAAGAGCCGAAGAAATACTATTAGACGCATATCGTGAAGATGTAAGGCCGTTAATATCAAAAGCGAGAGAGGAAAAAGGCGCTGAACCAGATCCACTTAGAGCACTGAAGAGCTCTGGATACCAACAAAAGATAGTGAAGGAAAGGGGTTAATAGTTATGAAAAGGCTTGGTATTTATGTAAACAGTTGGATATTTGGGGATACAAAATTAGAAGATATTGCCAAAAGGGTCGCAAAAATCGGATTTGATGGCATAGAATTGGTAGGAGAACCAAGTAAATACAATCCTTCCTATGTAAACAAACTACTTTCCGATAGCAACTTAAAGGTGTGCTCTATATGTGGAATGTTCCCGGGTCCAGAGGAAGGAGATCTACGCGCCCTCTCACACCCGGAAAAAAAAGAGAGAGAAAAAGCAGTAGAATATGTATACCGATGTATAGACTTGGCAAAAGGAGTCGGAACCAGGAGTGTGCTAATCGTACCAAGTCTGGTTGGTATACCTCAATACTTCGAGAGTAAAGATGTAGACCTAAAAAGAGCTATGGAATCAATAGCAAGGGCAAGTGAATACGCAGAGAGAAATGAAATACTACTTACCATAGAACCAATCAACCGTTACGAGGTTGGTTTAATAAACTCTGTAGAAGAGGCCATAAATTTTGCGAAGGAGGTAAATAACAGCTACCTTCGTGTAATGGGAGACACATTTCACATGCAGATAGAAGAGAGGACTGGCATACCAAATACCATAAGGAAAGCTGGAAAGTTTTGGTATCAGCATACTCACATAGCAGACAATACAAGACAAGCTCCTGGGAGAGGAACAATGGATTGGAAGGAAATCTTAAGAGCATTACACGATATAGATTATGAAGGGAACATATCTCTTGAACCTTTACCTAAAGGTGCATCTCCTTATGATGCAAGGAAAGGGAAAATTCCTGCTGAAATATTAGATAAGGAACTTCTATTTGGCCTAAGGTATCTGAGAATGCAGGAAGATGCGCTGAACGGAAGTGAGTAGGATGTTGGAGAATCTGAGAGAAAAGGTATACAAAGCACATATCTCTCTATGGAAAGAAAGGCTTGTTATGTGGACATCGGGTAATGTAAGTGCTAGGGATAAAAAAACAGACTTGGTAGTTATTAAACCAAGTGGTGTACATTACGAAGAGCTTTCACCTGAGAAGATGGTAGTGGTAAACTTAAATGGGAAAGTTGTAGAAGGCACCTTAAAACCCTCGGTAGATACAAAAACACACTTGTACATTTACAAACACATGGAAAACGTGAACTCTGTTATCCATACTCACTCAACCTATGCAACTGCATTTGCAGCAGCTGCAAGGCCCATACCAGCCCATCTGACAGCAATGGCAGATTTCTTCGGCGGAGATATACCACTGGGTAGACTAATGATAATAGGAGGAGAAGCTATTGGAAGGGAAATCGTCGAAAAGATAGGAAAGTCAAAAGCGATCTTGATGCAAAATCACGGGGTGTTTACAGTAGGTAGAACTATAGAGGAAGCCCTAAAGGCAGCTATATATGTAGAAGAAGGCGCAAAGGTTCTTCTCCTATCCGAGATACTGGGAGGAGCCAAAGAGATACCACAAGAAGTAATAGAGGAATTACATAAAAATTACATCAGCAACTACGGACAAACATAGGTAGAAGGAGGGAAAAAGAATGTCAGGAGTTTATCTAATAGGAACAGATATTGGCACGCAAGGTACTAAAACCGTAATAGTAGATGGCGAAGGGAATGTCATCTCGACTGGATTCCAGGAATACGATGTAATAAAACCGAAACCTTCCTGGGCAGAGCAGTGGCCAGAAACATGGATCAATGCTACATTTAACACAATAAGGATTGCAATAGAAAAATCCAGTATAGACCCACGCAGCATCGCAGGAATCGCTTTAAGTGGACTATATGGAGGATCGGGAGTTCCTGTTGACAAGAACATGAACCCTTTAAGGCCATGTCTGATATGGATGGACAGACGTGCAGTAGCAGAAGTAGAATGGGTGAAAAAACACATAGACAAGGATACCCTTTTCTCAATCACGGGCAACTATGTGGATTCATATTACGGATTCACAAAGATGCTATGGATAAAAAATAACGAACCCGATGTTTGGAAGAAAATATACAAGTTCTTAACGCCAAAAGACTACGTCATATGGAAGATGACAGGGATCAATGCTATTGACTACTCCTCAGCAGGCAATATAGGAGGTATATTTGATATACATCGAAGGACATGGTCAGAAGAGATGAGCAAGGCTTTGGGCATTCCACTTTCAATGCTACCCGAAAATATTGTTCCCTCTTCAAGTATAGTTGGTCATGTAAACAGAGTCACATCAGAGAAAACAGGCTTACTAGAGGGAACACCTGTAATTTCTGGAGGCATAGATGCCCCCATGGCATCGTTAAGTGCAGCCGTACTGGATGACAAAAAACATGTGGCCATGACTGGAACCTCTATATGTTGGGGAGTTGTACACAAAGGCACACACCTGAGCCCCAAATTAGTAAGTTTTCCTTATGTGGTAAAGGAAAAGGAAATGGTGTATACATTCGGGGGTGCAGCAACAGCCGGAGGTATTGTAAAATGGTTTCGTGACAATTTTGCACTAAAAGAAAGAGAAACAGAGCGTTCTATGGGCATATCTGCATACAAGCAGTTAGATGAACAGGCTAAAGACATACCCGTAGGCTCCGAAGGTTTACTGCTCTTACCATACTTTATGGGAGAAAGATCCCCTATTTGGGATCCAAACGCAAAAGGAACTATCATTGGGCTTACACTCTACCATACAAAGGCACATGTATTCCGAGCTATATTGGAAGGTGTGGCCTATTCACTCCGCCACAATATGGAAACTGGCATAGAGGCAGGAATGGAACTTGACGAGGAATGTATCATTGTAGGAGGAGTTGCCAACTCCAAGCTTTGGGTACAGATATTCGCAGATGTCACAGGTTTCCCGATGAAAACCACAACATCACAAGTTGAAGCACCTTACGGGGATGCATTTCTTGCAGGGTTAGGTAGCGGTGTAATAGAATCACCCGAAAAGATCAAGGAGTGGGTAGAGTTCACGCAACCCATTAAACCAAATCTTGCCAATAAAAGAATATACGACAACTATTACAACGAATATATAAACACATATCCGAAACTCAAAGACACCATGCACGTCCTGGGCAACATCGGACAGCTACGCTGAACCCTTCAAAAAGGTTTCAAGCTCTTCACGAGTTGGCATGGAGGGGGCTGTCCCTATACGTGTAACCGAAAGTGCAGCTGCAGCGTTCGCAAACTTCACAGCCTCTTCAAGAGGGAATCCCTCTCCCAATGCAACTCCTAACGCCCCATTGAACGCATCCCCTGCACCTGTAGTATCTACAACATTTACCTTAAAAGACGGGACTATCTTCATACCTTTATCATTGACTATAGCTGCACCATCGGCTCCGAGGGTGAAAACCACATTCTTCACTCCCATGTCCAAAAGCTTACTTGCTGCCCGCTCTATATCAGAAGCATCCTCTATGCTCGTATCGGTTATGAGTTCAGCTTCACTCCTATTTGGAGTTATGACATCAACCCCATCCAACATCTTTGAAGAAACCTTAAAAGCAGGTGCAGGATTGAGAACAATCGTAGGTTTCTCTGGCTGTTTCCTTATAATCTCAAGCACATATTCATTTATCTCCAATGGTATCTCAAATTGCATCAATACCACATCCGCACCTACAATTACATCTTTAGCCCTATCTATAAGCGCCCTATCTATATGAGTATTTGCACCTGGAGCGACCACTATCATGTTTTCACCTTTGTGGTCATCTACCATAATAAGTGCTATACCAGTGTGAGTAGTCTCATCAACCATGAGGTAAGTAATATCTATGCCCTTTTTCTTGAAGTTTTCTATAGCAATCTCACCAAAGACATCTCTGCCAACAGCTCCCACAAAGCTAACATTTGCACCAAGCATCGCAGCCTGCGTAGCCTGATTTGAGCCCTTTCCCCCAGGTCCCATCTTAAAAGGTCCTCCTAAAATTGTTTCACCCGGATTAGGCAACCTGGGAGTTCTTGACATTAAATCTGTATTGAAACTTCCAACTATAACTACATTAGGGTTCTTATTCAACCAAGATCACCTACCCTTTCACTGCTCCAAATGTCAACCCTCTTATAAGGTACTTCTGGAAGGCCACAACAAGTACTATACTCGGAATAGATGCTATTATCGAGAGTGCAGAGAGTAGTCCCCACTTTATCTCGTGTCCACCTATAAGTCCCGAAATAAAAACCGGAAGAGTAACAGCATTAAACCTCGTGAATATCAAAGCAAATAAAAACTCATTCCACGCAAAGACGAAAACAAATAGTGCAGACACAACTACACCAGGTAAAATCAAAGGGAGCGTAACTTTTCTAAAGGCCTTAAATCTGCTGTACCCATCCACCAAAGCAGCCATCTCTATTTCTTCGGGAAGGTCTTCAACAAAGCTCTTTATCAACCATATAGCAAACGGTAGGTTAAACAGCATATACGACCATATCAAGGCTGGGTAAGTATCAATAAGGTGCATCATCCTGAACATTGTAAACAAAGGGGTAACAGCCACAACAGGTGGAGCAAAGAGTAAAGAAAGAATGAAAAAAGAAAGGTTATCTCCACCCCATTTGTACCTGCCAATGCTATAGCCAGCAAATATAGCAAGCACAGTAGCTATTAGCGTATTTAAACCCGCTACTATTAAGCTATTTAACACGCTCCGCATTCCACCAAGTTGCACCAAAACAGCCTTAAAGTTAGCCAAGCTAAACATTGTTGGGAAAAATACTGGGGGATAGTGAAAAAACTGTCCCTTAAACTTAAAGGCCCCAACGAATATCCAGTAAACAGGAAACATAAAGAAAGCAATTATAACAATAAGCAAAATATTATACAAAAGCTCTTTGTGTTTTTTCTTCTCCTCTTTTGCCATAAGTATATCACCCCTTCCTCTTCATCAATCTCACAAACACACTTGCCACAACTGTCATCATCATAAGTTGAACCACTGCCAGTGCGCTAGTGTAACCTATCCTCCAATATCTGAAACCCTCTACATATGTATAAACGCTTAGAGTTTCCGTAGATGTTCCCGGGCCTCCACCCGTAAGTATATACACCGGATCGAATATCTTAAATATCCATATAGTCCTGAATAGAATTACCAAAATGAACATAGGCTTCAAGAGAGGAAGTGTAACCCTAAAGAATGTTTGTACAGGAGTTGCACCATCTACATTAGATGCTTCATATACCTGTTTTGGGATTGACTGCAAACCCGCCAATAAAATCAGCGCAACAAATGGCGTCCACTGCCATATATCTACAATTAAGATAGAATACAACGCCACAGATGGATCTGCAGTCCAGGAGATCCCTTCACTAATATGAAGTGCATTTAGAATAAAATTCAGCGGGCCAAAGTGCTCATTATATATCATTCTCCAGTTAAAACCTGCCACAACTGGTGTAATCATAATAGGTATAGCCAATAATGTAATAGCAAGCCTCTTAAACCTAAAATCTCTGTTAAGCAAGAGTGCTATTATCAATCCAAGAATAGACTGTATAGATATACCAAGAACCAATAAAATACCTGTATTCTTCAGTGCATTCAAAAATCTTGTATCTTTAAACACAGCTGCGTAGTTTGCCCCCCCTACAAACTCAGGAGGACGAGGAACAGTCAAAGTAATATCATAAAAGCTATTCTTCAATATGTAAAAAAGTATTGGAGCCACTAAGATCAAAAGGACAATTAACGCCGGTATACCCATCAACATCGCAAATCTCCTCTGCCCTGCATAACTTGACGTTTTGTCTGCCATAGATTATCCCCCCTAAGCAGAAAAAGCTTTGGGGGCAAGTTGCCCCCAAAGCTTGGTGCTACATTACTTCCATAGACCAAGTTCCTTCCAGCTCTTCAGCATATCCCTGTATATCCTCATCTGACGCTTCTTACCCAACCTCTCTGTCGTTGCCTCCCACTTCTTTGCTACAGCATCCAATGCTTCTTTCGGCTGCATTTTCCCATCATACGCCTTGCCCAAGTACACCTCCAGCGTATCAATATACTCTGCAGAACCTGGTATGTTGAGGTCTGGGAATCCATGATCCAGATTTTGTTTAAGAGCTGCAAGGTACTCTTTTGCCTCCTTTACAGGAGCAAACTCCGCAAAGGCCTTCGGATCATTAAACTGACTATAAGCATAAGGATCCAAGCCTGTCTTAGGAGTAGAGACATCCGCCAATCCTTTGACCACGCTTAAGTATCTTGCCACCCAGTATGCGGCCTTAGGATGCCTCGAATATGCAGATACAGCCAAGACCCTACCACATGGCATAGGTGCTCTGTAAACCAGTTTTCCATTTTTGATGACGCCTGGTACATGCATTATACCAAGCTTTCCTACAACTTTTGACTGCGTTGGATCATTGCCTTTTTTCCAGTTACATGGCCACTGCAAACACATCGCAATCCTTCCACCTATTAGTGCGTGCAAGAGCTCTGGATAACCATAAGAGAGAACATCCGGTGGGGAATATTTCATCAGTCTTATAACTCTCTTCAAAGACTCTACTCCAGCCTTGGTATTAATCATAGGATGCATATTTTCATCGAAGTAAACACCGCCCCTCGAAGCGAATTCCGCCAACCACCATGCATAAGCAAAGCTGCCTCTCTGCGCCAAGAATGCATACCCATAGAAATCACTCTTCAATACCTTTCCAGCAAGTTTTTGCCCTTTCTTACGTGTAAAGAACTTAGCCAAAAGCTCCACATCATCCCATGTCTGAGGAGGTTTTAGCTCTTTCCCATATTTTTTCTTAAATGCAGCCTTCTCTTCTGGGTTGTTGAAGAGGTCTTTCCTGTAGTAAAGGCTCAAAACATCTCCATCATATGGAAGTGTATATAGGTGTCCACCATAGTAATCGTACAAAAGTCTGAAACCCTTTGCAACATCCTTCATGTTTGGATCCCATATTTTGGCGTATTGGTCCAATGGCTTAATATAGCCCATACCGGCAAATTCACCCAAATACATAGGGAAAAACACTATAAGGTCGTAAGCGCCTGTTTGAGCGATAAATTCTGACTTCAGCTTCTCATACACATTAGCAAAAGGAGCTGTTGCAAGCTTGACATGAATTCCAACTTTCTCAAAGTCTTTCTGGTACCATTCGAACGGCAATGCATTATGACCAGCATCACAGAAGGCTGTAATAGTAACATCGTTGAAGAGCTTCTTTCCGAATGCGGGGAAAACTATCCCCATTATTACCACACTCACGATCAACATACCCACCCACGCTCGTCTCCTCATCAAAAAACACCTCCTCTAAAATAATGGTTAATCTTAAAACTATTTCTGTGCCCCTACTCTAATCCCCCCTTTCTCCTTGGTTTTTGATACGCAATCCGGTTTCCTTATCAAATATCAACATTTTATCCGGATCAAACTTAAATCTCACATTCTCCCCTATTTCAAACCGTATACCCGGAGGCAATTCTATCCTTATAAGACTTTCTCCGATTTTTACAGTCAAAGATCCTATATCGCCCAGGTTTTCAAACACATAAACTTCTCCTGCCAAATCGCCATCCTCTGCAACAGTCAGGTACATGGGTCTTATTCCCAATATAAACTCCTTTTTACCAGCAGACACCTTTTCCTTCATAGCAGAAGTGTATCTATCAGGTATGGGAAAACTTCTATCGTGGATTGCACCATAGAACCTGCCATCTCTATATACAATGTTATACGGTACCAAATTTATAGCAGGTTCACCAACAAAATCTGCAACAAAAAGGTTCTCTGGATAGTCGTATACTTCTTCTGGTGTTCCTATCTGCTGAAGCACCCCAAAATTCATTATTACCACTCTATCAGCCATAGCTAAAGCCTCAAGCTGGTCATGTGTAACAAAGATAACTGTAAGGTTGTTTAATTTCTGTATCCTCTTTATCTCTGCCCGCAACTGGGTCCTCTGCTCCGTATCTAAGTGGGATAAAGGTTCATCCATTAGGTAAATTGAAGCCTCTCTAACCAGTGCACGTGCAAGAGAAGTTCTTTGTTGATGACCTCCACTTACTTGAGACGGTCTTTTATCAAGCACGTCATCTATATTAAGCATTTGAGCAACTTCCAAGACCTTTTCGTTTATTTTGTTTCGCGGAAACTTTCTTATCCGTAGAGGAAAGGCTATATTCTCGTAGAGAGTGAGATGTGGATACAAAGCATATGTCTCGAATGCCATAGCTATATTTCTATTTCTCGCCTCTATGTCATTAATAACCTTCCCATCTAACAGGATCTCACCTCTACTTATTTCCTCTATTCCAGCTATCATACGCAAAGTGGAGGACTTTCCACAACCCGAAGGTCCCAATATCGCCAAAAACTCCCCCTCTTTACAGGAAAAGTTGAGGTCCTTTACCGCCTCTACATCTCCATAAAACTTCCATACATGTCTCAGTTCAAGTTTATCCATTGCTATCACCTTCCACATCAATCCTACCACCAGTCAGAGGATTGAAAAACAAGAGTCGCTTTGGATCATAACTGATGCTAATCTTTTCCCCTATCTCAAATTTCACATCCTTCCCCACCCTAATCTTGACCAGATTCCCCCCAAGATGAACACTAACAATGTTAACATTTCCCAACAGTTCCGTAACATACACCTCGACATTCTCAATTTTAGGAAATCCACTTCTTTCCCCTATCCATATATCAAATGGCCTAACCCCAACCATCAACTCACTTGAAGCAAGATTAGAAGCAAGCTTACTCAACAGAGAAGGATCTATAGGAAACACTAACCCTCCGTCCACATAAAACTCAGCCCTACCATCTAAACTTCTGATATTACCCTTTAGTATGTTCATAGGAGGCTCTCCTACTAAAGACGCAACCAGCGTATTAGATGGCTTTTCAAATATCTCTTCTGGCTCTGCATACTGGAGCACCTCTCCCTTATTCAACACAATCACCCTTGTCCCCAAGCTCAGCGCTTCCCTAAAGTCGTGTGTAGTATAAACCATGGGTATCCCTGTGTCATGCTGTATCCTCTTGAACTCCGCTCTCATCTGGTGCCTGAGTTTCGCATCTAAATGAGCAATAGGTTCATCCATTAAATACACGATAGCCTCTTTTATAAGCGCCCTTCCTAAAGAAACCCTCTGCTTTTGCCCCCCACTTATATGTGCAGGCTTCCTGTCTAACAATTCCTTAATCTGAAGCATCTCAGCCATTTTATGCACTCTCTTCTTGATTTCCTCTTCCGACAAACCTCTAACTCTTAGTGGAGATGCAAGATTTTCGAAAACACTAAGGTGTGGATAAAGTGCATACTCCTCAAACACCATAGCAACATTTCTATCTTTGGGTTCAAGATTATTTATCAACTTCCCATTGATATAAATCTCACCCCTTGTTACCATCTCAAGTCCGCTAATCATCTTCAGAGTAGAAGTCTTCCCAGCACCAGAAGGCCCTAAAATAACTAAAAGCTCTCCCTCTTCAAGAGAAAAGCTTAAATCCTTCACAGCCTCAACTCTACCATAATTCTTATACACATTTCTAAGCTCCAGCACAGGCATAAATTATACCCCCTTAGATACCAATTGGCAGGGAAGAAGGTAATTCAACTATCTCTATGTCTTCTTCTACTGTCTTCTTCTTCAAGAGAAGGATAAACTCCATAGTGGGTGTTATTGAAAAAGGTAACCAATGCCATGTACCCGGTTTTAAGAAGAAGGAGACACTCCCATCCACAAAGAAGCATCTTATCTTAGATTCATCAGGTATAGACCCCACGGTAGGAGGACACAAGCAGAATATACCAACCCCTTTTATAGGAATAAATGCCTCCAAAGTTACCTTATGTCTCTCCATTCTATCAAGGATAAAAGGCCTATCCTTTCTTACTACCTCCAAAAAACCCACCGTTCCCTCACTTCCAAGTGTAGAGAGATCTGCCAAATCGTGCCAATAGTTGTGATATTGGGATTCAGTTGCAGTCTTCTCGTTAGTAGGCTTGTAAACCAACTCTCCAAACTCTTTAAAACTTCCAGGCAGTGGAAACTCTATCTTAAGTCCCATTGTACACCTCCTTCCACGAAGAACTTTTATTGTTATCGATTACATTGCCATTTTATCACTTCCAGAAGAGTATGTCAATTACGATTAATTATGACTAATCCACTTTGTTCCCGAATCCCGTTTACAAAGAAAAACACAGCAGTAGAGGGTAAAAGGGCAAGTTATATATCCTACCACCCTAAAACACCCCTCTTTGCAGGAGAAGTTCAAAACAAAACCAATATTATCAGGAAAGTTAAAGTTAACCCAAAGAGTAAATTCTATAAACTTTTAAGGAGAAAACACAAACGGAGAGTCAAACTCCCTCAATAACGGCCAAGAGGCATCTCTTTTATTTACCAGAGGTTCTACAATACCATATTCTTCCAATGGCCACTGAATATGCAAATCTGGGTCATTCCATCTTATACCGCCTTCGCTATCAGGATCCCAGTAATCACTCACTTTATAAGTAAAATCTGTGTCATCTTCGAGAACCACGAATCCATGCGCAAATCCTTCAGGAACAAGCAGTTCCTTTTTGCTATCTCCATCAAGAATAATGCCAAAACTCTTACCATAGGTAGGTGAACCTCTCCTCAGATCAACTACCACATCATACACCTTTCCTCTGATTACTCGAACAAGTTTTGCCTGAGTATGCCTTGTCTGAAAATGAAGTCCCCTCAGTACTCCCTTCTTAGACCGAGAGTGGTTATCCTGAACAAAATCTATAGAGATACCATTTTCCTTAAAATCCCTATAGTTATAGCTCTCCATAAAGAACCCTCTTTCATCGCCAAAAGCAGTTGGTTCTATGACTATCAACCCAGGGAACTCTGTTTTAATAAATTTAAACTTTCCCATTACTCCCCCTCCTATAGGATCTCTCCACATCTGGAGATAGATTTTATTTTGTTATTCCACTCTATAAGTGTCTTGTACCACCCAACAGTCCTCGTAGTTGGATCATCCCATTTAATGGCACCTTCTTCCATCTTCTGCCATATCTCTCTTATACCATCCTCGAAAGAAATCTCAGGTTCATATCCCAGTACATCTTTTATCTTACCAAAGTTCACTCTGTATGACCTCTTGTCTGGATCCCCATACCAAGAGAACTCAAAGGGCTTATTCAAAGAAGATGTCACCAGCTTTGCAAGTTCCAGTATCTGTATGTTAAGGCTATTTCCTCCAACATTAAAAATCTGCTTATTTACTTTCTCGGGGGAAGCCTTCATCACTTGTATAAAGGCATTCGACGTATCCTTAACATGCACAAAAGGACGCCACTGAGTACCATCTCTCAGCACCTTCAATTCTCCATAGGTATGGTATGCCCCTACCATACCATTTATCGCTAAGTCAAACCTCATTCTGTAAGAGAAACCAAACACAGTAGCCTGGCGCAAAGCAGTAACAGTAAAATTCTCATCTCCTAATACAAGTGTTCCCTGCTCTGCAAGGTAGTTTGCACTTGCATATGTCGTCAACGGGTTGATGCTGGATTCCTCATCTACCATGCCGTCTTGTGCCCCATATATACTGCAAGAACTCGCAAGTATGTATCTTTTGACGCCTGCCTTTTTAGAGAGGTGTGCCACCCGTAACCTACCAAGGTAGTTTATATCTATAGTCTTTTGGGGTTCTAACTCACCGGAGGGATCATTTGAAAGTGCAGCAAGGTCCATCACTACATCTACGTCTCTAAAAACGCTTTCGCCTATATCCCTTATATCTGCTTTCACGATTTCTACTTTATCGGCTACTCCCTTTAACGATTTCTCTCCGAAGAAAAACCTATCTACCACTTTTACATCATATCCCTCCTCTAATAACAGCCTCACCAACACAGAGCCAATATAACCAGCACCCCCGGTCACAAGTACCTTCATATCAATCCTCCTTCACACTTGGTATTACTGTATCCTACTACTTTCAACAGATAACAACCGTATCCGCTCTTTAAAAGAGAATTAGCCAATTTGATCAACCGTTCTTTGTCTATCCACCCATTGTTGTACGCAATCTCCTCTATACAACCTATTTTCAATCCCTGTCTTTCCTCCACAGTCCGTATGAAATTACCGGCATCAAGCATCGAAGAGTGTGTTCCAGTATCAAGCCAAGCATAACCCCTACCCATGAGCCTAACGGTAAGCTTACCCCGACTCAAGTACTCCTGGTTTACAGACGTTATCTCAAGCTCCCCCCTATGAGAAGGTTTTACACCTTTAGCTATACTCACTACATCATTGTCATAAAAGTAAAGACCAACCACCGCATAATTGCTCTTAGGGTTTTGGGGCTTTTCTTCTATAGAGAGAACATTACCGTTCTCGTCAAACTCAACCACCCCATACCTCTGCGGGTCGTTTACATAGTAACCAAATACTATTCCTCCACCAGAAGATGAAACACTCTTCACACTATCCTGTAAAAGCTCGGTCAAACCGTGCCCAAAAAAGATGTTATCTCCCAATACAAGACAAACACTCTCCTTGCCTATAAACTCCTCTCCTATTATGAAAGCCTGTGCAAGCCCTTCTGGTTTTGGTTGAACAGCATAAGAAAGCTTTATACCTATCTGGCTACCATTTCCTAATAACTCCTCAAACCGGGGCGTATCCTGAGGAGTGGAAATTATGAGTATATCTCTTATCCCTGCAAGCATCAAGATAGAAAGAGGATAATATATCATAGGCTTATCATAGATAGGTAAAAGCTGCTTACTTACGACCTTAGTCGCTGGATACAACCTCGTTCCACTGCCACCTGCAAGTATTATCCCCTTCATTTAGTCCTTTGTCCCCCCAAATATACTCAAGCGCAAGTAAATTATATCACACTACTCACATAAATTCTATTAACTATGAATGTAACCATTGTGTCCCCCGAAAAGGAAAACAAAGTCACAGAATCCGTGGGAACAACAGCATAAGAGCCAAACAATATAGTAACCAAACTAAAAAAGAAATAGGACTAAACAACGAGAAGAAAAACAGCACAAAACAATACAGAAACAGAGACAAAAGCTGTAGCTTTCTGAGTTATCGGCGTCCCGAACCACTAAAAAGTCAGACAATTGTAAAGGTTGACTAAGGAAAATTCATGTAGTAAAATAGAAGTGTCGGGGCGTGGCGCAGCCTGGATAGCGCACCTGCATGGGGCGCAGGTGGTCGGAGGTTCAAATCCTCTCGCCCCGACCATAATTTTTTGACACTCCTTCAAGGGAACCTACCATGCTAACTCTCAAGGAAATGAGAGAGATCGCAAAGAAGATCTCTTTTAGATGGAATCCATCAATAGGGCAGAACTTTTTATACGATCATAACACATTAAGAGATATAGTAGAATTTGCAAGTAAATACGAGGCTACCCGTGTAATAGAAGTAGGAGCAGGAATGGGAAACCTCACAGAAGCCCTTACAGAACACTTCTCAGACATAGTAGCAATAGAGATAGACAAGAAATTATGCACTTACTTGAAGGAAAAGTTTTCATGCAACCAAAAAGTAAGAATAATATGCAAAGACATATTGAAAATAGAGCTACAAGAACTATTAAAGCCGGGTTCTCTGTGCGTTTCCAATATACCCTACTACATTTCTACTCCTCTTATTATGAATTTACTAAAAGCACGGACCTTGTTGAAATCGGTGATACTTCTCACACAGAAAGAAGTTGTCGAAAGGTTAACAGCAAAACCATCTACGAAAGCATATGGTCCCCTTGCAATCTACACCTATCTCACATCAACGGTCACAAAAATAAAAAATATACCTCCAACTGTCTTCTTCCCAAAACCCAAAGTAGAATCCACCCTTATAGAAGTAAAGCCGAAAACATCTACCTCATTTCCCTTTGAGGAAGAGCCGTTTATAAATTTTCTGCGCAGCATATTTATCCACAGGAGAAAGACTATCTTCAACAATCTAAAAGCCCTCCTACCCGAGATACCCACGAATGAAATATTCTCTCTTCTTTCCACCTTAAAGATAAGTCATAACTCTCGGGCGGAGGACTTAAAACCAGAAATATGGATAGAGATATTCAAAAGCCTACTTCTTAGCAACTTTATCCTTTAGACCTTTGCCAGCCCTGAAAGCAGGGACTTTCTTGGAAGGTATCTTAATCTCCTTCCCTGTTCTTGGGTTTCTTCCCTTCCTCGACTTTCTCTGTCTTACTTCAAAGCTACCAAATCCAACTATCTGTACCTTCTCACCAGAGGCAAGTGCCTCCTCAATGCTGCCAAATACTGCATCCACTACAGAGGCTGCAAGCTTCTTTGTGATACCTGCCTTCTCTGCAACCTTAGAGGCCAGTTCCAATTTAGTCATTCACTCTCACCTCCTTTCCGCAAAGCAGTTGCCTAACTCCCCCTAATCGTATATTCAACAAAAAAGTCAAAAATCCTTTCTCTGTTTGGGTTTCCACCTAAATATTATGGGTGTACCCACAAAACCAAAAGTATAGCGAAGCCTGTTCTGTAAATAGTTTTCGTAGCTTTTAACAAGTAAGGATTCATCATTGACAAAAAACACTATCGTCGGAGGTTTCACTTCTGCCTGTGTAACATAGTATATCTTCAACCTCTTGCCTCTTACAACCTGAGGAGCGTGAGAAAAGATTGCATCTCTCAACCATATGTTTAACCTGGAAGTAGGTATCCTTTTAGTATAGCTCTGGTATACATCTTCAATAGTACTCCACAGAGAGCTAACACCATAGCCGGTGACAGCAGAAGTAAACTTGACAGGCACCCAGCTAAAATATGGTATTTCCCTTCTCAATAGACTCACAAACCTATCCCTAATAGCATTATCTTCATCAAAAAGATCCCACTTATTAAATACCATAACCACGGATCGATTGGCCTTTTCAACCAATGCAACAATTTTCTTGTCCTGGTTTGTCAACCCTTCAAATGCATCTACAACAACCAAACAAACATCCGCATTCATTATAGCGTCTATTGTACGTTGTGTGGAATAGTACTCCACATTACTTTTCTTTCTGGATTTTCTTCTCAAGCCAGCAGTATCAAGCAAGAGAAATGCCTTATCATCTTTCCTCACGAGAGTGTCTATTGCATCTCTCGTTGTACCCGGGATATCTGTAACTATGGCTCTTTCATCTCCAACCATAAGATTAAACAGGGAAGACTTACCAACATTAGGCCTACCCACTATCGCAACCTTAACTATCTCTTTTTGCTGAGATGCAGTTTCTTCTTCCTGTGGCATAAAAAGCTTTATCCTTTCCAGAAGTTCATCGATATTCCTCCCGTGAGATGCAGACACTCCTATGGGCTCACCAAAACCCAGTGCGTAAAATTCACCTATATTATACTCATCCTTTGCGTTATCAACCTTGTTTACAACCAAAATTACAGGTTTATCTATCCTCCTAAGCCAATCTGCCACCTCTTCATCGGCAGAAGTCAGCCCCTCCTTTGCATCCACGACAAAAAGCACAACAGATACACTCGGTAGCACTCGTAATATCTGTTTTTTTACCTCCTCCCCAAACGGTAAAGATATACCTATACCTCCTGTATCAATCACCTCAAATGGCACATCTTCATACTGCGAGAGAGCGTGGATTCTATCCCGTGTAACACCAGGAACAGAATCCACAACAGCCACTCTCTTACCCACAAATCTGTTAAAAAGCGAAGATTTACCAACATTTGGTCTTCCAACAATAAGTACTAATCCCTTACCTCCCAATTACACTCCCCCTAATCTACCATTAACGGATCTACAATAACAGTAACCCTTATTTTCCCCTCGTTAACAAGAATATCATAATACTTTTCCTTTATCAAGTCATGAAGTCTTGTCCAGCTAACATCCTTCAACACAAGTCTCCATCTATAATATCCTCTGAGTTTCGAGGGAATAGGTCTTACAGGACCAAGCACCGAAATATCGTATCTTGAAAGCTCTGCATGTATACCTTCTGCTACACTTTTTGCTTCATTGTCTTCCCTCCCCTTTATCTCGATCACCGCAATGTACGAAAACGGCGGATAAGAAAGCTCTTTCCTGTTGGCAAGTTCATATCTATAGAATCTCCACTTCTGCTGCGCATAGAAGAACCTCACTATAGGGTAAGTAGGATTGAATGTCTGGAGGATTAATTGTCCATCATCTTTTACAAACTCAAGCAGCCTATCAAATATCCTGAAGCTCCTCTCACCCGACCGAAAATCTGGCATGTTAAAAAGACCATCTGCATAAACAACAGAGACATTCTCCACTTGGTAATCTATAAGGTACGACAGAAACAAAACAGTAGAGACAAGTATCTTCACCTTGTTTTCCTTAAAAGCATTTATTACACTTACTATTTCTCTCTTCTTAAGGGTAGAATCGATATACGCTGTATTAACATTAGGAAATCTTGTAGCAAGCACCTCATAAACTTGCTCCACACCAGCAGAATAGGTGAGCCAGTTAGTACCCCCGCACACGGGACACACATTTGGAACACTCTCGGTATACCCACAATAGTTACATCTCAACTCTCTGGTCCTCTCTTTATAAAATGTAAGCGAGACGCTACAATTTGGACACTTAGGAACAAATCCACAGTCACCACATATAATAAAGCCTGCATAACCTTTCCTGTTAACAAGTAATATTGATTGCCCACCCTTTCTTAAAACACGCTCTACTGTCTCCACTACACAGCTACTTATTACCCCTTTCCTATTCGAAGTTCTCATATCCACAATATTTATTCTACCAAGCCTGGGCCTTTTGCTTCCTCTTCTCTTGTCAAACACATAAAACCCCTTAGCTGCCTTAAAAACAGTTTCTACAAGTGGGACACTATCACCCAAAACAACCTTGCATCCCTGGATAGATGCCCTCTTTATAGCAACATCTCTGGCATTGTAAAACGGCACCCTGCTTTGCCAGTAGCTTTCACTTGCTTCCTCATCGACAATGATAAGACCTAAATCACCGGTGGGTGCAAACACAACAGACCTGCTACCAAGTACGACCCTCTTACTTCCATCTCTCACAGAAAGCCAATTTCGACGCACTTGCGAAGCTGTCCACACTGCAATTACACTCTCCGGTATAACATCTCTAAGTCTCTCATATACATAGTTAATGAGATTCTTGTCTGGAAGCATCACTATGACCTGCCTACCAAAATCTAATTCTTCTTTTATCATCTCTACATACGCATCTACCCTATTTTCCTTTCGATTCATAAACACAACGGGTTTATTGCCATCTTCATCAGGAGTTCTATCTCTTGCACTACCCATTACAGGAGGAACGGTAGGGGGAAATACAGTAGCAAGAATCATCCCCAACGGTGAGAAGTAATACTCTCCTACCCATTCTACCAGCTCTTCAAGGCTACGAGGTAGGGGAGACCCACTATCTACTACTTCCTTTATCATCTTTATCCTTTCAACATTTATGTCAAGAGAGCCTTCATCTCTTAACCTAACGATCCATCCTATGTCATCCCTATGGCCCAAGGATACCTTAACGCGTACACCGAACGATCCTTTATCTAAAGAGACATCCGGAGGTAAAAGGTAAGTATACGAGGTCCATAGGGGTCTGTTTACAACAACATCTGCAAACATCAGACACAACTTACAGTAGCTTTACTACCTTGTCGATTATAAATTCCGCTACATCTTCCTTGCTCAATCTTCCTGAGGTATAAGAATTTCCATCTCTTAGAATAACTGTAACCTCATTGAAGTCACTTCCAAATGCAGAGAAATCCCCAGCAATTTTGTTTGCAACTATCATATCCATATCCTTTGCTTTCATCTTCTCCACAGCATTCTCGATGAGATTTTCACTCTCAGCAGCAAAACCAACTACAATCTTACTACCTTTTCGTAAAGCTACCTCTCTAAGTATATCAGCAGTGGGTTCGAGTATCAGTGAAAGTGTACTTTTATCAACTTTTTTTATCTTGTGTTTTGAGGTCCGTGACGGCTTAAAGTCTGCAACTGCTGCAGCCATAAAAAGGATATCCGCACCTTCAAAGTATGTAAGAACAGCATCTCTCATCTCTGAAGCACTTCTTACCCCAACAAATTCAACGCCAAACGGGGGTTCAAGTTCAGTAGGCCCACTTACAAGCGTAACCTTTGCACCCCATCGCCTTGCCACTCTGGCAAGCCAATACCCCATTTTACCAGAAGAATAATTAGATATATATCTTACTGGATCTATAGGTTCCACCGTCCGTGACGCAGTAACAAGAACATGTTTCCCACTCAGCGCTTTCTCTCTATGTAACAAGCAGAAAATCTCTTCCATAATCACAGGGAGATCTATCAACCTACCCTCACCCTTTTCACCACATGCAAGCTCACCACTAACAGGACCAACTACATGGTAGCCATAAGAAAGCAAAGTAGAGAGATTCTTCTGAGTAGCAGAATGTCTCCACATTCCGACGTTCATTGCAGGGGCAATAAGCACAGGTATACCCCTTGCCGCCAACACTACAGCAGTTAACAGCTTATTTGCATAGCCTTGCGCAAGCTCAGCCATGATCTGAGCCGTAGCAGGTGCTATAACAATAATGTTTATATTCTCCGCCTTTCTCACATGCGGTATCTTGTATGCCTCATCATCAAAGTCGAATTCTCCACTTATTACCCTTTTGCCCGAGATTGTTGCCAAAGTGAGAGGTGCAATAAATGCCTTTGCCTCCTCTGTCATAACTACATCAACATCAAACCCCGATTTGACCATCAACCTCAGGAGTTCTGCAGACTTATATGCAGCTATGCTACCTGTGACACCCAGCAGTACTTTATTGCCCTTCAGGTATTTCATACTCCAGTTTGCCCTCTTCAAACTCTTTTAGCGCCAAAACAACAGGCTTATGAGAGGTAATCCCCATAATCTTATCCTTCGCCATTCTCTCACTTATCTGCTTTGCCCTCTTGGCAATAACCACCGTCAACAGATACCTGTTATCACGAATGTTATTCACATTAAAACCCCCCTTTCTTTCTGCACAATCTTTACAAGTTCGCCAGTTGCCGTATCCACATCGTCATTGACTATGCAGTAATCGTATGCATCTTCCATAGTAAGTTCCTTTTCTGCTGTTTCCAGTCTGACTTTCATTTCCTGTTCATTCTCCGTTGAACGCTTCTTCAATCTGTCTATTAGCGATTTCCTTGAAGGTGGCTTTATAAACACCAGTACACTCTCGGGAAACATCTCTTTCACACGGATTGCCCCCTGAACATCCAATTCAAGCAACACATCTCTTCCCTGTGATATCAAGTCTTCTACCCATTTTTTAGGTGTTCCATACCAGTGATTATGCACATAAGCCCATTCCAAAAGCTCTTCATTCTCTATCATCCTCTTGAACTCTTCTTCAGAGACAAAAAAGTAGTCCTTCCCTTCTTCCTCTCCTTCCCTACGCTTCCTCGTAGTAACAGAAACAGAATAACTTATGTCCGGTACTTTCCTCAATAAGGCCCTTATAAGGGTACCCTTACCAGCACCAGAAGGTCCAGAAACAACAAATATTTTACCCTTCCTCTGGTTCATTACTATTTATCCTACCAGAGATAGTGTCTGAGTGCAAAGCGGAAAGTATTATATGCCCACTATCCATAATAATAATGGACCTCGTGCGTCTTCCGTGCGTAACATCAATGAGTTTACCATTGTCCCTTGCTTCTTCTTTTATTTTCTTTATGGGGGAAGAATTAGAGCTCACAACTGCGATTATCCTATTCGCAGATACCATACTACCAAATCCAACATTTATGAATCTTATAGCCACAATCAATCCCTCCATTATAATATATTCTGTGCCTGTTCCCTTATCCTCTCAAGTTCCGACTTTATGTCTATAACAACATCCACTATCTCTGAAGCACTACTTTTACTCCCAATCGTATTGATTTCTCTTAACATCTCTTGGAGAATAAAATTCATATCCTTACCCACAGGACTATCCAAGTTCAATATATCTCTGAACCTTTTAATATGCACACCAAGTCTAACTATCTCTTCTGTAACATCACCTCTACCCAACAACTCAGAAACCACACTCGAAACATCTAAAGAGTTTACATCCTCCTGCAACAAAGAACTTAATTTCTGCCTTAACTCCCCCTTTTTATCCTCATACCACTCCCGATAAAGGATCTCCACTTCCCTAACCATGTCCTCCACTCTATCCAATCTTTTTGCTATATCTTCTACAAGTCTCTTACCTTCACTTAGCTGAGACCCCAGAAGCGCATCTACCGCAACATCTACTGCACGGCTCACGCATTCCCATTTGGGGTCTCCATCGTAATTTGCAGAGTAATAAGGCAAAATAGGAAACACTTCCCCTAATGAAGGTACAGACCATCTCCTGCTTTTACTTAATTTTATCACACTTTCGTAGACCCTCGCTACGGTCAGTAGAAACTCTTCCTCAGAAGTATTATCTCTAAACTGTCTCTTTATACTGACTTTTACCTTTCCCCTCTTAATTTTCTCAGTAACTGCTTTTCTTATCCTGTGTTCAAGCTCCAAGGAACCGTTATAAACGAAAACAGATACATCTATAAATTTACTATTGAGTGACATCATCTCCAGTACATATTCATGCCCACCACACCAAAATTCAATTTTGCTGAACCCCGTCATACTCCGTATGCCCAAGCACATTCCTCCCGTATCCCGAAAAGAAGCGTTTAAAAAGTTTTCTTCTTAAAACATCAAGATTATAACCTTTCAAGGCAGATATTGCAATAGACCCCGGATACCTGCTTATAAGGTTATTGATGCTCTCCACATCGAGTAAATCTACCTTGTTAAAAACGACCCATCTCTCTTTTCCAAGTAAATCAAGCTCTTTAAGGATCTCCTCCACTGCCACCATGTAACCCTCAATGTCGTCAACTGAGGCATCAACTACCTCAAGAAGCAAGTCTGCATATCTGAGCTCCTCCAATGTAGCCCTGAATGCTGAAACAAGGTTCGTTGGCAACCTCCTTATGAAACCAACCGTATCACTAACAAGAACACACTTTCCCTCTCCAACATATACTCTCCTGGTCAAAGGGTCAAGCGTAGAAAAGAGCCTGTCTTCTATATAAACATCCGCCTTAGACAACGCAGCAAGTAATGTTGACTTTCCAGAATTTGTATATCCGACAAGTGAGACCATTGGGTTTCCATACTTCCTCCTATTCCTCCTCTGCAAATTTCTCCTTTTTTCTATCTCCTTCAATTCCTTAGAAATACGGGAAAGCCTTCTCCTAATAGCCCTTCTATCTACCTCAAGCTTCTGTTCACCAGGTCCCCTGGTACCAATACCTCCACCAAGTCTTGACATCTCCGCACCTATACCTTTTAATCGGGATAACCTGTAAGAAAGCTGCGCCCACATCACCTGGAGTCTTGCTTCTTTAGTCCTAGCATGCTGAGCAAAAATATCCATAATGAGTTCAACCCTATCTATTACCTTCGTTCCTAAAAGCCTTTCAAGATTTCTCTTCTGGCTACCTGAAATAGCAAGGTTAAAAATAACCAAATCCACTTCATTATCCTCCACCAACTCTTTTATCTCCTTTAGCTTACCATTCCCAACGACAGTAGCAGGATCAATGTTTTTCCTGACTTGCATAGTGCTTAAAACAACCTCTCCACCTGCTGAATCTACTAATAATTTAAGTTCATCCATTAGCTCCTTTTCCTCTCCAACTCTATCAGGTTCACAGACACCCACTATCAAGACCCTTTCCTTCAACTCTTTACTAATCTTATAATCTCCCTCCTCATAGCACTTGATAGCTCTTTCATAGATTCTCTGTCAGCCTCCAACTTCTCCTTAGGGTCACGATCTAACAATTCCACAGGAGAGTTCACCAATCTTGTCTTGACAGATATTCTTCTCCACACCCTCGGGAAGCGAGCACCCCGGGGCAAGACGCTAAATGTTCCTCTTATACCAACCATCAGGATTGGTGTATTTACCTTCAATGCAATGTAAGATGCTCCATCAAGAAACTCAGCAACCTCCCCTGTGTAACTCCTTGTACCTTCAGGGAAAATACACACCGCATTTCCCTCTCGAAGCAGCTTCATTGCTAACCTAATTGCCCCTACGCTCTCAATATCCTCTCTCAAAGGCACAGCACCAAGATTTCTTATGAGAAATCTCAAAATTGGGACATGAAAGAGTTCTTCCTTTGCAAAGAACCGCACCGTACGAGGGACAGCGCAACCAACAACCGGCGGATCAAAATAGCTACAGTGGTTAGCTACAATAAGAAGAGGTCCCCTCTCGGGTATTGCATTAATGTGTTCCACCTTAAAGAACCATAATAGTTTCAGAAGCATAGTTACTACAACTTTTGCAAACCAGTAAAACCACCCAAGCTTCATATCTTATTCACGAGGTCTACAATCCTATCTACTACCTCTTCCACAGAAAGTTCCGTTGTATCTATAACAACAGCATCAGGGGAAACTATAAGAGGAGCATACTCTCTCCCTTTGTCCTTCTCATCCCTACGGATAATATCTTTCTTTATTTCCTCTAATGTAATTCCACTTATACCCTTTTGGAGGAGCTCTTCAAATCTCCTCCTTGCCCGCTCATCCACAGAGGCGTCCAAATACACTTTAAGGTCGGCATCCTTAAAAACAACAGTAGTAGTATCCCTTCCCTCTACAACAATATCACAATGTCTCCTTGCTATCTTTCTCTCTACCTGCGTTGCATAGTCTCTAACATAGCGAAGTGCAGCAATATCCGAGACATAACTATCAACAACGGGCGTTCTAATCTCATCCCCCACCTTATAAGAATTTACCACAAGACTACCATCGATAATATCTATTTCTACTCCTAAAAGCTCTTGCTGAAAGCTATACCCTTCCCTTTCGGGGTAACCATTTTTGAGAAAATACCATGTAATAGCCCTAAATATAGCACCTGTATCCAAAAATGTCCACCCTAACCTTTCAGCAAGCCTCCTTGCCACCGTACTCTTGCCCGCACCCGCAGGACCATCTATTGCCACAATCATACTTCCAACTCCATATCACCGCTGGCTACCATATCGCTAACTTCCATAACCAGATTATCTATGCCATCAGAAAGACCTATCTTTTCAAGCACCTCTCCATTCAGCGGGTAAAGGAGTCCATCTACTCCTAACCCCACTCCCATCATAAGGCATACTGCATCCGCTACATGCGTAATACCAGTTAAAACAAAATGTTCTTTGGCCATATCTGGTCTGTGATGATACCCTATAGCTTCTACAAGTGACTCTGGAAAGTTCCACTTTTGTGCAATTCTCATTCCTATCTCTGCATGGTCCACACCAAATATCTCCTTCTCCGCATCCATAAAGGGTATCTTCCTCTCACTAACAGCTCTTTCTATAAGAGTATAGCCAAACTTCACATATTGGCTAAGAACTATCTTCCCTATATCATGCATAAGACCTGCAATAAATGCCTCTTCCTCGTCTCTATAGCGAATCTTCAAGGCAGTGTAACGTGCAACAAAGGCAGCACACACAGAATGCCTCCAGAGTTCTCCCTTCTCTAATGCGTATCCTTCAAGCTCTTTATTCATTAAGTTATACACAGATGACGCAAGTAGTAAGCTCTTCAAAGTCTTAAATCCCAATATCACTATAGCTTCACTAAGAGTAGAAATCCTCTTAGAATAGCCATAATATGCAGAATTCGCAAGCTTTAGCACTTTTGCAGTAAGCCCCTGGTCAAGACTCACCACTTTCACCACATCACTGGCACTGGAACGAGCATCTCTGATAAGTTCTAATGCCTTCACCACCGCATGAGGAAGTGGTGGTATATCTCTAACCTTATTGACTATCTTTTCAACTAAAGGGTTTACCCCATTCGCCAAACGCATTCCCCCCCTTCTCAGCTAAACCCCAATACCTATGCCCATAGCTACCTTAACCTCCACCATGGTAGAGGAAGCTACTTCCTGTGCCTTTTTCATACCTTCAGTAAGTATATCTCTAAGGGTAGCCTCATCTCTTTCGTACTCCTTACGCCTATTCTGTATAGGCTCAAGGTATTCAAATATCCACTTCAAAAGTCTCCTCTTGCAATCTACACAACCTATCCCTGCTCTCCTGCACTCAGTATTTATCATCTCTATTTCCTGGCCATCTCTGTTAAATATTTTGTGATACATAAATACTGCACATATATCTGGATTTCCCGGGTCTTTTCTTCGCTTTCTCGCAGGGTCT
The DNA here is from genome assembly GCA_964559865.1 of uncultured Synergistota bacterium. Lineage (GTDB taxonomy): Bacteria > Synergistota > JAGHAJ01 > JAGHAJ01 > JAGHAJ01 > JAGHAJ01. The sequence goes on from CAZLJD010000013.1 coordinate 44,083, forward strand.
GTGAACATACCCATTATCTTCGTCTGTATCGTATCAAAGTCATCCGCTATATCTATGGCATTTCCGTAACTCTTACTCATCTTTCTACCGTCTGTACCCGGGAGTTTGGACACCTTAGTAAACTTAGCCTGAGGTATGGGAAACACATCCCCATAAAAGTAATTGAACCTCCTGGCTATCTCCCTCGTAAGCTCAAGGTGTGCAGACTGATCTTCCCCAACAGGTACAACCTCAGCCTTATAGAGAAGTATATCAGACGCCATTAGCACAGGGTATCCAAGGAATCCGTAAGTAAAAAGATCTCTACCCTCTATCTGTCTTAACTGTTCTTTATATGTGGGATTCCTTTCAAGCCACGGTAAAGGTGTTACCATGGAAAGTGCCAAGTGTAGTTCCGCATGTCCAGAAACAGAAGACTGCAGAAAAACTACACTTTTGTTTGGATCTATACCTACAGCCAACCAGTCAAGCAAAAGCTCTTTTATATTCTGTCTTATTTTCGAACTATCCTCATAGTCAGTCGTTAGTGCGTGCCAATCAACTATACAATAATAACAGTTAAACTCATCCTGAAAGTTTACCCAATTTTCTAAAGCCCCAAATAGATGTCCCAAGTGCAATCTACCAGTAGGTCTCATACCACTAAAGACAGTCTTCTTAACCTTCATTTGTTATCCCTCACTTATTTTTAAAGATTATGTAGTACACATCCTCATCAGGTCTGCTCATTCCAAGAGACTCTCTTGCAACTCTCTCCACATAGTAGGGTGTTTTTGCCATTTTTACCTTCTTCACAAGCTCGTCATTCTCTTTCTTTAGAGCAGCGACAGTTCCCTGCATCCACAAAGCCCTGTTTCTTATCTTTAGCAGCTTGCTATATTCAGACACATAAAGGAACACAAATACGCCCACAATGAAGCTGACTAAACTCAGAAACAACACCCTCCCTATGCGCATCTCACATCCTCTCCGGTGCAGAGACTCCCATAATTTCAAGCACTGAGCCTATAACATACTGAACCGCCTTTACCAGTACCATCCTTGCGTCCCTTACACTTCGCTCTTCCCCAAGAACTCTATAGTGATTATAGAAATGGTGAAACGAAGAGGCAAGATCCTGAACATAAAAAAACATCCTATGTGGAGCCATCTCCCTCGCTGCAATCTCTATCTCTTCAGGATACGCAGCGAGTTTCTTAATAAGTGTCATCTCAACATCGCTATTCAAAAGCGATAAATCTACATTCTCAACCTTGGGAAAAGCTACACCTCTCAGTTCTGCTTGCCTAAATATATTCACGGTTCTCGCATAAGCATACTGCACATAGTAAACGGGGTTGTCGAGAGAGGATTTCTTGGCAAGCTCGAGATCAAAGTCCAGGTGACTATCGCTCTTCCTCATTATGAAAAAGAACCTCGCTACATCCTTTCCCACTTCATCTATAACCTCTCTTAAGGTAATAAACTCACCTGCCCTTGTGGACATAGACACCTGTTTTCCTTCTCTCAAAAGGTTCACAAACTGTATCAGTAGCACATCAAAGCTCTTTGGGTCAAAACCCAAAGCCTCTATTACACCTTTCATTCTCGGCACATAACCGTGATGATCTGCACCCCATATATCTATGAGCCACTCAAAGCCCCGCATATACTTATTCCTATGATATGCAATGTCTGACGCTAAATAGGTGGTAGAGCCATCGCTTTTGACAACAACCCTATCCTTATCATCTCCAAAAGCTGTGGATTTGAACCATTTCGCACCATCTTTTTCGTAAATATAGCCTCTATCTTCCAGAAAGCGCAAGCTTTCCTCAACTTCCTTGTTATCGTACAAACTCTTCTCACTAAACCAAACATCAAACTCCACACCAAACTTCCTAAGATCTTCTCTTATACCATCAAGTATCTTATTTTTTGCATACTCCGTAAAAAAACTTAAACTATCCTCTTCTTCCATGTTCACGAACCTGTCTCCCTCTTTATCTCTTATCTCAGCAGCTATATCCCATATATACTTACCCTTATACCCCTGTTCAGGCAACTCCATCTCTACTCCACAGAGCGTCATATACCTTGCGCGAACGGAAGCACCAAGATTCCTTATCTGATTACCCGCATCGTTTATATAGTACTCCTTTTCTACACGATAACCAGCCTTCTTCAATATGGCTGCAAGTGTATCCCCAACAGCTGCACCTCTTCCATGCCCCACATGAAGAGGTCCCGTAGGATTGGCACTAACAAACTCAACCTGAACCCTCTTTCCCCCTCCTATATCGGATCCTCCATACTCCTTTCCCTGTTTTATGATAGTTCTCAGCACATCGTATGACCATTCTCTCTTCATGCGAAAGTTCAAAAACCCTCCACCAGCAACATCTACCGATTCGATTGGTAAGCTACTTAAATCCAGTCTACTAACTATCTCCTTTGCCACTTCCAAAGGCTTCTTTCTCATCCTCTTCGCAACATGGAAAGCTATGGTAGAAGTCCACTCACCAAACTCAATATTGGATGGTTTCTCCAGTTTTACTACAGGCACTTCATCCAACAATCCTTCATTCCTAAATCCGTTAAGGACATCTTCTAATCTCTTGATAATTTTGCTCCTCGTATCAATCACCATAAACAGGCCCCCCACTACTTTGCTAAGAGTATATTCCGTCCCAATCTATCCCTCATCACAGCAAGCATCAAGGCAAGGTGCTTTGACGCAGTAACATCAATAGCTCTTCTATACACTTTCAGTAACACCACCACCCGCACGCCGTGTCCCAAATCGTCAAATGTCACTCTAAGATAGCCCACATCGTAAGCCATTTCTATACCCTTCGGTAAGTATCCAACTTTGTATCCCTTGGGTAAAGCGATTTCTATAACCTCTTTTAACATGAACGTTGAAGGAAGTATAAGTCTCCTACCGTTCTCCAGGGGTAGTCTCTTTTTGAGCATGTCCAAAAAGTGCCACCTAAATGCAGGCACAGTGAGAACTGCTTTATTACCAGAAAACTCAGCAACATACCTTGCGAAATATACATACCCGTCCTCCGTCCTCTGTACGCTACCCCTGTAAGAATAGTCCTTTAACCAGTTGTATCCTTCCTTATCCCAGTAGCCGGACACGCTCACATCTATATCCCCTTTTACGCTTCCATTGGTAAAAAGCCCCACATGGGCAACCAGCTCATTGTAATTCTCCTCAGGGGGCGACAGTGGTAAGTTCTCAATGGTTACATGAGCTAATGCCTCTCTCCCTTGCTCCGCTGAAGCAGGAAAATCATCAAAACACACACGATACGGTGGAACATACCAATGAACCTTTCCCCCAATGGTAAACCTTACCAACATCTTTTCAAGCAAAGCGGGAGAAGGCGGATAGTCCTTTAGAAAATACCTCCTGCCAACGAAGAAGTAGCTGCAATTAATCCCTAATCGCCTGAGTGCAGACAGAACAAATATACTATTATCCAACAGGGAACCTCTTCTACACTTCCAAACGGTTAAAGGAGGCTTCACAGTTGGTAGTTCATTGTACATCGGTAGATTCACACTACCCAATCTCTCCACTACCCTTCTTATTACCCTCCACTTATCACCAAGCGGGTCCATTCCAAGAAGATCTCCCTTGGTAAGCGTCTTTCCCAGCACTGCATCTACCTTTGACCTTATCCATCTATTCAGATCTTTCCAGTTAGAAAAGGATGAGTAAACAAAGAGGACTTTCCTTTTATACTCAGCAGGTATGTTCTTTGCCTCAATTCTGATTACTCTCAAGTTACCCCTTTTTTCATCAGAAAAGGAAAAGCCAGCAGGTTTATTATATTTCAGTTTTACTCCTACAGGAAGTCTAAACCTGAGATAGATCTTCTTTATCCTGACCGTCTCAGACAACTTTTCACTACCCCATAGATAACCGTCAGGAGCAAACTCAAATATCTGCCTGTACTTTATCGTTACAATGTCAAGCGGAGAAACCCTCCTTAGCGCTATACTATATCGGAAATAATTACCGTAAGGTGGAGCAAACCGCTTCTTTACAACCCTATAGGGTACTTTTCTATCATTAACCCTTACATCAAGAAATTTAGTCTTTACGAAAGGTGCACTGTTAAAAGACAGTTCAGACAGGTAAGCTAACCCTTTTTTGTTGAACGGTTCATACTTCAACATTACATCTCTCGTCATTTTTCCATCCATACGGTAAAGAAGATCGATCCTTTTCTCCAAAAGTACCCCATTAGGTGCACCTACAGACGGAAGTACAAATCCCAAAACTGCAAAAACAACAATAAGGAAAAGATAGACCACTCTCTTCACAACATTACCTCCTGCGTGCCTTTCTCTTCTTCTTTCTGGATTTATGCGATGTCCGGTGCGAGGCAGAAGGCATATGGTCAGGAAAATAAACATTGGTAGGTCTTGGTTGTCTTTCAACTAACTCTATATGGAATAAGTACCTTACAGTGTCCTCCTTTATATTTCCAACCATCTCTTCAAACATGTTGTAGGCTTCTATTTGGTATTCTACCAATGGATCCTTTTGCGCATATGCCCGCAATCCTATACCTTGCCTAAGATCATCCATTGCATGTAAATGGTCTTTCCACTTCATGTCTACAATTTGGAGCATTACCATTTTCTCTATCTCCCTCGATATTTCGACACCCATCCTCTGCCTTTTCTGTGTATAAAACTCCTTCGCCACATTGAACAGCATATCATGAAGCTCATCCATCGTATAGTTTTCAACTTCCTCTTTCCCAAAAGGAGGAGAAAATGGGAAAACATCCTCAACTCTCGCAAAAAGACCGTCTATGTTCCACTCATCGTGTCTTAGCTGTGGGTTTACATACAACTCCAACATATTGTATATCACATCTGAAGCTATTTCTAATATATGTTCAAAGAGGTCTTCTGATTGGAGGATAGTTCTCCTCTCAGTGTAAATAACTTCCCTCTGGCTATTCATCACATTATCGTAAGCGAGGAGATATTTCCTAGCTTCAAAGTGCATTTCCTCCACTTTCTTCTGAGCGTTTTCTATAGCTTTGGATATCCACGGATGCTCTATTGAATCTCCCTCTTTCATACCCAGCTTTTCCATCAAACCAGATATCCTATCAGAGCCAAAGAGCCTCAAAAGGTCATCCTCCAGCGAAAGATAGAACCTCGAAGAACCTGGATCTCCCTGTCTCCCAGCCCTACCCCGCAGCTGGTTATCTATCCTTCTCGACTCATGTCTCTGTGCACCTATAATATGGAGCCCCCCGAGTTCCACTACCTTCATGTGTTCCTCACCAGTAATTCTTTTCGCTTCCTCTAAAGCTGATCTCCACTCCTCCTCAGAGACCTCTTCTATCTTCTTGCCTTTCCTCCTCAAAGTTGACTTAGCAAGAAACTCCGGGTTTCCACCAAGCAGTATATCCGTACCCCTACCTGCCATATTCGTCGCAATAGTAACGGCTCCCAGCCTACCCGCTTGGGCTATAATCTCTGCCTCCTTTTCATGATACTTGGCATTAAGTACTTGATGTGGTATTTTCCTCCTCTTCAACATCTTGCTTATGAGCTCGGATTTCTCTATAGAACTGGTGCCCACAAGCACAGGCCTGCCCTTCTGATGTAAATCTACTATCTCTTCCACAAGAGCGTTAAACTTCTCCTTCTTCGTTCTGTATATAACATCGGGATGATCTATCCTTATCATGGGCTTATGAGTAGGAATCACATACACATCAAGGTTGTAAATCTCGTTAAACTCTTCTGCCTCAGTAGCAGCAGTTCCTGTCATACCTGCAAGTTTCCTGTACATGCGGAAATAGTTCTGAAATGTGATAGTAGCAAGCGTCTGGTTTTCCTTTTCTATCTTTACTCCCTCTTTCGCTTCTATAGCTTGATGAAGCCCGTCACTGTACCTCCTGCCATACATTAACCTCCCAGTGAACTCATCTACTATTATTACCTTTCCGTCCTTAACGATGTAATCCACATCCCTCTTGTATAGGTAATGCGCCCTTAGTGTTTGAATAACATGACGTATAAGCTCTATAGAAACATCCTCATATAAGGATTTAACACCAAAGAACTTCTCTGCCTTTGCAACCCCCTCTTCGGTAAGGATTATATTTCTTTCCTTTTCGTCAACCTTGAAATCTACATCTTTCTTCATAAGTGAGACCATTCTATTGACCCTGTAATATATATCCGTAGACTCCTCAGAGGGTCCGGAGATTATAAGGGGCGTTCTAGCTTCATCTATAAGTATACTGTCGACTTCATCAACGATAGCATAAAAGTGCCCCCTTTGAACCATATCATCTACCGAAAGTGCCATATTATCTCTCAAATAGTCAAAACCAAATTCGTTGTTAGTCCCATAAGTAATATCACAAGCATACGCTTCCTTCCTCTGGTAAGGTTCCATATCTGCGGTTATAACTCCAACAGAAAGGCCCAAGAATCTATACACGGGTCCCATCCACTCAGCATCCCTTTTAGCAAGGTAATCATTAACAGTGACCAGGTGCGCTCCTTTCCCAAGCAACGCATTAAGGTAAAGGGGCATCGTAGCAACAAGCGTTTTACCTTCTCCTGTCTTCATCTCAGCAATATTTCCCTCATGCAGAACAACTGCACCCATAACCTGTACATCAAAATGTCTCATCCCTATAGTGCGTCTTGCAGCTTCTCTCACCACCGCAAATGCTTCTGGTAGTATGTCCTCCAGAGCCTCACCATTTTCTATTCTTCCCTTAAACTCAGCTGTTTTACGGGCAAGGTCTTCATCTGAAAGCCCAGAGATTTTGGGTTCAAACGCATTTACCTTCTCTACTACTTTATAAAGCCTTTTTAACTTTCTTTCCATAGGGTCAAGCCCTAACACCTTCTTTATAGAGCCAAATACCAAACTAATCCCCCTAACATGTGTTTTAACTTATTATACCACATAACAACACCCATGAAAAAGAAAAAGATACACCCTCTCCGCTTCTACTCCACTCCAAGTTGTAAGTGTTCCAAATAAAAACGGGCTACCTACAGGTAGCCCGTATCGATTTAACTCAAGAGGCAGCTCTTATCTCTCCGGTGTGTATTCCATACATGGACCGTAACTTCTCCCATGCACCCTTGTTCAACAAACAACCTGGGTCTGGTGCTTTAAGATCTCCAAAATAGGCATAAGCCCTCGCTCTACAACCACCACACACATGCCTGTAAGGACATCTCCCACAATTATCCTCAAAGTTGTCCCTATCCCTAACTATATTAAGCACTGTTGAGCTTTCCCAAACCTCTTTTAAGTTATCCCTTATAATATTACCAAACTTGAGTTCCTCCTGTGGCATAAAAACACATGGGGAAAGATCTCCATTAGGTTGTATAGCAGCATACGCTCTACCAACCCCACACCCACCTATATACTCTGCCGCCAGCGAACCTGCATCACCCTCAAATGCAGTATAGTGACTACTAACATATATGTTACTTGTACCCATCTTGCACATTCTACCAAACTGAGGGGCAGTTGTGAAAACCTCATACCCACTGCTAAGATACTTGTACATTATAGCCATCATCTCTTCCCTTTCCTCCGGTGTAAGATCGTATTTCATGATATCTATGCCCCTACCTACAGGTATAAAGTTGAATGCGTAAAACTTATCTACTCCAAGCTCCTCAAAACTAAATCTTATTATGTCCTCAAACTCTGGGAAGTTAAAGTGAGTAACCGTGGTTGCAACACCAACGGTAAACTTACCCCTTCCAATTTTCACCGCATTTTTTATGCCTTCTGTTGTTCTTCTCCATGCACCGTTCACACCTCTAAACATATCATGTGTTTCTGGGTGAACACTGTCAAGACTGACCTCTATATAATTCACACCTGCTTCCATAATTTTGACTATGTTTTTCGGTGTAAGAAGTGTACCATTTGTAGCTATCGAGACATGGAATCCTTTATCATGTGCATATCTGAATATTTTAAAAGCCTCCGGTGCCATTAGTGGTTCTCCCCCAGAAAATGCGATAAGAGATGTGCCAGCCTCCCATAGTTTGTCTATCGCCTGTATCTTTTGCTCCGTTGAGAGTTCATTAGGTAGAGGATGATCTGCTCTCTGGTAACAGTGCCTACACTTTAGGTTGCATGCATTCGTCAGATTCCATACAACCAGAAGTGGGGCAGTAAATACTTGAGGCTTTCTAAGACCATACTTCGCTACACTCTCAAGTGCAGTTTCTATAGCATGCACACTATAAGGTTCATTGTTTAACACTTCCAATACCCTATCAGGGCGGTTGGCTGTACCAATCTGTATAGCAGGTTTCAAGAACGGAACGATAGGAATTACTTTTAGCTTTCTTCCAAGCGGTAAGTGTTCACCTTTAAGGTAACTCACAATATCATCAAACAAACTGCTTCCGTCTGCTCTTTTCGTGGTTATTAACTTAAAAACCCTTCTTGATACAGGATTACCAAGCGCCTTTTCTACACCTTTCGGCTTCAATTAAGGTCATCTCCTTTCAATCTACTAACCTGCTCTAATAGAGTCCAAGACCGTAGAATATCTGTATTCCACAAGTTCTTTCATCTTTCCAATAACCTCCACAGACTTCTGGCACTCCAACCTGTAGTGAGTCTTACCATCTTTTATGTAAGACGACACTAAATGAAGTCTCTTCAATATGCCAAGATGTCGAGAAAGATAACCCTTATCTACTCCAAGAAAGTCTGCTAATGGACAAATCCTCATATCCCCCTCTGCAAGCTTCTCGATAATCCGTATCCTCAAAGGATGAGAAAGTGCCCCAAAGTATTTAGCCACGGTATCGTAATACATTCCATCACCCCCTTCCACCGGGATTATAATCATTATATTGATAAATGTCAATATAGATAAAACGATTTATCGATATATCAATAAATATCAGAAACATACAGTACTTGCTATTACAAAACAAAAGGTATAGAATTTAACATAAAGGAGGTGAGAATAGTGATAATTATCGTCGTAGATATGCAAAATGATTTTGCCAATCCGAAAGGCTCCCTTTATGTTCCTTCAACCCAAGAGATCATTCCCGTAATTAAAAAAGTCATAGAACATGCACACAGTCATAATATACCAGTAGCATTCACACAGGATTGGCATAGAGAGGATGATAGATCCTTTAAAGAAAATGGTGGCTTATGGAAGAAGCATTGCATCCAAAACACATGGGGAGCAGAAATAATAAAAGAATTTGAAGTCCAAAAGCAGGACTACATCATAAAAAAACAAACATACGATGCCTTCTTTGACACACCATTCGATTGGTGGTTGAGGCAAAAGGGTATAAATGAACTGTTCTTCTGTGGAACTGTGTCTAATATATGTGTATTAGAAAGCCTTTCAGGTGCAGCAAAAAGGGGTTACAAAGTGGGTATAATAAAGGATGCCTGTGCACCGCTGAGCGAGGAAGGACAAAGAATACTTGTACACCAAGTGGAAAATGTGTATAAAGGAAAAGTGGTAACCGCAAAGGATATACTATCTATGGGGGGATAAAATTGCTAAGGGTACTAATCGCAGACAAAATAGCAGACGAAGGAATAAATTACTTAAGAAAGATGGGGGCAGATGTAGAGGTAAAAAGACTCTCCCACGAGGAACTAAAAGGGGTAATAGGCAAATATGATGCAGTTATAATCAGAAGTGCAACAAAGATAGACAGAGAGATCCTAAAAGCCAGCCAACCAAGGTTAAAGGTGGTAGGAAGAGCAGGTGTAGGTGTAGACAACATAGACATTGATGAAGCCACAAGGATTGGAGTATTAGTGCTAAACTCACCCTACAGCAACACCGTAACAACAGCGGAATTAACGATTGCACACATATTCTCTATAAGTAGAAAGATACCGCAAGCGTACTGTTCAATGAAAGCAGGTAAATGGGAAAAAAAGAAGTTTATGGGCAGTGAATTATGCGGTAAAACCCTTGGTATCGTGGGGCTTGGAAGGATAGGAAGGTATGTGGCAAAGCTTGCAAATGGCATAGGTATGAAAGTCGTGGGTTACGACCCATTTGCAAATATCAAGGAAGAAACATACATAAAGATAGCAAAAGAGCTCAAAGACCTCATCAAGGAAGCAGACATAATAACGATCCATGTTCCACTAAATAAGGATACATATCACATGATTGGCAAAGAGGAGTTCAAACACATGAAAGATGGTGCAATAATCGTAAACTGTGCAAGGGGAGGAATAGTAGATGAAAAAGCAGCATTAGAAGCGTTAAAATCTGGAAAACTCGCCGGCATATCACTCGATGTATTCGAAGAAGAACCACCACCTCTAAACGAACTCATATCGCACCCAGATGTGATAACAACTCCACACATAGGTGCTTCTACAGTAGAAGCACAAAGAAATGTATCATTGGAAGTAGCAGAACAAGTGTGGCTCGCACTAAATGACAAACCTGTAAGAACCGCAATAAATATGCCTATATCTTCGATAAAAGAATTCGATATACTAAAAGAACACATTTCTCTTGCAGAGACGATGGGGAAATTTGTACACCAAACCTCCTCAATAGGACTAAAAGGTATTGAATTCGAATATAGCGGCTTACTTGTAGATTACAACACTACGATACTGACCGCATCCTTCCTCAAAGGGCTACTCTCCCCAATAGTAGCGGGAAATGTGAATTACATCAACGCCATTTCCATAGCGAGAGAGCGAGGTATAACCATAAAAGAGACTAAGGGAGGTAGAGATTACGGGCTAAAAAATCTCATATGCGTAAAACTCAACACAACAAACCCTATAAAAGAGATAGGTGGTAGTATCCTGCCAAGTAAAGAGATGCGTATCGCAGTCTTAAACGGATACCGTGTAAACATGGAACCAAATGGATATATACTACTGACAAAACACTTAGATGAACCCGGCATTGTCGGGAAGATAGGCACAGTACTGGGAGATAACAACATAAATATTGCAAGCCTCCAGCTTGCACGTTCAAAGCCGAGAGAGGAAGCAATCATGCTAATGTCTGTAGACGAAGAGGTAAAGGAAGATGTACTCAGCAAGATATCCAAAATAAACGGAATAGAATATGTAAAGTTCATAAATCTAACGGGGTAAAGGAGGTAAAGGAATGAACATCTCAGAGTTACTTAATAAGAGAAGCAGGGAAAATCTAATGGCTTCCACAATTCAAGAGATGATGGCACTTTCTTATAAAGAGGGGGTTATATCATTCACGGCTGGAGAGCCATCACCAGACCAGTACCCAGTAGAAGAGCTGTCAAGTGCAGCACAAACAGTGCTAAGAGAGGAAGGCAGCAAACTCTTAGGCTACAAGGGTCCCCAAGGTACTCAAGAATTTAAAGCATTTATTCACAAATGGATGAGAGAGAGAAACTACATCCCGCAAAACATGGGGGAAGAGAACATTATCCCAACAAACGGTTCCCAAGAGGGACTAAACCTTATAAGCGAAGTCTTCATAGAAGATGGGGCTACTATATTAACAGAACTGCCAACATATCCAGAGGCAATGCTCATCTTCCACAAAGACCGTGCAAACATAGTAGGAGTAACTACGGACGAAAGGGGTATGTTACCCGAGGCAGTAGAAGAGTACATAAAATCACACCCGCACGAAAGAGTAAAGCTACTCTATACCATACCAAACTTTCAAAACCCTACAGGGATCACCATGACAGAGGACAGAAAAAAGAAACTCATAGAGATTGCAGAGAAATACAATCTTATAATAATAGAAGATGATCCCTACGGTGAATTAAGATACGAAGGTGAACATATACCATCAATGCTTTACTATAATCATGGAAATAGGGTAATATATCTAAGCACATTTTCAAAACTCATTGCACCAGGACTTAGAATAGGATGGATGGTAATACCTTCTTCTATCTTAAAGACATTTCTCTTACTAAAAGGCGCAATGGAGATAGGACTACCATCTTTCATCCAACAGATGGTAGTTAAAATGGCCGAAAATGGCTACTTTGAAGGAAAATTCAAGGAAATACTGCAGAAGTACAGAAAAAGAAGAGATACCATGGAAGAAAGCTTACAAAAGCACATTAAAAATCTAAATGTAGAATGGAAAAAACCAGCCGGTGGGTTTTTCTTCTGGTTGGATACAAAAGACATACAGGATACTTACAGCTTCTGTTTTGACACGGTAAAGCAATTTAAGGTAGGACTCGTACCCGGTGTAGCCTTCTTTCCACCCAACAAACAGGAAAAACACCACATAAGACTTTCATTTTCAAAGGTAAAAGAAGAGGAAATAGAAGAGGGCATAAAAAGATTCCGGGACGCACTCAACTATTACAACAAGGGGTAGGTTATAAAGCCTACCCCTTGTTACCTATGCCAGAACCTCATCCACAGGGACATATAGTTCCATCATGTTGTGCGCCTCTGCCACCGCCTTGAATGTAATCTTACCCTTAAAGACATTCAAGCCCTTCTTAAGACTCTCACACTCTTTTAAAGCCTCTATGCCCATTGAAGCAAGCATAACCGCATAAGGAAGAGTAGCATTTGTAAGGGTAAATGTAGATGTCCTTGCATAAGCACCAGGCATATTGGCAACCGCATAGTGCAATATCCCATCAACTTCATACACAGGGTCTTCATGGGTAGTTGGATGAGTAGTTTCAACACACCCACCTTGGTCAACAGAAACATCAACAATTACAGCACCTTTCTTCATAATAGATAGGTGTTCCTTGCGTACGATCTTAGGTGCCTTTGCCCCTGGGATTAGCACCGCTCCTATTACAAGGTCTGCCTCTTTAAGAGAGTCTATAAGATTATGGTGATTAGACATAAGCGTTATAACATTCGGAGGCATAACATCCGATAGATAGCGCATCCTATCAAGGCTCTTTTCCAATATAGTGACCCTTGCACCAAGACCTGCTGCAACTTTAGCAGCATTGTACCCAACGGTGCCTCCTCCTATCACCAGAACATTCGCAGGTCCGACACCGGGCACACCGGGTGGTAAAATCCCTTCACCTCCATAGGGTCTTGCAAGATAGTAAGACCCTACTAATACAGACATCCTCCCTGCAACCTCACTCATTGGCACAAGAAGTGGCAGTCTCCCCTGGTGCTCCACTGTCTCATACGCAACAGCGATTATTCCCTTGTCTATCATTGCCTCTGTAAGCTCCTTACTCGAAGCAAAATGAAAGTAAGTATACACTATTTGTCCATCTCTAAGTAGGTCATACTCCGGCGGCAACGGCTCTTTGACCTTCATTATCATATCCGATTCTCCGTACACCGAAGCTGCATCCGGTAGTATGTTCGCACCCGCCTCTTCGTATTCCTCATCAGGTATGCCGCTCCCAAGACCTGCACCCCTCTCAACGAGTACCGTGTGCCCCTCGTCTACAAGTGCCTTAACACCTGCTGGTACGATACCAACACGATACTCGTTGTTCTTAATCTCCTTAGGTACCCCCACCTTCATAAAATCCCCTCCTAAAATTAAGATCTAAACATAAACCCTGCCAACCCTCCAGGAAGAGAAGAGATTCACTATCTCGTAGTTTATAGTTCCAAGAATAGAAGCAAGTTCCTCTGCAGATATCTCCTCCTCCCCCTGCTTCCCCAGCAAGACTACCTCATCCCCTACTTGCACATTCGGTACGTGCGTAACATCTATCATCGTTTGGTCCATACAAATGTTACCCACAACCGGTGCCCTTTTACCTCTAACAAGAACAGATGCCTTATTGGAGAACAACCTCGTATACCCATCAGCATACCCTACGGGTAATACTGCTATCTTTTCTCTTCCTTTCGTCACATATGTCCTACCATACCCTATACTACTACCAGCTGGCTGTTCCTTCACAAAAGATATTTCCGTTTTCAACTCCATTACCGGTTTTATCTCTATGCTCCTGCTCACCTCATCCGAAGGATACATACCGTAAAGAATGATTCCAGGCCTAATTGCATCCATGTAACTCTCTGGCATATCCAGTGTAGCAGCACTATTCGCACAGTGTTTTACAGGCGGCAGGATACCCTTGCTGTCGAGCTTAGAAAGAAGCTCCTTAAACCTCCTAAGCTGCCACTTTGTATAGGTCTTGTCCTTTATGTCAGCAACGGAAAAGTGCGTGAATATACCCTCTACAAAAACATTTTCCATCTTATAAATGCTCTCTAATATATGTATTGCCCTATCAGGGAAGTGTCCTATCCTACCCATCCCTGTATCCACCTTAAAGTGAACCCTTGCTACTACTCCACGCTTAGAGGCTTCCTTAGAAAGATACTTCGGTAAGCTCTCGTCTGAAACAGTGGGAATCAGGGCATACTCCAATAATACCTTAGCATCTTCGGGAAATGTCTGCCCAAGTATCAGAATAGGTGAGAGTATACCAGCATCTCTTAACTCTACCCCTTCGTCTATAGTAGCAACTGCAAAGTCCCTTACTCCTTCTTCCCTAAGTATCCAAGCTGCTTGCTTTATGCCAAAGTTGTAGGCATTTGCCTTCACAACTGCTATAACTCTCACACTATCCCCTACATGTTTCCTTATGTTCCTAATGTTAAACCTCAAGTTATCCGTATACAAGTAAAGCCTCGTAGGCCTAAAACTGTTAAGCATCAACACCACTTCCCAAGTCAAAATTAAGGGGACGCCCCGAAGGGCATCCCCTTATTCCTGAATTAAGCCCTTTTCTACCTTTTCCAAGTACTCCTTCATTGCTCGAGATGCCACACCACTAAGAACAATCAAACCTATCAAGTTTGGAACTGCCATAAACCCGTTCAGCACATCTGAAAGTGTCCACACAAGCGGTAGAGATGCCACAGCTCCAATGAAGGCTGCTATAACAAATATAACCCTGTAGGGTATGTTTGTCTTGGAGCCAAACAGATACTCTGTACACTGCTCACCGTAGTAGGACCATCCAAGTAGCGTGGAATATCCAAACAAAATGGAACCCAACGCAACTACAACTGCCCCAGCTGTCCCTATGACACTGCTAAACGCCTTCATCGTTAAAGCAGTACTTGTAGCCCCACTCTGCCACGCACCTGTCAGTGTGATCGCGAGTGCCGTCATAGAGCAAATCACTATCGTGTCTATAAATGTACCAGTCATACCCACAAGCCCTTGCCTCGCGGGGTTTTCCGTTCTTGCAGCAGAGTGTGCCAGAGAACCCGTACCAAGACCAGCTTCATTAGAAAATATACCCCTTGCAACCCCAAACTGGATCGCTTTAGCCACCGTAGCCCCAGCAAAACCCCCTGCTGCTGCCTGACCAGAAAAGGCACTCTTCACGATAAGCACTATGGCATCGCCAATGTAGTTTATCCTCAAGATGATAACAGTTAAAGCACCTGCAATATAAATAACTGCCATTATAGGGACAAGCCACTCTGCCACAGAACCCAATCTCTTAATACCACCAAGGATAACCAATGCCGTAAGCGCAGCAAGAAGAATACCTGTAATCCAATTGCTCATCGCAACATTCTTCACATGAAGCAGAGTAGAAACGGAAAGAGCTATACTATTCGACTGAACCATACAGCCTATACCAAATGCAGCTATCATACCAGCAAACGCAAACGCAATTCCAAGGAACTTACCAAATGCCTTACCAACATATTGAGATGCACCATCCTCCAGATAATAGAATGCTCCACCTATCATTGTTCCATCTTCTGCCTTATGACGATACATGACACCAAGCATCGCCTCTGTGCCCCTGGTAGCCATACCGAACAACGCCGTGATCCACATCCAAAGCGCAGCACCAGGTCCACCCAGAGCTATAGCGGTAGCAACACCCGCTATATTGCCGTTACCTACTGTAGACGCAAGGGTTGTCATTAACGCCTGAAACGGAGTAATGTCACCTTCACCCTTTGACTTCGACTTCATGGATGCCCCAGTAAAAGAGAGCTTTAAGGCATACCCCAACTTCCTGAACTGTATTCCTCCATATCTAATAGTCAGAAGGATTCCCGTGAAGTAAAGTGCAACCATCATATACTTACCCCAAAAAAAACTATCCAACGCATTGAGTATCTCCACTACAAAACACCTCCCTCACAGCATTTTCTCCAATTCAAAGGTTCTAACCAAACTCCTCCTATCACCCCCTATCTCTTGAAATTCCACGCATGTGTTGAATATTTTTCCGTAGATAGCAGCTCTGCTTCCTCCATCTCAGCAGCAGATAATTCCTGTTTCACAAAGTCCACACCCAACGCTTCTTCAAACCCATGAACAAGCGCATCCACAACCTCACCAAATGCTACATCCCTGCTAAGCAATTCCTCCAAGGAAATAACCCGAGAGGACAAACGCATAGCCCTACTTTCTGCGTCTTCCCCATCTATTTCTGGTACTTCTGGAACCCTTAACGCCCTAAACATCTTCATGGAGTCCACTCCTACCAGCATCGTACCATGATTTAAGATAACCCCACGCTTGCGTGCCTGTGCGTTACCAGATACCTTTCTACCCCCAACTGCTATATCATTTATCAAAACCATCTCTGCGTTCAATCCCATCCGTTTCAATCCATAAATAAGGCCACCACACAAAACCCGATGTGATTCCCTGATATCTGAAGGCACAACAGATTCATCAACTCTAAGGACCAAAGAATAGTTCAATTCCCAACTCCCGTCCTTATAAACAGATCCACCTCCACTAATCCTTCTCGATACTAATATACCATTTGCCTCACAGAAATCAAGATTGCACTCTCGCTCTACACTCTGATGCACACCTATGGACACAGCCCTATCAGATATTCTCCAAAATCGAAGGGTGGGAGGGTAAATCCCCTCCCTTACGGCATTCATCACAGCCTCATCTATACCCATATTCAAGTATATTCCTGCTTCCTCAGGGGAGAGCACTAATCTCCACTTCACCTGCAACCACCCTAAAACAGCCCTATAATATTTCCATCTGCATCAATATCTATGTTCTCTGCTGCTGGGTGCTTGGGAAGACCAGGGAGTGTCATTATAGTTCCCGCTATAGGCACAATAAAACCAGCACCCGCAGATATTCTAACCTCTCTAATCTCTACTTCGAAACCAGAAGGCCTGCCCTTCAGCGTCGGATCATCAGAAAGAGAAAGCTGTGTCTTAGCCATGCATATAGGCAGGTTATTCATGCCCTTATCCTCAAGATTAGATATCATCTTATCTGCCGCCTTTAGATATCTCACACCATCTGCACCATACATCTTTGTAGCAACAGCATGTATTTTCTCCTTTATAGGAGCATTTATGTCGTACAAATACTGAAAATCATAGTCCTCTTCCGCAGCAGCCATGACTTCTTTAGCGAGCTCAATAGCACCTTCTCCTCCTCTCGCCCATGCCTCATTGAGTGCTACCCTTACACCCCACTTCTTCGCAGCCTCCATTACCATCTCCAATTCCTTATCTGTATCCGTCGAAAATCTGTTGAGTGCAACCACAACAGGTACACCAAACATCCTCATGTTCTCCACATGTTTCTCAAGGTTACTGAGACCCTTTTCAAGTGCACCAAGGTCCTCATTTTTCAACTCTGAGAGAGGCATACCACCATGCATCTTTAATGCTCTTACCGTCGCGACCATGACAACTGCATTCGTTTTAAACCCTGCTGCCCTCGTGACAATGTCGAAAAACTTTTCTCCACCAAGATCCGAGCCAAACCCGGTTTCAACAACAACATAATCGAAGAGCCTCAACGCAAGTTTTGTAGCTATAATAGTGTTTGTACCATGTGCAATGTTGGCAAATGGTCCCCCATGCACAAACGCCGGTGTATTCTCCAATGTCTGAACCAAATTTGGCTTTACAGCATCTTTTAATAGTGCTGCCATTGCACCATGTGCTTTCACATCCTTTGCTCTCACAAAATCACCCTTGCGGTTGTAAGCAACGATTATGTTTCCCAACCTCTCTCTGAGTTCCACAAGATCATTGGACAAACCAAGTATGGCCATGACCTCAGACGCCGTAGATATGTCAAAACGACTCTCACGTGGAACCCCTCCGGTCTTTCCCCCAAGTCCTATAATTATGTGCCTCAAAGCCCTCTCATTCATATCAACTACTCTTCCCCACAAAATAGCCCGTGAATCCATATCGAGAGGGTTGCCTTGATGTAATGAGTTGTCTACCATGGCAGCAAGTAGATTATGTGCCGCACTCACCGCATGTATATCACCAGTAAAGTGAAGATTTATATCTTCCATTGGAACTACCTGAGAATATCCTCCACCTGCAGCACCACCCTTTATACCAAAACACGGTCCAAGAGATGGTTCTCTTATGGTAAGCGCAGCGTTTTTCCCAAGCCTGTTTAGTGCCATTGCAAGCCCTATCGTGGTTGTAGTCTTACCTTCACCTGCTGGCGTTGGTGTAATCGCAGTTACCATTATTAGCTTTCCATCCTTCCTATCCCGGGTATCCTTCATTATGTCCAGAGATATCTTTGCTTTGTATCTTCCATAAAGCTCAAGATACGACTCGTCTATACCTGCTCTCCTCGCAACTTCAGTAATTGGTAACATCTTAGCTTCTCTTGCTATTTCAATGTCACTCTTCATAGAAACAGCCCTCCTTATCAGTTTTTTTACCTTATCCCTCCCATTTCAGCACAGGCTCCCTTGCAGCTTTTACATTGTCCAATCTCCTCACAGGGGTGTTGTAAGGCGCATTCTTTACTCTCTCAGGTTCCCTCTTGGAGATTTCATCGATCTCCTTCATTATATCAATAAATCTGTCTAATGTCTCCTTCGTTTCTGTCTCATTTGGCTCTATCATTATCGCTTCGTGCACTATCAGCGGGAAGTAGATAGTTGGTGGATGTACACCATAGTCCAAAAGCATTTTAGCTATATCCAGTGTGCTCACACCGTACTCCTTCTTGTGTTTCTCTCCAGAAAGGACAAATTCGTGCTTACACACACGGTCGTAAGGTAACTCGTAATACTCTTTCAGCTTTTCCTTCAAATAGTTTGCGTTTAACACTGCAAGTTCGCTTGCCTCTTTTAACCCCTTGCCTCCCATCCTCTTAATATACGCAAGTGCTTTTAGTACCACATTGTACTGACCATAGAATGCCCTTATCCTACCTATGGTGTGCGGCACATCATAATTCCAGTAGTAGTTCCCGTTAGCTTCAGATAAAACCGGTGATGGTAAGTAATCTTTTAAGAAGTCCTTCACACAGATAGCACCACCACCTGGCCCTCCACCCCCGTGAGGCGTGGAAAATGTTTTGTGGAGATTAAGGTGCACTATATCAAAATGCATATCACCGGGTCTCGAAACCCCCATTATTGCATTGAGATTAGCACCATCATAGTAAAGGAGTCCTCCAACCGAGTGGATTATTTCTGCCATCTCTTCTATATGAAGTTCAAACAGGCCAAGAGTATTAGGGTTAGTAAGCATTAACATGGCAACATCTTCATTAACAACCTTCTTAAGCTCTTCTATATCTACACACCCATCTCTGTCAGATTTTACTTCTACCACCTTGAATCCAGCCATAGCAGCAGAAGCTGGATTTGTTCCATGTGCAGAATCTGGTACAACTATAGTGCTCCTCTTTTCACCCTTCACCTCGAAGTACTTTCTTGCTATAAGCGTTCCCGTAAGCTCTCCGTGTGCACCAGCAGCAGGTTGAAATGTCATCTCATCCATACCAGTAACCTCAAGAAGGTATTTTCTTGCCTCCCACAAAAGCGACAAAGAGCCCTGAACGTCCTCTTCCTCCTGGTAAGGGTGAAGCTCCACGAGGTCGTCCATTCTGGCTATATCCTCGTTGACTTTCGGATTATACTTCATTGTGCACGAACCAAGAGGATAAAAGCCACTATCGACTCCATAGTTTATCCTTGAAAGCGCTGTGAAGTGTCTTACAACATCCACCTCTGAAACTTCAGGAAGCCTTACATCGCTCTTTCTAATTATATTAGATGGAATAATCTTTTCTATATCAACATCTGGCACATCCAAAGCTGGAACATCTATTCCAATCTTACCTCTCTTGGAGAGTTCATATATAAGTTTCTCAGACATCACCTACACCTCCTCTATCGCAGAGAGGAAGTTATCTATATCCTCTTTGCGGGTAAGCTCTGTAATCGCAACAAGCATATACCCATCATACTCCGGGTAGAACCTACCAAGATCAAGCCCTCCCACTATACCCTTTCTCTTCAACCTGCCGTTGAGCTCTTTAACCGGCAAAGAAGGTTTAAACGCAAATTCATTAAAAACCCTATCGCTGAGCACTTCTACCGACTTGCCCTTCAATGCTGATATGAAGTATTGGGCTTTTGCAAAGTTCTGATAGGCAATAGCCTTTAGGCCCTCCTTCCCAACAAGGCTAAGATAAACACTCACAGTAAGCGCACAAAGCCCTTCATTAGAGCAAATATTACTCGTAGCTTTTGCTCTCTTTATGTGTTGCTCCCTTGCCTGTAAAGTCAACACAAAACCTCTATTGCCATCGACATCCTCGGTCATACCAACCAACCTTCCGGGCATCCTTCTTAGATATTTCTCTTTAGCAGCAATAACTCCTACATAGGGACCACCATAATTAAGGGGAAGCCCAAAACTCTGGAGTTCAGCAGCGACAATGTCTGCCCCCAAGCTCCCTGGAGCTTCCAGGATCCCATACGCCATAGGTTCACTCACAGCGACTATCAACGACGCATTCTTTACCTTATGTACTACCTCTGAGATCAAAGGAATATCCTCTACTACACCAAGAAAGTTTGGAGACTGAATGATTACTCCAACGGTATCTTCCGTCATAATCCTTTCAAGAGCATCTACATCTACCATACCACCTTGTGCAGGTATTTCGATAACTTCGTATCCCTGCCCATGGAGATAGGTCTTAACTGTATCTATGTACTCAGGGTGAAGTGTATGGCTTACAGCAACTCTACCCTTTCCCCTATTCATTCTTAGCGCCAAGAGTGCTGCCTCCGCAGTCGCAGAACCACCGTCATACATAGAAGCATTCGCCACATCCATACCGAATATGTTTGCTACATGCGTCTGAAACTCAAATATCGATATGAGGGTACCCTGACTTATCTCAGGCTGATACGGTGTATAAGCCGTGTAAAACTCAGACCTTGAAACCATATGATTCACAACCGAAGGTATATAGTGTCTATAAGCACCTGCCCCGAGAAAACTTGCCTTTCCCTTCAAAGAGTTGTTCCTGGACGCCGCGCTCTCAAAGTCACGCCTAATATCAAGCTCAGATTTTGCCTCGGGTATTTCTAAGTCTCTCCTTAGCCTAAACTTCTCAGGAATGTCAGAAAACAGCTCACCGATGGAGCTTACACCTATCTCCTTCAGCATCTCCCTCCGGTCCTCTTCGGTTACGGGAAGATACGGATACATCAGACTCACTCCTCTTTTATACTCTCTCTATACTCTTCCTCAGTCATAAGATCATCCAGTTCGGACGGATCACTTAGCTCTATAACTATCATCCATCCTTTTCCCTCCGGATCTTCGTTCACCAACTGGGGTTCATCTACAACTGCAGTATTGACTTCAACAACCTTTCCACTCGCAGGGGCATAAAGGTCTGAAGCCGCCTTTACAGACTCTATAGTACCAAATGACTCACCCTTCGTTACTTCATCACCCACCTCCGGGAGCTCCACAAATACTATATCTCCAAGTTCCTTTTGTGCAAAATCTGTAATACCTACTTTACCCTTACTATCCTCTACCTCAATCCACTCATGCGTCTTTGCATACCTTTTCACAACAACCTACCTCCTTTTATAAAATGGTTTTTCAACTATTTTTGCCCTCAAAAGCTTGTTTCTTATCTTTATTTGAACTTCATCCCCTACATTAACTATACTATTCTTTATATAACCCATTGCAATGTACTTCTTCAAATAGGGAGCAAATGTACCACTTGTAACATCCCCAACCTTTTCACTGCCTTTGTAGATCTCATAGTGTTGCCTCGGAACTCCTCTATCCACCATCTCTATGCCATAGAGTTTAATTACAGGTCCTTCTTCTACCTCCCTCTGAAGTGCAGACTTACCGATAAAGTCCTCCTTATTGAGCTTCACCGTCCAGAGAATATCTGCCTGAACTGGTGTGTGCTCCTCATCTATATCGTGACCGTAGAGTAGCATACCCGCTTCAAGTCTTAACGTGTCTCTTGCACCTAAGGCACACGGCTCTATGCCATACTCCTTACCAGCCGACATTATAGCCTCCCACAAGGCTTCTGCTTTATCCACCTCCTTGGTATAGAATTCAAATCCATCAGAGCCAGTATAACCAGTCCTTGATATGATCCCCTCTGCGGAAACTCCATTACCAGAGAGCCTACCAAGTTCAAAGTGATAATACTTTACTGCAGAAAGATCGACATCCACCAGTTTGTAAAGCAGCTCTTGTGCCTTGGGTCCCTGAATTGCAAGTTGAATGTAATTAGAACTTTCATTTTTCACATCAACATCCATGCCTTGCACGTTGTTCAGTATCCAATCGTAGTCCTTATCAGTATTCCCAGCATTCACTACCAAAAGATAGTGGTCTTCTGCAAGCTTATAAACAAGCAGGTCATCTACTATACCACCATTATCATAACACATAGGTGAATACTTTGCCTGCCCAACCTTCATCTTGGATATGTCATTGGTTATCAATTTGTTTACGAATTTCATCGCATCCTTACCTGTGATCTCTATCTCTCCCATGTGTGAAACATCAAACAGACCTACCCTCTCTCTAACTGCCATATGTTCTTCAACTATACTCTTGTACTGAATTGGCATTGCCCAACCAGCAAAATCCACAATCTTGCCCCCATACTTCCTGTGAATCCCAATCAACGGTGTCTCCTTAAGCACTCCCATCCCCCCTTAAATTAAAAAACTCTCATCCCCCTGTACAGAAAAGAAACTTCTCTGTACGAGAGCCTGAGAGTTTTGAGCCCCTTCGGCATTGCCCACACTTAGGGCAATTCTCCAGAGTGCCATCTGATTACAATCCTTTTACCTGAGAGATTCGGGATTATACCCTTGCCCCTTCGGTCCCTTCTTTAACAAAGAAGGCGTCTCTTGTAATCATCATCTGGCACACAATATTCAATTGTCTACCATTTTACATACTAAACCATAGAATTTCATTTGTCAACCCTCTAGTTGTATAATGAAGGGTAGATGGGTATGAAAATATTTATCAGTTTGGGATAAAATAAAAGGGTGGGCATAATGCCCACCCCCCAGAACATTACCCCACAGGTGGGTGTAGAAAGTTTACTACTTCCATTTACTCTCGTCAAGTTCCCCTTCCGATTTAGAGACTATAACAGTACCTACGAGGTCTCCTGTAACATTTACCATTGTCCTACCCATGTCAAGTATCGCATCTATACCAAATATCATCGCGTAGGCAAGTGCAACTGGTGTTCCTGCCTTTACTGGCAAACCTATAGAATTTAAAACCATCAAAAGCATTATAGCACCAGCCCCAGGGACCCCTGCTGTCCCTATAGAAGCAAGAACTGCTGTGAGTATTATCACCATCTGTTGGGCAAAGGTAAGGTGCATACCAATAGCAAAAGCAACGAAGAGTGCACATACACCTTGGTAAAGCGCTGTTCCATCCATGTTAATTGTGGCACCAAGAGGTAGGGTAAAAGAGAAAACTCCCATGGGTGCACCCATGTTTTCTTCAGCAACCCGCATGGTAACAGGTAATGTGGCACCACTGCTCCTCGTTACAAATGCTGTAAGCATTGGTTCCTTTGCCCGTGAAAGGAACTTAAACATACTTATCTTAAATGCCTTTAAGAAACCTCCGTAAATCAGGAATATCTGTATAAACAACCCGAGGTAAACCGCCAATACAACTATAGCCAATGGACCTGCCGCTTTTGCACCCTGTTTACCAAACACGACCGCTACTAACGCAAATACACCAAAAGGCGCATATTGCATTATACCACCAACTATCTTGTATATTGCATTGGCAAGTCCATCAAATACATCCACTACCACCCCAGCACTTTTGCTTATCTTCTGGTTTTCACTATCTTTGAGATAGGAAAGTGCTATACCTAACACTATGGAAAAGAATATTACAGGTAATACCTTCCCAGCAGCCAGAGATCCAAATGGATTCTTCGGGATAATATTGAGCACAACTGATATCAAAGAAGGTGCCTTTGCAGAAAGCGTTTTGCCAGCTGTACCTGCAAGGTGCAACCCCTGTCCCGGGTGGAATAAATTTCCCATAGCAAGCCCTATTGCAACAGCAAAGGCAGATGTAATGAGATAATATCCTATTATCTTAACTCCTACCTTCCCCAAGCGAGCCGGAGCTATACTGGAAGCACCAACAACCAGTGAGAAAAACACAACAGGCATTACCACCATTTTTAAGAGTCTCACAAATATACTACCAATTGGCTGAATAACCGATATACTTGGGCCAACCGCAAGTCCCACTATAACTCCAAGTATCAAACCTATGAGTATCTTATACAGCACATTAAACTCCAGATACCGCCTCCAAAGACCGCCATTTTCATTTCCTGTCAAGATATCCACCCCCTTTAAGTAAAACTCAAAGAATTTATACCACCAATACCATTCTTTGTCAAGTTTAACTAAACCGTGCTACCATAGAGAAATCCTTTCTCGACTCCCTCTACCTTCACATACACAACATCTCCAATAGAAACATGCTCAGGCATACCAACCACTTTTACCCTTAGGTAGTTATCAGACCATCCCTCCCCTTTGCTTCCACTCTTTTTTTCAGTAATTACCTGCACAACACTACCCACAAAACCTCTCTTAAACTCACTTGCACACGACTCTGCAACCCTCACAGCTCTCAATACTCTTTGCTTTATCTCCTTTTTACTTACCTTATTAGGGATCTTACAAGCAGCCACCCCCAGCCTCTCCGAAAACGGAAATACATGCACCTTACCAAATTTCACCTTTCGTAATAACGACAGCGAATTCAAAAACTCCACTTCCCCCTCCCCCGGGAAACCAACAATGAGGTCCGTAGTAATGTTAAACTGAGGTGACTTTTCCCTTATCCTGCTAACCAACTTCAAAAAAAAGTCGGAATCATATCCCCTTTTCATTGCCTTCAGAATGCCATCATCTCCAGACTGCAGTGGAATGTGTAGGTGATTGCACACATTAGGCAATTCTACTATTGTATCTATAAGCTCATCCGTAATGGTAAAGGGCTCAATAGAGCTCAACCTCAATCTTTTTAATCTTTCAACATTAGAAAGAATCCTCAGCAGCTCTACCAACGCATTTCTTTTTCCCCAATCAAAGCCGTACCTACCTATGTTTACACCTGTAAGGACAATTTCACTGAAACCCAAAGAAACTAGTCTTCTCACTTCATTCACGACTCTTTCCATTGGCCTTGATATCTCTCTACCCCTGACAAGAGGTATTACACAGTAGCTACAGAAATGATTACATCCATCCTGTATTTTAACCCACGCCCTCGTATGTCCATAAAACTCATCAATTTCCAGTTCATCCCAACTATTGCAGGTATTAAGGTCTTTTCTACTGACAGTCCTTTTTTTATCAAGGATATAGCTTTCAACGATGTCTACTACCTTATGCTTCAATCTATTACCTACCGATATATCTGCATAGAGATTTCCTCTCATCTGGGCATAACAACCAACCGACACCGTTATGGCATTTGGATTTTTTCTTTTTGACCTCCGGAGAAATTGCCGAGTCTTTCTCTCCGCTTCAGCGGTAACCACGCACCCCGAAACTACATATATATCGGCATCGTCACTATCAGATAACACATACCCCCTTTTGAGAAACATATTTGCAATGGCATTTGCCTCATATTGGTTCAACTTGCATCCAAGTGTGTAAAAGCGGACTCTCAACGGGTTAATTCTCATACTCATACAAAAACATGCCTCCCAAGAGAAGAGAAGCAATCTCTGATCTAAAAATAAAGCCACCCCTGATGACAACTGGTGTAAAACCAGCACTCAAAAGTTCTTTTCTCTCAGTATTAGAAAACCCCCCCTCAGGACCAATAACTCCAAGAAATCTGCTACTGTGTTCATGCTCCTTCAAAAACTCTTTTACAGATAGTACCCCACCTCCAGAAGTATCTAAGAAGAATTTCACGTCATATTCACTCCATTTAGAAGCTACAAAACTCTCAAAATCCACAGGATCCCATATCCGAAGAATAAACGGGTTCCTGCTCTGCTTAGCTGCCTCCACAGAAAGCCTCTTCCACCTGATCGTCTTCTCACTATGAGGAAGTGCAACAGAATACTCTGTAAAAACAGGTATCATACCATAAACACCCAACTCCGACAACCTTTTAACCACAAAGTCCATCTTTTTACCCTTAAGCACACCCTGAGCTACAACAAGTCTGTAAGGCATAGGGGAATAGCTCTTCTTATCTATAATTTTAGCCTTACTTTTACTTATTAGTTCAGAATAATACACATTCCCCTGCCCATCAAAAAATTCCACCTTATCCCCCACTCTATATCTAAAAGAACCGAATATATGCTGGGCTTCCTTCTCAGGGATAAAGATGACATCAGGAAAAATAAGAGATGGCTCTACAAAAAACCTATGTGGTAGAGACAATACAGACCCATTCTCCTTCTGATAATATTTCATCTACAATAAACCCATTACTATCGAGCTCTCTCAGTACAAGCTCCTTCTCTGCACTCATTATGCCTGAAGCCAGAAAGTAACCACCTTTCCGCAAATTCCTCTTAACATCTGGGATCATAAGCACAACAACAGGTGTGAGAATGTTTGCAACTATCAGCGCAAAAGGGTAAGAAATAGCAGTAAGAAGATCGCCTCTCAGGAAACTGCATCTATCACCAACTTTATTCAATCGGGCATTTTCTATTGCTTCTTGTATAGCAATCTCATCTATTTCCACTCCAAAGCTACGTGCTCCCAAATACGCTGCAGCTACTGAAAGTATACCTGATCCGCTCCCTACATCCAATACATAATCTCCAGGAGATACATACTCAGATATAGCCTTTAAGCACAAGTAGGTGGTAGGATGATACCCCGTTCCAAATGCCTTACCCGGCTTTATAAATATCCTCCCGTCTTTCTGTGTAAACCATGGTGGAGCTATTTCTATAAGCTCACTAACAGATACAGGCTCATACTCTTTTTTCCAAACACTCTCCCAGTCCTCTTCCATTATGCTCTTAATTTCAAACTCACAATCACCAACCCGATTATACACAGCATCTTTCAGCTCGTATATTCTATTCACAAATAAGGGATCTGCATACCCCTTTACAACCACATTCTCATCCTCAACCTGTATCCACAAACTATCTATCCCAAAAAGGGAAAGAAGCCCTAGTAGGGCTTCTTCATCTTCTTTGGATATCTTCACAGTAACCTCCAAATACCTCCTATCCACCAAACGCCCCCCTAAACCTATCGAAAAAACTGTGATTCTCACTATTAAACTTTATACCACTCTCTTTTGCCCATTCCCTTAGCAAATCCTTTTGCTTTTGCGTGAGTTTCTTAGGTATTTCAACATCCACTTCCACATAAAGATCTCCCCTCTTGTTGCTGTTCAGCCTGGGCATCCCTTTACCTCTTAGTCTAAACAGAGTCCCACTATCAGTACCAGGAGAAACCTTAAGCCTTGTTTTACCCCACAAAGTATCCACCTCAACCTCATCACCAAGAACAAGTTGAGGAAAAGAAAGCTTTACCTTAGTATAAAGGTCATCTCCTCTCCTTTCAAAGACAGGGTGGGGTTTCACAGTTATGAAAATGTATAGGTCTCCAGGTGGTCCACCATTTTTACCCAATTCACCCTGTCCGGCTATCCTAAGCTTGGACCCCGTATCCACACCCGCTGGTATCTTTATCTTAACCCTGCTATCTTCACGAATCTTTCCTGTACCACCACACCTGGGACACGGATTATCAACAACGACACCCGTCCCACCACACTTAGGGCAAGTTCTAACATTTACAAACAAACCAAATATAGATTCTCTCCTCTCCTCTATTTGTCCGGTACCATGGCACATGGGACATGTATGCGGTTGTCCACCACCTTTAACACCTGTACCACCACAGTCGGGACAGGTTTTCCACTTAGGTATCACAATCTCCTTTTCAGTTCCATGAGCTGCCTCTTCAAGGCTTATTTCGATGTCATATCGCAAATCTGCACCTTTTTCGGGTGCAGCAGATCTTCCCGTTCTATAAGAAGCCCTCCTCCTACCACCAAAAAAAGAATCAAACAAATCATCTATGTTAAATCCAAAATCTGCCCAATCCCCAAAACCCTGTCCAAATCCTTGCCCATATCCACCAGTAGAACCCTGGCTATCTCCAACAAACCCAAATCTATCATATTGTTCCCTCTTCACAGGGTCACTAAGTACCTGGTATGCCTCGTTTATTTCTTTAAATCTCCTCTCTGCCTCAGGGTTATTGGGGTTAGCATCTGGATGATACTTTCTAGCAAGACGCCTATAGGCCTTCTTTATCTCCTCCGCCGAAGCGTTCCTGTCCACACCCAGTATCTCATAGTAATCCTTTCCCGCCATCACACTATCACCACCTATCGAGCGAAACAGGAGGCCCTCCTACAGGCCTCCCTAAAGCTAACTACTGCTTATTATCACCCACATCCTCAAAATCAGCATCCACCACATTGTCTTCCTTCTTTTCAGCACCTGTCTCGCCCGAAGTAGCACCTGTCGCCCCAGATGCACTAGTAGACGGACCTTCCGCCTGCTGATAAATCTTAGTACTAACCTTATGCAGTGAATCGGTTAAAGCATTCATAGCGTTCCTTATCGCATTTGCATCGTTACCATCTTTCACCTTTTTCAGTTCCTCTATCTTATCTTCTATCTCCTTTTTCTCTGCATCTGTAATCTTGCTACCAAACTCGCTAAGGGTCTTTTCTGTTGTATAAACCATATTATCTGCCTGATTCTTCAGTTCAGCAAGCTCTCTTTTCTTCCTATCTTCTTCTGCGTGCATCTCAGCCTCCTTTTTCATCCTTTCTATCTCTTCCTCACTAAGGCGAGACGCCTTTATAACTATAGATTGCGCCTTACCTGTAGCCATATCCTTGGCCGACACATTTAGTATCCCGTTTGCATCTATATTAAATGTAACCTCTATCTTGGGCACTCCTCTCGGTGCCGGAGGTATACCATCGAGTATGAACCTACCTAAGGACACGTTGTCTGCAGCCATTGGTCTTTCACCCTGCAGCACATGTACCTCCACCGATGTTTGATTATCAGCAGCAGTAGTGAATACCTGACTCTTAGACACGGGTATCGTGGTATTTCTCTCTATTATCTTAGTAAACACACCCCCCAATGTCTCAATACCCAAAGATAAAGGTGTAACATCCAGCAAAACAACATCCTTGATCTCTCCAGCCAAAATTGCAGCCTGAATTGCAGCACCTATGGCAACACATTCATCCGGGTTTATCCCCTTATAAGGGTCTTTCCCAAGCAGCTGCCTCACCTTCTCCTGAACAGCAGGCATTCTGGTAGCACCACCAACCAGTATAACCTTATCTATATCCTGAGGAGTGAGTTTTGCATCTTCCAAAGCCCTCAAGGTAGGTCCCTCAACTGCTTCCACGAGATCTTTTGTAAGTTCCTCCAGTTTCGCTCTCGTGAGTTCCATTTCAAGGTGCTTAGGCCCTGTTTGGTCTGCCGTAATAAAGGGCAGGCTTATCGTTGTCGTCAGCATAGAAGAAAGCTCTATCTTTGCCTTTTCAGCCGCTTCCTTCAGCCGCTGTAAAGCCATCCTATCTTGTCTCAAATCTATACCATGCTCTCTTTTAAATTCTTCTGCCATCCAGTCTATTATCCTCTGATCAAAGTCATCTCCACCAAGATGGTTATTACCACTGGTTGCTTTAACTTCGAACACGCCCTCTCCTATCTCAAGTATAGAAACATCAAAAGTGCCACCTCCAAGATCAAATACGAGTATCTTCTGTTCTCCCTCCTTATCGAGTCCATAAGCAAGTGTAGCAGCTGTAGGCTCATTTATAATCCTCAATACATCTAAACCCGCAATTATACCCGCATCTTTCGTTGCCTGCCTCTGCGCATCCGTAAAGTAAGCAGGAACTGTTATAACTGCCTTCTTCACAGTAGTTCCCAAATAAGCCTCTGCATCTCTTTTAAGCTTTTGCAGTATCATAGCAGATATCTGTTGTGGTGTATATTCCTTACCATCTATATTCACCTTATAATCGCTACCCATCTTTCTTTTAATAGAGACTATCGTCCTCTCCGGGCTTATTATGGCTTGTCTTTTTGCAAGCTTACCAACGAGTATTTCGCCATCCTTCTTAAAAGATACCACAGAAGGCGTTAATCTATCTCCCTCCGCATTAGGAATCACAACGGGTTGTCCACCCTCCATAACGGCAACAACAGAATTTGTTGTACCAAGATCAATTCCAATTATCTTTTCCATATCCTATCCCCCCTTACGAATTGTTCTCCTCACTTTTTTCTTTCTCAAATTCTTGCTTCTTAGTGGAAACTGCAACCTTGACAAGCGCTGGTCTTATAACTTTACCTCTCATAAGATAACCTTTTCTAAGTTCTTCTACTATCCTACCGTCCTCATACTCATCTGTCTCCTCTCTACCTATAGCCTCACATGTATTAGGGTCAAACAGTTCGCCTTCTACCTTTATAGGTTCTACACCCTCGTGAAAGAGTACATCCATAAACTTCCTCTCAACCATCTTTATACCTTCCAACAACCTGTCTGCATCCTTAGAATGTTCCTGAGATGCAATAGCTCTGTGCAAATCATCAAGCACGGGTAATAGCTTCTTTATCAGCTCCTCATTTGCAAACTCTATCAGTCTCTTCCTCTCACTCTCAACTCGCTTCTTGTAGTTGATGAAATCCGCTTGCGTATGCTTAAGCATATCAAGATATCTCACAGACACCACAGTTTGCTCCTCCAATTTCTGTATAAGCTCTTCATTTTCTGCTCTGAGCTTCTCCACCTCTTCCTTGAGCTCTTTTACTTCGTCCCTAACCTCACCTTCCCTCTCCTTCTCTTCTTCCTTCATTTCTTTATCTATCTTATCTCTTTCCTTTTCATTTTCCAACATCGGCATAACACCCCCTTATTCCCCCTTTACATCAGAAAGTTCTCTTGCTATTTCGTCAATCAAGCCTATAACCTTTCTGTAGTTCATTCTCGTAGGCCCAAGAATACCTATTACTCCCACTAACCTACCATTTATATAGTAATTATCAGTTATAAGCGTACATTCCTTTATCTCGTCTATAATGTTTTCTTCCCCTATTCGAACCTTTATCCCCTCTTTTTTTACATCTTCTAAGAGAATATCCTCCAACCTATCTTCTTCTTCCAATACCCGGAGTATGAGCTTTATCTTCTCCACATTTCTGAATTCTGGCAACTTCAATATGTTACTCATACCCATCCAGTACAACTTTTCGTCCACAGAGCCCATTTCCATACTATCTATAGCTTCAGCTGCCGCAGAAAACAGAGAAACATAACTCCTCAACTTTTCATCCATCAGATAGAGCAAATGTTTTTTAAACTCACTCACATACTCCACACTCCTATCCGCCAAATGGCGATTCAAAAACGCCTCAACTTCATCTAAATCACTAACATCAAAGCCATCCACAAACTCTATTACCTTACTCATAATACCGCTCCTCTTAGAAACAATCACGAGCAGCACATGTTTGCTATCCAGTGGCACTAATCTCACCTTCTCCAACACTACCTCTCTCATCAGAGGAGAAAGAACCAAACCAAGGTAATCGGTAGAATCTGACAAAAGCCTTGCAACCCTTTGCAGAAGTGTATCTATTTCTATCTGCTGTTTCTTTATCTCTTCCCGCAATAACCCTCCCTCTACTTCTCTAAAAAGCTCATTTTTCAAGAGATAATCTACATAAAACCTATATGCTTTATCCGTGGGCACCCTCCCTGCAGATGTATAAGGCTGATAGAGATAACCCATTTCTTCAAGGTCAGCCATCTCGTTCCGTATAGTAGCAGGACTAACATTACCCATATACCTCTTGGCAACATTTCGCGATCCTACTGGCTCCGCCATCAATATATAGTCCTGAATAACGGAGAGCAACACCTTCTTCTGCCTCTCTGTGAGCTCTTCACCCACGGCTTACTTCACCTCCTTTAGCACTCACCATATTAGAGTGCTAACATCAACCACAAATAAGATACCACAAAGGTCAAATTTTGTCAAGGCATATTTAAAGAAAATTTTCTTCTAAAGTTTCTTACCCGTTATGTAATGATACCACCTTTTCCTCACAGCAGACTTTATCTCCGAAAGCGATGCGATAGCAGCCTCTTCACCTAATCTTATTATCTCTCTTGCTTTTGAGAATGAATTCGAGGGTATATCTCCAACCTTCGGTCTTACAACAATATCTACATACGATCTGCTCAATGTGTCTTCTGTAATTCTCCGAAACATTATATCTATTGCTTGAAGGAGAACCATTCTGGGGGAAGGAACGGGTAAATCTACCACATCTTCATCTTCAGCACCAATATCATCAACACTTGCATCTTTGCTTTTTAGGAGGCTACTCATAACCTTTCCCCAACTTGATGAAAGAATCCTCCTCCAGAACGAACGGTAAACCCCTTCCATATACCTTTCATACTTCAAAGACAAAGACGGTGAAACATCAACACCTATTACCACTTCAGCTCCCATGCCCTTTACAACATCAACAGGTACGGGGTCTACAACTCCACCGTCTATCAAGAATCTCCCTGCATAATACACAGGCGAAAACATCCCGGGTATTGCTATAGAGGCCGATAATGCTTTAAACATGCTACCCCGCCTAAAAACTACACGTGCACCCGAAAACAGGTCTGTAGCCACTATAGAAACTGGAATCGATAAGTTTTCTATCTTTTTGTCTTTCAGCCTCTCTCTCAGGAAAGAGAGTATGCCTTCGGGCTCCGGTGTCTTTATCTTGGGAAGATACAAACTCATAAACCTAACCATGTATCTCCAATCAAACTCACGAACCATCTTCTCTACATCGGACGCCCTTCCACCTCTGCATGCATAACACGCACCTACAACTGCCCCTATACTTGAACCCGCTATGTAATCAACAGCAATTCCTTCTCTCTCAAGTACCTTTAATACCCCTATATGCGCAAGCCCTCTCGCAGAACCTGCACCCAGCGCTACTCCGACCTTCCAGTGTCCCTTTCTCATCTGAAGCTTCTCAACCACTCCACCCAGTTAGCTATCCCGTCTCCGGTAAGAGAATTTACCTTAAATACCGGAATATCTTTTATTTTCCTAATATCCGAAAGGAATCTATCTTCGTTAAAGTTGAAGTATGGTAGCATATCTACCTTTGTTAAAAGCACTGCCTTGGCAAGCCTGAAAAGGAGAGGATACTTTCTTGGCTTGTCATCTCCCTCAGTTACACTCAGAACACCTATCTTAGCGTGCTCTCCAAGGTCAAACTCCGTGGGACAAACTAAATTCCCAACATTTTCCACGAAAACAAAGTCTACATCTCTAAGGTCAATCTTCTCGAGTGCTCTTTTTACCCACAAAGATTCAAGATGGCATGACCCTTCAGTCTCTATCTGAACAACTGGTACATTAAGCTTCTTAATCCTTTCAGAATCGGTAGTAGTAGTTATATCTCCTTCTATAACTGCCACTTTGTAATCCGGTAACATCCGTATCGTAGCCTCAAGCAATGTCGTTTTACCAGCTCCAGGACCGCCTATAAAGTTCAACATCACCGTACTACTGTCATCAAGTATCCTCCTAACCTCTTCTGCAACCATTTCATTTCTCTCAAGCACTCTCTTAATTACAGGTATCTCCACCCTAAATACCCCCTTCAGCATCAAGTCAGTTCAAGCTTTGCTCTATTATAATCCTCAGGGATACCTATGTCTATAAAGTAAGCATCAAAGGCAAAACCAAACAACTTCAACCGTCGACAAAACAGCTGAAGAAAGTCCCTCTCAAACGAAAAAGTTCTACCCATCGGATACCCCCGAAATATGTCTCTATGTAAAATATACACCCCTGCATTCACATACCCATCTCCCCTCATACCCTTCTCAGAAAAAGAAGTTATTTCCCCGTCATTCGATATCTCTATCCTTCCATACCTTGAAGTATCAGCTACCCATCTCAGAGCAATACTCACATCTGCCCCCCTATCTATGTGAAGTTCGTAGAACTCAGAAAGGGAAATTCTAAACAGCGTATCACCATTAAACACAAATGTATACTCCCCCTCCACAAGTTTTAGTGCCTCTCTAATGGCACCACCAGTACCAAGCAAAGAGTCCTCAACAGAATACAAAATATCTATATTTCTATACTTCCCACCAAAATACCCTTGTATCACATCTCGCTTATACCCTACTGCCAGAACTACCCTACTTACGCTTTGAGAGTCAAGATAATCCAAAAGATGTGCTAGAAACGGTTTACCACCAATGTCCGCCATTGGTTTTGGCACATCCTTGACCACCTTTCTAAGTCTCTTACCCAATCCCCCACACAGAACTATACCCTCATCCAGACGGCTCATATCTTCCATGTTGTCAAACCTTCAGAGGTAAAGCTATACCTCCTAAATTCCCCACCAAACTTCCTAAGTGCCTCTATAACAGCATATCGAGTTACACCCGGACAGTATAACATCATAAACCCACCTCCCCCAGCACCTGAAAGTTTTCCACCCACAGCACCCGCTTTAACTGCCGCCTCATAAATCTCATCTATGACTGGATTTGTTATACCATCTGCCATCTGTTTCTTATACCTCCAACCATAATCCAGAATCTCACCAATCACATCAAGAGACCCTGTAAGTATCGCCTCCTTCATTCTAACAGCCTGATCTTTAAGTCTATGCATAGCCTCCAAGGAAGGGGCGTACCCATCTTTTACATTTTCCACCTGCTTTTCTATAATCAATGAAGAAAGTCTACTCGTACCTGTATAAAAGAGCAAAAGGTTAAACTGTATCTCATTTATATAATCCCGTCTTACTCTTAATGGGTTAACGATAACCTTTTCATCCTTGTAAAACTCCATAAAGTTGAACCCGCCAAAGGTGGCAGCGTATTGGTCCTGTTTTCCTCCTTTCATGCCCAACTCTATCCTTTCTATCTCAAAAGCAATTTTTGCTATATCATACTCTCCAAGCGGCAAGTTTAACCACTCAGAAAATGCACCAACTACCGCTACTACAAGTGTAGAAGAACCACCTAGTCCAGACCCAGGAGGAGCATCCACATAGGTAGTAAGCTCAAAGGACAGGGGTTTTTTAGAAAACTCCTTTACAATACGATTATACACACCTTCAACAATACTAAAATCACCATCCACCTGCAACTCATAAGCAGAATCACATATCTTCTCAATTCCCCTATCTGCCAGCCGAAAGATAACCTTACCATCATCACGGGGTATTATAGTTGCATACGCATACATACTTATTGTCGCATTGAGGACATAACCACCATACAGATCCGAATATGGAGCAACATCTGTTCCTCCCCCTGCAAGACCAACTCTCAAAGGTGCCCGAGAACGAATGATCACACAAATCCCCTCCCAAGAAATTTATCTTACGCCCCTTTCTATTATACCTCCACCAAACACATACCTACCCACATAAAACACTGCAGACTGGCCTGGTGTAACCCCAAACAGCTTAACATGAAACCTTACCCACAATCTACCATCACTCCAATACAGAGTAGCAGGCACATCCTCCATACCGTATCTAACTTTCACCATAACATCTCTCTCGCCCACAAAAAAATCTTCATATATGATATTCACATCTCTCAAAAGCGCTCCTGAGAAGAGACAATCCTCCCTCCTTCCTGCAACTACCCTGTTATTGTCTATATCCTTCTCCACCACATAATAAGGTCCCCCTCCCCAACCGCCAAGTCCTTTCCTCTGACCAATGGTGTAAAACGGCAAACCACGGTGCCTACCAATAACACTACCGGAGACGTTCACTACATTACCGGGTTCACACCTAATACCTGTTCGAACCAGCCATTCCTCATAGTTACCTTCAACAAAGCAAATGTCTTGACTCTCCTTTATTCCCTCAAAATTAAGTCCAATATCGGTAGCTATTCTCTTAATCTCACCCTTGGTATACCTCTCAAGAGGCAAAAGAAGTCGGGAAAGTTCCTTCTGAGTAAGCATATAAAGGAAGTAAGACTGCTCCTTTAAAGCATCACGACCCTTCTTAAGAAGAAATCTCTTTCCCCTCTGTTCCACACCGGCATAGTGGCCCGTAGCAACCAAATCCACATTAAATGCCCGCATAGCGTAGCCAAGAAGAAAATCCACCTTTACTAGTCTGTTGCACCACACACAGGGATTAGGTGTATTTCCTTTCTCTATTTCCTTGAGAAACCTATCAACCACATACCTCTTGAAGTAGTCCCTTGCATCAACCTCATACACATCTATCTTGAGTGCATCTGCAATCTCACGGACTCTACAACGCAGCGCACTCCACTTATCTCCATCATACAACCTCAAGAATATGCCAATCACATTATATCCTTTCCTTTTCAGAAGATAGGCAGCAATACTGCTGTCTATCCCCCCACTCATCGCAACAGCCACTTTACTAAGTGTGACAGGTATCCCCATCAAAAAGGCACATCCAATACATACTTCTCTTAGTAAAACCTCTTCCTCAGCTTAGGAGTTATGCTCGCCTCAAATGCAAACTTTATTCTCTTGTGAGCCTTATCAAGCCACTCAGAAATAGACTCCAAATCAACGCACCTTGCGTCATTTCTACTATATGCAATGTCGAGCAAAAAGGCAATGCTGGCAGGTGCCTCAGGGGTGACCATTGAAGAGGACATAACGAGCATTTCCCCACCTTCCTCGTAAGGGATGCTGATTACCGCCATAACCGGAGTCCATCTCCTCGGTAATCTCCCCGGAGCAACAACACGGAATCTGAAGTAATCCGCAAGGTTTATCTCAGATTCGTAAAACTCAACCAAGTTCACATACTTCACCACTACAGCCTTGAAACCACTTGGAGAAGCAACATTCACATAGGTACTCAACACATCCAAGACCATCTTCTTGAAAACACTCCACGATGGATAAGGCCTCCCATGTGTAACAACCAAAGTCCTTGAATCCAGCTGAACCGAAGCAGTATCATCCTTCCTGAAAAACTGATATCTAACAGAAGCTGGCGTCTGCATCTCTTCTATGCGAACCTCCCCAGGCCGCACTACCATTTCAACATCTACATCCCGCATCTTCTTAGGAAACATGCCTCTTACTCTGTTATATATCAAATTCGGTGCGTTTTCGTCCCACTTCTTTACACCCTCAAAGCTAAATTCACATACCACCGTCTCAATTGGTGGGTTTTTGTATCCTCTCTTCATAACACACCTCCCCCAAAGCAAAATCAGGCTCATTCTTACCCACTCAGTCCTGTTTTTTGGCTTTATCCAATAAGCAAAGCCCTTAACATAATGATATCCTACCGAAAGACAAAGTCAAGCACACTTCGATAAATCAGCGGGTAGATTAACATATCAGCACCCCAAACAAGCGGAGTGGAAGCGGAGCAGGTGGATAAGTAAAAAGTTTGATACTTGACAGTTTTTGAATTTAGGTGTAATATCTCGAAAATTTCATCTAACGGAGGAGAATTAAATGAGAGAAAAGATCTTAATATTTGATACTACCCTACGAGACGGTG
>CAZLJD010000014.1:0-11546 GCA_964559865.1 uncultured Synergistota bacterium
ATGGCGAGGGTGAAAGTTAAATTCTTTGCCACGCTCCGCGATAAAGTGGGAGTTGAGCTGGTGGAGATAGATGCTCGAACCTTTAGAGATTTGGTGAAAAGGCTTGTTGAAATGTACCCCCAACTTAAAGGTGAAATAGTGGATGATGATTTTTCCTTGAGAGATGACTACATCTA
The DNA here is from genome assembly GCA_964559865.1 of uncultured Synergistota bacterium. Classification (GTDB taxonomy): domain Bacteria; phylum Synergistota; class JAGHAJ01; order JAGHAJ01; family JAGHAJ01; genus JAGHAJ01. The sequence goes on from CAZLJD010000014.1 coordinate 177, forward strand.
CTTGGTGAATGGTAGGAACATTATGTTTCTCAGAAACGAGGATACAGCACTTGAAGATGGAGATGCTGTAGCTATGTTTCCCCCAGTTGGAGGTGGATAATGGTGCTTTTTGGTAAGCGTTATCTTATGGCTCCAGGGCCAACTGCTGTCCCTGAAGATGTCCTTTTAGAAGCTGCTAGGCCTATAATGCATCATAGAACGCCGGATTTTTCCGGTATTTTGTGGGCAGTGTCAAACGATTTGAAGAAGATTTTCAAGACTGAACAGCCTGTATACATACTTGCTTCTTCTGGGACGGGTGCGATGGAGTTTGCACTTGTTAATACTTGCTCCGTTGGTGATAAAGTTCTTATAGTGGTTGGTGGTAAATTTGGTGAAAGATGGTTTGAAATGGCAAGGGCTTACGGGCTTGATACTGTTGTTTACGAGATTGAGTGGGGGAGTGCGCCTTTGCCTGAGGAGATAGACAGATATCTAAAGGAGCACCCCGATATAAAGGCCGTTTTTACGACGCTCTTTGAGACATCCACCGGGACAGTATATGACATCGAGGCGATTGCCAGGTGTGTGCAAGAGAGCAATGCTATACTTGTGGTTGACGCTGTTTCTGGGATGGCAGCGTGCGATTTGCAGATGGATAATTGGGGGGTAGATGTTGTCGTTGCAAGTTCCCAGAAGGCGTTTATGTTGCCACCTGGACTGTCTTTTGTGGCTTTTAGTGAGAAGGCTTCTAAACTCGTTGGTAAGAGCGATCTACCATCCTACTACTTTTCCGCTTTAGATTATAAGAAGGCTTATTTCTCTAACACGACGCCATATACACCTGCGGTTTCCCTTATTGTTCAGTTAAGAAAGGCGCTCTCTGTGATGCTTGAGGAAGGCATAGACAATGTGATTAGAAGGCACGCCCTGTTAGCAGAGGCGACAAGAATGGGTGTAAAGGCAATAGGACTTGAGCTGTTTTCATCTAATCCGGGTAATGTGTGTACTGCCGTGAAGATACCAACGGGAATAGATGGTGTAAAGTTACTTTCGAGGATAAGAGATGTATATAAGGTTACGATTAGTGGAGGACAGGGAAAGCTCAAGGGTAAGATATTGAGAATTGCTCACCTTGGCTATGCTTACGCCTTTGATGTGGTGATTGCAATTTCTGCTCTTGAGATGGCACTCAAAGATGAGGGTTATCCTGTAGAACTTGGGAGGGGAGTTGGAGCAGCAGAACTTATACTTAGAGAGGGGAAGTGAGAATGATTTTTCCTTTCAAGGGATTAAGGTATAACACGGAGAAGGTTAACATCAAGGATGTTGTTTCTCAGCCGTATGACATTATTACATCAGAGATGCAAGACTTCTACTACGGAAAAAGTCCATACAACATCGTGCGGATAATACTAAACAAGGATGAAAATAAGTATGAATCTGCAGTGTGGTACCTTAGAGAGTGGATGAGGAGTGGCATTCTTACTGTGGAAAAGGAACCCGCTATATACCTGTACGAGCAGATTTTCTCTGTTCAGGGTGCCAAACTCAGGAGAAGAAGTTTTATAGCACTTCTAAGGCTGTCCAGATTGGAGGATGGAGTGGTTTTTCCCCATGAGCACACACTTTCTGGACCTAAGGAGGATCGTTTTAGGCTTACTTTGGCTACCAATGCTCATTGGGGACAGATATTTATGCTCTACGATGATAAGAATAACGATATAGGAAGGTTGCTTTCGCCGATGTATGGAGATCCTCCAGAGTTTTCCTTCACAGATGAGGATGATGTAGTTCACACATTTTGGGTTGTTAAAGACCCAAATGTCCATAAGATGCTCAGGGATGCTATGAGAGACATGAAGTTCGTAATAGCTGATGGACACCATCGATATGAGACAGCTCTGAGATACAAAGAGTACATGGATAACTTAAATGGACAGAGAGATGATGCTCCCTGGAACTACAGAATGGTAACGCTCGTCTCTTTTCAAGATCCGGGGTTGCAAATATTTCCCATACATAGGCTTGTTAAAGGTATGGATGTTCCTGAACTTAGCGCATTGAACAAACATTTTGCGATGGTAAAGGTTGAAACACTGGAAAGATTGAGAAAGATGCTGATTGGTGCGATGAATGCCGGGAAGAAAGGCACCATTGGTGTATTTGGTAGGAAGATAGGGTATTACTATCTTGAACTGCGTGACATAGAGGATGCGTTGAACACTGGGGATAGGACTCACTCGGATATGTGGAAACAGCTTGATGTAAATATACTTCAGAACCTGGTGATGGAGCCTTTGCTTGGCATGAGTGTGGAGCAGATAAAGAATTCTGGCAATATATCATATACGAGCTCTTTTGTAGATGCAAACCGCATGGTGGAGAGTGGGGAGTATGAAATGTGCTTTTTTTTGAATCCTATAAGGAAAGAACAGGTTAGAGATATATCGTTGAATGGTGAGCTATTGCCACAAAAGAGCACATTCTTTTACCCAAAGGTGCTTACTGGGTTGGTTGAACAGTACATGGGGATGTCTGATGGTGGAGAATAAGTATGACGAAGGCAGTAGAAGTAGTAGATCTGAACGTTGGTATTGAGAGAGAAATAATACTTCAGCATGTTACATTTGACATTGAAGAAGGGGACTTTGCTACCATTATAGGTCCAAATGGTGCAGGAAAAACTACTCTGTTAAGGGCAATACTTGGGTTGATACCTGTAAAGAGTGGGCAGATAAGAATATTTGGCAGACATATCTCTGGTGCAAGGGAGTTATGTGGTTATGTGCCTCAGAGATTCGACTTTGACCGCACTTTTCCCCTCACAGTGGGAGAGTTTCTTTCCTTTTCCCTGAGGTATAGAAATGAGAAGGGTAGAATTAGGAAGGTACTTGAGATGGTCGATATGGAGGAGCATGTCGGGAAAATGGTGGGAGCTTTATCTGGAGGGCAACTTCAGAGAGTTCTTATAGCCCGTGCTATGATAAATTATCCCAGGATCCTGTTCATGGATGAACCTGTAGGGGGCATAGACATTGCTGGTAGGAATGCTTTTTACCAGATGCTTCTCTCTATGAAGAAAGACATGGGTATCACTATAGTGATGGTGAGCCACGAGGTAGATGTTGTGTACAAGTTTTCCAACAGGGTGGTTTGTATAAGTAGGACATTGCACTGTCATGGTCATCCTCATGAGAAACTCACTCCTCAACTCATAAGATCTCTGTATGGAGATGCTGTTACACTCTTTGAGCATAGAGATTAGAGGTGGGTAGCTGTGTATAGCATATTTTCTCTTCCCTTTATGCAGAGAGCTTTTATATCTGGGTCTGCATTGGCTGTAGTGCTTGCTTTTCTTGGTGTTTATGTTACATTGAGAAAGATGTCTTTTCTGGGAGACGGTATGGCACATGCATCTTTGGGCAGCATTGCTATAGGCATAGCTTTATCCGTTAATCCCATTGTGTTTGCAGTGCTCTTTGGAGTCTTTTTGTCTGTGATTGTTTATCTGTTGGAGAGGAATACGAAACTGTCGTTTGATGCAATAGTGGGTATCATCTTTGCCTCTGGCATGTCAATCGGTATAGTTATTATAAGCAAAATGCAGGGCTATCAACCTGAGCTTGTTGCCTTCCTGTTTGGTAGCATACTCTCTGTTGGCTGGTCGGACATGTGGATAATCTTGGTTATATCTGCTGTGTCTACCGTGTTTCTTCTTCTTTCTTATAGATCTCTGACGCTATTGAGCCTTCACCGGGACATGGCTGCTGTTAGCGGAATAAAGGTTGATTTTCTGGAGCTGGTATTTACCATCATAGTCTCTGTTTCTATAATTGTTGGTGTGAAGCTCCTTGGTGTTGTGCTTGTGAGTGCACTTCTCATCATACCACCATCGGTATCAAAGGTAATATCAAGGTCGTTCCATTCCTTTGTATTGCGAAGCATATTTCTATCGGAGTGCATAGTTGTTGGTGGTTTATTCATCTCTTACTATTTTGACCTCCCTTCGGGTGCTACGATTGTACTAACTGGGGCAGTACTGTTCGCTATTGTGGTTGGGATAAAAAAGGTCTTTTTGGAATAGTTTTTGTCACACTTGCATCTTGCTTTCCGTCTTTTTTAGTAGGGAGGGATGAAAACATGGAGTTGTCCTGGAGATTGCAAAGATTGATGAGAAGTGGTTTGCGTGGGTATTCTGATGAAGAGCTGTTTGCAATGGCATACAGGAACGATGAGGCGTTTGAGTTTCTTATGTCCAAATATAATTCCTACTTAATGAAGCTATGCACTTATCTGACCTCTCATGTAGAAGATGCAGAAGACCTGTATCAGGAAAGTGTGTGGAAACTTTACATGCTTGCTAAGAAAAAAAAGAAGGTGGATAACTTTAGACCGTGGGTAAGGAAGGTAGTTACCAATATATTTATAGATAGATACCGTAAAAAGGAGAAAAAGAATGTTAGTTTGACAGACTTGGAGGAAAAGGGTTACGAAGTTGTCGATGAGACATTTGAGAACTCGTTTGCGGATGGGGAAGGATTCAGGGAGTTGCTTTCGCATCTTTCTCCTGAGGATAGGGTTATTATCACGCTGCGCTATGCTGATGGCCTTTCTTATGCGGAGATATCAAGGGAGCTTGGGATCACGGAGGCTAATGCAAGGCAAAGGGTGAACAGGATAAGGAAAAGGCTTCTTTCGAGACTATCTCGAGGTGAACATGATGGATGAAAGATCGGCAAGGAAACTGCTTGACGGTATAATGAGTGGAGATATAAAAGAGGTTCCTCCAGAGTTAGAGGAGATTCTTAGGAAGTATCCGGATGTTTGGGAAGACTATGTAGTATTCAAAGCTTTCGAGAAGATGGGTAACAACGGCACTAAGTTCGATTGGAAAGAAAATCTCTACAGTAGGAAGCGGAGATACAAGACTACACTTCTGTTAGTTGTAGGTGCAATTGTTGGCATTGTTTTGTTGATGTATTTTTTTGTCCCCTCTGTGGGCTACTTCTATCATCGGGGTATGAATCCTTTTAGGTTCTACCACTGGTATATGCATGGACATGGGAGACACTTTGTGGGTCTGCCATTTCTCTTTGGCGGAGGTATAGGTAGGATTGTGTTTTATGCTCATTTTGTTGCGCCGTTTGTTGTGATATTGCTTATTGGGTATGCCATTTTTTTGCTGGTGAAGGTGGTGAAGCTCTGATTGAAAAAGGTGCTGTTGGGCATGGGAAGTGTGATAAGAAGGGATGATGGGGTTGGTATCTATGTAGTAGAGGAAGCTAAGGGGAGACTTCAAGATTGGATATTGATAAATGGCGAGACAGTTCCAGAAAATTACACATCCTACTTGAAGAGAGAATCTCCTGACCTCCTTGTAATAGTGGATGCTGCAGATATGGACCTTCCATCTGGCAGTATAAGGAGAATAGGTGCAACCTCTATAGATGAACTGTTTTTAACCACGCATACTATGTCAATAGGGTTTATGATAGCCTATTTAAGGCCTTACATAGAGCACATTATTATGATAGGTATACAACCAGAAGATACATCCATTGGGGAAGGTATATCTGATGCTGTGAAGCAGGCGGCTTTTCGCCTGATTGAGATAATGGAAGACGGAATGGACGCTATTACTCGTATACCTCAGGTTTGAGCACTGCTATGTATGGTAGGTTTCTGTAATGTTCGGCGTAGTCTAAACCGTATCCTATGACGAACTTGTTTGGTATGTCAAACCCTTTGTAGTCAATGGGTACTTCTATAATTCTTCTTTCGGGTTTACTTAGCAGAGTGCAGACCCTGATGCTCTTGGGCTTTCTGACTCTGAGTGTTTTTAGAAGGTAGTCTATGGTGAAACCTGTGTCGATGATATCTTCTACTATTATCACATTTTGTGATCTTATAGGCTTGTCTAAGTCTTTCAGTATTTTCACATTTCCAGTGCTCTCTGTGGAACTACCATAGCTTGAAACTGCCATGAAGTCGATCCGCACGGGTACATGTATATTTTTTAGTAAGTCTGCCATGAATGGGACAGCACCTTTAAGTATGCCGATGAGCACAGGATCTTTGTCTCGATAGTCTATCTCTATCTGTTTGGCTATCTCTCTCACCCTGTTTTGGAGTGCCTCTTCGCCTATGAGTATTTCCTTGATGTACTTCTCTATTTTAATCACCCCATTTCATTACTTTCCACAGTTCTTCTTGATAGGAAGGTATTAGATTCCCTTTCTTTGATGTGAATCTTCCTATGCTTTTTGCTCTGATTCCATTGTTCTGGAGTTTGCTCAGGATCCACTTTTCGTCTGCTTCGTGGACTACTATCAGCAGTGCCCCCGAAGATATGAGGTGCAAGGGGTCTATGTTAAACACCGAGCATACCTTTTTCGTGAGTTCTGTCACAGGTATGGAATCCCAATCTACTTCTATGTTGAGTTTACTCTTTGACTCAAGTTCACTGAGTCCACCTACTATTCCGCCTTCTGTGGGGTCGTGCATGAATACGGCTTTTTCCCTTGCTATCAGAGCCTCTTTTACCACAGATATAGAACTCACGTAGTTTACTGCCTCTTTTATCTCCTCTTCTGAAAGTTTTCCCCTTACTTGCTCTGTGTGGTTGCTCACTATTATGGATGTTCCCTCCAGACCTGCTGATTTTGTGAGGATGATTATGTCTCCTTCGTTTACGTCTGCGAGAGACATTACGCGATCGGCATATCCTATCATGGTGCCACTTGCCACGATGCTGTTGAATTTCGTTGTTATCTCCGTGTGCCCGCCAACAATGGCTATACCTAACTTTCTGGCCTCTGTGTCTATCTCCTTCATCAGGTTTCTTATGTCTTTTTCCCCTGCGCTTTGGGGGAATGCAACTGTGACGGTCATGTATGCGGGTATCCCGCCCTTTGATGCAATATCATTTGCGTTTATATGGACGAGAAAATAGCCTATGAGGTTGTCTGTTCCTATGATGGGATCAGATGTTACTATTAGGTACCTGTTTCCTATGTCGATAACAGCAGCGTCTTCTCCTATCTGAGGTCCTACTATCACCTCTGATCGAATCTTTCCCTTAAATGGAAAGATAAGTTTTTCCATCATCTCTGGTGGTAGTTTCCCAGGATTCAAACCCTTTTCCCCCTTCTGCTTTTCAGAATTGGAGGTAGCATAAACAGTATTATGAGCCCTATTATGGCTAAAGAAAGAGGTCTTGTAAGGAAGAGTAAGGGATTGTCGTTAAACAGTATCATTGCCCTTCCCAGTCCCCTTTCTGCTATGGGTCCCAGTATGAGCCCTAACACTATTGCCCCAAGCGAGTAGTCTGCTTTGTCGAGGAAGTATCCTATTACACCGAAGGCAAACATTAGCCAGACATCAAACATGTTGTTTCTTATGGCATAAGAACCTATCACGCTCAGCACTACTATTGTTGGTATGAGTATGGCATTGCTCAGGGAGACGACCCTTGAAAAGTAGGGAGCACCCAGCAGCCCGACTACTATCATAAAGATGTTTGCTAGGAAGAGTGAGAGGATAAAAGCATAGGTTATGTTTCCGTAAGTGTGGAACAGATCTGGTCCTGGCAATAGTCCCTGTATCATCAATCCGCCTAAAAGGGCAGCTGCAACGGAGTTTCCTGGTATGCCGAGCGTTAGCAGAGGGACGAGTGAGCCCCCGACTACCGCATTGTTTGCAGATTCAGATGCTGCAACACCTTCTGGTATTCCTGTTCCAAACTTTTCAGGATGAGGTGAGTTGTTCTTTGCAGTGTTGTAACTTATGAACGAGGCTATTGTTGCTCCTGCACCGGGAAGTATTCCTACTATTATCCCTATGATAGAACCTGAGAGTATTATGCCTTTCAATCGCTTTAGTTCCTTTAGTGTGAGTGATACGTGTTTTATCCTTTTAAGAGCTTCTTTTTCTATCCTTACTATGTATTCGCTTTCTGAAAGCGTCAACACCTGTGCCATTGAAAACAGCCCTATCAAGGCAGGCATGAACGGTATTCCCCCGAGGAGGTTAGTTGAACCAAATGTAAATCTACCGTATCCACTTATCGGATCTGTACCAACGGTTGCCAACAATAGCCCTATAACCCCGGAGGCAAGTCCCTTTATTATGTTACCCGTTGAGAGGGTAGCGATGGTTGTTAGCCCAAGTATGGCAAGTAGAAAGTACTCTGCGGGGCCGAATTTGAGTGCTACAGATGCTAATAAAGGGGCTATAAGCAAAAGCGCAACAGTACTTAATATACCCCCTACAAATGATGCAATTACTGAAGTAGCAAGTGCCTTTCCGCCTTCTCCCTTTTGGGTCATGGGGTAACCGTCAAATGTGGTTGCTGCTGCGGCTGGTGTCCCAGGTGTGTGCAATAGTATGGCGGATATAGAACCTCCATACATTGCTCCAGAGTAAACGCCTCCGAGTAGCGCTAAACCCTGTTCGGGTGGCATGCCGAATGTTACTGGTATGAGTAGTGCAACGGCCATCGTTGCTGTTAGCCCGGGAAGTGCCCCTATCATTATTCCGCTAACTACTCCTAAAAATATCGTTAGTATGGAGCTTGTATTCAGTAGTAGCGTTAAACCTGCATACATGTGTTCAAACATAACCAATTTCTCTCCTTAAAAGAATATCCCGGTTGGAACCGGGACTTCCAAGAATTTCAGAAATATGAAGTAGATGCCTCCCAGCACGAGGATGGTTGTTGTTATCAATGTTATTTTGTTCCTTACTCCTAAGTACAGCATGCTTCCTATCATAAAGACGGCACTAGATATGAAGAATCCTATGTAAGTCATGGCAAATAGGTACAGGGCAACTGACAGTATCAGAAACAGGAGCTTCTTTGGGTTTTCTACCTTTTCTGCCTTCTTCTTGCTACTAAACAGTATTACTATGCAGAAGACGATTAGCGTGAATGCCCAAAACATAACGTAGTGGGAAGCAAAAGCAGCCCTTGCAGGGTATGCAAGAGCCGCTTTTATCATCAGAGAGGCTATTACTATGAGTATTATCGGTGTAATTTGTATCCTGTTCATTGTGCTACCAAGGATGCTTTTTATATACCTTTCTTATGAGTTTCTCCTCTGCTTTCAAGTACTCCTCAAACTGCTTTGCATCCATGTAGTTTAGTAGAAGGTGTATCTTCTTTGCTTCTTTGATGAATCCTGGATCCTTCATGACCTTTGCAAATGTCTCGCTGAGCTTCTTGAATGCGTATTCCGGTATACCTTTTGGAGCAGCTATACCCCTTGAGGAGTCGGAGTATACTTCGTAGCCGAACTCCTTGAATGTTGGGATCTTTGGCAGATAGGGAAGCCTCTTTTTTGTCATAACTGCTATCATCCTAAGCTTCCCAGCACTTACTAATGACCAGATCTGACTGACGTTGACCATTCCGATGTCAACGTGTCCCCCGAGGAGTGCTGCCTTTTCCTTAGAAGAACCGCCGAAGGGAACATCCTTGATTTTGATGTTTGCTTCGTCTGTGAACAGAGCAAGTGCAATGGAGTCGTCTCCACCGGGGCCTGTTGTAGCCGCACTGAGCTTGCCGGGATGTTTTTTGGCATATTCTACGATGTCCTTCAGTGTCTTAAAGCGGTTATCGTTGGCCCTGACTGCCAGTACGCCAGGATCGGTTACCACATTGCATATTGGTTGGAAGTCGCTGAGTTTGTATTTTGCTCTACCGGACACGTAGTGGCTTACCACATGGGGTGTGTTTATGAACCCTATTGTGTAGCCGTCCTTTCTACTGAATGCCAATGCCTCAAACCCAATTTGTCCGCCTGCACCGGGTTTGTTTATTACTACGAATGGCTGTGGGAAGTACTTCTTTGCGAACTTTGCCATAACTCTTGCAGCAGTATCGGTTCCGCCACCGGCAGAGAATGCTACTATTATCTTCACAGGCTTAATGGGATACTTGGCTGCATACCCAATGGCAGTTAAGGAGAACACCAGGGCAGCGACAACGAAGAATAAAAGGCCTTTCCTCATTGCAATCCCTCCTTCTGTTTAGTTTGTGTGGTTGATTATACTCCGATGTGTAGTTATTGTCAAGGCGGTGCGATTGCGTGCGGCACCTGGCAGATAGATATTTGCCCCATGTAGTTAAAGGGAGCATATTTGCTTAACCACTCAATAGTTGAGTCTGTGGGATTTATCAAACCCTACATATCACAGGAAAGTTCACGACATTCTTGTTTATCAATCTGTCAAGAATTTCTTAGACTTTTTCGTACAGTGTCTTTCCCTTCATTCCCATACCAGATGATGGCTTTTCTTCGTTCCATATATCCCGCCACCTTTGAGCTCTTTTGATAAAGTCCCTTGCATTCTTCCTCCATGGATTATAAAAAGCATTCGTCATTTTTGCATCTATTGTGTTCCATTTGTACAATGGGAGAGATTTGTCCTTTATGATTTTTTGGCAGTGTACTTGCGTTGAGTATGTGCTTTGTATCGACTTGAAACCCTTCTTTATTCTGTCCCAAAACTGTTAGATATCTTAATGTCTATCTATAGGTGAAAAATACCTCTTGACTAAGGGACCTTTTTTGGATATACTTTGGGCGGTGGGCAGGGCGGATAGCTCAGTGGCAGAGCACCTGCCTTACAAGCAGGGGGTCACAGGTTCGAGTCCTGTTTCGCCCACCAAATGTGTGGAGTAGGGGGCTGTGGTGCAGTCGGTTTAACACGCCTGCCTGTCACGCAGGAGATCGCGGGTTCGAGTCCCGTCAGCCCCGCCAGGCGAGATAGCTCAGTTGGTAGAGCAGTGGACTGAAAATCCACGTGTCCCCCGTTCGATTCGGGGTCTCGCCACCAGGGTGCGGAAGTGGCTCAGTTGGTAGAGCATCTCCTTGCCAAGGAGAGGGTCGCGGGTTCGAGTCCCGTCTTCCGCTCCATTTTATTGTAATTTGGGGCAGGCGTCGTAGCCAAGTGGCTAAGGCAGAGGACTGCAAATCCTTTATTCCCCGGTTCGAATCCGGGCGCCGCCTCCAAGCGGTGATAAATCATTCCCCGGTAGCTCAATCGGCAGAGCGGGTGGCTGTTAACCACTAGGTTGCAGGTTCGAGTCCTGCCCGGGGAGCCATTCTTTCTTTTCGAACTAAATCAGAGGAGCAAGAGAAGAAGAAATTTTGATTTTCTTTTTCTAAACTCCCACCATCCACCCCCACCTGACCAGAACCTTGTTGAAGATGGTTTAAGTTATTGATGTTCAAGGAATATTTGAAGTTTACCCTGATTCTCTTTTTGGAATATTTTATTGAATCAATTCTTTCTTTTATTAAAAGAACCTGCTCGGCTCGGGAGAGGGAGAAGAGGGTGTTAAGGAAAATTTTAAGTTGGGAAATTAAATCTTGAGGATCAATT
>CAZLJD010000015.1:0-121178 GCA_964559865.1 uncultured Synergistota bacterium
CCCCACACAAAAATAACGAGAAAAAAAAAAAAAAGACACAAAAAAAAAAAAAAAAAAAAGAGAGAGAGAGAGAGAGAGAGAGAGAGAGAGAGAGAGAGAGAGAGAGAGAGAGGAAAAAAAAACCCCTCTCAAGACAGGGAAAACAGGAAAGCTCTACCGTAGCAAAGGCTTTTAGAACGAAAAGGGTCCTCGTGATAAACGAAGTGCCCAAGGATATGCCAAAACGCACTGTAGAGATGCACGAAAAATACGGTGTCAAATCCAGTTGCGCTATACCCATCATAAAGGGTGGAGAGTGCATAGGCGTGCTCCTGCTCCTATCGAAACAGCAAAGGTTTTTCTGCGAGAACATCTACAAACTGTTGACCGTGCTCTCATCAGAGGTGGAGTTTATCCTCAACAAGCTCGAAAACGAAAAGTTTTCACAGATGATAATCACCGCATTGAACACTGCCTCGGAGTGCGTGGTCATAACGGACGAAGAACTCAATATCCTGTATGTAAACGAAAATGCCACCAAAGTGTCAGGCTGCACCAGAGAAGAGCTCATCGGTAAAAACTACAAGGCGTGCATAAGCTCTGAGCACAACAAAACCGTAAAGAAGCTGCTCTACAGAACATTAGAAAAGGGTAAACCCTTCTCTGGCCGCATAGCTTACGAATTGAAAGACGGCAGTATTAAAGAGTTTCATACCACCATAACCCCCGTAGAGAGGGAAGACGAAACGAGATTCTATGTGGTCGTCAGCAGAGACACGGAGAAAGAAGACACACTGAGGCACGAGGTAGAAAAACTACAACACTTCGACAGCCTGACAGGGCTACACAACAAGTCATCACTCGAAGAGATGATAGAGTTTTTCATAGACACAGACCCTTCCAGGAGAACCAGAAGTGTAGTAGCGGTCGTGGATTCCCAACAGCTCAGCGAGGCAAACCGAATCTTTGGCCTTGACATTGGAAATGAGGTCCTAAAACAGATAGCACAGAGGATCAGAAGCTGTATCCGTGAGTCCGACATAGCTGCAAGGATTGAATCCGACAACTTTGCAATCTTCATGATGGGGGTGGAGAAAGATGAAGCTGTAAGCGTCATGCAGAGGCTCTTATCGAGGCTTTCCGAACCCTACTCGGTAGACGGACTAACCCTGACACTCTCGTTCAACATTGGCGTGAGCTTTTACCCGCGGGACGGCACCAGTGCAAAGGTGCTTCTAGATCGTGCAAACGCTGCACTACTCGACGCAAAGAGAAAGGGAGAAAACAACATAGGCTTCTTCGAAAAGCACCTGCAGGAAGCAAGCCTAAGGGAATGGTACACAAGATCAGCATTGAAACAGGCTGTCAGCAAAGGGGAGCTGATCCTCTACTACCAGCCCTATGTGGACAAGGAGGGAAACATTGCAGGTGCAGAAAGCCTTCTGCGATGGCATAGAAACGACAAAGTCATTCCACCATCTGAGTTTATACCGTACTTGGAAAGCATGGAGATCATCTCAGAGGTAGAGTATCGCAACTTCGAAATAATAGTGGAGAAGCTCAAAGAGATATCATCGATAAAACCCATACCCATGTCCACGAACTTCTCACATAGGACGATGAAGCAGGAAGATCTGCTCAACCAGATTGCAGCAAGGATAAAAGATCGCCTGAGAGATAAACTGGTAGGTATAGAGATAGTAGAAAGGAGTTTCATAGAAAACCTGGAAAAGGTAAAGCAGCTTATAAAAGACTTAAAAAGTATCGGCGTCTTCGTCTCCATAGATGATTTTGGAACTGGCTACTCTTCTCTCTCCTACCTCGCACAGCTTCCGGTGGACTACCTGAAGATAGACACATCGTTCATTAGAAATGTAACCGAAAGCGAACATGTGCAGAGCGTCGTAAGGTCCATCATCTTCCTCTCCAAGGAGATCAACATAAAGACAATAGCTGAAGGCGTCGAAACGAAGGAACAGTTCGAAATCCTGAAAGAGATGGGTTGTGATTACTTTCAGGGATACCTGTTCTTCAAGCCCATGCCAGACAAAGCCTTTAAAGAAGTACTGAAAGCACACTCAAAAAGGCCTTACGACACCAGTAATCAGCATTCATTTGAATAGCTAGTTTCACCTTGTTATAGAGTAACTCCAACGCCCAAGGAAGGGCATTCTTGATCCCCGCAAATCACACAAAAGGGGTTGCCTTATCTCATAATTGTGTTATAATTTCTCTTAATTTAGCACTGCAGGTGAAAGCATGAACGAATACAACCAGGTAAGTCCCGAAATAGTGGACAAACTGATTAAGGTGTGTGGACAGAATAATGTTATTTATGATAGGGATCTTTTGGGACACTATGCTTGTGATGAAGGTAACAAGCACTTCTGTCACACGCCAGAAGTGGTAGTGAAACCTCAAAACAGTGACCAAGTATCCAAAATCATGAAAATAGCAAACGAACACATCATTCCGGTAACACCGAGAGGAGCCGGAAGCGGAATTGCAGGAGCAGCCATTCCCATTTATGGAGGGATTCTGCTTTCGACAGAAAAAATGAACAAAATATTAGAAATAGACACGATAAATCGCATTGCAGTCGTAGAGCCTGGAGTAGTAACAAACGAACTATGCAAAAAGGTATTAGAAAAGGGGCTTTTCTATGCAGGTTATCCAATGAGTGTAGGAGCAAGCTTCATCGGAGGCAATGTAGCAACTAACGCTGGAGGCGGAAAGGTAATAAAATACGGGAACACCCGAAAACACATTTTGGGATTAGAAGTAGTCCTTGCAACGGGAGAGATCCTAAACATAGGTGGTAAGTTTAGGAAGTCAACGTGGGGATACGATCTATTAGATCTCATGATAGGCTCAGAAGGCACACTCGGTATATTCACAAAAATAATAGTAAACCTTATACCACCACCTTCCAAAACAGCAGATATACTTGCCCCATTCAAGACCATAGATGAAGCAATACACGCATTTGCCAGCTCAATCGTATCTTCTAAAAGCATTCCTATAAGTGTGGAATTCATGGATAAAATATCGGTAATGGCAACAACAGAGTACTTGAATACTACTCTTCCACTCCAAGACAGAGCCGAAGCGTTTCTCCTTATTACAATAGAGGGAAGAACAAAAGAAGAACTCGAGATTTTATACGAAAAGATCGGAACAACACTATTGCATACGGGTGCCCTTGATGTATTCATAGCAGATAACAAAGCCAATTCTGAGAAGATATGGTCAGTTAGAAGGGAGGTGTTAGAAGGACTCAAGTTTAAAGACCCTTACGTATGCGCAGGAGGTGATGTAGTCGTACCTGTATCAGAAATCCCGAAACTTGTCGATATGATAAGAGACATATCAAAAGCCTACAATGTAACTATAACTATTGTTGGGCACATCGGTGATGGTAATTTGCATCCAGCACTCTTCAAACCAAACAATGTAGAAGTAGAAAGATGGGCAGAACTTTCAGAAGAGATATTGTCTGAGATCGTAAACGCAGCTGTAAAGCTGGGTGGAGTAGGAAGCGGAGAACATGGTATAGGTATCGAAAAAAAACCACTATTTCTCCAGTCCAAATCTCAGACAGAAATAAGACTAATGAGGGGAATAAAACGGTTGTTCGACCCGAACTGGATCCTGAATCCAGGAAAAATCTTATAACTCAACGAGAAGAGATTTTTGTAGAGGAGGAGATGAGGATAATGATAGTATTGAGCATAGTTGTTTTGTACATAGTTGTGCTGTTCTTGATTAGTGCATATTCCACCAAACTTGTGAAAGGAACAACCCGAGGATACCTCTTAGCAAATCAGGAATGGTCTTTCTGGTTAGTAGCAGTAATGCTTGCTGGACTTGCAATCGGAGGAGCATCAACAATAGGGATATCACAGAGAGCATTTGAACATGGTCTTTCGGCAGGATGGTATGACGTAGCATGGGGAGTTGGAGCAATCATCGTAGGAATATTCGGCATCCACTTGTGGAGGAAAATGGACGTAACAACAATACCAGAAATGCTGGGCAAGTACTACGGAACAAAAGCTAGAATAATAGGAGTTTTGCTCCAAATCATAATAATGCTAGTGATACTATCATTACAGTTCGTCGCTGGAGGAGCCTTACTATCATCCATGCTACCACGCTACTTCACGCTCACTTCTGGTATGGTGGTAACTGCAATCACATTTGTAGGAATAGCTACCATAGGTGGCCTATGGGCTGGAGGATTAGCAAACATCATAAACGTCCTGATAATATGGGTAGGTATATCCATAGGTGCTATTATTTCATGGCATAGCGCAGGTGGGAGCAGCATAATCATCCAAAAACTGCCATCCCATATCTCACACCTCAATCCATTACAGGGAATAACCATTGGTGTATTGGTTGGCTGGTTCATAGTTATGACAACCCAAGCATTCTCAGTTCAAGCAATAGAACAAATAGGCTCTGCAGCAAAAAATCCAGCTGAAGCCAGAAAGGGGTTCATATTAGGGGGATTAATAATGGCTCCTATAGGCTTCCTATCCGCCCTAATAGGAATCGCGGCAAGAGCAAAGTATCCACATATAGTCTCAGTAAAAGCCCTACCAACCATCATAATGTCAATCAATCCATGGCTCGCAGGATTTGTTCTCTCTGGACTCTGGGCTGCAGATATCTCCACCGGAGTTGGCCTATTACTCGGGTCAGCCACACTTGCAGAAAAAGACATATTAGAATGGAACTTCAAAAGCTTTAGGGAAATGTCCAGCACAAAAAAACTACTTTTAACCAAGATAACCGTACTCGGAATCGGTATACTCGGTCTGTTCCTTGCATTTAGAGCAATATCTGTGCTGAAGGTACTACTCATAGGACTAAGTGCTACCACTCCATTTACAATCATATTTCTGTTCACAGTATATAAACCTAACTTCTGCAAAAGACCCGCAGCCTTTTGGACAATCCTGGTAGGGATGCTTTTACTTGTAGTGTGGGAACTCTTCCCACCTATCAGGGTCTTACCACATCCAATATACTTAGAATGGATAGTCTGCCTACCTATATTCGTAATAATATCATCCATCTCAGACAAAAAGCTCCTGACGTATGGGTAAAGGGAGTAAGATAGTATGAGGATACACATACCATATGGAAATAAAAGTACAGAAATTGAAATAAAACATTCCAAGGTGCTACAAGTGTTGGAACCCCTCTCGGTTCCAACACTTAACCATCGTGACTGCAAAAGGTCGATCGAAAAGGCAATAATCCAATTGTTACCGTTTTGCAGCTCATTTACAATAATAGTTCCTGATATTACAAGGATATGGGTCAGAAGTAGCTTTTTTACTTCACTGGTTGTTGAAACATTATTTAGGTTTGGTATAAAAGCGGAAAAAATCACAATACTAATAGCTACAGGCTCTCATAGAAGTGCAACAAAAGAAGAAATAACCACTATAACAGGTAAGGGTGTTGCTAAAAGGCTGAGAATCATAAACCATGATTGTCACAACAACAAAAAACTCACTTATTGGGGAGAAACTTCCTACGGAAATCGGGTATACTTGAACTCTGAAGCATCACAGTCTGATTGCATAATTATTATCGGGGGAGTAATGTTCCACCTAATAGCAGGGTTTGGAGGTGGAAGAAAGTACATCTTACCCGGTATCGCAGGATATGATACCATCCAAAAAAACCATTCTCTCACTATACTGCCGGATGGAAGCCCCCATCCCGAAGTCAGACCCTCAGTACTAGCATCAAATCCAGTTAACAAAGATATGATAGAAGGTGCAGCCTTTCTTCTCAAAAAAAGAAAGTCTTTACTAATAAACATTATAGATAGTGGATATAACAAGCTATCCGGCATGATAATTGGCGACTGGTATAACAGCTGGCAAAAAGCATGTAGCTTTCTCGAAAAATTCCATAGAATAAGCATACCCACTCTGGCAGATTTCGTCATCGTATCTGCTGGTGGACACAACAAGGACGCCATACTTTACCAGTCCATAAAAGCCCTATTCAATGCAGCTCTGTGCGTAAAACCTGGAGGAAGAATTATATTCCTAACTCAGTGTAGAAATGGGATAGGAAACAAAGAATTTGCAAATGCTATGGTTACATTCAGGGAAAAACCCGCACTGCTCGGCAGAATACTTACAAACCGCTTTTCTATGCCCACATATGTTGCGTATTCCACACTTAACCTGCTAAAGCATTTCAACATCACGTTGATTTCTGACCTACCACCCTCGCTTACAGAGGAACTTGGCTTCAACTGTAATAAAAACCTTGAAAGATTAATAAACGATCTTCCTGGTACTGGTTACATCATCCCTTTTGGCGAAAACATACTCCCTGCACTCAGAAGCTAACCTAATAACAGCAAAGAGGTGACAAGTATGAGCACGAAAATAGGCAACTTAATAGGTAATACCCCAATGATAGAAATCGAAGGGATAAAAGTAAAACTTGAGATGTTTAACCCATCAGGAAGTATAAAGGACAGAATGGCATTCTACTTAATGACACAAGCAGAAAAACGCGGAGAGCTACGCCCGGGTATGGAGGTAATAGAGGTTACGAGTGGAAATGCTGGAATATCATTTGCAATGCTATGTGCTATAAAAAAATACAAATTCACTGCTATAATGCCTGAGTCTATGAGCATAGAAAGAAGACAGATACTGAAAGCTTATGGAGCTAACCTCGTCCTCACACCAGCTGAAGAGGACATGTCGGGAGCCGTATCCGTTTACAACAGCATCATAAAAGAAAGGCAAAACGCATGGCTACCGAAACAATTCTCAAACCCAGATAACCCAACAGCTTACGAGAAAGGGCTGGCACTGGAAATACTAAGCGACACTGACGAAAAATTTGACGCATTCGTCGCAGGCATAGGAACCGGAGGAACGATAATAGGAGTTGCAAGAGCAGTAAAGCAAAGGCATAAAAAAGTTAGAATCATAGGTGTGGAACCAACCGAATCCGCCGTGATTTCAGGACACTCCCCATCTCCACACAAGATACAAGGCATAGGTGAAGGTTTTATACCGGACATAGTCAACAACAACTTAAACCTAATAGATGAAATAATAACAGTCAGCAGTGAAGAGGCTATAAAGACACAAATAGAGCTCGCTCGAGAATACGGTTTATTAGTAGGCGTAAGCTCTGGTGCTAACTTCGTAGCAGCACGAAAACTAAAGAACAAATTTGCCCGTATCGTAACCGTATTCCCTGACGGCGGTGTGAAATATCTACGCAACTACACACTCTCTAAAAGCCTATAAATATGCCTCTTACCCACGCTCACACTTATCCAGTTCATCAGCTTCTATCTCGTGGGGGACTCTAACGGGGGTTATCTCATTAATAACCCATAAACTCACACAAGTAAACACAAATGCATAAAGAGAGGCACTACTAACTGCAACAAACTCCTTAAAAAAGAAAATAGGATTTCCAGCTAGTAAGCCATTAGCTCCACCAGAGTTCAATAGTTTACTTGCAAAAATTCCCAATAACAGAACACCAGCATATCCCCCTACTCCATGAACACCCCAAACATCTAAAGCATCATCCCAACCCCTCTTATTCTTATAAGCAATTGCAACATATGCCACAATTGACGCAACCACCCCTATTATCATAGAAGCCTGTACACTAACATAGCCAGCTGCAGGGGTACTGTTGCCAACCCTGCAACAGCTCCGGTAAGCATACCAAGAACTTTCGGCTTTTCCTCAAAGAGCACTGTTAGGATGAGCCATGTAATAGCAGCGAAAGAGGCTGCAACATCCGTATTAAGAAAAGCAACAGCTGTAACAGAATTCACTCTTAACTCACTGCCAGCATTGAAGCCATACCACCCAAACCATAAAAGAGCTGTTCCAAGAGCAACCAAGGGTATACTATGGGGTTTCGTATTCTTAAACTTTCTTTTTCCTACAAAAAATACTGATGCCAAAGCAGCAAACCCCGCACTTGCGTGCACGACAATACCACCAGCAAAGTCAAGGCCCCCCACTTAGCAAGTAACCCACCACCCCATACCATATGTACCAAAGGAAAATACACAAAAAGCAACCATACCGTAAGAAAAACCATATAAGCTTTGAATCTTACTCTATCCGCAAAAGCACCTGTTATAAGAGCAGGTGTTATTATAGCAAACATCATTTGGTAAGCCACAAACACTATCATCGGGATACTCTCATTACTTCCTAATGCTGTCTTAAGACTAATCCCACGAAGAAACAGATACTGCCAATCGCCAATAATACCTCCAACATCTCTTTCAAAACACACAGTAAAACCAACTGTAACCCAAAGAATAGTAGTCCACCCCATAGAAACAAAACTTTGCATCATTATAGTAAGTACATTCTTTCTGTTGACAAGTCCTCCATAAAAGAAAGCCAAACCTGGTGTCATTAACATCACAAGACTCGTAGCCACTAGCATAAAACCAGTATTTCCACTGTCAAACATACAACCATCTCCTCTCTAATGCTACTTATTTTGTGAATAATATCACTATCTACCCTTCTACACAAGGTTTAGCTCCTTATTCGAAATATTTCAAAATAATGAAGCTTAGAGCAACCGATAAAAGGCACATAACTATCCACTAATCAGCACAGTAAAAATGGAAAACACAGTAAAGAACACGAGGCAACAAAGAAAAAACCATTTAAAATACTATCTCAACCGGAGAAGCCTTTCGAGTTCCTCACCCGACATGGGCTTGAAGAACAGGTATCCCTGAAAGTAATCACAACCCATCTCTTTCAGGATTTCGAACTGTTCCTTCGTTTCGACGCCTTCAGCTATTGTCTTTATGTTGATCTCCTTGGAGAGGAAGATGATGGACCTCACAATACTACAGGTATGTTTATCCTCTGCTATAGCCCTAATAAAGGAAATATCTATCTTCAAAAAATCTACCGGAAGTTGGGCAAGATAAGAAAGAGAGGAGTATCCAGTTCCAAAATCATCTATGGAGACAAAGACGCCAATGTCTCTTAATTCCCTTATAAGTTGCTTTACCTTACCCAAATCTTCCATAAAACTCCTTTCTACAATTTCTATACCCACCAGGTTCCTTCCAACGGAGTTCTCTCTTATCTTTGTTGCTATCTGCTGAACAAGATCCTCCCGTCTTATCGTCCCACAAGACAAATTCACAGATATGGGAATAGGTTCTACCGAACTCAATCTTTTAAGCCTTTCCAGAATTCTATCGAGGTTACAATATTCAACTTTTGCGATTAGATCGGTAGTCTCCAAATACGGGACAAACTCCATTGGTGGTACAATCCTGTTATTTCTTCTCCACCGAAGAAGACTCTCAGCTCCAACTATATTCAATTCACTATCCACATAAGGTTGATAGTAAAGAATAAAATCTCCCTTTTCCACCGCCCGCTCCAACATGCTCTTTATATTGAACCGCTTTATCTTTTCCTTCTGCAAACTTTCATCAAAGAAACCAATATTATTCGCTCCTCGACGCTTAGCATCGAGAAGAGCTATACCAGCCCTATTAAGTAATACACCTGCATTTATGCCATCCGCAGGGTAAAAACTCATGCCAATACTAAAAGAAAGTGTCACCAATGATCCATTCACCACATAGGGTTTCGAGAGTTCAGATAAAAGCCTCGAAGCAATGCTGGTAGCCTCATTCCTCTCAACATCTACCATCAGAATACCAAACTTATCTGATTCAAGCCTACCAGCCACATCATAGTCACGGAGGCACCTCACAATCCTCTCTGCTACTTCCTCTAGCATCTTATCGCCTTCTTCAAATCCAAACACCTGATTAATTTCACTAAAAGATGCAGGATCCACTATAGCCACAGCACCCACCTTTCCTCCAATCGAGGACCCTAAACTCGTAAATAAGTTTATACGTTCTTCAAAGGAAGATCTAGTATACAGGCCAGTTAGCCTATCAAAATGCTGTAATTTCTCTATCTCACGCTTCAGTGCATTTTCTCTTTCCACATCGCTACCCACAGCCACATAGAACCTTACCTTATTATCCATTACTACCGGTGTTATAACACTATGTAGCTCTCTCACCTGACCATTTTTTGTCCTATACAAAATGCTCCCTGAGAATGTTTCTCCTTTCTCCAGCGTCTTACAGACCACTTTTTCAAGGGCATCATTATGGATATTCCTTAAACATGCATCATAGTAATTCTTGCCTATTATTTCACTTCTTTCATACCCCGACATCTTAACAACATTTTCATTCACATATACTATGTTGAAATTTTCATCCATCACAGTAACACACTCCGATCCAACATCAAACGCTGCAAGTATTGTACGGGAAAACTTCTCATTTTCAAATTTGTTCAAAATAAACTCTATCTCAGCAGATATCACATTCAAAAGCCTGTAAATGCAAGCACTAAAAAAGTTCTTATGTCTCGAAAGTAAAACCAATACACCAACGCTCTCCCCTTTCTTTACAATAGGTATAGCACAACCAGCACCCATACCATAATCTCCATAAACATGCCTAAGAGTATTAATTTCACGGACAGAGAGGTCATTAACCAAATATATTCTCTTTTTCTTATAGGCCTTCAATACAATAGTATCATCCCTACCTTCGCCAAAGCTAACTTTATCAAAAGTTTTCCGTAACATAGCAACAAGTGACTCATCACTACTATTTCTAACCGAGTAGTGGACAACGAACACTGATTTATCCACAACCACAGCGAAGAAAGCAACATCAACACCAAGATATCTGGTAAAGAGTTCAGGAAGGCAACGGAAGAACTCACCCTCCTCTCTGGCCTCCATAGAAAGCTTGCTCACATGGTAAAGCGTGTTATATATTCTTGACTGAATTTGCACAAATCTTTGTTGCCGTAGTAGCCTGTTGCGCATCCTTATCTTACTCAAGGCAGACGAAGCTTCCGTCTGTATCTCTTTAAGCAAATAAAGGTGTTTCTCTGCAAATGAATCCTTGGATTTGTCATGTATCAACAGGATATACCTAACCTTGCCGTCCACGAGTATCGGTATAGAGCAGGCAGAGTGAATTCCAAAACGCAATTGCTCCTTTTGCCAATACTTCATACCATCATGCGCAAGAATATCCACAAGAAGAGCTATTTTCTTCTCCCTATAAGCCCTAGAAACTGTTCCTCGACCATACGGTTCACCAGGATCTACTCCTATTAGGACCCTCTTTATCACATCTTCAACCTCTTTATTCTTGGATCTTGTATATTTAACTCTGTAAATCTTGGTAGCTTCATCCACGTACCCTATTGTTACAGCTTCATAGCCAACAGCATCCACAAGCGTATCACATATTCCACTAAGAAGAGCATCCTCACTCTTCACTCTTGATGCAAGTTGACTAATTCTACTTAGGGCAAAGAAAAGTTTTTTGAAGGCTAACTCCTCCGTCTTATCAATAACAACAGCAACATTGGCCCTCTTTCCACAATAGATAGTCTCATATACAAACACTTCTACAGAAACTACCGCAGCCTCCTGCGTTCTAAAAAACACAGTACCACAGCTTCGTGAGAAGTTGGTTCTCCTCACTTCACGAAGACAATCTTCACCACTGCTTACAAAATCCCAAATACACTTCCCTTTAAGTTTGTCCGAAGCAGTATATCCAAGAGCCCTTGCAACATACTCGTTGGAAAAAACTATCTCTCCATTCTCACATAAATATACCATTATACCTATTGCCGAAGTAGAGCTAATTGCTTCGAAAACTCTCTGACACACCAACTGAAAGGAATTACAAAAACTATCCACTCGCAAACCTCGTCTTCACTATTTCTCACACTCCCCATTTATTATATCATATCATACGAAGAAAGAACAAATAACACAACACCAAATAAAAGTCCTTGCTCATTCTACATTTCATGAATCACATCACCAGTATCTTATGCATATATCTGTACTCTTTACAAAATCTTGACTTATCTGTAGCTATATAATAAAATGAATACGGGGAAATATTTGTACTACAAGAGAAAAGAAGGGAGGAGAGGAAATTGATTGGAAATCTCGTGGAAGAGAAAGCACCAAGCAAAGGCATGGCCTGGAGTGTCATAGCTCTCGGTATATTAGCCTTCATAGTATCCTTAATAGGCGGGTTTGCAGTCTCAAGGGGTGTAATGACGGCACATACTCCAGCCGAGGCTATGGGTGCAGTAGCTGGGGGTGGCTCAATCCTCATCGTAGGTGGAGTGATCGGGTTTATTGCTGGTGTACTTCAGATAGTCGTACTCTACTCGTGGAACAAGGCAATCACAACAAACATAGACAACACGAAGATGATATTTCAGCTTGCACACGACAAGGTGGAAGACTCCGAAAAGAAAGAGAACCTCAACGCATTTTTGCTGAAGGTATCGAGATTGGAAGTGTCCACATGGGCATTTTGGGCTTACATCATACTTTACATCATAGGCATGTTCATGGGTATGGGATTCAAAACCGTCTTGAACATCTTGGCATTCATATTCCTGGCAATATACCTGCAATCCATATTCTCAGTTAGTTCCGAGCTGTCAAAGGCAAAGAACACGGTATATACTTACTTCATGGAGAAACCCGCCCTAATCCCTGAAGTCAAAAAGAGAAACATAATACTCGTCATCGTGCTGTCTGTCATAACATTCACTATATACTGGCTATACCTGTTGGTAAAGCTCACAGATGAGATCAGGGAGTTCGTCCTCACGGACCAAACCGTAAGGAGGTCCGTCATAGAGGCCATTTCCAAATAAAACGGGGGAAGCCTTCGTGCTTCCCTTTTTACCATGGACGAGACTCTGAAGCTAATACTAACCGGTAGAGAGGCTACATTCTGCGTCCAGAAGCAGCTAATAAAAGATGGCAACTTACCTGTGATCTCCTTTTCCTTGAACACGCCGGGAGCAAGGAAGAGCTCACCCGTTATACTCTACACATTCTACAGAACCGCATCAGAACTGCTAACTACACTCTACATCGTGGGCATACGCCCCACCAGAGCAGTAATACACATAAACCCAGCTGGACCTCACCTCATCGCGTCTATACCAGCAGAACCAGAAGAGCTAAAGAGAATAACAGCAACATACGAGGAAACACACGGGTTAGGCAGACTGCTCGACATAGATGTGATAACGACCGAGATGAAAGTTATCAGAAGAGAACGAGTCGGACTACCTCCAAGGAAGTGTATTGTGTGCAACAGATCCGCAATGGAGTGCATAAGAGCTCAAAGACACTCGAAAGAGGAGGTTCACAAAGCTGCATCGAGTATCTTTCTGGCGTGGTATAAAAAGATGACAAGGGTCAAGATGTCCGCCGTTCCACCCGGGCTTATCCCCTCTCTCGTAAACTCCTCATCGAGCAGACGAAGGTTGCCAACGAAGTCCAAACCGCCAACATCGAGCCTGCTGACCTTCTCCCTCATCCATAGGAGCCCTTCCCTTCCTTTGCGGAAGAGGACATTGGTATCCTCAACAAACCCAAGCAACCCCACCAGCGTCCTCAAACAAGCCTCTTTCATAGAGATACCCTTGCTCACATAACCGTTGAGAAGAGGCAAGCCAACATCGAAGACGGCAGGTAACCCCTCCTCAACCTCCTGTCTTGCACCGCCAACTCCGTAGCGGAGGTAAACCACTTCACCGTGCGTCTTCGCCGAACGCACTCCAGCCCTTACAGGCTCAAGCTCTCTCTCTACCAGACCAGCTGATACCTCTCTAATCACGCCCCTCAGTTCCCCGAAGTCCCAATTGCAACCCTTACCACCAATGAGAAACCCCATACAGAATAACAACACACCGTAAAGAAAGACCAGCCCCTTGTGGGTATTTACCCCACCAGTTGCAGAGAACATGGATCTCTCGGCTCTCATGCCCACTTCTCGTATGCTCAAAAGGGCACACTCAAGATCCGAACAGAAGACAAAACCAGTCTCAAGAAACTCACGCCAGAACGGTTTCAAGGTGCACGCACTCTTACGGAGAAGGCCGTAGTCCATGTCAGCATGAGCACCGGGGCTTGCCCGATCGACAAGCCCCGGCTTTGGTGTCAGCTCAAGCTCTGCCAGAGAGGATTCAAACGCTAAATCCGAAAGCCTCTTCAGTACCTGCTTACACCTCAGAAAGCGCCTTTGCATACGCCTCTGCCATCTCAAGCGTGGTGTTGCTCCCACCGAGGTCGTATGTCTTCACCTTTCCTTCAGCAAGGACCTTTTCAATCGCACGCTCGAGTCTGTCCGCTTTCTCCTTCTCACCTAACCACTGCAGCATCATCTTGAATGCAAGGATCATGGCAGTTGGGTTAACCTTATACTGCCCTGCATACTTGGGTGCCGAGCCGTGAGTAGGCTCAAAGAGGGCGTACTTTTCACCTATGTTTCCACTTGCGGCAAACCCCATGCCCCCAACGAGCTGGGCAGCCTCATCAGATATAATGTCACCAAACATGTTCGTAGTGACTATGACATCGTAGTCCTGCGGATTCTTTATCAGCCACATCGCCATCGCATCTACATTTGCCTCTTTCGTCTCTATGTCCGGATATTGCTGTGCTATCTCCCTTCCCACCTCTATGAAGAGTCCTCCAGTCTTTCTGATGACATTGGGCTTCTCGACAAGAGTGACAGAACGCCTGTTGTACTCCTTTGCGTACTCGTAGGCTGCCCTTATTATCCTTTCACAACCTTCCCTCGTAAAGGGTCTGAAAGAGAGTGCGTTGTCCTTGGAATTTCTATACTTCTCCATGCCGGGATACTTCAAAAGTTCCTCAGGTATAGGTCTAAACTCAACGGAGCTGTAAAGCCCCTCCGTGTTTTCCCTGAATATCGCAAGGTCTATGTCGTCACGGTAGTTGAGTGGCACTCCTTTAAAGGATCTGACAGGCCTAAGGTTCACATACAGGTCAAACTTCTGCCTTATCTGGAGTATAGCACTTCTGAATCCCTTTACTCCCGGTTTAGATGTTATGGCACCAAACAGGCAGGCATCGGTGCTTTCGAGCTTTTCCCATGTATCCTTGGGAACCGTATCGTGATATTTCTCCCATGCACCCCATCCTGCCTCTGCATCTACCCACTCCACATCAAAACCGATTGCATCAGCGACTATCATAGCCGCATCCATAACATCCTTCCCTATGCCGTCACCCGGTATTCTGCATATCTTGTACTTCGCCATCACTCACTACCCCCTTTTAATGTCTTTTTCAGGTGCGGTATCAAACCACCGTCCTTAACTATACCGAGCACATAGTCCGGCAGAGGCGAAAACTTAAACACCTTCCCAGACTGCGTCTTGATCTCACCTTTCTCCATGTCTATCTCAAGCTCTTCTCCCTTTTCAACGGCATCCACCACCTCAGGGCACTGAATAACCGGGATACCCTGATTTATCGCATTCCTGTAGTATATCCTCGCAAAGGACTTCGCAACTATAGCACCTATCTGCAACGCCTTAAGGGCAGTGGCAGCCTGCTCTCTCGAGCTACCACAACCAAAGTTCTTACCCGCAACGATCACATCGCCCGGCTTTACATTGGAGGCAAAGTCAGGGTCAAGGTCCTCCATTGCGTGCTTCGCCATCTCAGAAGGTTCCAAGACTGTGTATGTGTACTTTCCCGGGAATATCACATCTGTATTTATGTCGTCCCCGTACTTCCACACCTTCCCCTTTATAATCATGAGAGCACCTCCCTCGGGTCAGTAATGTAACCCTTCAGTGCAGAAGCTGCAGCAGTTGCAGGACTCGCAAGGTATATGAAAGACTCCTTGTTGCCCATCCTACCCTTGAAGTTCCTGTTCGCCGTGCTCAACGCCACCTCTCCGGGTGCAAGGACGCCAAGGTGGTTACCCATGCACGGACCACAGCCCGGGTTTGCAACAACAGCACCCGCTTCTATGATATCGGCAAGGTAGCCCTTCGCCATCGCCTCTCTGTAAACCTTCCACGACGCAGGTATAACTATCATCCTGATCTTGCTGCTTATCTTCTTGCCCCTAAGTATGCCTGCTACCACCTCGAGGTCGTCCAGCCTCCCGTTGGTACATGTGCCGACAAAGACTTCATTTATCTTTGTGCCTTCTACCTCTTTCACCGGAGAGACATTGTCAACCGTGTGCGGCTTTGCAACAACGGGAACTACCTCGGAAAGGTCGTAGTGCAACACCTGTTTGTACTCGGCATCCTCGTCCGCCCACACGACCTCCCAATCTCCCTTTGCAACACCCTTCAACCACTCAAATGTCTTTTCATCTGGTTCAACGACGCCGTTTTTAGCACCCATTTCTATGGCCATGTTGCAGAGCGTCATTCTCTCAGACATCGACATGTTTCTCACACCGTCACCCACAAACTCAACCGAGCAATAATCCGCCCCATCTGCACGAATGTCTCCAATGATGGTAAGGATCAAGTCCTTGGCAAACACACCGGGTTTAAACTTACCAGCAACCTCTATCTTTATGCTCTCAGGGACTCTAAGCCATATCTTACCCGTAGCCCAAACAGAAGCCATCTCACTTCTCCCTATGCCCGTGCTGAACATGCCAAACGCCCCGTAAGTGCAAGTGTGGGAGTCGCTACCAAGTGCAAGCTGCCCCGGAAGGGCAAAACCCTCCTCACAAAATATCTGATGGCATATACCACCGCTGCTGTTGACATCGTAAAAGTGCTTTATACCCTGTTTTTCCACGAACTCTCTTATCTGCTTGTGATTTGCAGCATGCTTATCAGTGGGAGCAGGTACGGCATGGTCGAGGATAAAGACGAGCTTCTCCGGGTTCCAAACCTTCTCTATCCCTATGGAGTAAAATATCTTGGATATAGGGGCAGCGTTGTCGTGAGACATCACCCAATCAGGCTCAACCGTAACGACCTCCCCCGGTTTAACACTCTCTTTGCCGGCTTTCTTTGCCAGGATCTTCTCTGCAAATGTCATACCCATACTACTTCCCCTCCCCGAGTATGCCTTTTAATACCTCAAAGTTTATAAAGTCAACCCTGTGTACTATCTCGGACTCAGGTGTCCTCTTCACACGGTCACCCTCGTGGGAGTGCGTAGCTATGATGTGAGATACCTCCGGTGGAAGTCCAAACTCGTCTGCCAACATTGCACCGGTAAACGGATGCCTCAGCATCTTTCCAAGCCTCGTCTGAGCAAACTTGCCACCCTCGTCCACCTCGTATTCGACAAACTTCCCTATGTCGTGCAAGATAGCACCCGCTATGAGGTAGTCGTGATTCAGAGGAACAAGGTCCCCGTAGATCTCCTTGAACTCCTTATAGACTGCTTCTGCCATCCTCGTAACAGCTCTTATGTGGTCTATTAGACTCACCGGACAGTCTTTAATCAGAAGCGTAAACGGTATCTCTTTGGTCTTCTCTATGCTCCACTTACCCCTCTTCAGCGCCTCTTCCCACACCTTTAGAACCTTATCCTTCAGCTCCCCGTCAGATATCCAATCGATCTCAGGTAACAGTTTCAAGATCTCCTCACCCACTCAAAAACACCTCCCCCTTTGTTACTCACCGGGTTCTATAAGCCCGTAATTCCCGTCCTTCCTCTTGTAAACCACATTTACCTCGTCCGTCTTATCGTTGGTGAAGACGAAGAAGTCGTGGCCAACCAACTCCATCTGCAACACTGCCTCCTCCGGAGACATCGGCTTAAACGAAATCTTCTTCACCTTAACTATCTTGGGCTCTTCCTCCTCAGCCTTCTCAGACGGGGTAATGTCCTCCCTTATGTCATCAATAGAGACTGCAGGTTGCTCTGGCACTCTCATCCTGTACTTCTTTACCAGTTTCCCTTTAAACCTCTTGAGCTGGCGTTCTATCTTGTCCATAACGGCATCGGTAGCCGTCCTGAAGTCTGCTGCAGCCTCTTCTCCCCTTATCATCACCCCGTTGGCATTCAGGGTAACCTCAACGAAATACCTGCCTCTCTGGGTAGAGAGTATCACCTGTGCCTTAAGTATTCTGTCAAAGTACCTCTTCAGCTTCTCCACCTTTCTGGAGATGTAGTCTTTCAGAATGTCGGTTGCATTAACATTTCTCTCTACTATCTGGATGTCCATCAACAATCCCTCCCACTAATAAGGAATCTCACTAATGCGCATCAACTTGTCCGCACGATGGATAGAATTTATGTACCTCACCGTCCCAGACTTCGACCTCATCACTATGGAGTAAGTTCTTATGGTGTTTCCATCATACTTAACGCCCGAAAGCAGCTCCCCATCCGTTATGCCAGTAGCCGCAAAGAAGACATTGTCCCCCTTAACCATGTCGTCTATAGTAAGAACAGAATCGGGCTTTAAGCCTATTTCCTCCGCCTTCCGCATCTCTTCTTCGTTCTCCACCCACGGTGCACACTGTATATCCCCACCAACGCACTTCAGCGCACACGCAGCGATTATAGCTTCTGGAGCACCTCCTATCCCCATGAGCATGTCAATACCAGAGTCGTCCTTCGCAGTCATGAGAGCACCAGACACATCTCCATCGGTTATAAGTCTTATCCTCGCACCAACATGCCTTATCTTTTCCACGAGCTTCTGGTGTCTGGGCCTATCGAGGACGACAACAGTCACATCGTCTATGTCTTTATCCAACGCCTTAGCGACATTCCTTATGTTTATCGCAACTGGTGCAGTTATGTCAATCACGCCCCTCGCACGCGGTCCAACGGCTATCTTGTTGAAGTAAAACACATGACCGGGATTAAATATGCTCCCCCTTTCGGATACACCGACCACCGAGATGGCACCGGGTCTGCCCAAAGACAAAAGCCTCGTTCCATCAATAGGGTCAACTGCTATGTCCACCTCCGGAGGAACCCTCTTGCCAAGCACTTCACCGTTGTACAACATAGGAGCCTTGTCCTTTTCACCCTCACCTATCACTATCACACCGTCCATGTCCACCGTATTGAGCATATACCTCATCGCATTCACGGCAGCCCTATCGGACTCGTTCTTGTTACCCTTACCCATCCACCTTGCCGCCGCCATCGCAGCGGACTCCGTAGCACGCACCAACTCCAACCCAAGATTCCTATCTGGTGCTTCTGTCATGTTCACATACCCCCAGCTGAGAGATGTAGGAGCTTCCACAAAGATTATACCAAACGGACACAACCCAAACAAGGTGGATATGTCTTTAAGGTACAAAAAAGCATAGGATAGTCAGAAAAAAACGCATTTAGCAACAATTGACTATCCCACGGTCGAATTTTACCTATCTCTTGAGAAACAGCGGATAGATGTCTTCAAATCTGGGATATCTTGCCTCCTGCCTTTTGGTTATTGCATAAGAGGAGTAAAAGCTCGCAAATGAAACTGCTTCTGAATAGCTCCACCCTTCAACGATACCCCTCAACAGGGCAGCGTTGAACATATCACCAGCGCCTACGGTGTCAACAATCTCACCAAACCTGTAAGCAGGAGTAGAAACATCTTCCTCTCCTACGAATCCTCTTGCACCATCACCCCCCAACTTCACGATGCAACCGTTTAGTCCCTCACTCCTGAAATACTCAAGTGCACTATCCAAAGCGCTCGTCCTGGATATAGCAAGTGCTTCGTTCTGATTCGGCAGAAATATGGCGCTTTTCCTTGCTATATCCACTACGAGGGCTGTCTCCTTATCACCCCACCCACCCGGAAACCACCCGGGGTCAAAGAGGATCCTGTTACCGTTCCAAACGAGGTGTTCTATCACATTCAAAAAAGAGTCCTCTTGAAACGACGGTATGAGGTTGAAACCGCACACCACCACCCACGACTCTTCTATGTCGCTTATGCTCTCCATCAGAAAGCCCCTATCCATAAGCCCCAAGCTCCCCAGGTAGGTAAAAAAACTCCTTTCACTGCTCCTCATGGAGATCCCCACAGAAACAGATGTCTTCTCTGGCACAACTCTGCACTTGGAGACATCTATACCTCTACCCCTCAGATCACCTATAAACTCCCTTCCGAAGGTGTCATCACCAACGACCGATACAACGGCAGTGTCAAACCCAAGCACACGCAAGGCATTCGCCGTATTGCCTGCAGCACCAGTGTACCTAAAGTCAAAAAAATCACCTATCACCTCAGTGCCAACCTCAGGCCAACCATCAAAGTAACCAACAATTATGTCAATACTGAGATTTCCCAACACATACACCTTAGGTAACATAACTGTTCATCATTCCTCTCTGGTAACTTTGTTTATCATCTCAAACTCCTCGTCACTGATACCCTTGGTCTTCCTTACACGATAAGCAAAAAGCTGCATATACACGAGGAACAATAGACCCTGCAGATACTCAGGAAGATCCGTGTTCACAATGTCCATAAAGACGCTTCCAGATTCCAGTCCTGCCGTGTCAACGAGACTGTTGGCAACGATCCAGCAGAAGGAAGACACCGGACTAACCTCCCTGCATAGCTTCACCAACAACTCCTTATTTGCCGAATCAGGCACAAAACAGATGATCCCCCTTCTCTCCACCATCATCTCCATTGGGCCGTGTCTGAGCATACCAGCAGAGATCGGCAGGAGGTTGAGACGAGCTATTTCGCCAAAGGTCAAAGACGCCTGATACACCATGCTCATACCAAATCCCCTCGTGGTAATCACACCACCGTCGGCAGAGCTGATAACCTCCCGGGGGAGATCATCGACGGAATCCCTTGCGAGCTTCAACACCCGAGCAAGTTCGGACGGCAACGCCCTTAAAGACTCAACTTCACCATCTAACCTTCCAACCAGCAACAGGGAAAAGACTACAAGTGCAAGCACAGAATTCGTATAGCTCTTCGTAGAGCCCAGAGCCTTCTCTTCTCCAGAAAATATGTCAAAGCAGAGATCCACCCCCTTGGCAAGCGCACTTTTGAGGTTAGATGTAAAGCCCACCTTTACGGCGTGAGAGCCCTTTAATCTCTCAAGCAACCTCAATATCTCAACGGTTTCACCAGAGTTAGAGACAAGCACGACCACACTCACATTATCAAACCAGCCATTGGAGATATACCACAAACCCTCCGAGGCATCGTAGGCATCTGCGTCTATCCCATACATACGAAGCAGATAGGTTGCGTGCACAGAGGCATAAAGCGAACTCCCCATTCCAAAGAAGACCACCCTCTGAGACGGCAACGGAAAAAGTCCCCTGACCTTCTGTCTGTAGTACTCAACATTTGCAAGCAGACTCTCTACTGCCTCAGGCTGTTGAAACACCTCATCGTAGAAAGCTGACAACTCCACCACCCCTTTAACCTACTTTATAGCACCAGATGTAAGTCCTTTAATAAGCCACTTTTGGAATATAATACCTATCAACAGAGGAGGAAGAGCAGCCACAACGCCACCTGCCATCATCAGGCCAAAGTTCATCATGTGATGGGTAACGAACTCGGATATGGCAACCGTGACCGTCTTGGCACGCGGGGAAGATGTGAGTATCAACGCAAACATAAATTCATCCCACGCCGTCAAGAACGAAAATGTTGCAGTGGTAGCGAGTCCGTTTACCGACATGGGTAACACTACCTTTAGAAAGACACCGTACGGAGTAGCACCGTCGATCAACGCTGCCTCCTCTATCTCCTTAGGTATGGTGAGGAAAAATCCGTGCATCATCCATATCACATACGGCAGGGTAAAAGAAGAGTACACCAGTATCAATGCCCACCATGTATCGTATATCCCAAGTCTTATGGTAAAGGCATACATTGCTATGGAGAGTGCTATAGGCGGAAACATGGAAAGTACGAGCACACCTTTGAGATAACTTTTCTCAAAGCGCGGCTTGAAGCGTGCCAAGGCGTAAGCAGCCAGCGAGCCAATGGCAACACATATAGCAGTCGTAACGGCGGCTATGCCAAAGCTGTTCTTCAGCGCAGAAAGAAATATCGCAACGCCCATCGACTCCCCCTTCCCGGTAAAGAGGCTAATGAAGTTTCCCATCGTTGGATGTTCAGGGAAGAGGTGTGGTGGCGTACTTATCAACTCACTCATGGGAGATATAGCAGAGACGAACTCCCAGTAGAAGGGGAGTAATATCACGACACTCGTTACGACTGCTCCAAGGTAAAGTCCAAAACTGTTTCTCCTCATAAGCGCACCTCACATATACTCCACTTCGGAGTACATAATCTTTATGAGTATGAGTGCAAACACGAGGGTAACACCCGTCATCAGCACGGATATCGTAGCCGCACTTCCAAACTGTAGCCTCTGAAAAGCATTGTAGAATATGTAATAAGACAGCGTTTGTGTTCCATTGGCGGGTCCACCCTGAGTTATCATGTAGACTATGTCAAAAACCTGAAACGCCTGCGTTATTCTCATAACCAGGGAGACGAGTATAGCAGGCTTCAAAAGGGGTATGGTAATGTGCCACAAGGTATACCAGAAACCACTTCCATCTATCTTTGCAGCTTCAAAGTAAGAATCCGGTATGGTTTGAAGTGCTCCCAGAAGCACGATAGTGAAAAATCCCCAGTTCTTCCATATATCAGCCAGTATAATCATGTTCAGCGCAGTAAACGGAGACGCTAACCAGCTATGATAGTGAGATATCAGACCAAGTCTGTAGAGCACACCGTTCAAGATGCCAAAGTTCCCGTCGTATATCCACCGCCACATGACGCCGTTGACGACGGTAGGCAATGCCCACGGCAGGATTACCAAACTCCTCACGAATGCCCTCCCGTGAAACTTTCTGTTCAGCATAAGAGCGGTAAAGAGCCCTATCACGAGCTCCCCACCCACGCTAACCACGGTAAAGTAACCACTTATCCAAGCCGCATACCAGAAAGACCTGCTCGTGAGCATCTGGATATAATTGTCAAGCCCAACCCACCTATTGAGGTATTTCATGAGGAGGCTGTAGTGGAAGAAGCTTATAAATGTATCGTAAAGAACAGGATATACCAGCACTATCCCAAGGACCAGCGTCGCAGGGAGCAAAAACACTGCAAGGTGCCTCATACCACCGTAGCCAAGAATCCTTCTTTCCACTACCTCCACCTCCTCAACTGCCTACTCTCTTACCTCTTCAATCCAGCTATCTTCTTTGCAGCCTCGTCGAGTGCTGCTTTAGGCGTCATCTTCTTCGTCAAAGCCTTCTGGAGTGCCACCTGAAGTATGTGAGAAAATTCCGTGTAGTAAGGAACTTGCGGTCTGTTGAACGCATACTTCAACTGTTCAACCATCACTCCAAATTCTGGGTGATGCTTCAAGACTGCAGGAGACTTGTAAAGGGACTTCCAGATAGGCATTGCACCGTACTCTACCGACTGCTTTATCTGATTCTTCTTCGACGCAAGGAAGTTTATGAACTTCCACGCAGCAGCCTTATGCTTGGAGCCA
The DNA here is from genome assembly GCA_964559865.1 of uncultured Synergistota bacterium. Lineage (GTDB taxonomy): Bacteria > Synergistota > JAGHAJ01 > JAGHAJ01 > JAGHAJ01 > JAGHAJ01. The sequence continues at coordinate 23,388 of CAZLJD010000015.1, forward strand.
GATGTAATGGACAATCCCATAGGACCCGTAGTGGTAGCACTCGGCAAACCCTTCACATTAGAAGGCACCAAACCTACCCTTATTTTGCCCTTAACCTTGGACTGCTTTGGATCTTCAAACACTCCCCACGCAAACGACCACTCAAAGCCAAAGGGCACTCTACCAGAGGCAAGGCTGTGCAGTATGTCTCTATCAGTTGCAGTTATGGAGTTGGGATCAACGACCTTCCACTTGTATATGGAGTCAACCATCCACTGCAGAGCCTTCAACCCCCCTCCCTTGTTAAACGCCGGCTTACCAGATTCGAAGAACTTTCCACCAAACCCATGCAACAGCGCACCGTAGTAGCAAATCAAACCCTCATTCTGAGACCATCCCCATATACTCCCGTAAGGTGCAACCTTCTTCTGCTGTATAATCTTGGAGTACTTAACGAACTCGTCCCATGTCTTCGGAGGTCTGGAGAGTCCAGCCTTCTTCAGCATGTCCACATTATAGTAGAAGAACAGCGCATCGTGGAACATGGGCATGACATACAGATGTCCCTTGTAGGTAAATGTGTCCCGCAGAGACTTTATAATCTTGCTCCTCTCAGAAGGCGGTACATACCCATCAAGGGGTTCAAGTATTCCCATATCAACATACTCAGACACCCATATACAGTCAACATCTATCACATCGTAGGCACTACGATCTGCAGACAGCGCAGTCAACTCCTTCTGCAGAAGGTTGTCATACCCCACACTGGAGAAGTCCACCTTTATGTTAGGATAAAGCTTCTCAAACGCCGGTATAACAGATTTACGGAAGGGTGCAAAGTCATCGCTAGATATTACTCTTATAGTCACCTTTGCAGCCGCCAGAGAGGTCCCCATCACCACTAACAACGACAAAACCACCAAAATCCCCACAAGCCGTCTCATTTCCTACCCCCCTTTTCGTTTTTACTGTGCAGAAACAGACTCAAACGCATTCACTCCCTCCTGCACACCACCTCCTTCTATTAAGTCGAAGAAGTACCCCCTATCAATGTGCCCGTAAACCACCTTTTTCAAGAACGCTATAACACCAACCGTTAGAGCCCCGTTAACCACAGCAAACGTTCCGTGTTTCGAAGGCGTGATCTTTACCCCGTGTAGTTCCCTGCGAGCCCCTATGTCTCCAAGCACCTGCTCCAGAACAACCCCACCACTCCCAGAGACGATAACTTCAGAGGGATCAAACAGGAGTATCAGGTTGCCTATGAGCCTCAGAACGGCATTGCCACTCCTTTCGTTCGCAGTAGAGAGGTAGTCCTCAAATGTCTCAGAGTTATCCCCGAAAAGCGGCATAAGTTTTCCTATCTCTCCTGCCTTTCCTCCGCAACCCCGGTACAGCCTCCCGTTTAAAATCAAGCCTGCACCTATGCCCCGTCCAAGGTAAAGTGCTATGAGGTTCGTTCCTTTCTCCTTTCTGTCCATGTACTCACCAACGGCAAGGGCATTTGCGTCGTTTTCAAACAGCACCGTGCAGTTCGGAAAGTGCCTGTGAAATTCACTACCAAAGAAATTGGCTGAAGACACGCCTTTCCAGTTCAAAGGGTGATCAAACGCTACATCCTCACCAGCGTCACTTACAATCCCAGCCACCGCTATGGACATGACCTCTAACTTCTCAGGATCAAACTTTCCATCATCGGCATAGTCAACGAGTCTGCTCAATATCGCCCCAGCGAGCGCATGCGAGTCCGTGCAATCAAAACCCACCTTCTCCATAACAACGATCTTTTTACCAAGATCAGACACCCCAATAGTAAAGAAATCTCTGTCAACCTGCACGGCAGCGACATACCTCGCAGAGTAGTTGAAAAACAACCTCTGAGGTTTCTTACCACTCTTGGAATCGTACTTCCCTCTGATGAGTATCAGATCCCCCACATAGGCATCGACAATGCGAGACACCGTAGGTAAACTCACATTAAGTTTAGCGGAGAGCTCTCCCCTCGTTCCCTTGCCGGCTACATATAGCGTCCTCAAAACCTCAAAAGAGTTGATCTTCCTCAAAACAGAAGGTGTCTTTTTGATCATGTTATCCCTCGTTTATTTCTAACTGTTTGAAACAAATTCTATAGATACATTTTTCAGATTGCAAGTGCGATAGAAATAAATAATATCAAATTGGATATACTTAATAGGATTAAACACCGCATTATGTTAATATATCACACGCAGATATGTGATTTTTGTGAAGACTCTCTTAATCTCTGCTAATTAAGGGCAGGCACCCTCTCCGCTTCCACTCCGCTCAAAGGCAAAGGTCTGCCTTATCCCCAAGTTACAAACAGGTAAGCAATAAAAACAGACACCGAAAACAGAGTATACATCATCAGAACATTGTTGGTGTACTCCAGCGCCTGAACATTCTCGTCTTTAATGTAAAGGGGGACTATAAAGGGGGGAGGCAAGATAAAGAGCGTAAAAAGTGCAGCCTGAAGTATCCTCTCAAGGTGCAACAGATGATCCAATAGAAAGACATTCAGAAACACGGCAAGGGGTATAAGTACCACAAAACGAACCCCCACTACGGTTAGAGCCTGCCTCACCGCAGACCCGTTTATCCTTATCCCATAACCTATAATGATAAGAATGAGTGGTACAGTTAGGCTGCCCAGTAGCCTCATCGTGTACAGAACAGAACCCGTCAGGAAAAAGCGATAGAGGTTCTCCCTCTGCCCCAATGCGTTAAACAAAAAACCCAACAGTATGGCAATTATAACGGGTGCCTCAAAAAAAGACTTCACCATATTCCCCACACTCTTGACATTGTCTCTATGTGATATGAGTGCCGCAAGGAGGATAAACCACACAAACATCTCCTGCCCAATGTCCACAATGCCGAGATACCCCACTGAATCGACACCGTACACACTGCCAAACAGGGCAACCCCAACCATGCCGTATTCAAACCCCGAAGTCAAGAAGTGAAAGTACTCTTCCTCTATACCCAGCCGCCTCTTCAAGCTCTTACCGTACCAGAACATAAAGTTCGTAACCGCAAATACCACCAGAAATATCACGAGATAAGAGACCTTGAGTCTTATATCCAAAAATGCCACAAAGAGCAGAGATGGAAGCGCAAAGTTAACCACCACCCTCTTGAGCTCACCAATAGTCGCTTCCTTCAACACCCTTTTACGCCTCATAAAGTTGCCCAAAAGCATCAAAAACAAGATGGGTAATATGCGTGAAAGAACTCGAAGAAACTCTACCGACACATCCATCATCTCCAGAGGCTAACAAAAACAAATGTCCCCCGAGCAATTTCACACTCAGGGGACAAGAAACAGACTCCAAAAGACGACTAAAATGACTCTTCGTAGATCTTCTTCAGGTCGTCAACGGTGAGGTTACCCGGTGTCACCTTTACGAGCTCACCCATGGTCCTCATCGCCTCTTCCGCAAGCATCTCAAGGTCTGCGTATTCTATCCCGATGTCCTTCAGCGTGATGTCCAGGTCAACACTCCTCTGCAACCTTACCACGAAGTCTATGGCAAGTTTAGAGAGCTCCTCCACATCCGATATTATCCCCGGCACTCCCATCGCAACGGCAACTTTTGCAAGCCTGTCTTTCACATGAGGCCTTATGTGTCTGAGGAACGCCGGACCAGTTGCACACAGTCCTACACCGTGAGTGATGTTGTAAAAACCACTGAGCGGATGTTCAAGTGAATGGTTGGCTATGCAACCAGAAAGAGACTCACATATCCCCGCAGCGGTGCTCGCCCACGCAAGGGCAGTCCTCGCCTTTATGTCCTCCCCATCTCTGTAAGCACCCGGTAGGTAGTAAGCTATCAGGGATATTGCCTGAAGTGCAAGTAGATCAGATATAGGCTGGTGTCTCACATTCAGGTAAGACTCTATGGCGTGGTAGAATGCATCCATTGAAGTAGAGGCAGTCTGCTCGGGCGGAAGTGTCAGCATCAGTTCTGGGTCAACCAGTGAGAGCCTCGGGAAAATCACACTGAATCCCACTCCTACTTTCTCGTGCGTATCAGGGTTGGTAACTACCGCAAATGGGTCTGCCTCCGTGCCGGTACCGTGTGTAGTAGGTATTGCAACCACCGGTAGTGCGCCGGTAGGCCTCTTGTTTCCGCCAACATTGGTATAATCCCAGCAGCTACCACCAGAGACCACCGTCATTGCCATGAGCTTTGCAGAGTCTATAGGACTACCACCTCCCAACCCCACGACGAAGTCACAGCCCTCCTTCTTTATGAGCTCCACACCTTCGTCCACTACCGTAGATACAGGGTTTGGCATGATCTTGTCAAAAACGACACTCTCAACCCCAGCCTCTTTAAGCAGGGAAACTACTCTATCCAGCAAACCACTCTCCTTGGCACTTCTCCTACCCGTAACGATAAATGCCTTTTTACCTATACCACTAACGAGCTTCCCAACCTCCGATACCCTGCCAGCACCAAAGACTATCTTAGTCGGGACAAAGATATCAAAAGATCCAAAATCCTTCATCACTCCACCTCCTAAGCCGGTATCTTCACCCTTATGTCCAACAACTCCGGCTTCCTCTTAAGCTCCTCTGCAAATAGCTTCTCTCTGAGGTAGTTCGTGTATCCCGGCTCTTGAAAAGAGTACCTAAACCGAGTGTGTATATCATACCTGCCTTCAATCAGAGCAATCGTGTCCTCAGTTATGACAAGCTCTTCGTCCGTGGGTATAACGAATACCCTTACTTCAGAATCCTCAGCGGAGATCTCCGTCTCCGCATTCCTCGTCTTAGAGAGCTCATTTTTCCTGTCGTCCAACCGGACACCAAAGTGTTCAAGGCCCTCCAACATCTTCTTTCTTATAAGGGAACTCATCTCCCCCACACCAGCAGTGAAGACTATAGCATCAACTCTGCCAATAGCCGCCATGTAGGCACCTATGTACTTCCTACCCCTGTAAGACTCTATCTCTATCGCAAGGCGGGCTCTATCGTCCCCATTCCTGAACGCAACCTCGACATCCCGCCTGTCCGTATACTTACCCGTTATCCCAAGTATGCCGCTCTTCTTATTCAATATCGTGTTCATCTCAGCAGTACCTATGTTGAGTTTTTCCATCATGTAAAGGTCAATTGCAGCATCGTGGTCTCCTGCTCTCGTCCCCATAACGGCACCCTCAAGCGGTGTAAACCCCATGCTCGTATCCACTGAAACACCATCTTTTACCGCATTAAAACTTACCCCATTACCGATGTGTGCGAGAACGAGGTTCGTTTCAAGTGGGTCTTTACCAAGGATAACAGAAGCCCTCTTAGATACATAAAGTAGAGATGTACCGTGAAAACCATACCTCCTTATACCGTACCTCTCGTACCACTCGTACGGAAGGGCATAAATGTAGGCAAAGTCAGGTATTGTCTGATGCCACGCAGTATCCATAACGGCCACATGCGGGACATCAGGCAAAACCTCCTTCGCTGCCCTTATGCCCATGATGTTTGGTGGGTTATGCAGAGGTGCAAGTTCCGACAACTCCTCAAATGTAGCTAATGCCTCATCATCTATGATAACGGATTTAGCAAACTTCTCACCTCCATGTACGACTCTATGGCCCACTGCCTTTATCTCAGACACATCTTTAAGGACACCATATTCTGAATGCGTAAGTATCTTGAGTATGAGTGATATAGCCTCCTTATGCGTTGGACACTCTTCCGTGATCTTGTACTCCTCACCGCTCGGAAGTTTGTGCACTATAAACGACCCCCCGATGGTGACCCTCTCCACAATACCGTTAGCAACAACCCTTTTAGCGTCCCAGTCGTAAAGCTGATACTTCACGGAGGAACTACCGCAGTTAAGAGTGAGGATGTTCATCATAACAAAGAAGCCCCCCTTAAAAAGATATGGCGGAGGGACTGGGACTCGAACCCAGACGGCCCTGCGAAAGGCCACACCGGATTTCAAGTCCGGCTCCTTAGCCAATTCGGACATCCCTCCGCAAGTGTCACTACAAATTGAACTTTTCCTTTATCCTTCTACCTGTAATCATGTAGTAAGCCCTCTCAGCTATGTTGGTGGCGTGATCACCAACTCTCTCAAAGTGGCGTGCAACGAAGAGCAGGCCCGTAGCCCTCTTTATCGTGTGTGGGTCCTGAATCATAAAGAGCAGCAGCTCGTTGAATATCTGATCGTAAAGCTCATCGAGTTCCTTGTCTCTGTTGAAGACATCTCTGGCAAGCTCCTCGTCACCCTCAAACAAAGCCTTTATGCCGTCCCGCAACATGCCCGTTGAAATCTCAAGCATCCTTGGTAAGTCTATCAGCGGCTTCAACAACGGTTCGTCTGCTATCATCAAAACCACATGCGCAATGTTGCACGCCTGATCCCCTATCCTCTCGAGGTCGGTTATAATCTTGACTACCGTAAATATGAACCTCAAGTTCTCTTTAACAGGGTGTCTCAACGCTATAAGCTCCAGAGCCTTTTCCTCTATCTGCACCTCTTTAAGGTCTATCTCGTCGTCTCCATCTAAAACCCTCCGAGCTCCTTCCTTGTCCCTGTTCTTAAGGGCTTCAAACGCATCCTGTAGCGCACTCTCAACCAGCGAAACCATCTCTTTTATGCTGATCTTCAAGTCTTTAACATCGTCGTCAAACAGCGCATCTTCAATAAAGCCCACCTTACCACTCCTCCACTCTGATATCTCTCTTGCTCTTACCCACACTCAAAACCTTAAACTCAACCACACGATTGGAGAAGAGCACCTTTATTTTATCACCCTCCTTCACCTCCTTGGAAGGTTTAGCCCTCTCCCCATTCAGATAAACCCTCTCATCTCTTATCATCTCTGCTGCAACGCTTCTCCTCTTCACGATCCCAGAAAGCTTCAAAAACTTATCCAACCGCACGCACTTATTTTACCACACACCCACTCAAGCATTCAACCACAAATCTGACGAACAAAAACAACCCATTCTTTCTTTTGTCTCTGAAGCACAAATACAAGCCCCACTATCAAGGCAAATACAGGGACTGCTGGAAAGGATGTCAGTCTCCCTTCCCAACAGCCCACCATCCAGAAGCTACACCTGAAAGAAGGCTATTTTACTCTGAAGGCTTTGTGCAGCCTCTCCAACCATACGAGAAGCCTGTTTTGTCTCCTGAAGAAGAGAGTTTATCTCCTCTATAGTAGCAGTAAGCCCTTCTGCGGTAGAAGAAGTAGATGTCACGAGCTCACTTATCTTGTTTATGTTGGCAGCCAGCTCTTCTGCCCCTGCTCCCTGCTGCTGGGCATTGGCAGCTGCTGTTTCCACCTCATCTCCAAGTGAAGCAAGTATACCTTGCAACTCCTTAAAGCTCCCTATAATACTGCGAACACTGTTTACCGTGCCTTTTACGGAATCTACAGTAGCATCAACCATACCCGCAGACTTTATTATACCCTCCCTAACATTCGAAAGCATACCACCTATCTTCACGGTAGCATCCTTCGTGTTCTCGGCAAGGGTTCTTATCTCCTCTGCAACCACGGCAAAACCCCTACCTGCCTCACCAGCACGGGCAGCCTCTATTGCCGCATTGAGTGCAAGCAAGTTCGTCTGGTCAGATATGGAATTTATTGTGTCCACTATCGTATTTATGTTCGAAGCTACTTCAGCCAGCTTCTCCAAGTCCTCCTTGGTTTGCATACTAACCTCCATTGTCTTTTCTGCTTCATCTGCTGCTCTACCAACCAGCTCTATGTTCTTTTCTATCTGAGAGGAAAGCTCTTCCTTCTTCTCCATTGTCTTCTGCGCTACTTCTGCATTACTCATCGCAGTCGCAGCAAACTCCTGAGATGTTGCATTTGATGACTCTATAGCACTACTGTTATCCGCTATAGATTCACTCAGTTTCACCAAGTTAGTAGCCGCAGTATTAAGTGTATCGGAAATCTCCTGAACCGTGGCGGAGACTTCTTCAGAAGTAGAAGTCAACTCCGAGGAGGCATCACTTATGGTCTTTAAAATGCCAAATAATATACTCCTAAGCTCTTCCACACTTCCTGCCATCTTACCTATCTCATCCTTGCTATTAATCTTTTCTATCTCCACATTGAGGATCCCCTTGCCCATATTCTCAACCAAAACAGAAACCTTCTTCAAGGGTGCTGTAAGCATTCGTGCCATCACAAAGGCTATCAACGCAGAGACAACTACTGCCACAACAGACCACACATAGAGACTTCTCTGAGCAGCATCCATTTGCCTATGCTGAAATGCATCTACATCGTTCAGCAGTCCATGAAGCTTCCCCTTTATACGGTTAGCTAAAGCAAGAACCCGGTTGTAATACTCAGCCTTCACACTTTTCAAATCCATAGAACTCAGCAATGAAGAAAAAGAAACCATACCAGAAAGCACAGCCTTCATCTCTTTTCCCAAACCATTGGGTAAAAGGAAAACCAACTTATTTCCTTCAGAAATAGCTTTCTTAATATTACTCTCTGCCTTCCTCATTAGTGCAGTATCCCTTGTTCGAAGTGCAGTCGTTGCTTCAAGCTCGGCATCCATCACATCCACCGCCACTCTGTTTGTATCCTTAGTAACACTTACTACACTTCTCACATTAGAAATGTTGCGAATGGAAGAGAAAGACAGAATAACAATAACCACTATGACCAAACCGAATCCAAACATCACCTTACCGAAAACGCTCCTCATCATCCTATCCTCCTTACCTCAATTTCTTTGAGAAACTCAAGAAACACATCTACTATGCGAGGATCAAACTGAGACCCCTTACCTTTTCTTAACTCCGAAACTACATCCTCTACAGACAACGCACTTCTGTAAGAACGGTTAGAACTCATCGCATCGTAAGCATCTGCTACTGCCATTATCCTTGCAAACAGTGGTATCTCTTCACCCTCCAGTCCAGCAGGATAACCACTTCCATCCCACCTCTCGTGATGGTGCATTATAGCACGAGATATCTTTCTCAAGTAGCGTACCTCCTGAACTATTTCAGCACCATATACGGGGTGCCTCTTCACTTCCTCATACTCCTCTCTCGTCAGCTTACCAGGTTTATTCAACACCTCCTCCCTAATACCAATCTTCCCTATGTCGTGTAAAAGCCCCGCATAAAGCAAAAGCCTCTGTTCTTCCTCGTCTAAGCCCACTCTCTTACCTATCTCAACAGAGTACCTTGCTACTCTTTCAGAGTGTCCCTTGGTATATGGGTCTTTTCTCTCTATAACCTTAACAAGTGCTCTAATAGTCTGAACATAGGCCTCTTCAAGTTCCTCACTCTTCCTTTCCACCTCAGCATTAGCCAAAGCAAGCTCCTCAACATACTTCTCAAGCTTGACATTCGCTTGCTTTAAGATATCCTCTTTCTCCTCAAGTTTAGCAGCAAGTTTCTGCAATGATTCGTAAGACTTAGAAAGCTCCTCGTACATCTTCTCCGCACGCTCGTATTCTCTCGCCGTGTGCATGACACCAGCTATAACATCAGCAAGTGAGGATATAAACCTCTCCTCCCGTTGTGTAAATGCATTAACTCTGGTAGATTCCACATTCAGCACTCCAATTACACTTCCTGCTACACTTATAGGCACCGCAAGTTCGCTCCTAACATCTACAAATATCTGAAGATAGTCTGGGTCACTAAAAACATCTGAGACATTCTGCAACCTACCGGTTTTCGCAGCCCTTGCCACAATACTGCTCTCTGAAAGATCAATGTTGTCAAATTCCTTCGTTAACCCACTAGCTCCTCTCCAGTACACCACTTCCAATTTACCATCACTTACAAGTAACAGAGAAACATTGTGATAACTACCCATTTCGAAGAGCTTATCAACTATACCTCTAGAGACCTCTTCAAGTCTCTTCTTCCCTGCCACATCACTCAGTATGACAAAAAGGCTTTCAAGCTCCGACACACGTGTACGCCAGTCATCCAACAGATCTACCCTCTTAAAGATAGAGTACAAGAACTCCGCAAGCAATCTGAGGAGATATTCATCTGACTTGTCAAAGGCGGAAACTTTCTCAGATTCTATATCTATAGCACCAATAACCTCTCTTCCACTACCTACAATAGGTATCACTATCTCGCTCCTAACATAGGGAGATACCTCCAAATAGTATGGGTCCTTTTTAACATCGGGTACAACCCTCACCTTTCTGTTCCTTATACTCCACCCCACAATACCTTCATTTACACTAATACCATCTATTCCACGAAAGAGGGCAGTTGCATGTAAAGGTACTACTCTATCCCCATCTACTATCAATATTGCCACATGGGTGTACTTCTCGGTTCCCAGGAGGACCCTGGATATCCTTTCCGCAATTTCCTTCTTAGACGTACAACTTCTCACCTCCCATACTGCCTCAAGAAGCAATTCAACTCTTTCTCTATCCTGAATCATACGCCTGGTGTAGCTATCCAGTTTTCCGACCATCTCATTGAACCCATCAACAAGCTTCCGCACTTCATCCCTCGCAAAAACTTGCACCCTATAATCAAATTTTCCACTAGCAACTTTCTGAAGTCCACTAACAACAGCAAGAATAGGTGTCACAAGTTCTTCACTAACAAATCCGTAAATCCACACCATCAATGCCAATGTAACTGCTCCCATAAGCGGAACTGCGTACCTCGTGATACTACTCCCAGCAGCACTACTGAGCTTGCCTACATAAACCGTAAGCACTACGTACCAACCATAAGGAGCAATCTTCATAAATACCCTTAACTTTTCTCTTCCATTAAGCGCATAACTAAAGTACCCGCTACCCATGGTAAGTACCTTTCTAACGAAGGGTGAATCAGACTTATCATCTACCCCCACAACCTTATACGGATACGCTATAAGCTCGCCCCGGTCGTTGTACACAGAAACATATCCTTCCGGAAGTCTTATCGCAAGCACCCTCTCCTTCAATGTCTCCTTTTCCACATTCTCCAGCTCCTCCAAACTCATAATAGCAAGCCTATAATCATCCACAACCGTAAATATTACCCACCCCCAAGGTTTATACTTACACCATCCCACGGTCAGATTAGGTTCACGCAAGAGATTATGCACCACTCCCTCTTGAGAAGCATAAATAGAAGGTCTAAGAGAAGGATAAAAAGACAGAACATTTTCACCGATCTTTCCTTTGTCGGGATGGTAGAGGATCCTACCTGTCGAGTCTGTCACAAAGAGATAGGCAAACCTTCCAAGATTGTAGGAAGACAAAAGTTTCTCAACCATTCGCAACACATCTTGTTTTTTAGCCTTCTTCTGGAGGATAAACCTTCGATAAAAGGAGAGTGTACTTCTTATTTGTTCTAACCACCTACGCGAAAACTCCTCACTCTTCTTCCGCCGCAAAGCTTGATAAAGCTCAACCGTTTCTCCACCCAAACCAATCAACTTCTGAACCACCAGAAAGCTCTTTACCACCCTCAGTACCACTATATCCCGCACACCCTTATTCATAGCATGGGTAGCAATAAGATAGTTAGCAAACGATAGCATCGCTATGGAAAAGACAACCAATAGAAGTATTCTCCTTCTCATTACCTTAATAAACCTCAAGAAATAAGGTGAACAAAGATTTTATCTTTATCCACCCAATTATAGAATTCAAGCTGCTCAGTAATATACATAACATTATTTTCTGCTGTTCTCACAATTCCAGATAGAATATGAAAGATGTTTCCTGCTACCTGGGAGGTATTTCCATTCTCAACGGAAACTTTGAGGGTAAAAACAAGAACCTCATTAATACTACCAATGTATGGTTCCCTAGCCCTGAACTTTTGCAAAAGCGCACGTATTACCTTACTCACTGAAACTTCTCTATCAACTCCATGAAGCAAAAGAAAAGAAGTACTGCCTATCTGATAAATTGCACAGCTCTTTTCTACCCTTCTCAAGACTGACAAGATATCTGCCTCAACCGCCTGCGCCACCGCTTGTCTCTCAGCTTCACCCTGCTCAGAGATGCCACAAAGACTCACAACAGTAAGATAGCTCCACTCCCTATCTCTCAACCTGATAGCAAGTAACCTGCGAAACTCCTTCTCGTCAGTGAACTTAGCTATCCTCAAAACTCTCTCCTTACAAAGATGCACAGAGGAAGGAGTAACAGGTGCAGACACCACTACCAGGGAGGTACCTTCTCTTTTTGACCCAAGTTCAATACGGCGAGAAGTTACTTTCATTGACATATACCTCCATCTTCAACGAAAAATATCATAAATATTGTCACTTGTCAATAAGCAAAATATTATACTAGGTGCATTAAATATGACTATATTATGTAAAATACATCTCACTGAAGGGAACAATCACGGGCTACCTACTGTACCACACAAAAAAGTGGGGTACAACATCGAACTGCCCACGGGAGGGAAGGGGACTCCACACAGAAGGTTCAAGCGCTACCACAAGAACTTTAAAGACACTATTCACCTCTTGTATTTTCGAAAGGAGCTTCTTTACCTCATCCTCATCAGTAAGCTCACCACTATAAACTAAGGCATCACTGCCAACTATAGCACTGTACAAATAACACCCCTCTTTTGATGAAACATACTTCTGGAGCACGCCTATACCCATCAAATCTTGAGAAAACCCTTCTTTTTCCAACCTAAGCACTACATCTCTCAGACCCTTCACAGATATCGAATAAATATTTACTTTGCTTTCATCGTAGAAATATGGTCTCAAAAACGCCATACCCATTCCATTTCTTAAGATCCTCCTCATCTGAACATCAGAGAAGCTCACATCAAAAAGTCTTCTTACTTTTCTCCTAATATCCTTTACTCTCCAGAAGAGCCTACACTCCATCGCCTTCCTGAGTAAGGAGATTTTATCCCTATCTAGTTTAGGAGGTCTACCAGGAGAAGGAGGATTACCAACTATGCCTGCATATCCGTTTGCATTCCATTCTTTTATCCACCTATAGGTAGTACGCGGTGAAACGCCTAGTATCTCAGAAACATCCGCTACCCTCTTACCGTGCATATGAATAAGATTTAACCCTATCAACTTTACTTTGACATTACCGTTCTTCTCCTTCTTTAAGTGACTAAGAATGGTATCACCATTCAAGATTTCCATCATGTAAAAGGTACTCCTTCACCCAACTTACACCGAACTCACTAAAGTATTTTATATCCAACCCAAACTGTTATCAAGTAGCCGATTATTACATAGCAAAGCTCTGAAGGGACACACAAAAACAGAAGGAATAAGAAAAGCTAAATCAATACATCAAAAAACATCCACACTCTTTACTTCCTCTATGTCATACCCAGCCTTCAGGGGTAAAAATTTTCGCACTCTACCCCGCACAAAACCATACAATCAAAATAAAGACCACTTCTACATACAACCCAACACACTTCTAAACTCAACAAATTATACAGGGAGAGGTATAGCCTCCCCTCCCCGTTGCACACATACTCGACAAGAAAGTATCACCTACCGCCCATCTTTCGTAAAGATTTCGCACATGGAGACACATTTCTCCTCTTTCAAGGCTACCTGATGTGCGTCATCAAGAGGTGATACTCACCATCAACCCTGTCAGGTACATCTCTCAACTTCTGACCCTTCCACCTCGACTCACTCCATATAAACGGTTTGCCGTTAACCACAGGCGTGCCAAACTTCATCCAGAAGGCACGGTTAGGTGACTTCAGATCAAAGATCCCTTTAAGCTTCATCGCATAGGTAATCATAGAGCTGGAAACGGCCTTGGCATCTATCGAACCTTCAGGTATCACCTTAGGTGTAGGAGTCTCCCCATACCCAAGGTCCCACCTACCATAAATAGAGAGAGGATTTTTTGGATCAGTGTAAGTCACCAGCTTTTTTGCAGCTTCAATGCTATTAACACCACCTATAAACTTCAAGAACTGTCTCCTTCTGGCAGGCCTATTCTCTATGGCAAGCAGGTCATCACGAATGACCTGGGATACAGGGAAGTTGATGCCAAGTATGTAGTCCGGTTGCAGGAGTTCGTGGTCGTATTCTTTGGATATACCCTCAGGTTTCGTTATTATGTCGTAGCCTCCTTTGGAGTTAGACCTGAAGTAGATGAAGTCCTTGTAAGACATCTCTATCAAACCCATCTGGTTGTTCTTAACATCGGCAACCATGTAGCCGTTCATGTAAGTGCCCGAAGCATCAAGAGACACATACTTAAAGAACTCATCAATTGAATGCGAAAACTGTTCGGCTAAAGCGCCTCTCCAGAACATCCAGAGGGAGTTTATCTTCGCCTTGGTAAACGTGTTGTCGTGGGTGGTCTCCGTGAACATGATACCTTTATTGTTGTACCCAAAGTCCGTAAACGACGCCAACTCACCGGGCAACAGAGAATTAACAGACATGTAGTCACCATTTATGTAAAGCGTCATAGCCATGCTCTGGTCGAGGAAGCTGTACCAACTGTTGTGCGCCATAAATATCTTCTTCCCAGACCTCTTTAGGAACGCCGAACACATGGAAAGGCGCTTCATTCCCGGAAGATACAGAAGGTCCAGAAATGCATTAACGAAGTAAACATCCATGAATGTCAAGTACGGTCTCTCGTAACTCAGTCTCATCTCCTCTGGAGAAAAGAAATTCGTTGGAGGTATCCACATACCGTCAAAGCTGAGCTCAGCTGGTCTATCGAGCTTAGTTCCATGGTATATACCTATCAACCTGTAAAGTAACCTCTCCAGATTTCTCCTCAGTACAGGGTCACAGCGTCTCTGAATGTAGTTCAATGTGTACTTGTAGTTTTTGACAACCGCATCCTGAAGGTACATCATGTCTGCCTTGGACGGAGGCTCATGAGTTACGAGTGAGTGGGAAGGGTCAATCAAGTAAGCAGTGTCCCAGGAATTATCCCTGGCAGAGATTATATACTTTTTCTCCAGTTTACCCTGAACGAAGCCGGCATAATACTCTGCTTTGTAAACATTATCAAAGTTAGAAACAACAGAGAGATTAAGCACATTACCCACCTTTTCAAGGCACCCAACAGCGTTACCGACCTTGTAAACGACGGGAGAGGCATACACACCCCCTACGAGGACAAACACCAACAACAAAACCAAAACACCAGTCCTCTTACCTCCCACACACATCTTGCAAACACCTCCACCTCAAAAAAGCTTCAACTCTACCTACTACTAAATACAATCACTCTCTTACTCAAATCAAGGGTACTCTACTCCATTTCCTATCCACATAAACCCGCAATCCTATCCTTAATAATTGAGGTTACCACCCCCTATTAAAGGAGTCTCTAAAGATTATATCATTACTGCACTTACTGTCAAGAATTGGGACAAGCACACACTATAAATAGCAGGTTCACCATGCTATAATTGGTAAAGCACGATACCAAAGGAGTGATAAAAGTGGACAAAGAAAAGCTACTACGGGAGATTGCAGATGCAGAGTACGAATTCTTCGAGAAGATAAGGATGGAAAACGAAGAGTGCAAAAGAGAAAAGGCATTCAAGAGCATGAGAATAATGAGGTTCTACCCGCTATCCACAGATACACTCGGCTCTTACTTAAACGACTTAAAGAGGGCATCAGTACAGAACATTAACCCTCTAAGAGACAAGTACATATGCATCGACAAGCACCAACCAGTAGAAAGCACCATAATCAACGAGATTACAGAGATAGAGAACGCATGGATGAACGAACTAAGAGAGAAGTATCCTCACATCTTCGTCAACAAAGGAAAAGAGTTCGAAACCTATTTGAAGTGTGAACTCGCAACATTCTCCGACGAAACGCTAAAACTGTACTACAGAGATGTCAAAGAGATGAAGGACAACGGTGTAAACATGGCAGAGCAAAGCTACTCCTATCTCTTTAGGAAGATAGGCTACAATAGCCTCGAAGATGCAGAGTTAAAGGCTAAAACCCAAAAGGGCTAACCTAAATGATGCCCTCTTTATCCGTTATAATGTGGCGAATATCGTTGATGTCTATACAGAAAAAGGGAGAGACTGAGCCTATTTTAGTGTGATCCACCAGCAAAAAGTTCTCCTCTGAGTTTTCGAGCATTATCCGTTTTATGCTTGCAGAGAAGGGATTTAGCTCAAAAGTTCCCTCGTCCTGCTTCAATGCCTTACAGGAGAAGAAAAACTTTTGAGCGTAAATCCCTTTGAGGTTGGCTTCCGCCTTCGGTCCCACAAGCGAATCGAAGTGCGAGAGCAGGCTACCACCAGTAGACTCCACCAAGAACCCCGGGGACTGCGCCAAAACAAGCAGCGTGTGTATAGCGTTCGTTATTATGTGGAGCTTTTTGAATCTCCTAACGAGTGTCTGTGCAAACACATAGCAGGTTGTACTCTCATCCAGAAAGATGACATCACCTTCACTGACATAGTCCACCGCCTTCATTGCAATCTTTTCCTTTTCCTCCCTGTTCATGCTAAGCCTGTTCATGAAAGAGCCGTTCTCTGCAGGATTCCCCCCCAAAAGGGTGACGAAGCCATACCCCTTCACTATATAGCCCAACCTCTGCAGGATACTCAAGTCCCTTCTGAGCGTCGTTAGGGAAGCACCAACCTTTGAGGACAACTCCTCAGTCCTAACGGTGCCTTCCTGAGAAAGGATATCCAGTATCTTTTGTATCCTCTTAGACTTCCTACTCTCTCCAACCATCTCTCTTATTCCTCCCGAACACTTCAGCTCCTAAACTGTGCCTATTCTCGCACTAATCC
This sequence comes from uncultured Synergistota bacterium, assembly GCA_964559865.1. Classification (GTDB taxonomy): domain Bacteria; phylum Synergistota; class JAGHAJ01; order JAGHAJ01; family JAGHAJ01; genus JAGHAJ01. Next base: position 40,112 of record CAZLJD010000015.1, read on the forward strand.
CAGCCTCTCTCCATAAAGCCTCAAGTCTCCTCAACCTCTCGTCATCTGGCGTAAGTGCAGGCAAATCTTTCAACAAGTATTTCCTACCAAGCCCTTGATACTTCGTAACCCCCAATCTATGGTACGGAAGTAGCTCTACCCTCTCTACATTGCGTAGTCCCAAGACAAATGCTATCATCTCCTTGTGCACATCTTCACCATCGTTGATAGTAGGTACAACAGGTATCCTTATGATGACAGAAAAACCTATTGAACTCAGCTTCCTCAGATTTTGCAGTATCAATTCGTTGGACTTACCCGTAAATCTCCTGTGAGTATCTGAATCCATGTGTTTTAAGTCAAAGAACAGCACATCGGTAATTGGCAGGACCATTTCAAACCTATCCCAACCCACATAACCACAAGTCTCAATTGCAACGGTGATATTTCCCTTTTCCTTGCACAACTTTGAAACCTCTACTACAAACTCCGCCTGCAAAAGCGGTTCTCCACCAGAAAAGGTTATCCCCCCACCAGTCTGCAAAAAGTAGGGCATATCCTTGGAAACATCGTCACACAGTTCCTGTGATGTAACCTCCCTACCAACCACCTCCCGTGCACCGTAATAGCACGCATTCACACATTCCTCACACATGATACACTTGTCCGTATCGAGCAACAAACCAAACTCCTCATCAATGCTTATAGCTTTAGTAGGACAAGCTTCAACACATCTATTGCATCCATGACACTTAGTAGGATACCACAGTATCTCTAGATAAGCATTATGAGATTCAGGGTTGCCACACCAGATACACCTGAGTGGGCAACCCTTCAAGAAAATCAATGTCCTGATACCAGGCCCATCTTTCGTTGCAAACCTCTCTACATTGAATACTATGCCTTTGCCCACACCCTACTCCTCTAATAACACTTACAAGTCAAACAGGGACCTCGTCACTATGTCCCACTTGAGGTCTTCGTCAAGTGGGACGAAGTAAGCGCTATAACCAGCTACCCTTACAAGTAGGTCTTGATACTCCTCTGGATGCTTCATGGCATCGAGCAAAACCTCGGTGTCCACCACATTAAACTGTATGTGAACCCCCATCTTATCAAACAGTGCTCGAACCAGCCCCATGGCTCTCTTTCTGCCTTCCTCTGTCTTCAACACACTGCTTGCTAACCTCAAGTTCAAGATAGCGCCTTTCTGGAACCACTTGCTGGGTAACTTCCCAACAGAGTTTATCACCCCTGTCGGTCCCTCTTTCTCAGCACCATTACTCGGAGATATACCGTTGTTCACGGGTTTACCCGCATGACGCCCGTCTGGGGTAGCCCCCACAAACCTACCGTATGCGGCATTTCCGGTAACGGAACTCAAGCTAAGAGCATAACTCCCCGGAACAGGTCCCTTACCATAGCGGGAATTCTTAAACTTATACCTGTAATTGTATCCTATGGTATCGGTAATTTCAACGGCATACTTGTCTGCCCTGTCGTCGTCATTTCCGAACTTGGGAGCACGGAGCAAAAGCTGCCTTATCTCCTCCCCAGTTGGGTCTGTCGTGTTATCCTGAAAGTTCGTCTTCAACGCATGGAGCAACTGTTCCCCAGTTATGCGTTTTTCCTTAAATACCAACTGCTCTATAGCAGCTAAACCATCAGCGGCAGTCGTCACGCCTACTACAGGTGCACCATCTGCAGAATAGACGCTTCCACCCTCTATAAGGTCTAACCCTCTCTCAATAGAGTCGTGAATGAGAGAAGACCTAAAGGCGTTTAAGTCCATCATACGGTGAAACTCGTCGTTCATGTGATCCAACGCTACAGACATCTCTATATAGTGGTGCAGCTGCTTTCTGAAGCTATCTATAAGCTCTTCCATAGAGCTGAAGGTCTCAAGTGTTCCCTCCGTCTCGTAGAGCTGCTTCCCGGTGAGAGGGTCTTTACCACCGTACAGAGTGAGTTCGAGTATCTTCGCAACATTGAGCCACGCACCTTTAGCAGCAAAGTCCCACTTTCCAGGTATCGTAGCCTCGATACACCCATCTTGAGCGTAATTAAAAAGGTCTTCCTCCCTAATGCCTAAAACCTTCAGTGCCTCTATGAACGCTTCTGCGTTGTAAAGTGCAGGCTGACCTCCCCCGTGTTCCTGTATGATCTGAAGTGCTTTGTCCAAGAGCTCATCTGATGTTACCTTAGAAACCTGCAAAGAAACCGAAGGCGTGGGTAGTTTCAATTCACGACACGCCTCCAACGAAAGGTGTGTAAGCTCGTTAGTGGCATCTTTCCCTTCAGGGGTCAATCCACCTATGGTAAGGTTTATCGCCATGTGATAACCTGTAAACACAGAGGTGTCTGCCCAAGAGCGTATCTTGTTCAGCTCGTTGGTCTTTATGTAAAAGGCCTCTATCAGCTCCAATGCCTCGTCCTCAGTCAACCTTCCAGCCTCTATATCTGCTTTGTAGTACGGATACAGATATTGATCAAATCTGCCCAAGGAGATGGCGTGTCCGTTAGACTCCAAATGAACGGTAAGAAGTATCATCCAAACGCTCTGGAGTGCTTCCCAAAATGTGGTAGCACCGTCAGCAGGTACCCTCTTAGAGATTTCAGCCATCTTCAAGAGCTCCTCTCTGCGGACGGGATCTTGCTCTTCGTCTGCAAGCCTCAAGCACTGATTGGAAAGCCTGTTGGCAAAGTTAATTACCGCCTCATTTCCTATTATCACGGCTTCAAGAAACCACTTCTTCTTTACAGCACCAGGTTCTGAAAGATTGAGCTTTTCCAACTCCGCTTTCGCCTTTCGTATAACACCATTCAAACCCTCTGCCAACACCCAGCTATAGTCCGGTATTATATTTCCAAATCCACAGATTGAAACCCATGTCGTATCAGTAACCCCTGCATCCCACGCATTCCTAAACTCCTCAGGCAAATATCTGCGAAGATTCTCAAAAAGCGTCTTACCCTTCCAGTAATCTATTATCTTAAAGATCTCCTCTTTGACTTCCTCCGTGTAGTAAAACTTGTCTGCAGGTCTCTCGTAAAAGTGATAAGGTTTGCCATTGAACTCCTCTATCAGCCACTCGTACGAGTACTCCGGATAAACCGGAACAGCCCTTGGCTTACTCGCCTGATTACCGATGATAAGTTCATCATCGCCAACCCACACCGTCATCTTATCGAGCACATCGTAGAAAGCCTTTGCCCGTCTGAGGACAATTGGCTCTCCCTCTGTCCTCTTCATCGACTCCGTGAAATACCTCGCCCTCTCAGGACATATCTCCGGGACCGTGTCCGAAAAACGCTTCCTGAGACGGGCTATCCTCTCACTCATCTTGTCTTCTTTCACCGCCTCTTTCATAACTCTTACCCCCTTTCCCCAAAAGTCAGGGAATCTCATGCATTATGTCCTTAGTAGTTTCGTATATCTGCCTATACAAACCGAACAGCTTTCTATAGAGTCTGGTCTTGTCCTCTTCTGGAAAGACCTCCATCTGGTACCTGACGAGGGAGGCTGCATCTTCCACACCTTTTACAAAACCCATAGACATTCCTGCAAGTATCAGATTTCCAATAGCACTTGCGTCTTGAACCTCAGGAACAAGCAGCCGTTTGCCAAGAACATTCGCAAATACCTCTCTCCAAACACTGCTCTTACTTCCACCACCAATAAGCCTAATATCCCCAAGGTTTCCCAACTTCTGTTCCATTACATCTACACAATCTTTTATGGAGTAAGCCACACCTTCCATTATTGCCCTCACAAAGTGCGGTTTTTCGTGTATCATCTTCACCCCAAAGAATACACCCTTCGCATCGGAGTCCCAGTGCGGCGTTCTCTCACCCATCAGATACGGCAAAAATATCAACCCACCCGAACCTTCTTCAACCTTACCCGCAAGCTCCGTGTACCTCTCGAATATATCAGAAGGCGCATCTGGGTCAAACGCATTCCTAAACCAAGCGAGACTTGAAGCCGCCGTCTGCGTGATGCCCAGTATGTCCCAGTAGCCCTCAATAGGATACCGCCAGCAAACTACTCTCCTATCCTTAATAGCCTCGGAGCTGCAGGCTGCAACCACCCCAGCAGTCCCAAGAACGCTAACGACATCTCCCCGATGCAACATTCCAGCACCTATTTCTGCAACAGAGTGATCTGCACCACCGTTAACGACCGGTACACCATCAGGAAGACCAAGTTCTTCCGCCACCGAGGGTTTAACCTTCCCAATCACACTCGTAGAAGGAGCTACCTCCGGAAACAGCCCTTTAGAGACACCCACCATCCTAAATACATCTTCATTCCACTTGCTTAACCTTATATCAAAAGCACCTATACCCGAAGCATCTGAAGGGTCAGTCAGTTTCTCACCCGTAAGGAGAAACTTTATGTAATCCTTCGCAACAAGTATGCTTTTGGTCTTCTCAAACACTTCTGGCTCGTTCTCCTTCACCCAGCACACCTGTGGCAGGGTATAGGTGGGAGTTGGCAACACCCAGGTAATGTCAAAAATACTTTCCCTAATGCCTTTCTCTTCCCACTCCGAAATAACGGAAGCACTTCGTTGATCAAGCCATGTAATCGCTCTCCTTAGAGGTTTGTCATCTTTGTCCAAATACACATGCGTGTGCATCTGCCCACACAGAGAAATAGCTTCAACACTGTAATTGCTGCCACACCTCTCCCTTATTTCCTTAACGCCACCTACTATCCCGTTCCACCATGCAGACGGCTCCTCTTCAGCCGTAGTAGAACTCTCAGACAATATAGGATACTCTCTGTAAGCAGAGCACTCCACATATCCATTCAGATCAACGAACGAGACCTTTACACCTGTCGTTCCAATGTCTATAGACAGCACAACCCTCTTTCTCACGCATCGATCCTCCCTTACAACGGGCCCCTCATCGGGGCCCACTATACTCTACTTAAACTGCGAAAGGTACTTCTTGAAAGCCTTCACATTATACTTAAATATAAGCTCAGACGGTGTCTGCACATAAGAAGGTATCTTCTTACCCTTTATAGCATCTACAGAATATCTCACACCCAGAATACCCATCTCCGCTGGGAACTGTGCGATGGTGCCTGCAAGTTCTCCAGCCTCTATAGAATCAAGTGCTGCAGGTATCGCATCGTAGCCAATAACCAATACCTTTTTCTGTTTTTTGACTGCCTTAATTGCCCTAATTGCACCAAGAGCCATGTTGTCATTGCTTGCAAAGATCAATCTCAGATTCGGATGTGCCCTCAGTATCGTCTGTGTTACATTATATCCCTGCTCAACCTCCCAGTTTGCAGTCTGTTCTGCAACCACCTTGATACCAGACGCCTTGGAGACCACATCGTAAAAACCATTTCTCCTATCAGCAGTATTCTGCTGACCTGCAATCCCAGTTAAGATAGCAACTTCACCTTTCGCCCCCGTAATAGCAAGTGCAAACCACCCAGCAATTTGCGCACCATAGTAGTTGTTCGTCCCGATAAAGGGAATAACCCTCAGCCCTGCTGCCTTCACTGCCTTGGGATCAAACCTCGTATCGAGATTTATAACGGGGATACCTGCCTTCTTTGCCTTCCTCAGAGCAGGTATAAGGCCTTGTGAACTCGAAGGAACTATACATATAGCGTTTACATGGTGTGCTATCATGGTCTCCATAATTCTCATTTGCTCCTCTGCCGAACCGTGCCTCTGCCCTGCCTGAATGATCAGCTTCACGCCAAGCTTTTTTGCCTCCTGCTTTGCTGCATTAACCATGGTTATGAAGTACTCGTTGCTCAGCGTCATAGGGATGAACCCAATTGTGGTAGTTTTTGCAAAGCCAAGACTCACTGGCAAAGCTATCAACACTATCAAAATACCCACTACCCACTTCCTCATCTCACACACCTCCTCACAGGATTAAGTATACACAAAACTAACACACATTGCCACGACTTCTTTCAGCTACCACCCCCTTTAATCCAAAGTCAAACGCAGACTACTCACTTGACTTCTTAGCCCTCTCGTAGAACACAGCTCCAATAATAACCGAACCAATTATTATCTCCTGATAGTACGAAACCACATTGAGGAGCGTCAAACCATCTTTCAGTGTACCCAGAAGTAGTGCACCAACCAGTGTGCCTATGAGTCCTCCTTCTCCACCAGACAGGCTGGTTCCACCTATCACCGCAGCAGCTATGGTATCCAGCTCGTAGCCCCCACCGGATAGCGGCGTTGCGTAGTTCAGCCTTGCGGTAAGCAGAACGCCAACGAGTCCGCTCAACAGCCCGGCAACGACATACGCAAAGGTCTCGTACTTCCTAACATTTATACCAGCAAGCCTCGTAGCCTGCTTGTTTCCACCTATGGCAAACAGATAGCGACCTGCTTTGAGCTTATACATCACGATAAGCCCTATAACATACACTATAAGCGTATAAAAGACAAAAACGGGTATGCCTCCTATGGAATAAGACGCTATCTTCTCAAAACCGGGTGGAAACCCAGAGATAGGCCTACCACTATTAAGCGCCAAAGCACCCCCTCTTGCTATGCTCATGGCACCTAAAGTAACTATGAAAGCAGGTATCTTTCCGTAAGATATCAACACCCCGTTCACCAGACCAAATGCTACACCCGTCAGCGAGCCCAAGACGATCACCAAAGGAATTGGTACACCAGAGACCAACATCATACCTGTACATATACTGCTGAACGCAACGATAGAGCCAACACTGAGGTCTATTCCACCCGTCAGAATGACAAATGTCTGCCCAACTGCAGCAATGGCTATAAGAGAAGACTGCACCAGTATGTCCATCAAGTTGTCAACAGTGAAGAACCACTCACTCGCAAAGCTGAAGACTACGACTAACATCAACAGAGCAAAGTATATACCGTAGCTCTTAACCACATTTAAAATCCTGTTCATACGGCAACCCCTCCCAATGCATAGTGAAGTATCCTCTCCGACGACGCCTCTTCCCTGTCAAGGATTGCAACCACTTTCCCTTCCCTCATCACCGCTATACGATTACAGCACCTCAAAAGTTCGGGCACCTCGGAAGAAATCATTATTACTGCGTGTCCCATCTCGGCAAGCCGTTGAAGGATAGCGTATATCTCCTCCTTTGCAGCCACATCGATGCCCCTCGTTGGCTCGTCAAAGATCAGAATCTTGCTCTTGCACGCCAAAGCACGCGCTACCAGAACCTTCTGCTGATTCCCACCACTCAGGGAGCTTGCCTTCACCTTATCGTTAGGACACTTTATCTTCAGGCTTTTAATGTATTTAGAGACTACTTCTTGCTCCTTTTTCGTGCTCAGAAAACCACGCTCAACAACCGCATCAAGGCTGCTAAGCGTGATATTGTGCCTGATGTTCATCTTCAGGACCAGTCCTTCGCTCTTTCTGTCCTCACTCAGATATACTATGCCCTTCTCCAGTGCATCCCAGGGGTATCTGTTCTCTATAGGTGCATTATTAAGGATCACTTCACCTTCTACCACCCTTTCCGCACCCACTACACCTTTCATTGCCTCTGTCCTTCCAGAGCCAACCAATCCAGCTATACCCAGTATCTCCCCTTCTCTAACATCTAAAGTCACACTCGACACCTTTCTATCCGTGGTCTTCAAGCCCTTTACCCTGAAGACTACTTTGCCCGGACTCTTGGGTATAAATTTCTTCGAGAGGTCCACAGTTCTGCCTGCCACCATCTCTATCAAGTCCGACCTCGCAACGCTCTTTATGTCAACAGTACCTATGTATTCACCATCCCTCAGAACCGTACACCTATCACCTACTTCCTCTATCTCCTCAAGTCTGTGAGAGATGTAGATTATACCTCTTCCCTCTTTCTTCAAAGACTGCACTATCTTGAAAAGGTGTTTAACTTCTTCCCCCGAGAGAGTAGCAGTAGGTTCATCGAAGATTATCACACGGGAGTTAAGCGAGAGCGCCTTGGCTATCTCCAAAAGCTGCTTTTCAGCAACAGAGAGCTGAGCAACCTTTCTTTTCTCACTTACCTTTAACCCCACTGAGTCCATGAAACGCCGTGCCTCTTTGTACATCATTCTCCAATCGATGAGTCCATAACGGGTGCTAAACTCCCTCCCCAAAAAAACATTTTCAGCAGCACTGAGAAAAGGTATCAGGCTAAACTCTTGATATATAGTAGCAATGCCCAACTCCATCGCCTGTCGAGGATTCTCTATATCCACGCGGTCACCGTTCACAAATATTTCACCTTCGTCTCTTCTATACGCACCCGAAAGTATCTTCACCAGCGTAGACTTACCCGCACCGTTCTCACCCAACAATACATGGACTTCTCCCTCTCGCAACTCAAAGTCCACCTTATTCAACGCCTGAACACCTGGAAAGCGTTTGCTTATACCCTTCATACGAACGAGCACCCTGTCCTCCCCCGTTACCCTCACCTCCACCAAAAAACTCCTAATTTTGACAATATCTGTGCATATTTTGATAACATTATATCATATTGTTAGACACATTATAACCTTTTTTCTCAAAAGTGTCAATAATCTAATCACAACTTCTTGGGGAAAGCAGCAGAAAAGGGTAGTAAATTTAGTCGTCCCTTACCATGGAGTTATCGTCACAGCTCTGGTACTCAAACTGGAGCGTGGGGTGATTCACCGAATACCTTTCTCTTAAAAGGTTTTCCACTTCTTTTCTGACCTTGTCAACTTCACTCATCCTCATGTCATAGGTTAGTTCTATGTGCCCTTCAAAGTGTATGTCGTCTTCGCTTACCTGCCAAAGGTGGACATGGTGTAAGTTTTTCACACCGTTAATAGATTCAATGTCCATCTTCACGCTGGACAGATCTATGTCCTTCGGTGCCCTGTGCATGAGAATCCCCACGGACTCCATAACCATTCCAAAACTCTCCCGAAGCACATAAACACCTATACCAAGAGTCAACACAGGATCAACCCACATCACACCATAGCACGCTATAAACACACCTCCTACCACTACCGCAACGGAAGAAAGGGCATCGGTAAGCAGGTGAAGGTAAACGGAGCGTATGTTCAAACTATCCTTGGTGCCTTTATGCAACAGAAAAACCGAAAGCGTATTAGCCACGAGCCCAACCAAAGCAACATAAATCATCAAAGAACCTTTAACATTAACAGGGTAATATAGCCTATAGACAGCCTCTTTAAACAGAAACACCGCTATGACCAGTAGAACGCTTGCATTAAACAGAGAGGCAAGTATTTCTGCTCTCTTGTAACCAAATGTGTAAAGCTCCGTACTCTTTTTCTTACTCAATCTGAGAGCAACATAGCTAACCACTACTGCAACACCGTCGCTGAGGTTGTGCAACGCATCGGAGAGGAGGGAGAGACTCCCAGCATACAGACCCCCAACTACTTCCACAGCGGTAATCAAAAAGTTCAAAAGCATAACGACTACAAGCCTTCCACCCATGCCTTCTCCTCACCTACCTGCACACATACATCGAGTACCATTATACCACTAACCAAAATGAAAAGGCTAAGGGAGGGTATTAAAAAGGAGGAAATTACATAGCCACTTCACTATTGTCGGAGTGCCACAGAGGGACGAGAATCTTTCTGTACAGATCTTTACCGTAGCTCGTCGCTGAGGGCTTACCCTCAAGCATTCTAAATGTTCTCGTCCCGTCTTCCTTACGCTCCGCCACCAAGAAGGCAACACCCTCTTTACGCTTGGTGTAAAAGTAGTTCGCAAGCTCGTACATGTGGGTTACAAAGAAGACCTTAATCCCTGCCTCCACCAACGCACTTATTATCTGTTTTGCAATCTCAGAGCCTTCTCTTTCGTTCGTGGAGGCAAAAGATTCGTTAAACAAGACTATCGAGTTTGGTACTATCTCATCTATTATAGCACTCATCCTTTTAAGCTCCTCTTCAAGCTTACCACTCTGCATCTCCTTGTCTTCCTCCCTGCCAAAGTGGGTAAAGATCCTCTTACACACATTGGCAGAAAAGTACTCAGCCGGCACAAACATACCGCACTGCATAAGCATCTGTGCTATACCTATACTCCGCAAAAATGTGGACTTTCCACCCTGATTCGCACCCGTTATCATCACCATCTTCCTGTCACGCAAGTTCAGTGTATTCCCGACTACCCGCCTGTTCATAGAAATAGCCAAACAGACATCGTAAAGTCCCTTAAAGGATTGATGCACCTCACCAAGAGCCACCAGCTCAGGAAACGCTACTGGTTCACATATCTCACTAAGCCTTTCGTAAAGGTTCAGAGCACCCATATAGAACGCCATTTCTCTACGAAGCTTTCTAAAGAAGCCAAGCACATGGTCCGCAGACTGGGCAATGGTGTTGGCTACGGGATTGATTGCTCTGTCCTTGATTTCAGATAAAGCCCGAAAACCGCTGTCGTCACGCGGATGCAGTCTGAATGTGTAAGAGGATACGCTACCCAAAGGCATCTTCGACAGGATACTACCAAACCACTTCTGCTTCTTCTTCCTCACAAGTACATAGTTGCAGCCTTCGTTTCCCTTAGTAAGTTGAGCCCTCACCATTGCCCCATCTTCAAACTTTAACTCCTTTAGCAGCCTTTCCGCACCACAAAAAAAGTCGTCGGTGAGCTCCTTTTTCAGAGTCTCAAAAAATTGCTTAAAACCTTCTGACTCAAACCCACCAGAATGCCTATCTGCAGTATCCCTCAACTTTCTCAGCATTTCCATAAACACCTTGAGCAACCCCACCGACCCGCTCAAAATAGTAGAAGGGGTTATACTAAATATGCCAAGGTGGTGCTTCCTCCTACTCTCAATTGCCTGCACCGCTATATCGTATATCTCTCTTACAACACTTGCATTCTTAACACAATCCTTCAATATGCCTTGTCTGTAAAGGATGGTATCTATGTCAGTTTCGTAGGACAGCACCACACTCTTCACCACATCTAAAAGATATTCATCTCCGCCTGCCATAGCATCAAACAGAACATCTAAGCCCAAATCCTGCACCACATCTAAATCATGCTGCGTCATCTCGTATTGGCCGTCAAAGTCCCGATCTCTGTACATCAAAAAGACCTTCACGATCTCAACCTCTCCTTCAGCTGTTCGTAGGTGAGGTAGTACTTTTCAGCAATAGAGATGGCATACGCAAGTCCATCGGCGGCGTTCCTTACAACCCTGTATGTCCTTATCGAGGGGTCGTTCGGGTCAACGGTAGCTACCATGCTTACCACTTTTTTACCCATAGATGCAAGCTCATCAAGAAATGTCACACACACTGCAATTGCATCTGCTCGAATTATCCTGTACAGTACCTCTTTTGCAAGGAACGCCGCATCCATCGCACTGGTCGAAGAAAAGATCTCGTTCATTATCACGATGCTATCGGCAGTTATAGATTCAAGTATATCTCTCATTCTAACAAGGTCATCTTCGAGTTTTCCCCGAAGATCCGTAACATCTTCTTCCCTTTCAAAGTGGGTAAAGATCTCTGCAGGCAAAAAGAGCTTTGCCTTCCTTCCCGGAACGGGAAGTCCCAAACTGGCAAAATAGTGGAGTTGTCCAAACATTCGGGCAAATGTGGTCTTGCCACCCTGATTTGGCCCAGTAACCACTATGATCCGCTCCCCATCTCTGAGGTAAAAACTATTACAAACAACACCTCTACCCCTACGAAGATTACTGTGCGCCAGAGCAAGGTCAAAACCATCTTGCACGTACACCTCTTTATCATTCAAAGAAACCTCAGGATAACAAAAGCTTAACCCCTTCTTTCTCAAATCATTTATGTAGTCGAAGTAAGATATGTAAAACTGCACCTCTCTATCAAAGAGTCTCACCTTTTCGTCAACGAAATCCAAGTTCCTTCCATAATAGATATCCAATTCTTCAAATATGTCTTGATAAAACCTTGCAACTCCTTCGAGTATCTCTGCCTCCACATGGTTCATACCCACCCTCGGCAGCATCTTCATGGTATAATCCTTTGTGCTACCCTCTTTAAACTTCTGAAACACCGCTTCTACTTCCGGTCCGTATTCCTCTTCTCCCTCGTATCTACGCACGGTAACCCTTCCACCATTTATCAGTACACAGTACCTGATACCTGAGAGCTTCTCCTTAAGACTCCGCATGCCATCCCTCAGTGTCATAAACCTCTCGGATTCAACATACGCATTCAGGTAATCACGGAAGCTCACCAATCCTTCAGAACTGACCTTAGCAGTATTCAAAGCCTCTGCAATCAAACTGACAGCAGCACAGTAAGTATCAACTGCCTCCAAAAACCACCCTTCCTTGTTGTACTTATAGTCAAGCTTTTCCACCATGGAAAGGTATCTACGAACCCTTTGCATCTCATCGGCAAACTTCTTCACAGCCTCAAAGAGTGCGTTATCCTGAAGGTCCCGAGCTACTGCATGTCGGTAATACACAGCCCCAACATCATGTAGTGGTGAGTAAAAAAACGGCTTTAAGTCGTAGAACTCCCTACCAGAAACCACATCGTTAACTACCTGATCGAGATTAAGGTCAACAAAGAAGGGTGGTTGGTTCACCACACTGTTTGTATGTATCTCTTGAGGTTCTCTGTAAAGGAGACTTCCAAACACTCCCAAGCCTCACCCTCCTGCATGAAAGTCATGAACAGGAGTCATCAGCCCGGGAGTCTTCCCAGACAGTTAGCAGGGGACTCCATCCCTTCAATTAAATTTTATCACTTCCGTCAAGGGGTGTAAAGTACTAAAGAAAAGCAAATTCTGGGTATATTCCGTCATAACAGTAAATATCCGTCTGCAAGCACCGGATAGAAAGAAGTTCACCACCCTCTCCGCTTCCACTCCACTCCCAAGGAGGGTAAACAGGCATCTTGACTACATAGCAAAAAAGTTATATCATTCACCCATGAACATATTTGACATAATAGGTCCGGTTATGATTGGCCCGTCAAGTTCTCATACTGCTGGGGCAGCAAGGTTGGGAAAAGTAGCAATGCACATATTGGGAGAAAAACTACTCTTTGCAGAGATAACCTTATACGGCTCGTTTGCAAAGACACACAAGGGGCACGGAACAGACCTCGCCCTCGTAGCAGGTCTCCTCGGACTGCAACCCGACGATGAGAGGCTAAGGGAATCGTTCAAGTTAGCAAAGGAAAGAGGGGTAGGTTTTAAGTTTCTCCAAGGAGAGCTAAAAAGGGAGATGCACCCCAACAGCGTGATGTTCAAACTTAAAGGTAGCAGTTCCGAAAGGGTTGTAGTAGGAGCGTCCATAGGGGGAGGGAGGGTAATCGTATCTTCTATAGACGGCTTCAGCGTGAACATATCAGGAGAATATCCAACCGTAATAACTCTGCACGAGGACAAACCGGGAATGGTCGGAAGGATAAGCACACTGCTGGCAACTTATGACATAAACATAGCACAGATGCGGGTATCAAGGTCTCAAAAGGGCGGAACGGCACTGATGGTGGTAGAAACAGACAGCGAGATACCCAAATATGTAGAAGACGCAATAAAAGAGATAGAGGGCATAAAGAGGGCTATAAGCATAGCACCCTTATAGGGGGGAGCAAATTGTACACAACTATACAGGAACTAATAAAAACAGCAACCAGAGAAGGCAGAAAGATATCGTATGTAGCTAAGAGGCTCGAAGCAAAAGAACTGGAAACCACCGAGGAAGAACTCACAAAGAGCATGAGAGAGAGATTCAAGGTAATGAAGAAGTCTATAGAAACAGGATTAACGCAAGATCTACAATCCATGAGCGGACTAACAGGTACAGAGGGCAAAAAGTTTTGGAAATACATACCCAACAGCATAACAGGAAAGCCAGTTGCAGAAGCCATTGCAAGGGCAATGGCGGTAGGAAATGTAAATGCATCTATGGGTAGGATTGTTGCAGCACCTACCGCAGGGGCATCGGGGATACTGCCTGCCGTCATCTTAACGGTAGGAGAATTGTTCAAAAGGTCAGAAGGCGAGATGGTAGATTCCCTATTCACTGCAGGTGCTATAGGCAAAGTAATAGCCATAAGGGCATCTCTGTCAGGTGCAGAAGGTGGATGTCAGGCAGAGTGTGGCTCTGCAGCTGCAATGGCAGCAGGTGCAGCCGTTGAACTTGCAGGTGGCAGTCCTCATCAAGTAGGAGACGCCGTAGCTCTTGCACTAAAGTCCATTATGGGGCTGGTGTGCGACCCGGTGGCAGGGTTGGTGGAAGTACCCTGCATCAAGAGAAACGGTATTCTTGCATCTATGGCTATCTCTGTCGCAGACTTATCACTCGCTGGAATAAGGAGCGTAATACCAGCCGACGAGGTAATAGACGCAATGAAATCTGTTGGCGAAATGCTGCCAAATGAACTCAAGGAAACGGCGCTCGGGGGAGTAGCCACAACACCAACTGCCAAAGAGATAGAGAAAAATTTAAAGGAGGTATCACCAAAATGAAAAGATGTACTCTATTAATTGTGCTCTCCGCCATCTTACTACTACCATCTATCGGAATTGCCAGCATAAGACTGGCAATCGAGTACAACATCCATCCAATGGCAGCCTTCGTAGGTATGCAAAAAGGCATATTCAAAAGAGACAACATAGACATAGAAAGTTTCAAAATATACAGGACCGGCATGCAGCTAATAGCAGCTACACTGAGGAAAGACGCCGACATTACATTTATGTGCCTAAATCCAGCAATTATAGCTTTTTCAAGAGGCGCAAAGATAAAGATACTGGCACTCACACACCTCTACGGATACGGATTCGTAGCCAAGCCCGAGATAAAGGATGTAAGGGAACTGAACGGTAAGACCATTGGGACTATGAAAATGGGCAGTCCACTGGACCTACTTTACCAAATCGTAAAAGAGAGATACCACCTGCATGTAAAGGTCAGAAGGATGAGCCCACTCAAGCTCTTAATAGCACTGAAGAGAGGAGACCTCTCAGCAACTTTTCTCTCAGAACCCTTTGCAACTGAAGCAGCAGAAAACGGCTTTCCATTTCTACTACCCATTCAGAAGATATGGCCCAACATGAACGGCAGCGTGGTGGTAGCAAATGACGACTTCATAAAGAGACACCCAAGAGAGGTAAAACTCTTCATAAAGGCATTAAAAGATGCAACTGCATACATAAACATGTATCCTATGGAATCAGCAGAGTGCGCCCACAAGTACATAAAAGTACCAACAGAGATTATACTCAAAGCAATGAAGCACATGGTCTATACCAACAAGATCGACCCAAAACAGGTAGAAAAGACGATAGCACTGCTGAGGAAACTACACTACATAAGTAAAACGGTGGAGTTGAAGAAGCTATTACTAAGAAAGCCATTACGCTGATTATTGCCATAACTGTTACTATTGCTATTTGGACAATTCTAAGCCACATCAAGGAGTCCTATAGTGTTATATTTCCACCCCCATCAAGGGTCTTTCCTTCCTTGTGGAAGCTTTTGCTTGACAAAGATGTAATAATAGAGATCCTGAAAACACTGCAAAGGGGCGCAATCGGGTTCTTCATAGGAGCAGCCATAGGGATCGCAACGGGCACAGTCATGGGAATAAAACCATTCATCTACGATGTTGCCTCACCCATTATAAACATGCTGTACTCCCTTCCAGCCCTCGCAATGGTGCCTGTACTGATGGTGTGGATGGGACTGTCTGACAGTATGATCATAACGGTAGCTGCAATCTCAACATTCATACAAACATCGATAAACACCGCTACAGGCATCAAGAATGTACCACAGGGTATCGTAAACTCAGCAAAGTCCATGGGGGCAAATACACTCACGCTGATAAGTAGTGTTTACCTCCCGTTAGCCACACCAAACATATTTACAGGATTAAGACTTGGTGTAGAACAGGCATGGAAGATAACAATAGCAACAGAGATGCTCATAGGCGCAAATGGACTGGGAAACATGCTCGTGGAGTCAGAGAGCCTTCTAAGGGTTGATATTCTCTTTGCAACTATCATCATAATAGGCATTGTGGGTTATGCTCTCGAGAGGATAATATCAGCCATTGAAAAGAGGTATTCTACACATGTATCTTAAAGCGGAAGGAATCTCAAGCGCATACGGGTGTAAAGAAGCAACATTTTCCCTAAACAAAAGGGAGTTGTTTTCCATAATAGGACCAAACGGTGCAGGAAAGACAACGCTCTTAAACATCATCGCAGGGTTCGTGAAGTCCACCAGTGGAACGATAACGCTAAACGGGAGGCGAATAGAGACATTACCCCCTCAAAAGAGAAATATAGGATATTTACCACAGGAAGAAAACTTACTCCCACATCTAAGCATAAAAGAAAACCTACTATTCCCTCTAAGGTGCAAAGGTATTCCAAAAGGCACACAGATAGAAAGGTTAAAGGAGTGGGCAGATAGATTCAGACTGCACCACCTCTTGGAGAGGTATCCGCACCAGCTAAGCGGTGGAGAGCGGAAAAAGGTCAGCATAGCACAAGCTCTGATACACAAACCCGACCTTCTGCTACTGGACGAACCTTCAAACAATCTTGATCTTCAGACACAAAAGAGGTTAAGACTGGAAATCAAAAGGATAAAAAACGAATTTGAGATACCCATAATATATGTAACGCACAACCTCGTGGAAGCAGAGGAACTCTCCGACAAGATAGGTGTGATGATAAACGGCAGGCTCTTACAGAGCGGAACGCTGAGCGAGATCATAAGATCACCAGCAGACAGCACAGTAGCAAACTTCCTCGGGAGGCCAAACATTATATCCTGTCAAAGCTCTCGAAGACTAAACGGATGTATATACGAGGTAGAATGTGCAGGCGCAAAGCTACTCGTAATATCGGAAAAGCCACCAGAACATGTAGTAATATATCCATGGGATGTTTACATCTCACCCAAGATGCCACCGGGACCCACCATAAACCGTGTAAAAGGGAAAGTGATATCCATTAGAGAAAGCACATCTGGAGAAAGACTGATAAGTGTGGACACAAACGGGCATGAAATACAGTGTCTAACAACACAAACGGACACCTCCCCATTGCAGGAAGGTGCTGAAGTTTACCTCATCTTAAAGCTAAGGAGTCTAAAGGCACTTTAGAGAAAGAGGTGTTTTCTTTTTCTAAAGTAAGCAGCTCTCATCATACCGTCTGTAACTATCCCTTTCAATCTACCAGAGACATCAACAACAGCCACTACACCCATTCTGTTTTCTGCCATCTTCTCCATCACACAGGAAAGTGTTTCGTTCTCGAAAACAACAGGGCTACTGGAGGTCACATACTGAGAAATAGGTTGACTGCCGTCGGCAAAGAATATATCAAAAAAGTTAACCATACCAATAAACTTCCTTTCATCGTCAACAACCGGTAGTCTTAACACTCGCTCTTTCAAGAAGTGTCTCTTTGCAGAGAAGACTTTCGTCTCTTCTCTCAAAACTGCGAACTTCTGCCTCATAATCTCCGAAACCTTAATTATGTGCAGGACATTAAACTCCTTCATCCCAAGAGGTATAACACCTCTCCTTATGAGCCTGTAATTGTAAACCCCACCACTTCCATACTTGTTAACGATTATCCTACTCAAAACGACAGCCAACATGATTGGCAGTATAACGGAATACTCCCTTGTAACCTCAAAACTCATTATTGCAGATGTCATAATGAGGTTGGTAGCACCTCCCAATGTAGAAACCATACCTATAAGACCACACACTGCAGGAGAAAACTCCGAATGTGGTATGAAGTGGTGTACAAATGTCCCAAAGATACCTCCAAAGACAGCCCCTATGAACAGAAGGGGTGCAAATATACCACCTGCACCACCAGAACCGAGCATAGCAGATGTAGCTACTACCTTGCCAAACAACAGGAGAAGCAATATATGTAAGGCAAAAGGTTTTCCAGAAAGGAGGTCGTCTATGATGTTCGTGCCAACATCGAATATGTAATAACGCCCGGTAAGTGCAAACACAAGATACCCCACCACGCCAACGAGCAAACCACCAAGAACGACCCTGAAGTACACATAACGCTTTATAGTAGCAAACAGACTTTCAAAAAAAACGAGTGACTTGGTGAACAGGACAGCTATAAAACCAGAAGTCAATCCCAAAAGCGCATACAGAAGAAACTGCCAGCCGTAATAAACATGATAGTGAGGAACTACAACTAAAGGTGCAGCTCCAAGGAAGTAGCGGCCTATGTAGTCAGCAACCGTTGCAGAAACTACCAACGGGATAAATATTCTGCTACTCAACTCCGGTAATATCAGTTCAGCAGCAAAAGCAACCCCAGTTATGGGAGCATTAAAGACAACGGCTATACTGCTTGCTGCCCCACATCCAAGAAGAAGTATCCTCTCCCCCGGCGTGAGATTAAACCTCTTACCCATAATAGAGCCAAGGCTCGCTCCAACATACACGATAGGTCCAACTCTACCAACAGAGCCCCCAGTGCCTATGCAAAATGCACTCAGAAATGTCTTGAGCGATGCTACATACGGGCTCATTCTTCCCCCTCTTCTGATAACTGCCAGTATAACCGCAGGCACACCGTAGCCGTCGTTCTTTCGCAGGTAAACCCCAGCAAGAAACACCACGACAACGCCCCCAATAACGGGAACTAAGACAACAAATACACCGAGAGGAGAAACATAACGATCGATGCAACTACAGGAGAGGTAAGCCTTTCCGTAAAACATAACATTACTGAAAAACCTTATAGAAAACACGAACAACACCATAGCCAGCGACGCAAGAACCCCTATCACGATGGAAAGCACAACTACCTTAAATAACCTCTTTCCGCCGAAATACTCCACATCTCTCATAGCTACTACGATTGTATAATCACACCTATGCCGTGTCAACCAACAATTGACGGAACACCCAAAAACCAATATAATGGAGCAAAGAGAGAGGAGGGAGGGCTTTGAAAGTAATTTCATTAAAAGACTGCCCAGAGTTTACGGCTGGTGATAATTCCTTGCTTCGTGAGATTTTAAGCCCCTTAAAGGATAAAACTCTGAGAATAAACTACAGCATGGCTTACGCAAAGGTGAAACCCGGCCAAAGGACGCTGCTACACTCATTGGATAGATCAGAAGTGTATCACATAATTCGGGGAAAAGGTGTAATGCAGATACACGGAGAGAAAAAGGAGGTAAAGGTGGGAGATACCATCTACATCCCACCAAACGCCCACCAGCGCATACAGAACACGGGAAAAGAAGAGCTGATATTTATATGCATAGTTGAACCTGCGTGGGAAAAGAAGGGAGAAAAAGTCCTTGAAGAGACAGACCCGGGATAAAGCCATCCACGGCATCATAAAAATCCTGCAATGTCTGATACCAAAGCTCCCTTTACCCATCACAGAAAAGATCGGTGTACTCTTGGGGTTAATCGTCTTCCACACAGCAAAAAAGGGCAGAAACAGGGCAATAAAACAGATAAAGGCAGTACTAAAACTCTCCGAGAAAGACGCCACAAAAGTTGCAAGGGATAACTTCGTGCATCTCGGAAAATCAGTAGTTGAGTTTCTCTACTTTCCAAAACTAAACAAAAGACTCCTCGATAGGCTCATTCCCAATGTCCAGGGCAAAGAACACCTCGATAGGGCCGTCGCCATGGGAAAAGGTGTCATAATATTAACGGGGCACATAGGAAACTGGGAACTCGGTGCTGCGTGGCTGTCGCTCAATGGCTATAAACTAAATGTCGTAGCTGCATCACAGGGAGACGAATTCGTAGATCAGACCATATTCTCTTACAGGGAAAAAACTGGGACGAAGGTCATACCAAAAAACCGCTCGCTGAAAGGGATAGTTAAAGCACTGCAGAGAAAAGAGCTCCTCGGTATGCTTATAGATCAAGACGCAAAAACAAATGGAGTAATAGTTGACTTCCTTGGTCTGCCAGCCTCAACCCCCACCGGCATCACATCTCTTGGAAGGAAGTTCGAGTGCCCCATAGTGCCACTATTTACCATCAGGCAGAAAGACAACACCTTCAAGCTGGAGATACTGCCACCCGTCTTTGCCGGGGAAGACGAGCAAACACTTGCAATGCTGAATGATATACTCAGCAGATACATACTAAAATACCCCGAACAGTGGATATGGTTTTACCAGAGGTGGAAGAGCACTAACTCAATTTGAGCACCTTTTTTACTCTATCCACCAGAAGCTTCGGAGAAAACGGCTTGACTATGTAATCAGAAGCATTTAGACTTACCGCCTTCAAGATGTCGCCCTTGTATCCCTTAGCTGTAAGCATGATAACGGGGATATCCTTCGTTTTGGGATTACTCTTTATGTCTTTGAGGAGCTCAAAACCGTCCTTTTCTGGCATCATTATGTCAGTAATGACAAGGTCCGGATTCTCAGACAGGACTTTTAAGAGCGCCTTTTTACCGTCTTCAGCAGTAATAACATTAAAACCTGCCCTCTCAAGCACAAGCTTGGCAGATTTTAATATTATCATCGCGTCGTCCACCACCAGAATCTTTTTGGAATAAGAAGGCTTTTGCTCACTAACACTTGCCTCCCCTTTGACTACAACCTTTTTCTCCTCGACCTCCTTCCCAGTTACCACATGCACGGCGTTGACGAGGTCTTTCACACCAAACGGCCTCTTTAAGACCTTCTTGACCGGCAAAAGAGATTTTGCACGCTCCTCATCGTCAGAATTAGATACAATAAGGATCTGCGGGACATCCTCTAAAATCTCTGCAATGTCAGAAGACAACGCAAGTGTCGGGATAGAGGCATTGGGCATGTCTATAATAATGGCACAAAACTCCGTAGAATCAGACGACATCTCTGCAATCAGCTTATCCGGATCACTAAAGGTAATGACCTCGTATCCAGCCTTCTTAAGTGCAGTCTCGATAACTATGGTAAGTTTGTCATCACCTTCTGCAAGTAAAACCTTCTCTGCATTAGCCATTCTGCTCAATCCCCTTTCTCGGCAAAGAAACGGTAAATTCAGTACCCTTTCCACTCTCACTCACGACAGATATATCTCCCCCATGAGCATCCACAATCCTTTTAACTATAGCCAGTCCTATACCAGAGCGAGCATCGGAGATGTTTATCTTGAGCTTACCAACAAAAAAGCTGTCAAATATGTGCGGCAAATCGGTGCTGTCTATTATCTGACCGGTATTACCTATCTTAAAGTAAACCCTCTTTTCATCGCCCCAACCTTTTATCCATATCCTTCCACCCTCTTCGTTGTACTTCACCGCATTATCAAGAAGATTTAAAAGCACCCGATAAAGCTTGTCTCTATCACCACGCAAAAGGAGTGGCCCTTTCGGAAACTCAAGAGAAAGCGAGATCTTCCTTCCCTTTATCCGTGACTCCGTCACCTTAATAACACTCCTCCAAAGCGAGACAAGGTCTATCTCCTCAATATCCAAAGTTACCATCCTGCTCTCAAGTCTTGAAAAGTCCAGCAACTCATTCACCATGTCAGTAAGCCTGTCAACCTCACCTTTAATCGTACGAAGTCCATCCTCTATCTCATGTCTATCCATATCCTCTAACCCATCAAGCAGTATCTCAGCAAATGCCTTTATTCCAGTGAGAGGCGTCCTCAAGTCGTGGGAGACATTGGATATAAATTCGTTCTTCAACCTGTCCAGAGCTCTTATCCTCTCTATCTCCTTCGTCTCACTCAAGTCGCGGAACACAAACAGCACAGAATTAAAATCCCCAAGAGGCTTACATGTAACTTCCACCGGAAAACTCTTACTCCTCCCACCTTCTATCTGTATCTCCCTCTTCACAACATCGCCTCTGGATACTGCATCAATCATTACCTCTTTCAGCACAGAGGAAACATCTTCAGCAAAGAGAGTAAAAAACTGTCTATCAGACACATCCTGCTCAGCAAAACCAAGCAACTCTCGTGCTGTTTGATTCATCAATCTGACACTTCCACTTCTCGTGACCACAACTACGCCATTCGTAAGGTTTGCAAGTATGTTGAAGAGGTAATCTCTCATACGAACAACCTCGTTGTGGAGTCTCATATTGGCAAGGTTGGCAGCTACCCCATATCTCACAAGATTTATGTGGGATAACACCTGCTCAGTGATGTCCTCCACATTCAAGGCAACCATAAGGAGAACTACTGCCAGCGGACTCATCCTAAAAGACATGGGAATAAGAATGCAAACCCCGCAACTGTCGTTGAGAACAAAAGGAGAGTCATTATCCATTACCCACTCAACCACACCCTCTTCTCTCAGCTCCTCAAACCTCTTCTGCACCCTATCAGAGGAAGCAAATTCAGGCACAACTTCTAACTCCTCGTCATCGTTAAACCTGTAAACGGCCTTTTCTCTCACATCCATCGTTCCTTCCAGAAGGGTGATAGCATCCTCCATCAGCTTTCTCTCATCTGTGTACTGAAGAAAGCTAAATATCTTCCTCAGAAGAGAAAATATCTCATCGTAAGACTTTCTGAGGTTTACAACTTCCTTTTCAAGGGATCTCAGTCTTTCTTCTACCAAGTTAACCACCCTGCGCCAGTTTGAAAAACTCCTCTGCCTTCTTTACATGCTCCTGCATGCTCTCATATATGTCATTGAGTATATCAGGAGAAAGCTTCAGCATCGCCCAAACCTCTCTGTTCAAAGTAGGAATGGTCTCATCCCCACCCCAACCAATCTTTCTCACTCTAACCAAGACATCTGCCGCATGAACGATCCCAACAATGTCCTTGTAATCCTTCGCTACGAGAGGCTTGTGGTGATAAAATATCGTGGAGACTATCTTCGGCGGGAAGTTCCACTTGTCGGCAACGAAGCGACCCACTGCCGCATGGTCTATACCCAGTATCTCTTCCTCCACATCCCTTATCCACCTTCCAGTGCTACTAACCGTATCCATAACTTTCCCATATTCCTCCGGCAAAAAAGAGACCATCACAACCTTACCTATGTCGTGGAGTAATCCCGGCACAAAAACATCTTCAACCGGCATAAAACCGGAATACTTTGCCAGAATCTTGGAAGTAACGGCAACCGCTATACTGTGCCTCCAGAAACCAAGCATGTCAAAATTCAAGTTCGTCTTCCTCTTAAAAGCATCAAAAACGGAGACAGAAATAACGAGGTCTGAAACGGCCTTAAACCCAAGTATAACCACAGCCTGCTTAACCAATTCTATCTTTCTCGGAAAGCCATAGTAAGCCGAATTTACCACCCTCAACACCTTTGCCGTGAGCGATTGGTCCTGAGAGATTACCTCCGACATGTTTGCAGCAGAGCTCTTGGGGTCATAGGCTATCTCTATAACTCTCTGAGCAACATGGGGTAGCGTAGGAAGGTCTTTCAATCTCTTAGCTATCTTTTCTTTAACATCAAACGACGACATCACCATAGACATCCCTCCAGCAAAAGCTGACAGAGTAAATATAAAACAAAAAAGAGTTAAAAACAAGTCCTATATACTCGTGTATATGCTATAATATGGTAAAAATCAGGAGGGGGGAAGGTAATGGCAGTAGTGCAGGTTGTTGCATTCAAAGTGGGAAAAGAAGAATACGGAATAGAGATCTCCGTTGTGCAGGAAATAGTTCGTTATCAAGAAATCACCAAGATACCAGACACACCAGAGTTCGTGGAAGGAATAGTAAATCTTAGAGGCACCATTATTCCCATCATAGACCTGAAAAAGAGATTTAAGAAGGAAGATGTAGAAGAGTCCGAGCAAAAGGTCATAATAATAGTAAACTTGAACAATACACTTGTAGGTTTAACGGTGGACAATGTCTCAGAAATCCTCAGGATACAGGATAAAGAGATAGACCCACCACCACCGATAATAGCCGGCATAAGTAGAAAATACATAAAAGGCATTGCAAAAATGGACAAGAGGCTGATAATAATATTAGACATTGAACAGATACTTTCCGAAGGTGAAAAAGAGCAGTTAGCTTCCCTTGTAAGCAACGAGTAATGAAGTGGAAAAAACCAATAGAGCTTTCAGAGTTAGACGGAGATTTCGTGTTTGCAGAAGATGTCATAGATCCGAGGAGCGGAGCAGTCCTCATATCAAAAGGCACTCCATCTTCGAAGGTAAAGAAGCTGGATAAGGTTATCTCCTACCTCCAGAAGGCTGGAGTGAGAAAGATAGTTATATTTGAGGACAGGCCTCCTCCTGTGCCTCCCATTCAGGAGATAAAGAGGCTTGTAACTATTGACATACCGTTGATATCCTCAAGGGTAATACACTTGTCTTTGATGTCTTTTAAGGACTTCGTTAGGGAAGTCAAAAACGAGCACCAGATTGACCTCTCCTCTATTGCTATTCCGGTAAAACACCTATTCCAAGAGATAATGAACACTCAAGCCATAATACTCAGCCTTCTCGAAAACACAACAAATCTGGATTATCTTGCCACACACGCCTTGAATGTTGCAATACTGTCAATGGCAATTGCAAAGAGGCTGGGATATTCCTACAAAGAGATACAGACCATAGGTATAAGCAGTATGCTAAAAGACATCGGAATGCTAAAGATACCTCCATTCATAGTCATGAAAAAGGGACCTTTAACAGAAAGTGAGATGGAACAGATAAAGCTTCACCCCATATACTCCCTGACCGTGCTAAAGCAGGTAAAAAAAATAGACACGAATGTCCTTATATCTGCATACCAGCACCACGAATGGGTAAGCGGACAGGGATATCCACTGGGTTTAAAAGACAAAGATATTCACCCCCTTGCACAGATCATAGCAGTAGCCGATGTCTTCGACGCACTAACGAGCAATCGCACATATAAAGAGAAAATACCATCCTACCAAGCAATAAGTAAACTCTTGGGAGAAGCTGCAATCCACTTTAAGAAGGAAATTATAGACGCATTTTTCTCTTTTTCAGGGTTATATCCACAGGGCAGCGTGGTAAATCTCAGTAATGGCAGTACTGCCGTTGTTCTTGAAAACAACGACGGCACACCTTTAAGACCAAAGGTAAAGGTAATAACAAACTACAAGGGAGAGTTTATAACACCTTATGTAGTAAACCTCAAGGACAGCGACCTCTACATAACGAGCGTAGTAGGTGATATAGGAAAAAGAAGCGTATTCTACTGAACATTCTCGACCACTATGTAAAGGCTCTCTCCCTCTGCAAGTGTTCTACCTTCACTGTCCTTTACACAAGCTTCAAGCCAAACCTTTCTTCCCGTCCTCTTTCTAAGTTTAGAGCAGACCCTAAGCCTCTCTCCTACCCTTACTGGTTTCTTAAACTTTACGGAAAGCGTAGCTGTTAACGCCATAACACCTTTACCACTGAGCACCTTGCCCATTGCCTCGTCGAGAAGCGTTGCGACTATACCACCGTGCACTATTCCATCGTACCCCTGATGCTCTTTCGAAGGGACAAAGTCAGCACACAAAAGCTCACCACTTTCTTTAAACTTCAGGTGTAACCCTATAGGATTGTCCTCACCACACCCGAAACACCAACTCCACTTGCTCAACCAGATCACTCCCACTCTATAGTAGACGGAGGCTTCGTGCTCACATCGTACACCACTCTGTTCACACCTTTAACCTCATTTATTATCCTGTTAGACATCCTTTCAAGCACCTCATACGGGAGCCTCACCCAGTCCGCAGTCATGCCATCCTTACTGTCCACGACCCTCAAAACCACAGCATTTTCATAGCTTCTCCTATCACCTTTGACACCAACCGTCTTTACAGGAAGAAGAACGGCAAACGCCTGCCACACCTTATCGTACAAGCCAGCCCGCCTTATCTCGTCCTCTACAATCTTATCTGCTTCCTTCAGTATTTCAAGCCTTCGTGCCGTGATCTCACCAACGACCCTTACAGCAAGCCCAGGACCAGGAAATGGATGCCTGTTTATTACAAAATCCGGTACTCCAAGCTCTACTGCAACCTTCCTCACTTCGTCTTTAAAAAGGTATCTAAACGGCTCAATTACTTGCAACTTCATCTTCTCCGGTAATCCACCTACATTATGGTGACTCTTTATTCGATGAGCTTTGAAACCACCTGCACCACTCTCTATGACATCGGGATATAGCGTCCCCTGTAAGAGGTACTTTACATCCTTTATCTCACTCGCTACCTCCTCAAACACCTTTATAAACTCTCTTCCTATAACCCTTCTCTTCTCTTCAGGATCAACCACCCCAGAAAGTGCCTGCAAAAACCGTAAAGAGGCATCCACATAAACAACATTTAATCCAAGCTCATCCCTCAAAATGCGAAGTACATCTTTCTCCTCGCCCTTTCTCAAGAGACCATTGTTTACGAATATGGATATTAATCTACCTCCAACAGCCCTGTTAACGAGGACAGCCGCAGTAGCGGAATCCACACCACCACTTATTCCACAGACTACCCTCCCGTCAACCAGGGTTTCTCTCAATTCCTTAATCTTCTCTTCCACGAAATCCCTCATGCTCCAGTTCTCTTTCAGCCTACATATCCTAAACACGAAATTAGAAAGCACATCCATGCCACGAGGGGTATGAACTACCTCCGGATGAAACTGCAAACCGTAGAACCTCCGTGAAGCATCTTCTATAGCAGCCACCTTTCCAGCCTTCGTTATACCGGAAACCACAAATCCGGGTGGAACTTCAACAACCTCGTCACCGTGACTCATCCACACCCTGAACTCCGATGGCATATCGAGGAAGAGCTTGCTCTCATAGACCACATCAAACTCCGTATCTCCAAACTCCTTTTCCCCCACAGCTTCAACCCTTCCTCCCAACATCTGTGCCATCGCTTGCATCCCGTAGCATATCCCCAGGATGGGTACGCCCATATCAAACACACTTCTATCAGGGAGTAGAGCACCCTCCTCGTAAACACTACCCGGACCCCCAGAGAGTACTACTCCTCCAACATCTTCAAGCTCGTCAGCACCCACACTACCCGGATACACCCGACTCTCAACACCTAACTCCCTTATCCTCCTAACTATCAACAGGGTGTACTGAGAACCAAAATCCAAAACAGCTATGTGGCTCAAATGTATCCCTTCTCCCTTAGATAATCCTCAAGTGCATCTCTCCAATCTCTCATGTCAGAAAGTCCCGCCCGCCTCAAATTCTCATTGTCGAGAACGGAGTAAGAGGGCCTCTTTGCCTTTGCTCCAAACTCCTCGCTCGTAATGGGTTCTATGTCCGCATCCATAGACAACTTACCGAATATCTCCCTTGCAAACTCGTACCACGAACAGCTTCCACCACTCGTTATGTGATACAAACCGTAGCTCCCCGTCTCCAAAAGCTCCCTAACCTTAACCGCAAGGTCATATGTGTATGTAGGTGTAACAATTTGATCGCTCACTACTCTTATATGTTTACCCGCATTTGCAAGCTTTATCATGGTTTCAACAAAGTTTCCACCCTTTCCACTACTACCAGCCTTACCGTAAAGCCCACATGTCCTTATGAGGAAAAACTTCCTCGCAATAGAGCGGACAAAACACTCACCCGCCAGCTTCGATGTTCCATATACCGACAGCGGCATAGGGGCATCCTCTTCCGTATAGGGGGTATCTTTGTCTCCACCAAAGACATAATCTGTAGAGAAGTGTACAAGGACTGCACCCACTTCGTTACTAACCTTAGCAAGTTCCCTTACTGCCACAGCATTAACCAAAAAACTCTTCTCGGGGTAGTCTTCACACTCATCTACACGGTGATACGCAGCCGTGTTTATTATAACATCTGGTTTCAAAGATGACATCCTCTCTCTCAGAAGGTTAAAGTCTGTTATGTCCAACTCCGCATGAGTAAACCCCACCACCTCGTAGTTTTCAAATACTCTAAGTATGTCGTGTGCCAGCTGACCATTCGCTCCTATCAGGGCAACCTTCTCCATACTACAACCTCCCTACCAACAAAATAAATAAGCCCCCAATGAGGGGGCTTATTTGCCCAAAACCTACCATGCTCCTTCACCTATCTCCTCTGCTATTTCCGGTTCACCAAGCATAAAGAGTTTCGCTTTGGTGGGTATGCTGTTTCTCGACCAGCCTCTCGCCATGTAATACTGGTCCTTCATGTACTCGAGTTCCTGTGGACTAACAGCGCTACCAGCAGACGGTCCCTTCGGAATCGGTTCATACATAATCCTATAAGGCAGGTAATCATCTTTTCTGTCAAAGCCAGCCTTAACATTAAACGCCTTAGATACATTGTAAACCCTTTCGCCGACCTCCATTAGCTCTGTTAGACTCATGTCAATGCCCGTAGCTGCCTTCAAGAGCTCAGGAAACCCTTCCAAGAAGTACATGTGTCGGGAAAACTTGCACATACCCATTATGTCGTACAGCGTCATCAGGTCTTCCAGCGTCTTAACCTCAAAGCCTTTACCCTCAACACTCAGCCTATCAACGCCTTTAAACTTCCACCACGCACCTGTAAGCTCAAGGCCGTAAACCCCCGCCGTAAGATGGCATGCACCTCTAACAGAAACTGCCTCTGCAAGTGCCATACCTTTTATACCACGAATGTCATAAGCAGGAGGCTCCAGACCTTTTATGTGGATAGCGAACTTCTCACTACCCTTGCCAAGCATCTCAGAGGCTCTTTTTACGCCATCTGCAAGGAGCTTCCCTATCTTACCCTCTCTCCTTGCCATCATTGGAATTACCTTGACAACCGCCTCACCATTTCCAAATCTCAAGTCTATACCGTCAGTGTCCTCTTTCGTTAGCAATCCCCTCTCGTACGCTTCCATAGCCCAAGCTATGGTTACACCAGCGGAGATCGCATCAAAGCCCATGCGGTCACATAGCTCGTTAGCCTTAATAACAGCCTCTATGTCATCTATGTTCAATACCCCACCAAGAGAGTACAGGACCTCGTACTCCACCCCATCTATCTTGGCAGGAGCAAACTTGCCCTCTTTAACTTCAACAACATGGCTACACGGTTTGTTACACGCAGGACAGGGATTTCTACCAACCGTGTACCTTGGTGCCCAGTAGTATGGGTCTATGTGGGACTTCTCTCCCTCTTTCAGTTTATCAAACACATCCTGGAAATACCCCTGTTGCCAGTTTTTCGTAGGAAATGTTCCCGGCACCGTGTTCATCCAAGAATAGAACTCCCCACTACCGTAGTTCATGTCGTCTCTCGTTGCAGGGTGGTCTTTTATGACCTTCGCCCAGTAAAGGATAAGCTCTCTCATCTTTTCAGGGTCGTGAATATCTATCTTACCAGAACCCTTAACCACGATGGCTTTCAACTTCTTCGAGCCCCAAACGGCTCCCTCTCCACCTCTTGCAGCCTGTCTTCCATCCATCTCAACCCCAGATATGAAGGACAGGTTCTCACCAGCAGGCCCTATGGTAGCAGTAGAGAAATTGCTACCGTGCCTCTGTTTCAACACTTCCGCTGTTTCCAGAGCATCCTTTCCCCACAAATCGGACGCATCTCTTATCTCCACCTTGTCGTTTTCGATGTAGATGTAAACCGGTTTGTCCGACATCCCTTCCGCAATCAACACTTCGTAACCTGC
The DNA here is from genome assembly GCA_964559865.1 of uncultured Synergistota bacterium. Lineage (GTDB taxonomy): Bacteria > Synergistota > JAGHAJ01 > JAGHAJ01 > JAGHAJ01 > JAGHAJ01. The sequence continues at coordinate 69,632 of CAZLJD010000015.1, forward strand.
CTTCCTCATCTCAACGCCGAGCTTAGCACCAACTATGGCCCTTCCATAACCACCCGTTAGAGGAGACTTAAAGCATGTAGCAGTCTTAGATGCCGTTCCTATACCAGTTCCCTGCAGCAGCCCGGGAGCTATTATGACCTTGTTCTTCTCTCCCAGAGGGTCACAATCTGCAGGCACTTCGTTATAGAGGTAACGAGTTGTAAAGCCTAATCCTCCCAAGTACTTTCTCTTGTACTCCTGTGGCAACTCTTCAAGAGATACATTTCCCGTGGTGAGATTCACCCTTAACACTCTGCCGTAGAATCCCATCCTTTCACCTCCAAGGTTTTTATTAAACACAAAGTTATCCCCGGGCTTGAAAGCCCGGGGATAATAAACACACAACCTACTTGCTCAACAAGTAGTATCTGAATATCTGTGTTGGTTCAAGCGTAACGCCTTTGACCCCTTTCTTGGCAACGCAGAACTGTTTACCCTGCCAGAGGTCAATGTAAGGAACTTCCTGACCAAGTATATCCTGTACCTCTTCGTAGAGTTTCGTCCTCTCTGCCTTGTTGGTTATGCTCCTTGCCTTGAGGAGGAGCTCGTCAACCTTCTTGTTGGCGTAGAACGAACCCATAGATGGACTTGCAGACGATGCAAGGAATGGCCATGTGTAGTCATCTGGGTCTATGTAGTCCGGGAACCACCCAAGCAGGAACATTCCCATCGTACCCTTCTCAAAATAGTCAACATAAGTAGCCCACTCTGCATACTTAATGTTTACCTTCACCATGCCGCTTGCCTCAAACTGGCTCTTCAGGACCTGAGCAACATCTGCCTCGGTAGAGCCGTAGTGGGAAGGTGTGTACCAGAGCGTTATCTTCAAAGGTTTGCTGGTAGAGTAGCCAAGGGATTTCAGTATCTTCTTTGCCTCTGTAGGATTGTACTTCGGCATGACATCCTTGTGACTCCACATCCCCATGGGTATAAGACTGTAAAGAGGTCTCGTCATACCAGCAAAGACTTTGTCAACTATCTGCTTTCTATTTACCAGTAACGCCAGAGCCCTCCTCACCTTTACATTACCGAATGGTTTTATCTTCACATTGAAGACTATGTGTCTGATGACAGGGCTCTCACCCTCGTAAACTACGAACTTGCTATTCTTCTTCAATGCCTTGATATCCAAAGGGTTCAAGCTCCTGTAAGCTACATCTATTTCTCCCTGCTCAAGCGCAAGCCTCAGTGTCCTTGCGTCCTGATAGAACTTAACAGCAACCACCTTGCTCTTAGGTTTTGGTCCAAAGTACTTAGGATTTGCCTCAAGGACTATATATTGGTCCCTCTTCCACTCCCTAATCTTGTATGGACCTATGGCAGGAGGTGCCTTTATGTAAAACTTGTTTGCAGGGAACACCTTTGGATCAACAGGGAAGGCAACCGTGTAGGCAAGAACGGATAAAAACGGTGCATACGGATGTTTCAGATAAACTCTAAATGTGTACTTGTTTACGACCTCAGTCTTCGCAACTACATCAGAAAGCAGGAAAGAAGGATCTCCTTTGAGCTTTATCACCCTGTCAAAGGAATACTTCATAACAGAGGCATCAAAGGGATGTCCATTCGAGAACACCACGCCCTTACGGAGATAGAAGGTGTAAACCTTTCCGTCCTTGCTTATCTTCCAGCTCTTCGCAAGAACGGGCTCAATCTCCGCACTTCCGACCTTGTTCATAACGAGGCCACAGCTGATGTTGTCAAGTATGTTACTGGAAAGGTAGTCGTACTGCTTTGCTGGATCCAGAGATGTAATCTTATCTGTAGTTCCTATTATGAGCATGCCCTTCCTGGAAGCAAACGCCTGACCGCTAACGAGAAGGACACCCACCAATGAAAGCACCAGGAAAACCGACAACCACTTCCTACTTCTCATTCACACTCCCTCCTTTTTGATTATTGTTTTCTATATTTTAGCACAAACTCAGGCGAAAGAAAAGAAGATGGTAAACAATATTTTCTCCCTTAGAAGAGAGATCTACATCTTATAAATCCCTCTTCAAAATCTTTCAGGATATCTTCTGCAGACTGCATCACCGGATCCGAAATGCCAATCCCATAACTCACATCCACAGGTTGCACCCCTACAACCAAAACTTCACATCTACCAACTTCTTTTCCTACAAAGACCAAAAGCGGCAATATAGGAAGTCTGTGGGTAGTAAAGGAGATTCTCACTTCAGGTTCTTCCGGACGAAAACAAACCACATCTCCCCCTTTTCCACGAAAGTCCACACAGTCAAAGGCTACCAGCAGAGAAGGTTTTTCCTCTATTACAGATTCGATGTAGTCCTCCACTCTCTCACGAACCACCATAGGAACAATTCTATCAGTCCGCGCAATGCTGTTGACGATAAAAACGCCAACAGCATCATCTTTTCTTAGCTCATTACCTATACCTAACACCACTACCTTCTCGTAATCCCGAAGCCTAACAACAAAATCTCTTTCAGACAATTTTCACATCCACCATGTGAGCCGAGCAAGAAATACAGGGGTCGTATGCCCTAACGAGCATCTCCAATAGATGCTGAATCTCCTCTTCAGATCTATCCATTATCTTGGGGACCAACTCTTTCATGTCAAGCTCTATGTTCTCAAGATTCTGAGCCGTCGGTATAACGAGATTCACATAAACAAGCCTACCTTCAGCATCGTACTCGTATTCATGGAACAGAATGCCACGAGGGACTTCCACTACACCAACTCCTCTGCCAGCCTTAACATCAAATTCCACCCTGATGGGCTCTTCAACCCCCTGGTCGAGCAGACAGTCTATTATGTTTATGGAATCCTCCAAGGAGTGAGCGATCTCCACAAGCTGTGCAACTGTGTTCATAAATGGATTAAAGTTTGGAACAGTAAACTTACAAATGTCTGCTATCCTCCGTGCAAACGGAGAAAGGTTACCAAAGCTAAGGTTGCACCTTGCAAGTGCTCCAACCATGTAAGAGTCCATCGACGCCCTTGCATGCTTTGCCGTGGAGTGTGGTACCACAAACTCCTTAATGAGTGCCTTATAATCACTGTCATCTACACTTTTACCGGTAGAGGATGTTATTCTGCCATCGTAAATGGCATATTCGTCTTCCTTCCTCAGGGCAATAAACTCAGTCTTCCTCTCAAACTCAGGTATTTTAACCTTAGAGAGTAACCTGGCAGTAGTCTCGATATCCGGCATGGCATCGTACAAACGCCTCTTCATATCATACATTTCGTCCTTAGAAGGCACCATTGTCACACCACCGGGGACATTTCTTATGGGATGAGTGGTTCTCCCAGCAAACATATCAGAAAGATCGTTAGCCAACCTCTTGACCTTCAAAGCTATCTTCACTACTTCTGGATTACTGTCCATGAGGGGAAACACGCTCGGTGCACCAAGAAAATCCGGAAAAGCAAGAAAATACACATGCAACGCATGGCTCTGCATGTTTTCTCCGTGCATCATCAGTTTCCTCAAAAGTTTTGTCTGCTCACTCACCTCTACCCCAAACGCTGCCTCAGTCGCCTTAACAGAGGCATTACTGTGCCCTATAGAACATATCCCACACACACGAGACACTACATAAGCCACATCCTTGTAGTTCGTACCTCTCATAAACGCTTCGAAAAACCTCGGAGCCTCCGTTATCTCAAGTCGCAACTCCTTTATCGTGCGGTCAGAGGCACTCAAAACTATGTTGGCGTGCCCCTCTACCCTCGTAAGGTAGTGAACCTCAAAGTCAATCTTCCTCAACCCCCTCACCCCCTCTGAAGCAAACCTACCTCGACCTCTTTAAGACTCCAGGAGTTAAACAACTCCAGCTTCTTACTAATGTCAGACCACTTCAACCCGTACTCGTGCATTATCTCCCTCATTCTGTCCAAATTCGAATCCTTTATAACACCTCTACAGCCATTACAAACAAATCCGTTCGAAGGACACCTCGCCTTGCATCCCCCCCTTATAATCGGTCCCAGGCAGACCTCCCCAAGGTCATACATGCAGACATTTTCCCTTATCTGGCACTCCAGACACACGGGGTACGAAGCCTTGTGTGGCTTTTTACCAGCCAGTAAGCTCTCAAGCACCGTGAGAAACTCGTCCCTATCTATCGGACACCCTTCTACCTCATAATCTACCCCTACAACCTCGCTGACGGGCACCACACGGTCAAACACATCAAAGTAGTCAGCCTTATCACCGTAAACCGTCTTCCTAACATCGTTCACATTAAGCACATTCCTGTTAGCGTTAACACATCCATCTACAGCACAAGCCCCAAGCGCAACCAGTATCTCAGCTTTTTCCCTTATCTCCTTTATTCTTGGGATGTCTGAAGGTCTGGTAATGCTCCCTTCAACAAAAGCAACGACATAGTTATCCATTCGTTCACTCATCGCCTCTCTGAAATTAACTATCTCAACATGCTGAAGGATCTCGGCCAATTCGTTTTCCAGATTCAAAACCTGTAATTGACATCCCTCACACGAAGCAAAGTCAAAGAAACCTACCCTAACTCTCCTCTCCGTCTCTCTGCCCATCACAAAGCCTCCTTTATACACTTGAGTTTGGCGTAGGTAAACACAGGCCCATCAATGCACACATGATACGAACCCATAGCACAATGACCACACTTACCCACACCACACTTCATATTCCTCTCCAGTGACAAATACATTGTATCTTCACCTACACCTGCAGATACAAGCTTCTCAACAACAAACCTGTACATAACGGGTGGACCACAGATCACAGCACAGGTATGCTCAGGTTCAATATCTATCCTATCAAAAAGGACAGTGATCACCCCAACATTACCAGTCCAGTCTTCTGACGCATTGTCAACAGTAATTTCCAACCTCACTCCGTTTTCCAGCCAGTAGTCGTACTCATCGGTAAATAACAACTCCTGCGGAGACTTGGCACCATGCAGCACGGTCATCCCCATGTACTTATCTTTATTTCTGATGTAGTAGTATATAACAGACCTCAACGGTACAAGCCCTATTCCTCCTCCAATCACCAAGATGCGTTTGCCCTCCATCTCATCCATCGGGAAGCCGTGTCCGAAAGGTCCCCTCAACCCTATAAAATCTCCCACATCCAAAGTATGCAAAATACCAGTTAGCGAACCAACTTTCCGCACAACCATCTCTATGGTGTCACTCCCATCAGGTGCTGAAGATATAGATATAGGACATTCTCCAGCTCCAAAAACCGACACTTGAACGAACTGTCCCGGATGATAGTCAAAACTGTCAAATCCAGAAACATCGACCCTAAAAAACTTTTCATACTCGGTTAGCTTCCTCACCTCAAGGATTCTTGCCCTAACAGGCAGATACAGAGCTGTGGTCATCTCTTCTCACCACCTTCACCAACTCGTTTATAACTTCATCTGGCTTTATTCCAGCAATACAATCCCTCGAACACCTACCACAACCAACGCACGAAACCCTACCGTACTCTTGAGAGAAAACCCTCTCCTTGTGGTAATACCTGTGTCTAATCCTTTCGTCAAGTGTTCCCCTGAAGTTGTAACCCCCAGCCACGACGGCAAAGTCAACCCTCAAACAGGAATCCCACATTCTAAACCTTATACCGTTCTCCATATCCACAAGAAAGTCCTCCTCGACATTGAAACAGTAACAGGTGGGACACACAATAGAACAACGAGTACACCCAACACACTGGTGGCCTAACTTCTTCCATACCTCCGAATAGTATGCTTCATCAAGTATCCGTGGTAACTCCTCTGGCTTAACCGAAATGCGCCGCCTAAAAGCCTTATCCTTTCTCGTGCGAAACTCTCTGAGCACCTCCCTGTCACCATCTGCAACCGGCCTAAGCCATCCGGAAATCGCCGACAAAAGCGTATCCCCTTTCTTGGTGCCCACCTCCACATAGTACCTACCACCTATATCCGTCAGAAAGATGTCATAGCCACCGCTAACTCTATCAGTTCCCATGGACTTCTCAAAGCTGTAGGGCGTAGGCATACAGTCCAAACCAACAATCACCGACTTTTCCCTCTTCTGGAAGTAGTAGTCGTCCTTATACTCACCACCAAAGACCTTATCCATCAACAATATACCGTGAATATCACACGGATGAACCCCAAAAACCACAAAGGGTTTTACATCCGCATCAACCTTGCTCCACACAGCACTTCTCCTGTTAAACTGAAGCATAACTTCCATGGGTCTGAAGAAAAACTTCTTTGGTGGCAGGAGTGTGGTTTCTTCCGAATTCAGGTATCTTCTGGAGATCTCAGCAAAGTCCTTGATCTTACCCCAAACTACCCTCGTCTCCTTATCAACGGGGGCAAACAGCTCATACCTCTCTCCAAGCAACCTCACAAACTCCCTAAGCCCATCTTCTCCTATAACATACTCACCTACACTCAACTCACCCACCTCCTACAAGTGAAATATATCACGAGTAGAGATAGAAGTCAGAAACGGCAAGACGGTGGAAATCTACATTCAACCATTTGGGGTAAACTGCGGCACACACTCGTTCTAACCTGCTGAAATTAGCACCAACACTCAACTACTCTACTCTCAATGCCCAGACACTCACCTACAACTAAGTATACCACATAATCATTCAAAATCAACAAAAATGTGAAACAAAAAACTAATAGGCGAAGAAAATCACTCTAAGAAGGAATATCGCCACAAAAGGGCTAATTATTTAGTGAAGGGGTGAGAGGTTATGAAAAACCAGATGGTATCGGAAAAGTTCAAAGAGATGGCCGTAATGCTGGAGCTAAAAGGTGAAAATCCTTTTAAGGTTAGGGCTTACAATAAAGCCGCACAGAACATAGAATCCATTTCAGAAGACATAGAGAAAGTAGCTGCAGAAGGCAGGTTAACATCCATACCCGGTGTAGGAAAAGATCTTGCAGAAAAGATAAAGTCTATCATAGAAACGGGCACATTTAAAGAATACGAAGAGCTAAAGAGTCAGACGCCAGAAGGCCTGTTGAAAATAGTAAACATTCCCGGAGTTGGTCCAAAAAGGGCTGCACTCATACACAAGGAGCTTGGCATAACCAGTGAGGAAGAGCTAAAGGAAGCTGCCCAGAAAGGGTTGCTAAGAGGCCTCCCAAGAATGGGAGCAAAAACGGAAGCCAACATACTAAAGGGCATAGAGATCTGGCAGCAGGCACGGGCGAGAAAGCCACTTGGGATCACTCTACCGATAGCAAAGGAGATTATAAACTACATAAAGTCCGTGGGTAAAGTTCAAGCTATAGAGGTAGCAGGTAGCATAAGAAGAAAAAAAGAAACCAATAAAGATATAGACATACTCGTTTCTGCAGAAGACCCAGACCACATCATGGAAGGCTTCACAAAGATGCCCATAGTAAAGGAGGTTCTGCTGTGCGGTAGCACAAGATCGAGCATCATTACCCAGCAGGACCTACAGGTGGACCTCCGAGTCGTTCCAAGAGAATCGTTTGGTGCTGCACTACAGTACTTTACTGGCTCCAAAAATCACAACATACACCTCAGGGCAATAGCGGAAAAAATGGGGTTAAAGATAAATGAATACGGAGTATTCAGGGAAGACGAAAAAGTTGCAGGAGAGACGGAGGAAGAGGTCTACAGCGCTATCGGGCTTCAGTTCATACCCCCAGAACTCAGAGAAGACAAGGGTGAGGTAGAGGCAGCACAGAGTGGCTATCTTCCAAAGCTCGTGGAACAGAAAGATATAAAGGGAGATCTCCACATGCACACAAAGTGGAGCGACGGAGCAAACAGTATAATGGAGATGGTCGAAGAGGCAAAAAAGCACGGTTACAGCTACATTGCGATAACAGACCACAGCCAGAGCCTCACAGTTGCAAACGGCCTAACACCAGAAAGATTACTTCAACAGATAAAGGAAATAGACAAAATAAACGAAATAGTAGAGGGGATAGTGGTATTAAAGGGCATAGAAGTGGACATTCTATCCGATGGTAGTCTCGACCTCCCCGATGAAGTGTTAAGAGAACTTGACATAGTAATAGCAGCGATACACAGCGGACTAAAGCAACCAGAAGAGCAGATAAATGCGAGAGTCCTGTCTGCCATAAGGCATCCATTGGTGAACATCATAGCACACCCGACAGGAAGGATCATAGGAGAAAGGGACAGGTATCCCATAGACCTTAGAAAGATCATGCAGGAAGCCAAGATTCACGGCGTAGCAATAGAGCTGAACAGCTTCCCGAACAGATTGGACATAAACGACGAGGGATGCAGACTGGCGAAAGAGATCGGCGTAAAGATCGTCATAAATACGGATTCCCACCTAAAAGACCAGCTGTCAAACATGGAGTTCGGGGTGGCAACGGCAAGGAGAGGGTGGATAGAAGCTACAGATGTAATAAACACGATGTCACTTGAAGAGTTAATGAGTTTTCTTCACAAGGAGGGAAAGTGATGATAAAAGAGCTCCGAGGAAACGAAGTAAGGCATAGATGTTCTACTGATCTCTTCAGATTTGACTCCACTGCTGAACTACCTCCCCTTGAGGAGGGAATTATAGGTCAACAACGGGCAGTAAGAGCCACATTTTTTGGACTCACCATAAAAAGCCCAGAATACAACATATACATATCCGGGATACCCGGCACAGGCAGGAAGAGTTACACTACACTCTCGGTGAAAAAGATTGCAAAAGAGATGCCTACGCCAGACGACTGGTTTTATGTCTATAACTTCAAACAGCCAAATTTACCAGTAGCACTAAATCTGCCGGCAGGTATGGGCAGAGTATTCAAAGAAGATGTAAAGAGGCTCGTAAAAGAGCTCTCCATCGAGCTACCAAAGGCTTTCGACAGCAAAGACTTCGAAGAGAGAAAGTCCAAAATTGTAAAGGCACTTCAAGAAGGCGCCAATAGATTATGGGAAGAACTCTACACAAAGGCAAAAAATCTGGGTTTCACCGTAAAGAGGACAAGCACAGGTTTCGTAAATGTACCATTAGTGGAAGGCAGGGAAATGACACAAGAGGAGTACAACAAACTTCCCGAAGAAGCCAAAAAAGAACTTGAAGAAAAGAGCAGACAGTTAGACGAAGAGACAATGAAGGTCATAAAAAGAATACAGGAATTAGAAAGACAGGCACGGGGAAAGATAGAGGAACTCCAGAAACAGGTGTGCCTGTTTGCAATAGGAAGACTGTTTGAGGAGATATGTGCAAAGTACAGGGAATATAAAAGGGTTACGGGGTATCTCGAACTGATGAAAAACGATGTACTGGAACACTTTGAGGAGTTTCTACCCCACGAAGAAGTCAAAAACCCATTAGCCACATTCGTGAAAAGCAACTTCATGCAGCGGTACGAGGTGAATCTGGTAGTGGACAACGGAGACACTGAGGGTGCTCCAGTGGTGGTAGAACACAACCCAACTTACTACAACCTTGTGGGAAAGGTCGAATACGAACAAAGAATGGGGGTACTAAGCACAGACTTTACCAAGATAAAAGGAGGCTCAATACTCAAGGCAAATGGTGGATACCTCATTCTAAATGTTACCGATGTCCTAAAAAACATTGGTTCGTGGGACACACTGAAGAGAGTGCTCAAGTCTGGACACCTCAAAATAGAGAACATGGGAGAACACCTCGGCTTAACACCAGTTTCGAGCCTCGCACCCCAACCCATCCCGATAAGGCTCAAAGTGATCCTCATAGGCACCCCATTGGTACACCACCTATTGTGTATCTACGATGAAGACTTTAAAGAACTCTTCAAGATCAAGGTGGACTTTGACACAGACATGGAGAGAAACGACGAAAATGTGGAAAAGCTCGCAAGATTCATAGGTGAATACTGCAAAAAGAACGGTTTAAAACCCCTCGACAGGAGCGGGGTAGCGAGAATAGTGGAGTACGCAAGTGAGCTGTCTTCGCACCAGAAAAAACTGTCAACGCAATTCAATAACATAGTATCCATACTTCAGGAGGCAGACACCTGGGCTACGGTAGAAGGAAGAGACCTTATCACGGCAGAGACCGTATCAAAGGCAATAAAAGAGAAGATCTATCGTTCCAACATGTATGAACAGAAGATCCAAGACTTCTTCAAAGAAGGACAGCTCTTAATTCAAACGGACGGAAGTGAAGTAGGCCAGATAAACGGACTATCCGTGTTACAGCTGGGTGAATACAGCTTCGGAAAGCCTTCAAGGATAACCGCCACCGTCCACCCCGGACAGAAGGGGATAATAAACATAGAAAGAGAAACGAAGATGAGTGGTAAGATACATAGTAAAGGAGTGATGATACTCAGCAGTTACATAGCATCAAAGTATGCACAGGACATACCACTAAGCCTATCGGCAAGCCTGTGCTTTGAACAACTGTACGAGGAGGTGGAAGGAGACAGCGCATCTTCAACAGAGCTATACGCCCTCATATCCGCATTATCCGATGTGCCGCTCCGTCAGGATATAGCCGTAACGGGTTCGGTTGACCAAAAGGGGAACATACAACCCATAGGGGGAGTAAACGAAAAGATTGCGGGATTCTTCGATTTCTGCAAGATAAAGGGGTTAACTGGAAGACAAGGAGTAATAATACCTCAGCAAAACATCATAAACCTGATGCTGAGAGAAGACATCGTGGAAGCCATAGAAAGCGGCAGATTTCACATATACGCAATAAGCAACATAGACGAAGGAATAGAGATCCTCACTGGAGAGCAAGCAGGCAAACCCGACGAAAACGGTAACTTCCCTGAAGGGAGTATACACTACAGAGTAAAAGAAAGACTAAAGGGGTTTTCCAAGGTGCTAACAGAATGGAGTAAAAAAGAGAAAGAAGGAGCATAAAAGTTGATACTGATAAACACAGAAGACATCAAAGACGGAATGAAGCTCGCAAAAGACCTCATAGACGGTAGAGGCAATCTGATACTTGGTAAGGGACACACCCTATACAGAAAACACATAAACACCATACTATCTCTCGGCTTTACAAAACTGTATGTACTGTCACCAGACGAGGAATCTCCTCCAGAGGAAGAAGTCGAAACTCTCTCAGCAAAAAACAAAGTTGCGGCTCTCCGTGTGATACACAAGGCAACTCAAGAGGCATACAAGAAGGTAGACCTAAACCAGATAAGGCTACAGGGAGGAGAGATCGTAGACCTCATTGAAAACATAATAGCAGAACTCCTCAAAAAGGACGAACTAATACTGAACATGTTTGACCTGAAAAAGCACGACGACTACACATTCTTCCACTCCACCAATGTGACCGTCCTCTCCTTAATACTCGGCATAAGGATTGGCCTTTCCATAGATCAGCTCAAACAGTTGGGATACGGTGCACTGCTACACGACATCGGAAAAACGAAGGTTCCCAAGGAAATACTTAACAAAAGTGGCATACTCACGGAAGAAGAAATGGAAACAATGAAGTCTCACACCATTTGGGGATTTGAAATACTGAAATCTCAAGGCTTTCTCCCCTACGAATCGTGTCTCGTAGCACTCCAGCACCACGAAAAGCTAAACGGCACCGGCTACCCTTACAGCCTATCTGCAAAAGAGATACACCTATTCTCCAAGATAACAGCCATCGTCGATGTTTACGACGCACTAACATCAGATAGACCTTACAGAGACGCCCTGCTCCCCCACCTCGCACTTGAATACCTTATGGGAGGCGGAGATACCTACTTCGATTTTAACCTCGTCAGGGAGTTTATGAAGTTCGTCTCCATATATCCCATAGGCACAATGGTTGAACTCAACACAAAAGAGGTAGGCATCGTCATAAAGACATACCCCGGACAATCTGCTCGCCCCGTAGTGAGGGTATTCTTTGACAAAAACAAAAGGCTGCTCCCTCACCCTATAGACAGAGACCTAACAAAGGAGTATACAACCTTCATCACGAGGATCGTGGAAAAGTCACCGTTTTAATCCATGTATCTACCACCGTTTACATCTACGACCTCACCCGTTACATAGTCGTTCTCCAAAAGATACACAACGGTATGGGCTATCTCCTCTGGGGTAGCTATTCTCTTTAGCATACTCAAATCGGCAAGTTTTCTCTTGATCTCGTCAGTTATAAGATCCGTATCCACAGGACCGGGGGCTATTGCGTTCACCAGAATGTTGTGTTCTGCAAGCTCAGAGGCAAGAGCAAACGTAAGTCCTATCAAACCAGACTTCGATGCGGCATAATGAACACCAACAGTACCACCATTCTTACCTGCCACAGAAGATATGTTGACTATTTTTCCACCACCTGCATCTACCATCTGCGGCACTACCTCTCTGCTCACCAGATATGCCCCTTTCAGGTTTACGGAAATCACCCTATCCCAGTCATCTTCATCTATGTCAAAAAGCTTCATGTACCTGCCCATAATACCAGCATTGTTCACAAGTATCTGCACATTGCCAAGCTCACTCTTAACCTTAGATACCCCTTCCTTCACGGATCGAGCAGAAGCAACATCACACCTAACAGCCAAAGCACCAGTAGCAGAGGCAACCTCTTTCGCTTTTTCCTCAGCAGAGTAGTAGAAAAACGCAACACGCACACCCCTGTTTGAGAGTGTCTCCACAACAGCCCTACCTATTCCCCTACTACCACCAGTAATCAGGGCAACCTTACCCTTCAGCTCCACATCAAACCACCTCTTCTACAATGATCTCAGTGTTCACATCACACACCTTTCTAAGCATAGCACTCACACCACAATACTTGTTAGAGGAAAGCTCCACTGCCGTGCTTATCTTCTTTCTATCAAGGTTCTTACCCTTAAAGTAATATCTCACATTTATCCACTTGAAGACCTTCGGGTGCTGATCGGTAAGTTCTGCTGTAACCTCTACATAAAACTCATCCGGTTTCACGCGCATCTTGTCCAGTATAGAAACTACATCCATCGCCGTACACCCACCAAGAGAGACGAGCATGAGGTTTTTAGGTCTCGGACCTCTGTCCTTGCCACCAAACTGCTGGTCTGCATCTATCTTGACCACATGCCCATCAACCTCACCCTCAAAATACATACCATCTTTCCACACTGTCTTCGTAGAAATGGTCATCTACCACTACACCCCACTTATCGAAAAAATTATTTCTTTTTGCCCTTGCGTCTCTTCTTCGACCTCTTCTTAGAGGCACCCGCTGGCTTTGTAGCCTTCACCTGTACCGTCTCCTTTGTCTCCCTTTCAGCAGGACTACCTGCAGGCTTCGGTGCAGGAGCCTGCGAGACAGAGACCTTTGCCGTCCTTCTGCCCTTCTTACTCCAAAGGTCCCACTCAACGAGAAGGGCACTTGCAATGTATATAGACGAATAAGTACCAGATATTATCCCTACGAGAAATGCCAGTGCAAAGTTAGACAGGACTTCACCACCGTATATATAAAGGGTAATCACGGGGAGTATCGTAGTCAAGGAAGTATTTATAGTCCTGCTCAATGTCTGATTTATACTTAGATTTATCAATTCCATTAGCTTCATCTTCATGATACCTCTCATGTTCTCCCTTACCCTATCCAACACCACTATCGTGTCGTTTAAAGAGTAACCTATGATGGTCAGAATTGCAGCGATGAACGCCATGTTTATCTCTCGATGCAGCATGGAGAAAACGCCAAGGGTGATAAGGCTATCGTGCACCAAGGCAATGATAGAAACAACTGCAAACCTAAACTGAAACCGCCAACTTATGTATATCAGTATGCCAATCAAAGCAAAGGCAACAGCCCATGCAGCCTGTCTTCTCAAGTCGCTACCAACTGTTGGCCCTACCATCTCCACCTTCAGAACTTTCTCAACGCCAAGTGCCTTGTTCAACGCCTCCGTAACCCTTCTCCTCTCCTTTATAGGCAACTGCTTTGTCCTTATCATAACCCCTTTATCCGAATACTTCTGTATAACTGCCCTACCAAGCCCAAACTTACTCAAAACACCCCTTACATCCCCAACAGAAACCGCATGTTTGAACTGAATTTGCATAAGCGTACCACCCGCAAAATCTATACCCGGGTTCAGCCCCTTAATCACAAGAAAACCAACGGAAGTAAGCACCAAAACCGCAGATATTAAAAGAGCCACCCTCCTCTTACCCATAAAGTCAATTTTGGGAACACTCTTGAAAAAAAGCATACCAAACCCTCCTCTACGATATCTTCGTCTGAAGCACCTTGGTGATCCTTATCTTTAAGTCAGCCAAAAGGTCGAGTATCGCCTTCGTAACCCAGACAGCCGTAAACACACTCCAGATGGTACCTATACTGAGCGTTACGGCAAATCCCCTTATAGGCCCAGTACCAAAGTAGAAGAGCGCCACTGCTGCAATAAGTGTGGTGAAGTTTGCATCGAATATGGTCCTGAATGCCTTTCTGAAACCTGCATCTATAGCAGCTTTTATCGTTTTACCCTCTCTCAGCTCCTCTTTTATCCTCTCGTATATGATGATGTTCCCGTCCACCGCCATACCAATGTTCAATATTATACCCGCTATACCCGGCAGCGTAAGGGTGGCATGCAGAGCAGAGAGAGATGCCATTATTAGCAGAAGGTCTATAGCAAGTGCGAGATCTGCCACAAAACCAAGTGCATGATAATACACGATCATGAAGCCGAGTACCAGTATAACGCCCACGATCCCTGCAATAACACCTCTGTGAATAGAGTCCCTACCAAGGGTAGGCCCTATCGTCCTGTTTTCTATAATCTTAACCTTGACCGGCAACGCACCAGCTCTCAGAAGTATAGCAAGTTTCTGTGCTTCCCTGAGCGTGAAGTTTCCAGTTATCTGCGCTCTACCACCCATTATCACTTCCTGAACTACTGGTGCAGATATAACTACCCCATCCAGCACTATCGCCAGCGGTCTCTGAACATTGAGCCTCGTAGCCTCCTCAAACTTCTTCGCACCAACACTGTTAAATTCAAGGCTCACAACCGGTCGGCTAAACCTGTCGTAAGCCGTTCTTGCATCTTTTAGATACTTACCCGTGAGGTATGTCTTGCCGAGTATGTAAGGTATCGTCTTATCTCGGTTAAAGTGCAGGCTGTAACCCGGATGTGAGGCGACTATCTTCCTAAACTCCGCAAGCATCTTGTTGTACTCTTTCATTGCATCTTCGTAGTTCTTCAATGCCTGCTCATACTCCTTCTGGCTACTGTAATTTGACCTCTTTGGCTTGATTGGGGCTTTGTCACCCACCTTAATGACCTGTTTGAACTCAAGCAGGGCAGTCTTGCCTATGAGGTCTATCGCTGCCTCAGGGTCCTTAACGCCGGGAAGGTCTATTATAACCCGCGTATTACCCTCCCTCTGAATCAGCGGTTCCGTCACACCAAACTGGTCTATTCTGTTTCTTATAACTGCAATCACCCTGTCTATGGAGTCGGATGTGAGCGGAGCCTCTGGCGTGCCAACAGCCTGCAGCACTATGTGAGAACCACCTTTTAGGTCAAGACCAAGATTTATAGTCTTGCTCACAGGATACATGACATAAAATGCAATAACAACAACGGCAACGATCCCCAGTACCTTCAACAAGTTCCTGTTCATCATAGCATACCTACCCCCTACAGTAGTTTTACCCCATTGATAATCAGGTGGAAGTTGCAACCCAGCAGGTTAGAAGCCTTTCTCGAAACAAGCATCCTGCTGAGGAATATCTCAAAGTACTCCATAACCTGCGATATTGCTGTATCTATCTCCAGAGACAGGGTTATTGCCCTCCTCGAATCGTCAACGGAAAGCTTGGAATCATGAACGGCGTAGTTCACCCTGTCATGGATGTCAAATGTGCTTATGTCTGGGTTTCTCACTCTGCTCCTGTGTGCATCTGCTTTGTCCGCTATGACGAGTGCAGCAGTTATAGGATCAGTAACATTTCCTCCCTCATCTTCCTCGTGGTTTCCTATCGCCGTTACTATCTTGCCCACATCCACCGGAGACATACCCATCTCATCCAAGAGTTTAAACGATATGATCGCACCCGACCTTGAATGTCCTTCTCTACCCACAACATTGCCTATGTCGTGCATATAACCAGCAATTGCTGCAAGTTCAGCGTCTCTCTCAGGATAACCAAGCTTCTGCAAAACAGACCTTGCCATAGACGAAACCAGTTTCGCATGCCTAAAGCTGTGTTCTGTATAACCAAGATTTGCAAGGTGAAGGTCAGCCGCTTCTATGTACCCTCTAACCTTGGGATTGTTCACAACATCAATATAAGACACCATTCCAACCGATTGCCCCCTTTATCAAAGAAAAAAGGCAGACGCCCTCCAAGAACGCCTACCTTCTCCAATCGCACAAACGAAATTATTAACTCTCTCCAGATGCCTCCTGCCTTCTGCTTGCAATGGCACTCTTTAATATCCTTACCTTAACACCGTCTGCTATCTCCACGATAAAGCTATCACCTTTTATCTCTTTGACCTCACCCCATATTCCTCCAATGGTCACTATCTTATCCCCTTTGGAAAGACTGGAAATCATCTCCTGATGCCTCTTCTTCTGCTTCTGCTGAGGTCTTATAAGCAGAAAGTAGAAAACAGCAAAGATAAGGATTAAAGGCAATAAACCACCCATCAACTGATTCGCATTACTCATCAACACTCCTCCTTTTCTTTTTTCATAACAACGACTATTTTAACACATGCTCCAACCTTCTACAAGGAAAATTTTGGCACTTACGCCTTATGCGAAGAACCCAACACTCTTATCCTCTCTTTCACTGCCTCCGTCACCTTTTGCATACCAACTTTGAAGTACTTTCTTGGGTCTATCTGCGCAGGGTCATCGTGCAGTGCCTTCCTCAAACCCGCAAGAAAGGCTATCCTTAAGTCGGTGTCGGTGTTTACCTTATTGATGCCATACTTGACTGCCTCTTTTAATACATCAAACGGCACCCCTTTTGCACCCTTAATGGCAGCGCCGTACTTATTAGCCTCCTCAACGGTCTCCTGCACGACACTCGAAGCACCGTGCAGTACAAGAGGAATTGATGTAAGCTCCTTAACCCTTGCAAGTCTGTCAAAGTCAAGCTTAGCCTCTCCCTTAAACTTGAACGCACCATGACTGGTGCCTATGGCAGGTGCAAGAAAGTCTACTCCAGATCTCTCAACAAATTCCTTTGCCTCGTCTGGATTTACCAGCACTGCATCTCTTTCAGATACAGAAACATTATCTTCAACCCCCACAAGTCTCCCAAGCTCTGCCTCTACAGAGATACCAGCAGCATGAGCAATTCGAACCACTTCAGAGGTCAATTTCAGGTTCTCCTCAAACTCCTTCGCAGAGGCGTCTATCATCACAGAAGAATAACCAGCCTTGATGGCCGCCATAACATGCTCTATGTCGTGTCCGTGATCAAGGTGTAGTGCTATTGGTATGTCAACCCTTTCTGCAATACTCATAACCATGTCTGCAAGCACCTTTGCCCCAACAAAGAAGTCTCCGTTACCCGCATACTTCATCGCACCTTCCGATGTCTCAATGATAATCGGTGCACGCTCCTCAACTGCACCGTTCACGATAGCATATAAAAACTCCATATCATTAATGTTAAAGGCACCAACTCCGTAGCCTTCGTCACTCGCCTTACTCAGTATCTCCATCGTATTTTTCACATACGGCATACATACCCCTCCCCAGATATTTAAACTACTCTAACAAGTATACTATAGCTTCTGAAAAATTACAAATGTATTCTTGTATCCTCTGCACTGTAACTTACATATTGAAAGGAACTTAACCATGTGATAGTATTAAAAACATGCAAAGGAGAGTAATACTTTACCTTTTTGCCGGCTTTGTAGTGGCATTCCTTCTCATGTACACTACGAGCTACAACAGTCTGAAAGAGCAGATTTACCGCACACTCATAAAGAAGATGTACGACTACATAACCGACATAAGACTCCTGCTGGGAGAGATACAGGAGTACAAACTGTACTCAGAACAGCAGGAATATCCCACAATGGAAGGGATACTAAAACACAAGGTAAACGGGATAATAAAGATGTTGCACTCCCTCCAAGAAATAGTAGAAGAAGGCAAACTCTCAGAATCAGATGCAAAGGAACTCGCCAAGGACTACCTGAAAGGCTATAAGATCGGCAAGGGATACGCATTCGTACTGAACACAAAGGGTAACATCATCTTTCACCCAGATAGGAGATTCATAGGCATAAATGTAGAACGATTCTACTTTGGAAAGAAGGTAAAAAGCTCAAGCAGGGGTGCATTAGTGTACTTCTTGAGAGGCAAGCGTAAGATAGCTGCATGGGAAACCTTCTCACCATGGAGGTGGAAGATCGGTTTATGCGTTTATGCCGAAGACATCCCCAAGATAATTCCTCCCCTGTTTAGAGAAAAACTCTTAGAAAACCTCAAGGAATACATAGTCAACGCAAATACCCAAGAATTCTACACAGCCATCTACGGACCAAACGGGGAACTTATAGCCTACCCTAACAAGCCCCTCTCAAAGGACGATGCGCCGTTCCTCAAAATCATTAAACGGGTAATAGAGGAAGAAGAGGGTATGTTCTCGTACAAGTCTGACGGAGAGGAAAAAATTAAAGTATTCACGACCTTTCATCCATTCGATTGGTACATAGTGCTAACAGCTACTCCAAGTAAACAGATCACCCCAATAATAAGCAAGATAGTGAAAAAAGAGTTCCTACCCATAGGTATAACCTTTTCTCTCATGGCTATGCTTGCACTCCTAATTTTAAACAGGTCTGTTATCCATCCCTTAAACACCTTAAGAGAAGGCCTCCAAAAGGTCGCATCAGGCATGCTGGGTTTTCAGATAAAACCCAGCGGTAGCAAGGAGATACAAGATGCTATAAAACAGTTCAATACCGCATCAACCAAGCTAAAAGAGTACAAAGAGGAACTTCACTCTTCGTATGAGGAACTCGTAGCACTGAACGAGGAACTTCAAGAGCAGGAAGAGAAGATGCAGGAAGAACATAGCCGATTAAACTGCCTCGCAGAGATCGCAAAGAGGACTTCACAGCTTCTCAAAAAGGAGGAAATTGCAAAAGAGACCATAAGCGTCATCAACAGCCTCTACGGGTTTAAAAACATAAACATATGCGTCGTAGAAGACGGGATCATAAAACCTCTTGCCGTAACCGGAATATTCACAGAAGATTTGGTAAGTGTATCCATGGACAAAGGGATAAGAGGCTGGGCAATAGGTACAAAGGAGCTAAAAAATGTGCCAGATGTTGCGAAGGAACCAAGATACCTCATGGGTGACCCATCTATAAAGAGCGAAATTGCCTGTCCAATAATACACGAAGGCAAGGCTATAGGAGTAGTGGACATAGAAAGCCCCGTTCAAAACAGGTTTGGCCCCAGAGAAGAAGCGTTCATAAAGATGGTGTCAAACTACCTCGCAGTAGCGTTCAACACCTGTGACTCGATACAGAAGTTGTGGCGAGAAGCAGAAGAACTCAACACACTACTGAATCTGATAAGAGAAGGAAGCAAAGCAGAAACACTACGAGAACTCGCAAAAACGACTACCACTATCATAGGCAAGGCAAGGGACTACGAAAACCTCTCTCTCTTTCTAAGGGAAGAAGACAAGCTCGTTCTCTACTACTCCTACTACAAGCACGGACACAGACCTTCACCTGACACCCCCCTTTACGGCTACACCATAGAACTCAACCAGAAGAGCATAGTAGCAAGGACATTTAGGACCGGAGAGATACAAAACATACCAGACACATCAAAAGATCCAGATTACCTGTGCGGATACGAGCGATTCGAGAGTGAACTTGCCGTTCCCATAAAGGTGGGGGATACGGTAATAGGGGTCTTAAACACGGAGAGCAAGAGAATAAACGCATTCGACAAAGAAGAGGAGCTCTTTCTATCCCTTGCCACGGAAGAATCTGCTGGCATAATACAAATCATACGGCTCTCAGAGAACCTGAAGGCAAAGAACGAGGAGCTCATAAGCACCATGCAGGAGCTAACTGAAAAGGAAAAGAAGCTGAGCAGCACGATAGAGCAGATGGAAAGATACGCAAAGGAGATAGAGATGGTAAACCGGGAGCTATCACAAAAAGAAGAAGAGCTCAAACGAGCGTACATCCAGACGATAAAGGCTCTATCAGAACTCATAGAGGTAAAAGATCCTTACACGAGAGGCCACTCTTCGAGGGTGGCTCAATGGAGCACAAAGATCGCAAAAGAGATGGGTATCTCTGGGCCACAGCTGGAAAGGATATTCCTCGCAGGCTTACTCCACGACATTGGAAAGATAGGCATAAAGGGTGCTATACTCAACAAACCAAGCAGATTAACCCCTGAGGAATACGAAGAGATAAAGAAACACCCAGTAATAGGTGCAGAAATCCTAAAAGAGATAAAACACCTCCAGGACATCGTCCCCGTGATACTGCACCACCACGAAAGGTGGGACGGAAAGGGGTATCCCAAAGGTTTAAAAGGTAAAGAGATACCGTTGTGGAGCAGAATAATGGCAGTAGCTGACACATTCGACGCAATGACGTCATCTCGCCCATACAGAAGGGCACTGAGTATGGAAGAGGCAATAGAAGAGATAAGGAAAAACGCAGGCACTCAATTTGACCCCGAAGTGGTGAGAATGTTTTTAAAGATAATAAAAGCGGGAGAAGAGCTACTTAAACAATAAGCATAGCGTCACCAAAGCTGTAAAATCGAAATTTTTTTTCTATAGCAAGACTATAAGCTCGCCGCATCAAGTTACTTCCACCAAAGGCATAAACCAGCATCAGAAGAGTTGACTTCGGTAGGTGAAAGTTAGTGACAAGCGCATCCACAACTTTGAACCTGTATCCGGGATAGATAAACATCTCTGTCCATCCAGAAGCAGCCTTTACCTTTCCAGTGTTATCTGCAACTGTTTCTAACACCCTCACGGCAGTAGTGCCAACCGCAACGACCCTGTTGCCGCTTTCCACTGCGTCATTCACAACCCTCGCCGTATCCTGTGAGATCTCAAAGTACTCTGCATGCATCTTGTGAGACTCAACATTCTCTGCTACAACCGGCTTAAATGTCCCCAGACCGACATGGAGCGTGACAAATACGGTACTAACCCCCATACCTCTTATCCTCTGGAGTAGCTCCTCGGTAAAGTGAAAGCCCGCCGTGGGGGCAGCAACAGAGCCGGGAACCCGTGCATATACCGTCTGATAATCTTCAGCACTCTTCACATCTCTATGTATATAAGGTGGAAGAGGGACCTTGCCTTCTCTCTGAAGAAACTCATCAAACCTCTCTGGAGGAAAAAAAGAAAGCAACTTCCTACCCTCACCAAGGTCGTCCAAAACCTTCGCAAAGATGGTATCATCACCAAAAAACAGATCGCTACCCCTTCGGAGCCTTTTAGCACGCTTCACCAACACTTCCCAAACTCCCTTTTCCCGTTCATTTAAGAGCAGTATCTCCACCCTGCCACCAGTAGCCTTTCTGCCAAACAGCCTCGCAGGTATGACTTTACTCCAATTGAACACCATAACATCACCTTTACTCAGGTAATCAACTATCTGGTAAAAGTATTTCTCCTCTATCTCCTGCGTCCGCCTGTGCACTACCATAAGGCGACAGTGGTCCCGCGGATAAATCGGCTCCTGAGCTATAAGCTCATTTGGTAGCGTATAATCGAACTCAGACAGCCTCATTTAATACAACTTCACCAGCTTCACACCGGGATAGTAATACAAAAGTATCTGCTTGTAGGTGTACCCGTGTTCTGCCATCGCCTTTGCACCCCACTGTGACATCCCAACACCGTGTCCCCACCCCTTGCCAACAAACCGTATAACGCTCCCGTAGAAGACCTGAGACTCAACTCTCTCATTCTTGTAATTATACACCTTTTCCCGTGCAATGTGGTGCTTTCTTTCGTAGTCCTCAACGGCTTTCTTGCGTGCATCCGGGTGTTTAAGGAAGTACAAAAGCTCTTCAGTGGTGAAGTTCTCAATCTTGAGGAGTTGTGTGAATGTCATCTTCGCAGGAGCAGGCCTGCCTTTCTTAGCCGAAGCCGTGGAACTTCCAGTAAACACGATGTTAAACTTCGTGCTCCTCAAGTTCTTATATCCAAGTATCGCACGCATCTGGGTGCCTTTCAGCGTCAGCACACCGTTACTGTGCTTGATCTCAACGAGAAGCACCCTTCCACCTTTATCCCTCTTTACGACTCTCACAGATTCTATCTTACCTATGTTGGGGTACTTCTTCAAAAGCCTCTTCCTAAACTCCTCCATGGGTATCTGAAACTGCCAATTGTGATATGGTGGGTTCTCTTCAAACTTTGCCTTAACAGACCTCAAATAGGGATAATACTTTCCCCAAACATCTTTACTTGAAGAGGTTGCACCACCACTATCGGAGTGGTAAAAAGCAGCTATTGGTTTTCCATGGTACACGAGTATCTCTCCCCTCGTCTCGTTTACAGCCTTCCTTATCACATACCTCTCGGCTGCAACTCCCCTGTAAGCCTGAAACCTCGTGCTGCCCACGATGTCAAAACCCTCCTTCTTATAGCTACCTCTACTGTAAAGTGCATAAGTTCTCGCTACAACTGCCTGTGCCTTGATCGCCTCTATGTTCCACTTGGGGTTTATCTCCATACCAAGCACCCCGTAAAGGTAATGTTCCAAGTCAACCACATTTATCAAAACAAGCTTCCCCTTGTACAACTTAACGAGAAAATACCCTCTATAGGGTCTTGCCTTTATCTTTCCCTCGTAGAATCTAACGCTTATGTACCTACCTCGAGCGGGATAGACAGCAACCCTGTATCCACAGAGGTGTCCATCGGCTTGTATCCTGTTACCCTTGGTAAGGAATGTTATCTTCTTTACCCTTGCAACGACCCTGTGTGTCGTCTTGTCAACTACCGTCATCTTCCCTTTGCTGAACAGGGTAACCTTCTGCACACCCACCAGTATCCCAACCTTCAGCCTCTTGGGTGGACGGGCATACGCACCAGAAACCAGAAGCAAAACCACAACTACACCCAAAACCAACCTTTTCATCGAACTGCTACCTCCTGAATATGATGTTTATAACTACACTCAAAAGTATGCTTATGATGAGCGATGTAACCAGCGGAAAGTAAAAGACGAAGTTCTTCCTCTGTATGTATATGTCACCGGGAAGTCTCCCAAGCCACGAGTGGTGTCCAAAACTCCCCATCAGATAGAACAGCCCACCTATGCCTACCAACACTATACCCATTATCACAAGTATCTTAGCAAAGTGATTAAGCTCCATGAGTCATCTCCCCCTTCTTAGCAAGGATCTCTAATGCCCTCCGAGTTGCAATCCTGCCCCGAGGTGTCCTCACTACCAATCCAAGCTTCATAAGATAAGGTTCATAAACATCTTCAAGCGTATTCCTGTCCTCTCCAAGAGAGGAAGCTATGGCAGATATACCAACGGGTCCCCCTCCAAATCTCTGAACTATAGTCTTCAAAAATGCGTAATCCATTCTGTCCAAACCATTTTCATCTATGTCCAGAAACTTCAGAGCATCAGAGACAACTGCACTATCTATAAGAGCCACTTCCTTTACCTGTGCAAAGTCCCTTACC
Organism: uncultured Synergistota bacterium; assembly: GCA_964559865.1. Taxonomy (GTDB): domain Bacteria; phylum Synergistota; class JAGHAJ01; order JAGHAJ01; family JAGHAJ01; genus JAGHAJ01. Next base: position 93,268 of record CAZLJD010000015.1, read on the forward strand.
CTTCGCAGAAGCCTGTTCGCTATACGAGGTGTCCCTCTCGCACTCCTTGCAATCTTTAGTGCTGCATCATCCGTGATACGCACCCCTATGGCATCGGCTGTTTTCAAAACTATCTCTGCAAGCTCGTTCACGGAGTAAAAGTCCAGAGAAAAGACTATACCAAAACGGCTCCTCAAAGGTGCAGAAAGCATACCCACTCTCGTGGTAGCACCTATAAGGGTAAATGGATGTAACTGTATCCTAACCACCTTTGCCAGTGCACCCTTTCCCGTAGGTATATCAACCACCCACTCCTCCATTGCAAGGTATAACATCTCCTCAATAGGTTTTCTGAGGCGATGGATCTCGTCTATGAAAAGCACATCTCTGTAGTTCAGTGCAGCAAGAAGGGATACAAGGTCTGCTGCTCTCTCTACTGCCGTTGCACCTACAGCAGTAAAACCGACACCAAGCTCGTTTGCCACAATCCTCGCAAGGGTAGTCTTCCCGAGCCCAGCAGGACCCGAAAGTATCATGTGATCCAGAGGTTCCTGTCTCCTTAAAGCAGCTTCAACAAACAGCCTTATCCGAGAAGTAACACCCGTCTGTCCTACAAACTGTTCAAGAGTATCAGGCCTGTAATAGTTCATTCGTTCACCCCAGCGAGAAACCTCCTGAGTGCAGATTCTACCCCCTCGCCCTCCTTCAGGGTAAAGGCACGCAGCCTGTCCACTACCTCTCTCTTCCTGTATCCAAGCGCAAGTAGCGCCTCCATCATGGCTTCCTTTACACCCTCCAGACCCTCTCCGCTTTCACTCCACTCCCCCAACTCCATCAGTATCCTCGCTGCACGCTTAGGTCCCACACCCGGCACCCGCTCTAAAACGGCACTGCCTCCTTTCAGCTCCTCAAAAGAGACGAAGGAAACCACATTAACGGCCAGTCTTGAACCTATGTTGGGCAGACGCCTCAACCTATTGAAAAACGCCCTCTGTTGAGGGGTTGAAAAACCATAGATGGAAATGACATCTTTACCCACAACGAGCTCCGTGTAAAGTTTACATCTCTGTCCTACTTCCAATCTCTCGTACAGAGAAACGGGAACATGCACCCTATATCCAATGCCGTTCACATCTAAAACGACATGCGGCAGACTCTTACTCTCCACTACGCCCGAAAGATAATCAAACATTAAACCTGCTTTCCACCTTCCTCAAAGCACCCACAGCAACTGCAAGAGCATCTGAAACATCAAAGGGAAGGGTCTCGTGTATCCCTAAAATCCTCTTCACCATCTCCCTTACCTGCTCCTTTCGAGCCCTTCCATACCCGGTAAGTGCCATCTTCACCTCTATGGGATTTAATTCAACAACGGAAAGACCGTGCTGTGCAGCAACCAGCAAAATCACTCCCCTCACCTCTGCAACCTTTATAGCCGTCTTTACATTCTTGTTGAAAAAGAGCCTCTCCACTCCCATCAAGTCCGGCTTCGCACCGATCACGACATCTTTTACGCCCTCATAAAGCACATTCAGTCGCTGTTCCCAAGGTATGCTCCTTACCGCTATGCTTCCAAAGTCAACCACACGGAGGTTACTTCTCTCAGAGAGAACCACTGCATATCCAAGCGCATCGCTACCCGGGTCTATGCCCACACACATCATTCAGACTGCCATCTTCTCCATTATCTCGTCAGGTATGTCAAAGTTGGCATAGACTTCCTGAACATCGTCGTGTTCTTCAAGCTCCTCCATCAGCTTAACCATGTGTTCGGCATCCTTACCCTGTAGCTTGACGGTTGATTGAGGTATCATGGTGACCTTCGCTTCCGACATAGATATGCCCGCACTCTCAAATGCCTGCTTCACTGTTTGAAAGTCCTTCGGGTCTGTGGTAACCTCTATGCTACCGTCCTCATTCGTCTTTACATCTTCCGCACCTGCGTCTATAGCTACTTCCATAACCGTCTCCTCGTCCACACCCTCCAAGTATATGTAACCCTTTCGGGTAAACATCCATGCAACGCAACCATTCTCACCCAGGCTACCACCATGCCTCGAGAATATGTGCCTCATCTCAGCCGCAGTTCTCTTACGGTTATCGGTAAGTACCTCTACCATAACAGCAACACCACCGGGACCATAACCCTCGTAAACAATCTCCTCGTAAGCAACCCCCGATGCCTCACCTGTACCCTTCTGAATAGCCCTCTTTATGTTGTCCATCGGCATGTTGTACTCCCTTGCCTTGTCTATAGCCGCCCTCAACCTTGGATTCGTCTCAGGGTCTCCACCACCTTCCCTTGCTGCAACCATTATCGCCCGGATCAGTTTTCCAAATATCTTACCCCTCTGGGCATCAACTTTCTGCTTCTTGTGCTTGATATTCGCCCACTTGGAATGACCTGACATAAAAAACCCTCCTTAATAGATTTTACACACCGGCACTGCTGAACGCTTGTGTGCATTCTTCAACTTCAAATCCTCTATGCGGTGCTTTACCTCCTCAGACACATCAAGTCCCAGAATGTACCTATCCAGCTCCTCGTATGTTATACCCATCTCACCTTCATCTGTTTGTTCCTCCCACAATCCAGCAGACGGCGGTTTCTCTATCAGCTTCTTCGGGATACCAAGGTACTCTGCAACCGCCCTTACCTCGTGTTTGACGAGCTCTCCAATGGGCAGTATGTCCACACCCCCATCACCGTACTTGGTGAAGTAACCAACCTCAAGCTCACTCCTGTTGCCAGTGCCAGCAACGAGGTAGTTCCTAACATTTGCAATGTGGTAGAGGACCGTCATCCTCAACCTCGGTTTGATGTTTATCACGGCATTGCTCCTGGTGTCTGCACCTGCAACGCCGAGTGCACCCAAAAGTGCGTCAAAAACCTCGTCGAGGACGACCTCTTCCATCGGGATACCAAACGCTTCTGCAACGAGGTATGCGTCCTCTCTGTCCTCCTGCCTGCTATGACACGGCATACAAACACCCACCATCTCATCTCCCAAAACATCGCGGCAAAGAACAGCTACGACGCTTGAATCTATGCCACCGCTCATACCTACAACAACACCCTTTAAGCCCGAGCTATCCACCTGCTCTTTTATCCAAGAGGAGACCCTCTCAACTATGTGAGAGGGCTCCCACCTCACCAGATAGGCGTACAAACCCATTCCACCTCTTTTCGAAGTACTATGCGTTATCCTCGCTTACTTCCTGTATAGCCTTGCTCTCCACACCGCCTGCTTCTGCCTCGGTCATGTATCCCCTTGAGACGAGGTCACTCTTGGAAATCAGCGTGAAATGCTCTACTTCCTCCGTCAGGGATACAACCATCTCACTAAGCTCCTGTGCAGCCATGCCAAGGTTTTCCGCAACCCTCGTCTGCTCCTCAAGAGATGTAGAAACTGCTTCCACTCTGTCCCTCACACTAGTAATTGCCTTAGTTACGCCATCTATCGCTGCAGCCATCTCCTGCGTGGATGCAGACTGCTCCTCCGTTATAGAGGCAATGTCTTCTATGGAAGTGGATATCTTCTCTATTGCCTTGGTGATGTTTTCCATCTCGTCAAATGCCACCTGAGCCTGCTTGTGCAGTTTCGCTATGTCTTCCTGCTCCTTCTGAGCCCTGTCAGCAACCTTGTCCACCATACCCTGTATCTTCATTATGAGATTGCCTATCTCTCCCGCTGCGTTGTTGGCCTCCTCCGCCAGTTTTCTTACTTCTTCCGCAACCACTGCAAAACCCCTACCCGCTTCACCTGCTCGTGCCGCCTCTATTGCAGCGTTCAGTGCAAGAAGGTTCGTTTGATCGGCTATGTTGGTTATCGTCTCTACTATCTTTCCTATGTCCTTCGACGCTGCAACCACGCCGTTTATAGCCTCAACGGACGCCTTGGAGCTGGAGGTAACACGCTCTATCATACTGAAGGTATCTGATATAGCAGCAAGCCCCCTGTCTGCAGCATCGCTGATCTCCTGTGCCTGAGCAGCAACATTCTGAGCACTTTCCGCTGCTGCTTGGGCAGAAGATGCGATTTCCTCCACGCCGGCGTTGGTCTCCTCAATGTTTGCTGCAACATCCTCTATGTCCTTCGAGAGTTGATCCATGTTAGCCTTTATCTCTTCAGTGTTGGCATTGGACTCCTGGGCAGTAGCCGCAAGCGACTGGGATATGTCTGCTACCTTGTTCACTGCATCAACAATATTGTGCAGAGCCTTGCTCGTTTTACCCATGAGCTCATTAAACATACTCGCTATCTCACCAAACTCATCAGAAGAGTAAACCTTCCCTATACCGGTCAGGTCTCCCTTTGCAGCCTGTGCCATAATCTCTTTTATGTTAGCTGCACTCTTCGATATTCCCTTTGCGATGAACATGCCGAGTAGAACGATGAGTACAGCCGCTACCACCAGCACAATGATGTTCATCTTCCTCATATTCCACACAGGTGCCACCACCTGTTCCTCAGGGACTGCTAACCACATCACCCAGTGCCACGGTTTGAAGTACATGAAATACCCAAACTTCCTAACACCATTGAACTCGTACTCGTAAGCACCTCTGCCGTGCTTTTTTGCAAACTTCACCGCATCTCTCACAAACCCATACTTCTCATACAAATATTTATTACCAATAAACTTCTTATTCGGATGGTAAATCGTGATACCGGTCTTTGCATCAAGTATGGACATATAACCGCTTTTACCGTAGTGCACCCTCTTTGCAATCTCCACTACAGGCTGCTGTACATCACTCAAAGGCTTTCCCACATACACCGCCCCTATTATCCTGTTCATGTCGTCCACATAAGGCTTGTATATCGTATAGTACTCCTTTCCGAGGACAGTTGCTATGCCCATGTAAGTCTTTCCGCTCATTATTGCCTTGTAAACTGGAGAACTCTTGGGTATATAAGTCATAACTGCACGGGAGCCATCTTTCTTCCTTACGGTGGTTATCACCCTCAGAAGCCCCTGAGGTATCACCTGAAAGACCGTTGCAGAAACACGGAGGTTATCAGATACATGGTCAAGAATGTTTGGCAAAAACCTCACAGAGACTCCCACCATCGTCATCTCCGGTATGGTGATCTCCTCACTCTTACCGGTAACCTGATTCGTGACCTTGACCTTGATCTTCTTTTGCTCCTCCAGTGATAGCCTGCCAGTGGCGTTCATCTCTTTTTCAACCAGTTTCAAAGCCCTCTTGAGCGTATTACTGACATCACTGTGTGCAGCTTCAGCAGCCTCGTAAACCGGTAAAGCTGCGTGCATCATACCTTCAATTGCTATCTTTTGCAGAGAATTAGACGCCTCGTTGTAATCCAGCAATCCAACGGTAACAAGCGGCACGATGCCCACTATCAACATAAACACCATGATCTTAGTGCCAAGCCTCATCTTCATCTTGTCACACCTCTCTTTTCAAAAGATTATCTCTTTCGATGCATATCCACCATCAACACGCCGTCTGCAAGAAGCCTCCTGTACTTGAAGGCTAACGGTGACGAAACTATCATGAAGACACGCCTCCTGTAATATATGACGAGCGTCCTCTGATACCCTTCTGTGCCCCACCTCCTTTTGGTGTAAACAGCCCTTTTGTCTCCATTTATACCCACGAACGCTGGACGGGTACTCTCCCTCACCTTCGCCACCTGTCTTTTGTAGTACCCTACTACATCTCTAACAGACATAACGCCCTTACTCACATACACAGCAGCTAAAGGGACACCTCTCCTCTTTACAATATAACAGTTAAAGTACTTTTGCAACCCCTTATCTGTACTCAGAGGCTCAGCGCAAGGCAACAACACTGCCCCTCTCCCGTAAGGCTGAATTTTACCCTTCTGCCTGCCTACAATTATATACCTATCTTCATATTCGTCGAAGAGCCCAATCTCGTAAAGCACATCACCCTTCCCCACCACAACGAAAGATGTATCCTTATCCAGTATATCAAGCCACAGATCACCCTTCACGCGCCTTAGGATAGACCAGTGCAACCTCTCAAGTAGCAGACGAGACTTACCTACCTTAAAAAGCAACTTTACCTCCACATCTTTGTAGTGTTTCCCGTATTCCACATTGTAGGAGAACTTTCTGTATTTAGCCAGCATACTGCTAACCTCTGGTATATGTCTTTTCAGCACGGAGGCATTGGTTACACCAATCGAAAAGAACAAACAGATAAAAACGACAACCAGCTGCTTCAATAGCCGAGCACCCTCGCTGCAAGGCTCTTTTTTATCTCCATAGCACCGGTAGGGCAAACCTCGTTACAGGTAAAGCAGTACACACACTTACTTCTATCTATCACGGGGTAGGGTTGCATGCTAATGGCGTCCGCAGGGCAAGCGCCTGCACAAACACCGCACTTTATGCAGGTTTCTTTGTTCAGGTAAGGATAAATCTTTACCAGCCTATAGCCAATGGCACCCACTATACCGGACATCTTCAGCTTCCACCCAACAGGCCTCTTAAACGGCACAACACCTACTTCGTCTCCAACTATCTCTATCTCGTCAAGGCTCCCCTTACCAACGCCTATCGCATCTGCATAGGTTATCGTGTCTATCTCTCTCGGATCGAATCCCATAATGTACGCAGCTACCACATCCAGCGCAACGCCGTCAGTAGAAGCAAGCAGATATCCTGCCTTCTTGGGTGTCCCGTGAGAAGGGCCGTTGCCCTCCATCCCCACGATGCCGTCCATCACTGAAAGCCGTGGCTTCACCGCCCCGTAGATGTCAACGATACTTTCAGCAAGCATCTTCCTGCTACCAAGCATGTGTGCCGTCCTCCTCGTCCCAGAGGCGACCGTCCCAAATATGTTCTTCACCGCACCGGTAATGAGCGTATCAACATGGGTCTTCATCTTGGCAACATTCACCATAGAACCCACTTCACGCACCATCTTGGAGAGGACTATCTCCTTTAAGTGCTTCCCATCTATTCTGACATTTTCCACCCCTCTGGAACGCAACAGCGCATACCTGACACCCTCGTCAAGTGCAACCCCTTTGATACCAGTCTTGACAAAAAGCTCATCTTCCTGTCCATCAAATACAAACCCGGGATTGTCCGCAATAACGATGTCTTTTGCTCTTTCCTTAAAGTAGCGGACAACCGCCCTCACGATCTCTGGATGGGTAGTAACTGCCCTATCAGGTTCTACAGGAGAAATAAGATTGGGTTTTATTAAGAGTGGAGAAGACACCTCCACCTCTGGCAGATAGGAAAGTAGTCTGAAAACCGCCCCTTCAACCTCCCTACTGCCGTAAGAAGAGCACCTCACAACAGCTACTCTCGACACTCACTTCACCCTCTTCAACCTCTGGTTTTCTATCTTGCCGGGCAACCTCCCCCTTTTTGCAACAGGTAAACCTTCTACTTCTTTTATGTCCATCGTCATGTCTATGGGTGTCCCGTGTACTATGTAGCTCCCAACTCCAAATCCATCTACAGGTGCATCCTTCAACCGCTCTATCTTGTCTGGATTTATACCACCAGAGACAAATATCTTCACATCCTTAAAACCCTGGAGGTCCAGCCTATACCTTACCTCCTTGACGAGTTCTGGCGTTATTCCACCCCTCTCCTCAGGGGTATCAAGCCTTATACCGTTCAGTTTATCTCCAAGTGCCATCGCAACTCTCAACGACTCTTCTGCTTCGTCCTTGAATGTATCAACGAGTATTATTCTTGACTCCTCCGGCGGAACGGCTGTATCGTATAGGCGAGCAACCTCAACCGTATCACCTATAATCAATGCTACTGCGTGAGGCACCGTCCCTTTGGGCATTCTTCCGGCAAACTTGGCCCCAAGGATACAGCTCGCACCGTCCACTCCACCTACGATTGCCGCCCTCTCCATCACAGGCGCAACCGCAGGGTGAGTGTGCCTCGCACCAAAGCACAGGACAGTTCTTTCCCCTGCTGCCCTTTTACACTCTCTCGCAGCGGTAGCCCAGCTCGAAGAGGCAGACAAAAAGCCAAGGATCACCGTCTCCCACTGGCCAAACTCATCGTAAGGACCTTCTATCCTCATAACCACCTCTTTGCGAGAAAATTCTTCACCCTCCTCTATTGACCAAATGCGAACATCAGCACCCTCCAAAAAGTTCAAGACCTCACGGACTCCTGCCATAACGCCGTTCTTCCTCGGAAATATCTCAGCAGTTACAGTTACATGCTCCCTACCAGCCCGTCTCAATATGTCCAGCGTTTTCAGAAAGTAAACATCTGTCGTGTAACCTGCAAAAATCTCCTCATGCGTGGCAGAAAAGAGCCTCTTTTCGCCACTTATCCGCAAATTTACCACATCTTCAAAGGTATCTAGCCTCTTCAATTGGACACCCCCTACTTGTTGACAAGGACCCAGAGGATAGATGTTAGAAAGAATATTCCTCCAAACACAGCCGTGAGCTTCGTAAGAAGAGGCATTTTCTTCTTCTTTCCACCACTGTAATCTGCTAAAGTGCCACCCCCAAATATGCCGTGAAATTGCGCTGCCTTCCTTGACTGCATGAGAACAAGCACAATTATAACGGCAGACACTATTATGTGAAACACAATTATCGCTGTCCTCAACGAGACCACTCCTTATGGCTTGATTTGAACAAAAATAATTATAACACAGTTGGAGAATTTATCAAGATAGTGGTATAATTACCATATAAGAACGGGTATCTTCCGCAAAGGAGGGATTACTTATGGTAGTGATGGGAGCACTGACGCCACACCCTCCAATTATCATACCAGAAGTAGGTGGAAGAGAGACCAGAAATGTGGCTTCCACAATAGATGCCATGAAAAGGTTATCAAAAATTATGTGGGATAAGTCCCCAGATACAATTGTCCTCATAACACCACACAACCTCGTATTCAGAGATGCCGTAGGTATCCTGATAGACGATGTGCTCAGTGGTTCTCTTACATCGTTCGGCGCACCAGGTGTAAGGTTCTCACTCCAAAATAACATGACACTGGTGAAGCTCATACAAGAAGAGTGTTTGAGCAACAACTTTCCCATTGCCGAGATAGGAGAAAAATTCAGGTACAGATACGGCATGACGGAAATACTCGACCACGCAACAATGGTACCTCTGTACTATCTGCTAAATGGTAGAGAGCTTCCACTCGTTGTGCTCACCATGGCATTTATGCCTTACGAGAGGCTGTTTGAGTTTGGAAAGATGCTGAGAAAGGCACTACAGAGATACGAAGGAAATGCAATACTGGTGGCAAGCGGAGACCTATCTCACAGACTTACGCCCGGTGCACCTGCTGGATACGACCCCATGGGAAAAGTGTTCGACGAAAAGATAGTGGATGTGATAAGGAATTTTAACGCCGAGGAACTTTTAAGCATTGACAGGGACTTGATAGATAGGGCTGGTGAGTGCGGATACAGGCCGCTGGTTATGTTATTTGGAGCATTCAACGGCTTAAAGGTAGAGTCTGAAGTCCTCTCGTACGAAGGACCTTTCGGCGTAGGCTACTGCGTGGCAGCCATATACCCACAAAAGGAGGGGTAAAGATGCACCCACTGGTTCAGCTTGCAAAGAAGGCAGTAGAGGAATATGTGTCAAAGAGGCGCATTATCCCCGTACCGGAAGAGCTCACACCTGAGATGAAGCAGAGGAAAGGGGTCTTCGTCTCCCTTCACAAGGGTAGCAACCTCAGGGGTTGCATAGGGACATTCGTACCAACCAGAAGAAATGTTGCCGAAGAGATAATCTACAACGCAATAGCCGCTTGCTCGGAAGATCCAAGGTTTTATCCCGTAACTCCCGACGAACTCCCTTACATAGAGTATTCGGTAGATGTCTTAGAACCACCAGAAGAGGTAAATGATATATCAGAGCTCAACCCAAAAATATACGGTGTCATCGTAGAGAAGGATTTTAGAAAAGGACTCCTGCTGCCAGACTTGGAAGGTGTAGATACGGTAGAACAGCAGTTGTCCATAGCAAAGAGAAAGGCAGGGATATGGGAAGACGAAGATGTTAAGATATACAGGTTTACAGTCACAAGATACCATTAAAGAGGCTTCATTCTACGAAAAGGAGAAAGACGGCGTAAGGTGTCTTTTGTGTCCACACAGGTGCTTTATACCCGAGGGCAAAGAGGGTATATGCAAAGCAAGGTTTAACAAAGGTGGCGTACTCTACACCAAGATATACGGTGCAGTCTCTTCCATTGCTATGGATCCCATTGAAAAGAAACCACTCTACCACTTTCACCCGGGCAGTGGTATCCTCTCCATAGGAACTATATTCTGCAACTTCTCATGTAGATTTTGTCAGAACTGGCAGCTCGTTGAGGCAAAGGTAGATGTAGAATACATATCGCCGGAGCAGATCGTAGAACTCGCACTAAGGCACAAAAGTATAGGCATAGCCTACACATACTCAGAGCCTATTATATGGTACGAGTATGTTAGAGATACAGCAATCCTTGCGAAGGAAAGGGGCTTGAAGAATGTGCTCGTTACGAATGGATTTATAGAAGAAGAGCCTCTGAAAGAACTACTGCCATACATAGACGCTATGAATATAGACCTCAAATACTTCGACGACCAGACATACAGGAGACTCAGTGGTGGCAGACTTAAGCCCGTCTTGAAAACCATAGAGATAGCAAGTCAGCAAACACACATAGAGGTAACCAACCTCGTTATAACCGGGGTAAACGATCAGCAAGAGATGTTCGCAAAGCTGGTGGACTGGCTGAGCAACATATCCAGGGATATACCGCTACATCTTTCGAGGTACTTTCCAATGTACAAGTTTAGTAATCCACCAACGCCCTTTGACACACTGAGAAGATTTTACGAAATAGCAAGCAAAAAACTCAATTACGTGTACGTGGGCAACATACTCTGGGAAGAAGGAGAAAGTACATACTGCAAGGGGTGCAAAAAACCCATAATCGTAAGGGACGGCTACTTCATCAAGGAATATCACTTAAAAGGAGACAGGTGCGAATTTTGTAACGCACAGAACAACATCGTCGTATAAGCAAGGTCAGATCGATGTCTAAAATCTTGTGAGGAGGGGATAGCGTGGAATTCAAGAAGATGACGATTGAAGAGTTTATCAAGGAACTGGCATCAAATTCTCCTGCACCGGGAGGAGGAACGGCAGCAGCTCTTGGTGGAGCAATGGGTATATCTCTGTTCGAAATGGTAGCAAACCTCACCATCGGAAAGAAGGGATTTGAATCGGTGAGGGACCAGATGCAAAGCAGAGTAGAGGAATTTAGCGAAAAAAGAGGAAAACTGCTCGAACTCATGGACACAGACACGGAGGTGTTCAACGAGTTTATGGCAGCACTGAAGCTCCCCAAAAACACAGAGGAAGAAAAGACAATTAGAAGACAAAAGATGCAGGAAACACTGAAGAAAGCAGCACAGGTACCATTAACAGTAGCAAAGGAGATACTCTCCACGCTTAAAGAAGGCAGGTTCATGGCAGAAAACGGTAACCCCAATGCCATAAGCGATGTAGGAGTTGGTGCACTCTTTGCAGAAGCTGCAATAAGGTCTGCAATATACAATGTGTTTATAAACCTCTCGTCCATCAAAGACGAAGAGTTTGTGAAGACATACAAAGAAGAAGCTGAGAAGATACTAAGTGAGGCTGCAGAAGTAAGTAAGTCCATCTTAAAAGAGGTGGAAGAAAAACTCTGAGCAGGAGGTTTAACGAGATGGTAAAAGGGAAACTATTTATTCAGGGTATGCTCTTTTACGCATACCATGGCAGGCATGAGGTAGAAAGGGAGCTCGGGCAAAAGTTTCTGGTGGACATGGAGGCGTTCCTCGATGTCTCAGAGCCATCTAAGACCGACGACCCCCACCTAAGCGTTGACGAGGTTGACATTTACAATACGGTAAAAGACATACTATTCAAAACGAAGTACACTCTTACCGAAGGACTTGCCGTCAGGATTGCAAAGGAAATACTAAGAAAATTTCCAACTATCTCAAGCGTAAAGGTGAGAGTAAGGAAACCCAATCTACTGGTAAGCGGGCTTGTTGAGTATGCGGGGGTGGAGGTGGAACTAAATAGAGCTGATATTGAGTCATAAGGTATGGCTCATACCAGTAATAGGAGCCTTCATCGGTTGGATAACCAATGTCATCGCTATAAGGCTCCTATTCAGACCTTACAAACCCGTGAACATCCTTGGATTCAAAATTCAGGGTCTCCTTCCGAAGAGGCAGAAGGAGATCGCAGCAGCAGTAGGAGAAGTAGTAGAGAGTGAACTCGTTTCCATTGACAGTATAAAGAGGGTAATTGAGGAGAACAAAGTTGACAGAAGAATACTACGGAAGGTGTTCTACCTCATAAAAGAGCGAGTAGATGATAAACTACCCGTAATACTACCCTCCTCCCTGAAAAAGATGATAAGAGACTACATAATGACACAAGCAAAAAGGGAGATAAGGGAGATCCTTCCGGACATAGCAAATGGAATGGTAAGAGAGCTCAAAGAACAGGTAAGTTTTAAAGGAATGGTAGAAAACAGGGTGAATGAGTTTGACTTCAAAAAGCTGGAAGAAATCGTGTTGAAAGTCAGCAAAAAAGAGTTGAGGTTCGTGGAGATCGCAGGGGGTATCCTGGGTTTTATCATAGGGCTTCTGCAGGTACTTCTGCTAAACTTATAGAGCGAAGGGAGATGATAAATTCCCTTACTTCACAAGCCCTACATGGGGCAGGTTATCTATCTCTGAAGTGGTAAGAAAGATCGTAGAGTACATGAAATCAAAAGAGGGAGAGTATAGACTTATCGTGGGAACAGATTCCCAAGAAACAGAAGACAATGTAGTGTTCGTTACCGCCATCGTGTTACACCGAAAGGGGAAAGGGGGCATATACTTTTACAAGAAGGTAAGAAACGACGAAAAGCGAGAAATACACCAGAGGATATTCTACGAAGCCTACCTCAGTCTGAATGTTGCCGGGAAGATACTGCTGGGCTTTAGCGAAATAGAGGGAGCAGCACCACCAGAGATAGAGATACATCTTGATGTCGGAGGAAACGGCAAAACAAGGGACATGGTGCACTCCATCGTTGGGATGATAACTGGCAGTGGCTTTAAGGCATTCATAAAGCCGGAGGCGTTTGGCGCCACCAAGGTCGCAGACAAATACACAAAGAGTTAAAGGAGGATACTACATGGAAAACACCATAAACATAGGAATAATCGGAGTCGGAACCGTTGGTTCCGGTGTGGTGAGTATGCTCACAGAACACAAAGAACTACTAAAGGCAAAGGTAGGCCTGCCCTTGAGAGTAACCAAGATGGTAAGCAGGAGCTTCAAGCTGGAAAGCCCAGTTGAAGGCATCTCCGTGGGCAAAGACCCTCGTGAGATCATAGAAGACCCCGAAATAGATATCGTGGTAGAGCTCATAGGAGGACTTGAGCCTGCGAAAAGTTACATATTAGACGCAATAACGAGAGGAAAAGCAGTAGTAACCGCAAACAAGCTACTTATATCACAGCACGGCTTTGAGATACTCAAGATAGCCTCCGAAAGAGGCGTACCAGTGGGGTTTGAAGGTAGTGTAGCTGGCGGTATCCCAATAATAAGGGTTATCAGAGACGCACTGATTGGAAACGAGATAAGTATGGTTCGTGGGATCGTAAACGGCACATGCAACTACATACTCACGAAGATGTTCAACGAGAAAAAAGAGTTTGAAACGGTACTCAAGGAAGCCCAAAGGTTAGGCTATGCGGAGAAAGATGCATCGCTGGATGTTGACGGAATAGATTCAGCCCACAAGATTGCTATCCTATCATTTCTCTCCTTTGGCACAGATACGAAGTTCAAAGATGTGTACTACGAAGGCATAACAGCACTCACTTACGGAGACCTACAGTACGCATTCGACATGGGACACAAGATCAAGCTCCTTGGAATAGCAGAGAAAGTAGGAGACAAACTCAGCCTTAGAGTGCACCCCGTTATGCTACCTAAAGACTCCATACTTGCAAAGATAGATGGCGTATACAACGCAGTGGAGGTAATTGGAGACTACACTGGCCCCACTATATACATAGGAAAAGGTGCAGGCAGTAAGCCAACTGCCTCTGCAGTAGTTTCAGACATTGTGGACACCGCACGCTCTATATACCAGAAGAAAAAGACGAAAAAGGGCTTCGTCTTCCTTCCAAAGGTAACGGAACCAAACCTCATGGACATAAGTGAACTGCGCTCCAAGTACTACATAAGGCTGGAAGTGGTGGACAAGCCAGGTGTACTGGCTGCTATCTCAGGTATATTTGGTAATCACGACATAAGTTTGAAATATGTCCTGCAAATAGAGAGACACGAAGGTCAGACAGTTCCAATAGTGATAATGACTCACATATCAAAGGAGAAGAACATAAAGCAGTCTTTGAAGCTAATAGAAGGGCTTGAGGTGGTAACGAAAAAACCGGTAATGATAAGGGCAATGGACGACGAAACTCCAACAGGTTAACAAAAGAGACAGAAGGGCTTCTCGGCATTTACCCAAATATGCTACCAACACTCCTTGAAAGCCCACCAAAGTTGTGGTAAAATAACGGTGGTTGGGGCTGTGGCGCAGGGGGAGCGCGTTTCCTTCGCACGGAAAAGGTCGCGGGTTCAAATCCCGCCAGCTCCACCAGTTTTTTTTATACCTTATCCTTGTACTGATTGTATATCAGTTCTGCAAGTCCCCACTTTCCATTGTATGCCATAATCTTACCGTATTCAACATCAAGCATGCTCTTAAATATATCCTCTGCAAGCCCCTCTCCAAGTAGAGAGTCCTTTGGAACGGTCTTTCTCATCTCCTTTGCAAGTTCGTAGAAGAATATACTTTCAAAGTCTTTTGCCGCCTTTTTTAACCTTTTTAACTTATCCTCCTTAGTAAGAGGTTTCACATCCAAGGGAAAACGCATTATCTTCATCGTATCACCAATTCCGCATGTAATGCCCCTGCTTGCTTTATCGCCTGCAGTATTGAGATAATGTCCCTTGGTGAAGCACCAACAGAGGCAAGGGCTTTCACGACATCACCAACATTACTACCCGCAGGGAACCTTACCACCTTGTTTGCACCTTGCTGGACAGAGACCTTCGGATAGTGAACTACCTTCGTCTTACCCTTTGAAAACGGCAATGGTTGAGATACCGCTGTATATGTATCCACCTTTATCGTTATGTTACCATGAGATATGGAAACTGCATCTATAGTAACATCTTTACCCACCACAATGGTGCCAGTTCTTTCATTTATGACCACCTTAGCCACAGTGTCAGGTGTGAGTTCCAAGTGGCCAACCATAGCTATAAATGTAACGGGATTTCTCAGGTATCTGTAAGGAAGTCTGACAATCACCGTACCCGGATCTGGTGAACGGGCTATGTATCCGTACTTGTGGTTTATGACCCTCACTATCCGTGCTGCCGTGTTGAAGTCTGGATTTCTCAAAAGGAGAGTGAACTCCCTCCCCCTCAGAAATGTCGTTGGCACATCTCTCTCTATTATTGCTCCCCCCGGTATAGAACCAACAGTTGGAACATTCTGCTGGGTCGTAGCACCACCCGTTCCTGCCTGATAGCCACCCACCGCCAAAGGACCTTGCGCAACAGCATACACCCTACCATTTGCAGCCTTCAAAGGTGTCTGGAGTAAGATACCACCCTCAAGAGATTTTGCATCACCAAGAGAAGAGACATTTACATCTATCCTCTGCCCGGGCCTGACAAATGGCGGGAGATTTGCAGTAACCATAACAGCTGCTATATTCTTAGCCTTTATCTGATCCTTTGCCACTGTAAGGCCAAAGTGCTTCACAAGGTTGGACATCATCTGCGACGATATAGGGGTCTTGTCACCTGTACCTTTCAGCCCCACGACGAGCCCTATACCCATAATCTGGTTCTCTCTAATACCAGCGATGTCGGTTATGTCCTTTATCCTCACCGCAGCAAAGACACCGGAAGACACCAGCAGCAAAAAGAAAACGGATACAGCAACTATCCTCTTCATGACTCCCACCCCTAAAACAGTAAATTGAATATCTGCGTCAGTATTCCGGGTTTCTGCATCCTTCCGAGAGGACCTTTGCCTACATAGTGTATCTCTGCATCGCTCAACTGGGTGGAATACACGGTATTGTCGGAAGATATGTCATCAGGCCTCACCATACCGGTAAGGATTATCTGGACCTTTTCCTTGTTGGCAATAATTGTGTGCCTTCCCTCTATCACATAGTTACCGTTGGGAAGAATCTTGATTATCTTGGCTGCAATTTTCGCCTTAAGCTCCCCTTTTCTTTCGTTCGTCCCATCACCGTTGTACTTGTTGTCACCCGAAACGCCAAATTCCGGTATGAGTTTAAAAAGTGGCCCCTTACCAGGACCTCCGCCTATCTTTACCTTCTTTTCACTTCCGGTAGTAACCTTCTGTGAGAACAGCGTGTTTTCGTCTATTATCACCGTAACGATGTCCCCAAGCCTGTGAGCTTTCCTGTCCGCATAAAGGTTACTGCCATCTTTCCAGAGAGAAGCTGCACAAACCACAGAAACGAAAGAGATAACAAAAAACAGCATCACAACTACAATTGTGACCCTCTTCATCGTCAAGCACCTCCCACACTCAGTATACCCTTACGGTAGTTCCATCTACCACGACTCCCTGCACATCCCTGTGAGAGGTGAGGTTTCTAACTATTATCTTTTCCCCTACCTTGCCACTCTGCCTCGCCTTTCCCTTAGCAACCACAACTATCTTTCCCACAATGGAAACTATCCTAACAATGTCTCCTCTGTGTATGACCGGTGGAACATCTATCATCTGCTCAGTTATTACCGTACCCGGAAGGATCGTCCTCGTTGCCATCTTACCTACCACAAGGGAAGCAGACGATACCCCTTTGTGCCACCGTGTCACCCAGCTCTTGTAAACCTTCACATCAGAAGATCTTATTATCTGCCTCCACTTTATAAGTCTATTTGCGATGACGATCCTTTGCAAAAAAAATACTTCCACCCCAACATTCATAGCCCTCAACAGCCTGCCTCTGTGGAAGAAACCCACAGTGAAAAACCTCTTTCCACCCACAAACCAGTTATCCGTCCTGCCGTTTATTACCTCAACCGTTACCCTCTTGGAACTCACCACAACTGGCGGAACAGGAAGCAACTTTACCTTATACTCACTCCTCCGCAGAGGTATCACCTTTGAAAGATACCTCAATACCGCATAATAGATCCTCCCTGCAGAGACCCTCGTGCCAGCATTCCTGATCAGTATAACAGAAGGCACCTTAAACACAACCTCTCTCACATCCACCGCAGACCTTAATACTGCCCTTCTTATCTCTTCGAAGCTAACTCTCTTAACCCCTCCTACCGGTGGAGAAACCCCCAACCTCAGAGAGGCAAGGGCAACCCTCTGTGACCTCGTACCCCCACTAATTTCTGCTATGTCTCCCAGCGTGTAGTAAACGCTGCCAACATCGGAGTGCGACCTTATATCGACGATCACGCTACCAACGGCAACACCGCACACCAAGAAAAGTAAAGAAACAACAACGAAAAGTGCACTACTACCTCTTAAGACCATTTGCTATCCTCAGCATGTCATCTGCAGTCTGAATGGACTTAGAGTTGGACTCATAAGCCCTCTGTGCAGTGATAAGCTTAACCATCTCCTCAACGACTTGCACATTAGACGCCTCGAGAAAACCCTGACGCAGATTCCCCATACCGTTGGTACCCGGATTTGCAACTATGGGGGCACCTGAGGCATCTGTCTCCTTAAAGAGGTTATCCCCTATAGCCTTTAATCCTGCCGGATTTACAAACCTTGCAAGTTGTATCTGCCCCACATTCTGAGCCGCTACCTGTCCCGGTATCTTCACCGAAACAACCCCTTCAGGAGAAATAGATATAGAGGTTGCATTCTGAGGTATCGTAATAGGTGGTTCTATAAAGTAACCATCAGATGTGACAATATTGCCATTCGCATCCAACTTGAAAGAACCGTCTCTCGTGTAGGCAACAGTCCCATCTGGAAGCGTCACCTGAAAGAAACCATCTCCCTCTATCGCAATGTCGAGCGGGTTCTCTGTCTGGTATATGTTACCTTGCATGAACAACTTCTGCGTGGCAGAAGGTCTAACACCAAGACCTATCTGAATCCCGGTAGGGAGAGTCAACCCCGTAGCAACAGGTGTCCCTGCCTCTGCGGTAGTCTGATATATGAGGTCTTCAAACTCTGCCCTATTTTTCTTGAATCCCGTGGTATTTACATTTGCAAGGTTGTTCGAAATCGTATCGATGTTGAGCTGCTGCGCCATCATACCAGAAGCTGCCGTCCACAACGCCCTAATCATACATACCACCCCTCAACAGGAATATTAACCCGTCCTTGGTATATTCGTTATTGCCTCCCTGAGAGTTTCATCGTTTGTAAGAACAACCCTTTGTCCCGCCTCAAACTGCCTATAAGCCTTTATCATGTTCACCATCTCATAAACAATGTTTACATTAGAGCCCTCAAGATAACCCTGCTTGATCACATAACCTTGGGCATCCACAGGCTCACCACTGTCTTTCGTCGCCTTATAAAGGTTATCTCCTATTCTTTTCAGATAAGTAGGCGTCTTGAAGTCCACGACCCTCAGCCTGTCCACCTGCGTACCGTCTATAAAGACATCTCCAGCGCTGTCCACGGTAAACTTCGCACCAGAAGGCACTGATATAGGTCCTCCACTCCCAAGCACAACATATCCTTGATGAGTAACAAGTTGTCCATCTCGGTCAAGTGTAAAATTACCAGCCCTTGTATAGTATTCATTGCCCTCTGCATCCTGAACGACGAAAAACCCATGTCCTTGAAGTGCAAGGTCAAAGCTATTACCCGTGTGATGAATAGGACCTTCACTCTTATCAAGGTATGTGCCGTTGACGACCGTTGCAAGTACCATACTCCCTATAATTTCCCTGTCTTTGGAGAACGGTGGAAACTCCCTCTTGTCGTTGTACCTCTCTATAAGCACCTCCGGAAACGAACGCACATCTATGTTCTCCTTCTTATAACCAACCGTGTCCACATTGGCAATGTTATTGCTCCTTACATCGATCTCCGCAGAGTTCACAAGCATACCAGAAGTAGCTATGTATAATCCCTTTATCATCTCAACCTACCTCTTGTGTGAGTATGAGAGTATTCCTCCATGAAGCGAATCTATCACATCCAGCGCCATCCCTGTGCCTTTCACCACACATGTAAGGGGATCGTCCGCTACATAGGTTGCAATGCCAGTTGCCTCACTTATGAGTCTGTCCAATCCGTGCAGGAGTGAACCACCCCCCGTCATTACTATCCCCCTATCTATCACATCAGCAGAGAGCTCTGCCGGTGTCCTCTCAAGTACCATCTTCACCCCATCTATTATCCTTCTCACTGCCCCACTTATAGCCTCCGAAACCATCTTTGATGTTATCTTTATGGACTTCGGCAAACCCGTCATCAAGTCCCTTCCCCTGAGATCCATCTCCTTATCTTCATCGCCGATAGCAGAACCTATCTCCTTCTTTATTATTTCGGCCGTCTGTTCCCCAATGATAAGGTTAAACTTATTCTTCACGTACTTAAAAATCGCCTCATCCATGTTGTTCCCTGCAACCTTCAAAGACTCACTTACAACGATACCTCCGAGGGATATAACCGCTATGTCCGTCGTGCCACCCCCTATGTCAACAACCATACTTCCACGGGCTTCAGAGATGTTTACTCCCGCACCTATCGCCGCCGCCATTGGCTCCTCTATGAGAAACGCCCTCTTTGCACCCACCCTCATCGCCGCCTCCAAGACCGCCCTCTTCTCCACATCGGTAGCACCAGAAGGTATGCACACCATTATGTTCGGACGAACAGGAGAAAACCTTCCAAGCACTTTTCTCAAAAAGTATCTCAACATCTTCTCGGTTATTTCGTAGTCCGCAATTACTCCCTCCTTCATGGGTCTAACCGCCACAATGTCGCCCGGTGTTCTACCTATCATACTCTTTGCCTCTTCCCCTACAGCGAGTATCCTCTTGCTTGACTTATCAAACGCAACAACAGAAGGCTCGTTAAGAACAATGCCCTTACCCTTCACAAATACGAGTACCGTGGATGTACCCAAATCAACCCCCACATCTCTCCTAAAAGCCATCGATGTTCCCCCTTTTACCTTAACTTTATAAGTCTATTACAGTTGCTCCTTCCATCTTAAACAGTGCCCTTATGTGATAATCCATCGTAAAGTATATCACCTGCCACCCACGATTACAAAACTCCTTTAACTCCTTAACCAAGAACCTCCTCCTCTGCCAATCAGTTCGCTGAAATGCGTCATCTAAAAGGAAAAATCCCCTTTTTTTGCTCCTTTCCTCCACTATTCCAAGTCTTACGGCAAGGTAAAGCTGCTCAGACATGCCCGTGCTTAACTCATCAACTGAATATTCGGTTCCCTCCTTCATCAAGAAGAGCTTGTTAACTCTGCTCCTACCCCCTACTTCGTGGACACTTATACCCCCATAATCAGCAAACTCCTGCAACATGGGTAACGCCACTCCCTCCAAGACACCTCTAACTTCATCCGCAGCCTTACTCCTATAGGCCTCAATCAGCCTAATGCCGTCTTCCCTGAGGAATAGACGAGCCTTAATCCTCCTTATTCTCCGACTTAACTCATCACGAAAACTGTAAAATGCCCTCCTCGTAGAGAGCATATCCCCATCGATGTCTATCCCAGTAAGGCTACTAAGTCTCATCTTTAAAGTGGTTACACCTCTCTCTATCACCCGCTGCTCGTCTCTCAATTCGGCTAATCTTCTTTCTACATCCACAACCTTATCTCTAATGCAGTTATAGGCATCAACAAGGTTCCCGTCCCAATGTTCACTCCAAAAGACATCACTTATGCGGTCCAAAGGTTCAACGCCAGAGGACTGCATGTCAGAAAGTCTCATTAGAAGTTTTTCTCTCTCCTCCAGCAAGCGAGCCTTCCTTTCTCTCAGTCCTCTAATGGCATCTTCCCAATCATCTGGGGAGCGTGAAACCACCCCCACCTCCCTAAAGCGCAACTCGATGTTCTCAAGCAACTGCTTAACCCTTAAAACCACACCTTTCAAATCCCCTCTGACGGACTCAAGCCTCGCACGAACACCATTCAAAGTCTCGTCCCCTCTAACAGAGACAAAATTCTCCCCATACATTTTCTCGTACTCTCTAACCTGTCTCTTGAAATCTTTCAGCTTCACCGACAAGGAAGCAGGCACAACTGCACCAAGCACAGAAATCACACTCCCAACGAGCTGCCATGGAACAAAATCACCAAGAACCCCATAGTAAGCAAAAAATACAATAACAGCACCTGCTATTGAGACACACATACCCAAAAACGCCACAACGACATCTGAGCGTCTCCATTCATTGGATATCCTTAACCTGTGGTATTCCTTCCGGAGTAACGCTTCCTCCTCCTTCAGTACAGAAATCCTATCCAATAACAACCTGTATTCCCTCACAAGTGAGGCAATCCCATCTATCCTCGTATCCTGAAGACTTGAAAGTTCCTCGTCCAGGTCTTCAAGTCTCTGCCGTATCTTAAAAAACAGATAAGAAAAGGTTTCTCTCCACCGTCTCAGTTCCTCCTCTAAAGAAGACATTTCCTCTTCTACTTCAAAAAGCCTTCTTGGGACATCACCAGACAGAAACAGTTCCCTCTCTATCTCAGAAAGCTCTTCCTCCAGCTCCTTACACTTAGAGAGTTCCTCTTTTAGGGCTGTTAGTTTCATCTCCTCTTTCACTGCTGACATCAACCTGCTTAACGAATCCCCATAAATCACAGCCTCGAGGTTGGAAAGCTCTACTTTACTCTCACCTGCCCGGATAACTGACATCTTTAACAGGTCCTCGTCGAGGACCACACTCTCACCGTTAACATCAAAACTCTTAACCTCGCCATCTACAAGGAGCCTCACCTTCACATACTCACATCCATTCCTCATCTTTATCCCAGCTTTTCTGCCCAAAACAGCTTTAACGATCCCTTCCACCATGTACGTCTTACCCATTTCATTGGGTGCATATACCACGCAAAATGGGTAGAAGTGCACATCTCTACCCTTCACAGGTCCGCAAAAAGCAAAATCCACAGAAAAGAGAAAAACACCTTTATCGGGAAAACCCCTTTGAGACAACTCGCCACACAGCCTCCATCAATTCTTGTTCGTCAACATCGGTCCTCTTATCCGCCATACTTCGTATGTCTTCCACGAACTTCAATACAACATCGGGAACATCTTCTATAAGCCTAACACCGTTATATATCTTGACATCTGCACCTTCCCACAAGGACGAAACCTTCATATGCACATAATCAGAAAGAGCCTTCCTATCCAAATCGGTAATACCGAAAAGCTCCACCTCTACCCCTGCTACCTTATGACCCTCGTACTTCGCAGCAACACTCTCAAGCCAACTATCTACATCGCCTCTGTAATCCCCCGGAACGACGCACACCTCCTCCTTCAAGTATAAAGGGGCAGCACTAACAGGAACATGCACAATCTTACCTTCATCACTATCGAACTCTATAATGTAATGCACACCGTATTCATCCCTCGCTATAGGGAGAGGAGAACCGGGGTAAAACACATTGTATTCTGCATCGTAACCCCATTTGTGTATGTGTCCCAAAAAGACAAATGCAGGAGAAAACTCCCTCACATCATCTATCGTCAGTGGGAAGTAAGCATCCTCATACACACCATTACTTCCCCTAACCCAATCTCCGTGTGAGACAAGTATCCACTTCTTCCCTTCAACCCGGTGAAAGAGCTTTTTTATATATCCATACATGGGTGTGCTTTCACTCCTGGGATAAGGGATAAACATAAAGTATACTCCACCCATGACTTCAACCTCAGGCTCATCTACTACACAAACCTTACTGGAAGTTACATAGCCAGACGAGAGGCAAACATCGTGGTTTCCCCTTATAACATACACAGGTACATCAAACCCTCCAAAGAGGTCATCCAAAACGGCGTGCCTTCTAATCCCCTTATCCAGTATGTCTCCAGCAACGATCACGGTAGCACCATCTGATTGTGCCTTCTGGAGGATCCACCTTGCTACCTCATATCTTTCATCATATCCCTCGATGTGCCAATCCGCAGTCACAATAAACTTCATCTGTTAAATTATAACACCAGCAAAACACACAAAAAAGAGGCATACGAGGGCAAATAGTCTCAAGCTTGACATAACAATACCAAAGTGATAAAATTCACCTTGAAGAGGTTAAAGGTCAGATTAAAGCAAACCTAAAAGGAGGTGTTGAAATGACATCAGTTGTTGTCATTATAGGGGCTTTAATTTACGTCGCCGCATACTTCAGCTACGGCAAGATGTGGGAGAAGAAGGTAGTAAAAGCAGATCCCAACAGAGCCACACCAGCAAACAGGATGAACGACGGTGTAGACTACTATCCAGCAAAAACAGCAGTACTGTATGGACACCACTTTGCATCCATTGCGGGTGCAGGACCCATACTCGGTCCAGCGATAGCCATGGCTTGGGGATGGTTACCATCCTTACTGTGGGTGTGGTTTGGAAATATCTTTATTGGGAGCATTCACGATTACATGGCTCTCATGGCATCTGTAAGGTACGACGGCAAATCTATCCAGTGGGTTGCAGGTAGAATCATAAGTAAAAGGACAGGCTATTCCTTTGAGTTGTTTATCTACTTTGCGCTACTGCTCGTTATAGCAGCATTCGCAGCGGTCGCCGCAAAGCTGTTCATAAAGGTGCCGGCATCCGCCACTATATCCATGTTGTTCATATTTGTGGCACTGATCACCGGATTCCTTCTCTACAGGACCAAACTGGGGCTCATAGGAGGAACCATCGTTGGACTGGCACTGCTGGTAGGATCAATATGGTTCGGCTTCTATCATCCGTGGAGTCTTCCAAGGGGTACCTGGCTCATAATCCTCTTAATTTACATTATTATAGCCTCGTCACTACCGGTGTGGGTACTGTTGCAACCAAGGGATTACTTAAACGCATACCTGCTGTGGGCAGGTTTGATCATGGGTGGCCTTGCAATCATAGTAACGCACCACGGCTTCAACTGGGCATCTTCAACAATATTCTCACCAAACATCATAGGAGGACAAGCCTCCCCGTTTTGGCCCACCGTACCACTCATAATTGCATGTGGTTCACTGTCGGGATTCCACTCGGTCGTGGCATCCGGTACATCTTCTAAGCAACTTGACAAGGAAACGCATGGGCTCATCGTAGGCTATGCAGGAATGTTCACCGAAGGCTTTCTTTCCACCATAGTTATTGCATCCATAGGGGCATTTGGTTTTATGGTGTTAAGTGGCGTAGCAAAGAAAATTACGGGTATGCACTTAGACCTAACAAAGCTTCAGACAGACTCCGTATACTTAGGTCACTACTACCTGAAGGCAGCAAGCGCAGTAGGAGGAGCTATAGGGATGTTCGTTGCAAGCTATGGAAAGGCTGTGGGTGCTGGCTTGGGGATACCGGCTGCGTTCGGAAAGGTATTTGGTGCGCTCTGGGTAACTGCCTTCATACTAACGACCCTTGATACATCCACGAGGCTTGCAAGGTTTGCATGGGCAGAGATATGGGAACCTATAAAGAAGGGCACACCCGGTCTGTACAAGGCAATAGCAAACAGATGGGTGGGTTCAACCATTGCAGCAGCGCTCGGAGTAGGGCTGGCAGCGAGCGGCAGCTATCTCGTATTATGGCCAGCATTTTCCGGTGCAAACCAGATGCTTGCATCTATCGCAATGATCACTGCCGCTGTATGGGTAAGGAATATATTGAAGGCAAAGAAGGTTTACCAGTATGCAATACTCATACCAGCGTTCTTCCTCTGGATCACAGTAACATCTGCGCTGATATGGTACCTAATCGTGGTAGTACCTGTATTGAAGTCTGCCATTCAGTACCCGGTAGGCGGATTTGTGGTGTTGATGCTCATACTTAACTTCCTGCTGATATCCGACTTTACAAAGGCGATGAGAAAGAATCCAGATTTAGAACCAACAGAATAGCAAGAGTACCTTTGACCTCTTGAAACGGGGGCTCTTAAAGGGCCCCCATAATAATTTATTAGAAAGAAGGACACAAACTTGAGCAAAAATAGGTTCGTCGGTTTCTTCAAAAGCATATTCTCAGGACTTGAGGAGAGCTCCACATCCATCATAGAAAAAGACCTGCAAGAAACCGAAAACATATTTGCAATAATAACCACAGGGGCATTTATAGGAATTCCCTTACCATCAACCGGCATATTGCTAAGGATACTACCATACATGCAGAGAGAAATATTTGTAATGACAAAGAGAAGCAAAGAGATGGATGATGTATTTGGAGAGATTGCTGGTATGTTTGACATAGACTGAGGAGGGGTAGAATGAAGATAAGGTTCGTATTAGGCAAGGGGGGAGTTGGAAAGACCACCGTATCTGCAGCAATCGGTGTGGGTATAGCAGAATCAGGTAAAAGCGTATTCTTAAGCTCGTTAGACCCAGCTCACAACCTCGGAGATGCCCTCTCAGTAAAACTCTCAAACAAGGCAACAACTGTAAACCAAAGGCTAAAAGCAGTGGAAATAAATACAGAAAGCATCATAAAGGAGTACCTCTCAGAAATGTCACAAAAGCTAAAGACCACATACCGATATCTCTATACAATGAACTTAGACAAATACTTCGACATTCTCAAACACTCCCCGGGAATAGAGGAATACGCAATATTAGAGTCCATACAAAAGACCATACACACCGAAATGGCTGACATACTAATATTTGATACCCCTCCCACTGGTATAACCCAAAAGGTGTTAGCCCTCCCAAAACTCACCCTCATCTGGGTAGAACGGCTCATAAAGATGAGAAAGGGTATTCTAAGTAAGAGACAGATGATAAAGAATGTCAGAGGAGAATACTCTGCAGTAGTAGGAGATGAGTTAGTGGAACTACCAACGGAAGAGGAGAAAGATGACATAATGATAGAGCTAAAGAAGTACGGTAAAGAATTACATGAGATAGACGAAATATTATCTTCGCAGGATACAACCATCTATATAGTAACGCTACCGGAGGAGCTCTCGCTGTTTGAAACCGAACGCATCCTTACATTCATGAACGAGTTCAAGATACATGTGGGTGGTATCTTCCTAAACAAAGTACTGCGCATAGAAAACCCTCCAAGAGAGATAGCCGGAAAGATCAAAGAGCAGGAATATGTTATCTCAGAGATGGCCAAGAGATTTTCAGGGATAAAAATAACAGAAATACCTCTGCTCGAAAGTTCACCAAGAGGGACAAAAGCATTATACAAGCTGTACAAAGAATACATAGAGGAAGGATTGTAATTGCGTTACACAGACGAGGAGATATTAAAAAGGGTAATAGATGTGCTATCAACCATAGAGGAACCCATCACATACATGGACATAGTCTCCGTCGGTATGGTTAGAAAGGTGGAGGTAAACCAGCCATACATAAAGGTGTATCTCAGAAACATATACAGGGTAAGCAGGTCCCCTGCAGCATTTCTGGTATCTTCACGTATATTACAAAAAGTAGCAGAAAAGATAGAAGAAAGGCTTCTTGAAAACAGACTCACGCAAGTTGAGATAATAGAAGAGGGAGGAACAAGGCTGATATGAACATGAACAATGTGGTCATGATAATGCTTGTACTCGGAGCAGTAGTTACACTTCAGTTCTTCAAGGGCAGAAAGATAAATCTAATGATAATGGAACACTTTGCAAAGAAGTTTGAAAAACTGTTGCGTCCCAAAGATCAGTTGTACACATGGCTTGGTGGATACATAGGTTTCAGAGTAAACTACGAGATAGATTCCGATACGCTAAACAAGATAGAAATGACGCTAACTCTTCTCCCTCGACACAGCGTACTGTACATGCCAGTATCTCTAATAACTTCTCGTCACGACAAGCTCTACATAGTGTTTAGACCAAAGAAAAAGGTGCGAACCGATATTCAGATTATAAGAAGGGGCTACTACATATTCAAACCCCGCATAGAGGAAGAGACATACTTGCAGAAGGAGATAATACAAATAGAAGACAGGAAATTTACAGTCATGTATAGGGAGAAAAAGGAGTTTGATAGGTTTTTCAAGAGGATAAAAGAGATATTTGACATGAAGAGAGTAATACACATAGCACTAGTAAGCAGGACAAATGTGCTTTATGTCTTTATAAAGCCTTCTGCAGATGACACTCCCAGAGAGGTAAGAAAGGCAGCAGAAAACATAGAAAAACTGACACAGATATAAAAAAAGTGGAAAGCTCTGGCGACGACCTACTCTCCCACTCGGGCTGCCCCGGCAGTACCATCGGCGCTGGAGGGCTTAACTACTGTGTTCGGAATGGGAACAGGTGTTTCCCCTCCGCAATGGTCACCAAAAGCTTTCCACACCTTTAACCATGATACCTAAATAGAAGGAAGAGAGATGGACCAAGGCCTCGGCATATTAGTACTGGTCAGCTCAACCCCTCACAGGGCTTACACCTCCAGCCTATCTACCTGGTAGTCTTCCAGATGCCTTACCCACATAAAGCGGTGGGATACCTCATCTTGGAGTTGGCTTCGCGCTTAGATGCTTTCAGCGCTTATCCGTTCCGAACATGGCTACCCAGCGGTGCCCCTGGCAGGACAACTGGTACACCAGAGGTTCGTTCACCCCGGTCCTCTCGTACTAGGGGCAACTCTCCTCAAGTATCCTACGCCCGTGGTGGATAGGGACCGAACTGTCTCACGACGTTCTGAACCCAGCTCGCGTACCGCTTTAATGGGCGA